>CAYLIG010000010.1:31955-86114 GCA_964383635.1 uncultured Christensenella sp. | reverse complement strand
GAAAACGGGTTGTGCTTGCCGTATTTAAAGAGCTTCATCGCCTCGCCGCCGGAGAGCCCGCTGACGGACTCCACCTTGCTGGTGAGCCCCCTCTCCACAGAGGCGCGCATGACGTCGAGGTTTTGCTGCATTTCAGCGATGATCTCTTCCCGCGTTTTTTCGGAGAGTTTCACTTCCCGCCGAATCATCGCCTCATAGATCGGAATATCGTTTTCCAGACAGTAGCGGCGCAGGGATTCGCCGTTTGCAAACGCGTCCGTTAAAAGCATTTTTATTTCCCCCTTACACCGCGAAGAGCTTGTTGATGCCGCCGCAGAGCCGCAGAATCATGCTCTGCATCTCCGGCGTCACCGGCTGATCCGTCTCGATGGTCATGTAAGCGTCCTCGCCCTTTCCGTGGCGGAACACGCGCATAAACGCGATGTTCACGCTCAGCTGCGCGAGCACATGCGAAACCTCGGCAATCACGCCGGGCTTGTCGTCGTGCTGGATGATCAGCGTCGGATACTCGCCCGAAAACTCGACGTCCAGACCGTTGATCTCCGTGATGAGAATGTTGCCGCCGCCGACCGACTCGCCGAGCACATCCGTCACCAGCCCATTTGAGCCGGTAATGACGATGCGCGCGGTGTTCGGGTGCTTCTGCGGCTCGTCCGAAAAGTCGACGGAGACGGGAATGCCCTGCTCCCGCGCAACGTCGAACGCTTCTTTGATACGCGGGTCGTCCGGGTCCATCCCGAGCGCGCCGGCGACGAGCGCCTTGTCCGTTCCGTGGCCCCTGCCCGTCTCGGCAAACGAACCATAGAGCGTAAACGCCGCCTCGGCTACGTCCTCACCGGCGATCTTTCGCGCGATGTGCGCAAGGCGCACCGCGCCCGCCGTATGCGAGCTGCTCGGCCCTGTCATGCGCGGGCCTATAATATCGAACACCGAAAAGTCTTCCATAAAATCACTCCAAATAATTCATTTGGCCCAAGCGAACGCCGAAACACTTCCCATTTTATTCTCTCCGGCCTATTCATTCATACAAAAATCGACCGGCGCACCATATGACACGCCGGTCGAGAGGATTGCCGCGCACCCGAACTTTGACAAACACGCCTCCGGGCGACGCTCCGACAGGTTGCTCCTTTCAGGCTGCTCCACGGCACATCGCAGTTTCCGCTGAATGCTGCTTCCGTCAGGACCTGACATGGTTCACGGCCTGCGATTGCATGGGACCCGACGCTCAACGCCCCTTATCGGGATCTGACCCCACAGGCGCTTGCCGGGGAACGGGATTTCCACCCTGCTGTAGCGGATTGCAGGTTCAGGGCACCGCTATCTCCCCGCTTAGCGCGGCAAACTTGTTGACGCAAACATTGTAACATGAATGCACCAGCAAAAGCAAAACAGATTTTAAGGCATGCGCATGAAATTCCTGCAACAAAATCAGCGTTTAACAAGGCCGCCCTCCCGCAGGCGCTTCAGCGCATACGCTGCGGCGACGCGAACCTCTTCCCGCGGGTCGTTCAGCCACGGTTCGATCAACGCAATGAGGTCGGTTCTCCCCTGTTTCGCGGCGATAACGCAAGCGTGCTGGATCAACCGTCCATGCTTGTTCAGGTTTTTTCCAACGATCTCCAGCGCGGGTTTCACATGCCCCGCCAGCAGTTCTTCCAGCCGGAACGCCTGAGGCATGGTTTCAATCGGTTCGATGCCGAAATTGTAAGCACAAACGTTCTGGCAAAGCTCGCAACCGAGCATGCAGTCCATCGCGTCCATCACCCAGTCTTCCATCGGTTCGCCGCTCATATACGCGCGCGCACACGTTGCAACATCATACCCGTCTGCGCCGATCGCGCCGCTCGGGCAGATGCGCTCGCAGGCATGGCAGGTTTCGCAGCGTACGGCGATGGGCTCTTTTGCGGGCGTGTATTCCGGTTCAGGCAGCGAGGCAACCAGCGTCTGCGCGGAATACCGCGTGCCATAGCCCGGGATGTATGTCAGCCCGTTTTTCAGCGCCGCGCCCGCGCCGTTTCGAACGAGCAGCTCGCGGATGGGTACATAGCAGCGTTCCGCGCGAACGCCGTCCTCCGCCAATCGTTGCATCAGGCTGTATGAGGCGTGATAGGCCGCGTTGCTGGACGGATAGTTACCCGAAACAGGGATTGTGTCCGCATACGGGCGATATGGATAGATCAGCACGAGCGCGGCGTTCGCCCAGGGAGCGCAGGAACGAATGTCCGAAACAAGCGATTTTCCCGCGGAATGCAAAACGCCGTCCTGTAAACGGCGCTCATAATGCACAAACGGTTCGGTTGTAAACACAAAACACTCGGCAAAGCCAAATTCGGCAGCGAGCGCGTGAACGTCCATATCGTTCGCCTCCGGTGTTTTTCAATTATGCGTTCTGTCGCAGCGGCTTGTTCAACATTTCGTCATTAAAAACTTATGCCTTCTGTTGCTGCAGCATCTCTTTCGTCTTCATGAGCCGCGTCAGGTTGCCGCGCTCGTTTTCGTCCAGCTTCATCTGGATGCGGCGGATGGCCTCCGTGATCTGCGGGATCATGACGTATTCAAGCGCGTTGACGCGGCGGCGCGTCTTTTCGATTTCGTCCGCCAGCCTGCCGCAGGCCTTCTCGATCTCCGCCAGCTGCACAAGCAGCGGCAGCAGCTCTGCAAGAAGCTGCACGGACAGGTCGAGATCCGCGCTTGTCGTGGCAAATCCGTATGGATAGGTGAACCCCTCCTGCGCCGCAATGTCGATCTTCGGCACGCGGATGGAGAGCACCTGCTGCGTTCCGGCGGTCACTTCCGCCGCGCGGGCGGGGTACATCAGCGCCTCTTCGATCTCCGCGCCGCTCATGGAAGCGCGCGCAAGAACAAAGCTCTTCATCGCGCGGGAGAGTTTTTCCTCCACCTCCGCGCGGAGCACCTTGTTCTGTCTGGCGTATTCGATGAAGCGCCGGACGAGTTCGTCCCGCTTGTCCTTCATCATTTTATGTCCGCGGACGGCAACCTTTTTACGTTTCTTCAGGTTGCTCAATTCCATACGGGTCGGTTTTACCTGTATGGCGGCCATCGGCTACGCCTCCTTGGGGTAATATTTCTCGATGTATTCGTCCTTGATGCGCTTGAGCTCCGACTTCGGCAGGATGCCGAGCAGTTTCCAGCCGATGTCGAGCGTCTCCTCGATCGTGCGGTTGGTGTAATAGCCCTGGGACACATATTCCTGCTCGAACGCGTCCGCAAACTTTGCGTAGAGCTTGTCCACGTCGCTCAGCGCCGCGTCGCCGAGGATGACGGCGAGCTCCTTTGCGTCCTTGCCGCGCGAATAGGCGGAGAAAATCTGGTTCATCGAGTTTGCGTGATCCTCGCGGGTTTTGCCTTTGCCGATGCCCTTGTCCTTAAGTCGCGAAAGCGACGGCAGAACGTTGATCGGCGGGGTGAGTCCCTTGCGATAAAGCTCGCGCGAGAGGATGATCTGTCCTTCCGTGATGTAACCGGTCAAATCGGGAATCGGATGCGTCACGTCGTCCTCCGGCATGGAGAGAATCGGAATCATCGTGATGGAGCCCGCGTTGTCGCGCATTCTGCCCGCGCGCTCATACATGCTCGCAAGGTCGGTGTAGAGATAGCCCGGATATCCGCGGCGGCCCGGAACCTCCTTGCGCGCGGCGGAAACCTCACGCAGCGCCTCGGCGTAGTTCGTGATGTCCGTAATGATAACGAGCACGTGCATTCCCAGATCATACGCCAGATACTCCGCGGCGGTGATCGCCATGCGCGGGGTCGCGATGCGCTCGATGGCCGGGTCGTTGGCAAGGTTGATGAACGTGACGGTCTTCTCGATTGCGCCGGTCTTTCTAAAATCGTTGATGAAGAAGTCCGCTTCTTCAAACGTGATGCCGACCGCAGCGAACACGACCGCGAACTTTTCGTCCGAACCGAGCACCTTCGCCTGGCGCGCGATCTGCGCGGCAAGGTTTGCGTGCGGCAGGCCGGAGCCGGAGAACACCGGCAGTTTCTGACCGCGCACGAGCGTATTCAACCCGTCTATGGCGGAGATGCCGGTCTGGATGAACTCGCTCGGGTAGTCGCGTGCGGAGGGGTTCATCGGCGTGCCGTTGATGTTCAGATGCTTTTCCGGAATCAACGCGGGTCCTTTGTCGATGGGCTTGCCCATGCCGTCGAAGATGCGACCGAGCATGTCGGGCGCGACGTCGAGCTCGATGGACTTGCCTAAAAAGCGCGCCTTCGAGGAGCTGATCTGCAGTCCCTGCGAGCCTTCAAAGAGCTGGAGCAGCGCCTTGTCACGGTCGATTTCCAGCACGCGCCCGCGGCGGATGCTGCCGTCGGCCTGTTCGATCTCGACGAGTTCGTCATATTTTACGCCGGAAACCTGCTCGACGAGCATCAGCGGGCCGACGACTTCACGAATGGTCTTGTATTCCTTACGCATGGTGTTCGCCCCCTTCCGTGAGCGCGCGGATCTGGTCGTTCAGATCCTTGATGATGCTTTCATACTGCGCCTGCATGTCCGTTTCCGGCACATATTTCAGGCGGCCGATCTTCTCGCGCACCGGCAGGGCGGCGAGTTTACTAAACGGCGCGTCCTCCTGCAGTGCGGCGAGGCTCTTTTCGTAATACGCGAGTATCACCTTGAGCATCAGATACTGCTTTTTCGGCGAAGCGTACGTATCCACCTCGTGGAACGCATCCTGATGCAGATAGTCCTCGCGGATGCTGCGCGTGCTCTCGAGCGTCAGGCGGTCGCGAAACGACAGTGCGTCGATGCCGACGAGGCGGACGATCTCGTCCAGTTCGCTCTCTTCCTGCAGCAGCGCCATGGTCTTCTGCACAAGAGACGTCCACTCGGACGATACGTTCTGATTGAACCAACCTTCGAGGCGATCGAGATAGAGCGAATAGCTCTGCAGCCAGTCGATCGCCGGGAAGTGGCGGGCGTAGGCCAGCTTGCTGGACAGCCCCCAGAACACCTTGACGATGCGCAGCGTAGCCTGCGAAACCGGCTCCGAAATGTCGCCGCCCGGAGGTGAAACTGCTCCGATGGCGGAGACGGCGCCGCTGCGGCCTTCGCTGCCGAGCGTTTTGACCGCACCCGCGCGCTCATAAAACTCCGCAAGGCGGCTGGACAGATACGCGGGGTATCCTTCCTCGCCCGGCATCTCCTCGAGGCGACCGCTCATCTCGCGGAGCGCTTCCGCCCAGCGCGAGGTGGAATCCGCCATGATGGCGACTTTATAACCCATGTCGCGGAAATATTCCGCAATCGTAATGCCGGTATAGATCGACGCTTCGCGCGCGGCGACCGGCATGTCGGACGTGTTGGCGATGAGCACCGTGCGCTTCATCAGTGACAGGCCCGTGCGCGGATCCTTGAGCTCTGGGAACTCCATGAGCACGTCCGTCATCTCGTTTCCGCGCTCGCCGCAACCGACGTAGACGATGATGTCCGCGTCCGCCCACTTGGCAAGCTGGTGCTGAACGACCGTCTTGCCGCTGCCGAACGGGCCGGGGACGGCCGCCGTTCCGCCTTTTGCAACGGGGAACAGCGTGTCGATGACGCGCTGGCCGGTGATCATCGGTTCGGTCGGCGAGATCTTCTCCGCATAAGGACGGCCTTTGCGGACGGGCCACTTCTGAAGCATCGGCAGTTCGACAATCGAACCGTCGTCCTTTTCAATCTTGGCAATCGGGCTGACAATATTCGTCTCGCCCTCAAAAAGCCAGACGAGCTTGCCAGAAATCTGCGGCGGAACCATCACGCGGTGCAAAACCGCCTCGGTCTCCTGCACGGTGCCGAGCACGTCCCCGCCGGAGATTTGTTCGCCCACCGCGGCCGTCGGCTTGAATGCCCAGAGCTTTTCGTGATCCAGCGCGTCCACCATGATGCCGCGGGTAATGCGGTCTCCCGTGCGCTCGCGGATGACGTTGAGCGGGCGCTGGATGCCGTCGTAAATCGCCTCAATCAAACCCGGCGCGAGCTCGACCGAAAGCGGCGCGCCCGTCGTTTCAACGGGTTCGCCCGGGCCGATGCCGCCCGTTTCTTCATATACCTGAATGGAGGCCTGGTCGCCGCGCAGCTCGATCACTTCGCCGATCAAGTGTTTTTCGGAGACGCGAACGACGTCGTACATCTGCACGTCCGCCATGCCGTCGGCTACGATGAGCGGTCCCGAGACCTTGATGATCGTTCCTTGCATGTTGTTAGCCCTTTCGTCATCGTAAAAATCGTTACGAGTTATGTCCAGCGCCGTCCCCCGTCGGGATATGGCGCTTTTCTTCTCAATTATGTGTTGGAGAGGATATCCATGCCCACGGCTTTTTCAACGTTTTGCCGGAGCGTCTTTTCGCCGAGCCCGCGCGATCCCTGGTTGTCGGGAATCGGTATAATCGCCGGATACGCCTCGCCCTGATATTCCGCAATGGTCTCCGCGCAGGCGGGAAACAGCTTTTCCGTGACCATCACGGCGGCGTACCCTTCGCGCGCGAGGCGGTGGAGAGTGCGGTTTGCGCTCTCTCCATCGTCCTCGAAAAACACGTCGAGCCCGACCGCTTTGAAGAGGAGAACGGAATCCCGGTCTCCGATAACGCCGATCTTAGCCATAGAGTTCCCGCAGCCTTTCCGCGATGACCGCGTCGTCCAGACCGTTTCGTTTCACGGTGAGGATGAGGCGCACGGCCTTCGCCTCGCGATCCCGCGCGAGGTAATACCCCACGACCGGGAAGATGGTCATCGCTTCGTGGCGATGCGCGTTGACCAGAGAGAGCAGATAATCGTCCCGCGCTTTTTCCAGCATGGCGATCCTGCCCGTGACAAGCATTTTGGATAAGCCATCCTGCAGCGCGCTCTTTGCGACGCTGTCGGACAGCGCTTTTGTCACCGTATCCGCCGAGAGTTCGTACATGTCGATCAGCGCGTCGCATTTCACGCCCGCGCCGGGAAGCAGCACGTCCCGCAGGTCCTCCTTCTGCGCGCCCATCGCGCGCATGCGGAAGAACGTGATGACATTGTTAAAATCGCCCAGCGCCTCAAAATAGCGGCGCACAAACGGCTCTTTGACGTCCTTTGCGCTTTCGAGGCAGTGCGCATAGTAGCCGTAGTCAACATAGACGCTCACGGTCTGCGGCTCCGGCGCCAGCTTCAGCTTCGCCTCCAGCCGCTCCATCGCCTCGCGCATCCGCGCGGGCAAAGAGTCGTACTTCGCCTCCGCAACCATCGCGCCGAGCTGATCGCGCGTGAACAGCCCGCCTTCGAGCCAGACGACGTCGCTCGTTCCGAGCATACGCGCCTTGACGAGTACCTTTAGGTTATGCGCGTCCGTCTGCAAAAGAAACAGATCCGTCAGCGCACTGTCCGGCGAAACCTCGCGGATCGTTTCCGCGGTCTGCCTGCGCACGTTGTCGATCATTCGCTCGACATCCTCGCTCGTCGCATCCGGCAGATTGCCGTACTTCGCGTCGATCAGGGTGCGCATCGCGTCCTCGAGCGCCCCCTCGGCCATACGGCGGACGGCGTCCCTGCCAAAGAGCGACTTTTCCAGCGCGCTGATGCGCGCGCAGGCATAGGCGTAACTTGGCTGTGGCATGAAACCCTCCCTCCGCTCAGTCGAAGAGCAGCTGATAGACCGCCGTCTCTTCTTCGCCGCGCACAACGCCCAACAGCGAACGGAACGAGCAGTCCTTCTCATATCCCTCGCCGGAGAGCACAAACCCACCGTCGATGGCGGCGTCCTCGCTTGACAGCGTCAAGCGCAGCGCCGGCATAGCGGCCACAAGCGCTTTGAGCGCCGTGCGGTCGTCCTTTGCGGGAACGACCGTCTCCCCGCCCTCCGCTTCCTGCTGAAGCATCTTTGCGCAGATTTGCTTTCTCGTATCCGCGTCCAGCGAGAGCACGGCGTCGTAGGCGCGCGAAAACGCATCGTCGATCACGGCGCGTTTTTTGCGCAGGGCGTCTTTTTTTCCGTCCAGCGCGGCGCGCGTCCGATAACCGCCGATCAGACTGTTCTTTGCCGCCTCGCGCTGGTTTTCCAGCTCCGCGCGGCGCGCCGCAACAGCCTTGTCGCTCTGTTTCCGGATTTCATTGGCCGCCGCAAGGGCTTGTTCGCGCAGTTTGCGCGCGTCCGCCTCCGCCTCGCCGACGATGCGCTCGGCCAGCTTGTTCGTTCCGGAGATGGTTGTCGTTGCCATTGGCTGCTCCTTATCCTAAACCGGTTTGCCGATCAAACTTTGACGCCGTTGACGAGCAGGAAGGAGATCAGCAGGGACAGAACCGCGTAGGTTTCCACCATGACGGTCATGAGCATCGCCTTGCCCTGTTCTTCCGGCTTCTTGGCGATCATGTTGATGCCCGCGACGGCAACCTTGCCCTGCGCAATTGCGGAGAGCAGCCCGCCGAACGCGATCGGAATCGCCGCGAGAAACAGGCTCAGGCCCGCCGTGTCGCTGACTGCGGTTCCCGCGCCGAGCAGACCGGCTTTTGCCGCGATGACAAACGCGATGAGCAGGCCGTAGATGCCCTGCGTGCCGGGCAGAAGCTGCAAAAGCAGGCAGGAACCGAAGCGATCCGGATCCTCGGAAACGACGCCCGCGCCCGCCTGACCGGCAAGACCGACGCCGATTGCGCTGCCTACGCCCGCCATAACTGCCGCCATAGCGGCACCCGCCGCCGCAAAGATTGTACCCCAGTCGAGTTGCATAGTAGATTGCCTCCTTGTTAATCATGTCCGGATGGAGTTGCCATCCAAAATGTGAGATTGCCGTTTATATTGCTTGTTATTATCACTTGACGCCGGACGACGCTTCGTCCAGAATCCGAATGTGCTTTGTTTTGTATCCAAGCGGCTGGAACGCCCTGCCGCCGGGTTCATAGAATTTTCCGTAGAATTCGACGTACTGAAGCCTCGCGCAGTGCACGAACGCGCCGAGCGTGTTGATGGCGATGTTGAAACCGTGCAGCGCGACAAGCAGCCCAATCGCAACGATGACGCCGAGGATGTGCAGCACGAGAATCGGCGAGCCCATGAGCATTTTACAAAGCTCGTTGAAGACCGAGGCGATGACGCCCGTTGCGATGCCAAGCGCGAAGAGACGCGCGTATGACAGGATGTCCGAAAGATATCCCGTCACCTGATACAGCTCGCCAAGGCCGGAGATCGTCCGCATCACCGGATTTTTGTTTGCGCGTCCTTTGAAGAGCAAAATGATCAGCGCGCCGAGGCCCGCCATGCAAAGACCGACCGTTGCGACAATGGCAGGAATCCCCTGCACTGCCGACGGCACCGCGTAGACGATCAGCCCGAGTATGATCAGAATCCAGGACAGGCTGTCGAAAATCGCTGTCTGCCAGTCTCCGCGTGAAAATGCAACCTTCATCTTGAGCACGACGCCAAAGAGGATATGCACGACGCCCAACCCGAAGCAGAGAATCAGCATGCCGATGGGGTTGGTCATCGGGTCTACGAACAGCGGAAACAGATTGTTCGTACCAAGAACGGTGTCGAAGTCCAGACCGAAAAACGTGCCGACGAGCATGCCCCAGACGATGGTCGAGATGCCGCCCCAGAACAGCACGCGCGCAAACCCGCCGGACATGCCGGTCGGCTTTTTCAGTTTGATATAGATCGCGGTCAGTGCGGCGAGCACGATACCGTAACCCGTGTCGCTGAGCATCAGCCCGAACAGCAGCACATAGAACGGCGCCATATACGGCGTTGCGTCGATGCCGCTTGGATCGGGACGCGAATAGAGGTTTGTCACCTGCTCAAACGGCGTGGCAAACGGTTTGTTTTCCACATAGCTCGGCGGAATTTCATCTTTTTCGTGGTCGCGCACGTCCAGATAATACGCGTCCGTCACGGAGCGAACCGCCTGCTCCGCCTGCTCCACGCGATCCTCCGGCACCCAGCCTTCGAGCTGGAACGTCGCGCTGGTGCGGGCGAGCTCCGTCGCGGCGAGCGCGCGGTCGCGCTCGATTGCCGCCGCGTCATAAGCCTTTTCCACCAGCTCGCTTTTGCCGTTGGCCGAATCGCAGAGTTCCGCATCCAGCCCGGCTTTTTTCGCCAGCAGCATGCGGTTCTTTTCGGAGAGTTCTTCCATCGCCTCCGCAGGCGTTCCGCTCATTTTGGGGAACACATAGTCCGTCCAGTCGAGGGCCTTGAGGTAATTGGCGACGCTCTTGGCCTCTTCCTGCGGGCACGCGACGACGCAAGTGCGCGTTACGCCCTCGTTAAAGAGCTGATATTCGGCGGTCGCGTCCAGCGTCTCCAGCTTCTCCACGTCCGAAGCGGCGATCAGTCCCGTATAAAATTTGACTCGTTTGCTGTTTTGAAATGTCTGCATGTCCGCGGGAAACGATTCCCAGGGGCGAAGCGCATCGATGATTTCCTGATTTTTGTCGATCTCGGCCTTTGTCGCCGAAAGCTCTCGCGTCAGCGACCCGAGCTTTTCGGAAAGCGCAACCGCCTCCGGCAGCGCGGAGGCAATCTCGTCCGCCTTTGCTTCTGGCGCGGATGAGAACATGCCCTTTTTCGGCGTATACGGACGCATTGTGCCAAGCGCATCCCCCAAAGACTGAAGGCGCGCCTGCGCGCGATCCAGCGCGGCGTGCGTGTCGTTATCGTCGCCGTTTGAAATAATCTCGACCGAACGGGTCGCCTGCAGTGCGCTCAGGATTGCCGCCTCGTCTGCCTTGTGCGCAACGAGCGTCATCCGCTTCATCGAAACGATCATGCCGTCTTCGTCACCTTATCCACGATATATGCAATTGCGCCGCCGAGCCGCTCGCCGGCGCGCGCACAGAGCGTGTCCGCATCCTGTTCCATCCGGCTGAGCAGTTCGCCGGACAGCCGCTCGCCTTCCAGCTTTGCGTTCTCCGTTTCGGATGCCATCAGCTCGTGTTCTTCGCTCTCCAGCGTAGTAAGGGCTTTTTGCGCGTCTTCACGTGCTTTGAGCGCCGCTTCCCGCGCGTCTGCCGCCGCCGCGAGGCGGAGTTCATCGGCCTTTCGTTCGGCAGCCGCAATTTCGTCTATTACGGATCGCATGGAATTCCTCCATTACTCATTCTCTGTTTGGGCGGCTTTTATCAAACAAACTCCGCCCGAATAACTGCAACGGACTTATATTACCACATTCGAACCAAGGTTTGAACCGTAATTTTCTTTTTTTCAGTCAAATTTAGCAAATGTGATCAAGAAATCCTGCAAATACTCTCCCGGTAGTATAAAAAAGAGAAAAACGCAGACAAGCGGACGATTTTCAATCTGAAAATACTCCGCGTATCTGCGTTTGTCCGCATATTACGTCCTGCTGCTATTTGGTTCCGAAGAGCCGATCGCCCGCGTCGCCCAGGCCGGGTACGATATAGCCGTGCTCGTTGAGCTTCTCGTCGACATGCGCGGCGTAGATGTCCACATCTGGATGCGCCTTCTGCATCGCGGCGATGCCTTCCGGCGCGGCAATGAGGCAGACAAAACGAATGCTGGTTACATTGCTCTCCTTCAGGATTTTGATCGCTTCGATGCCGGAGTTTCCGGTCGCAAGCATAGGATCGACCACGATGGTCTCGCGCTCCGCGATGTCCTGCGGCAGCTTGCAGTAATACCCCGTCGGCATCAGCGTGTCGGGGTTACGGTAGAGGCCGATGTGACCTACCTTCGCGTTCGGAATCAGGCTCATGATGCCGTCCGCCATACCGAGCCCCGCGCGGAGAATCGGAATCACCGCAATTTTTTCGTTTGCGAGGGTCTGTACAGTGGTTTTGCAGATCGGGGTTTCAATCTCGATCTCCTTGAGCTCCAAATCGCGCGTGACTTCGTATGCCATGAGCATGGCAAGCTCGTACACGAGTTCGCGGAACGCTTTGCAGCCGGTGTCTTTGTCGCGCAGAAGCGAAAGCTTGTGCTGCACGAGCGGGTGGTCGATGCTGATCAGTTTTGACATGGTTGAGCCTCCTTAGTGCGTATTTTCGTAGGCGGATATCTTGTCGATCCTGCGCTGGTGCCGCTCGCCATGGGAAAACGCCACGTTCAGCCAGATGTCGAGCATGCCTTTGGCGCGGACGGCGGTGGTAACGTTTGCGCCGAACGCGATCATATTCGTGTCGTTGTGTTCGCGGGTCATACGGGCGGAGTATTCATCCCCAACCAGCGCGCAGCGGATGCCCTGCACCTTGTTCGCCGCAATGCTCACGCCGATGCCCGTTGTGCAGATGACGATGCCGCGCTCAAATTCGCCGCGCGCAACGCCCTCCGCAACGGGAAAAACGTAATCCGGATAGTCGATGCTGCTCTTATCGAAGCATCCGAAATCCTTTACTTCATTCCCCTGTTCTTCCAAATACGCGACGAGCTCCGTCTTCAGATCGAAGCCGCCGTGATCGCATCCAATCGCCAGTTTCATCGTGTTCTCTTCCTTTCCGTTCATACGGTTTTTTATCTCATCGTTTCCGTTTATTGACCTTGCTTACGGCTGATCCGCGTCCACAACCCGGAACCCCGCGGCGCGCAAGAGCCGGTTCATGTATGCCAGGCCCTCGTCCTGAGCCGGTATGCCCTCCGCAAGGATCATATCCGCGCGCTGATCCATCTCCCGCAGCGCGGAAAACAGGTTTGCGCAGAGCGTCACCGGCTCGTCCCGATTTCCGAGCACAACGTGCCGTTTGCCTTTGTAGAACGATTTCGTCTGCTCCGTCGCGGCGATTTCCGGCGTCTTTCCCTCCGCTTCGGCTTCGTTGTACAGCGCACTGATGCGCCTTGCGGCGCTTTGCGGCGCTCCGTTTACCACGACGACCTCCGCGTTGGGTGAATAATGCGTGTATTTCATGCCGGGGGAAGCGGCCCGCTCCCCCTCTTTCATTGGCTTTAGAATGCTCTCCGCCACGCGCACCTCGCCGATGAGCGCCGCGAGCATCTCCCGCGTAATTGCGCCGGGGCGAAGAATTGTCGGTTCGCCGACAAGCGAGAGCACCGTGGACTCCACGCCGTATTTGCAGGGCCCGCCGTCGAGGATGAGCGGGATGCGCCCCCCCAGATCGTCCAGCACATGCTGTGCGGTAGTGGGGCTCGGCCTGCCGGAGCGGTTCGCGCTCGGCGCGGCAATCGGCACCCCTGCCTTTGTAATCAGCGCGCGCGCGGTCTTGTTCTGCGGCATGCGCACGGCAACCGTGTCCAGCCCAGCCGTCACCTCGTCCGGCACGCAGTCGCTCTTTGGCGCAATCAGCGTCAGCGGGCCCGGCCAGAAGGTATCCATCAAAAGCTGCGCCTGCTTCGGAATCCGCCGCCAGAGCTGCCGCACGTCGCTTTTTTTTGCAATGTGCTCGATGATCGGATTGTCCGAAGGGCGTCCCTTGGCTTCAAAAATCTTTTCGACCGCTTCGGCGTTCAGGCCGTCCGCGCCGAGGCCGTATACCGTCTCGGTCGGAAAGGCGACGAGCTCGCCCGCCTGAATCAGCCGCGCGCCCTGAATCGTTCCCGCTTCCTCCTGCCGTATCGCGTTGATCACTTCCGTTTCATACGCGGGCAGAATTTCCTGTCGTTTCGCCATATCAGTCCGTCTCTCCCGCGAGCCGCTCACCGCGCTCGGCAACGATCAGCGCGTCGATGAGCTCGTCCATATCCCCGTCGAGAAACGCTTCCAGCTTATACAGCGTCAGGCCGATGCGGTGGTCGGTCACGCGCCCCTGCGGAAAATTATAGGTACGGATGCGCTCGCTGCGATCGCCCGAGCCGACCATGCTCCTGCGCGCGCCCGCGCGCTCGGCGTCCTGCTGTCCCTGATAGTAATCAAACAGGCGGCTTTTCAGCACGCGCATAGCCTGCTCTTTGTTCTTGAGCTGCGATTTTTCGTCCTGACAGGACACAACCATGCCGGTCGGCAAGTGCGTGATGCGGATTGCGGACTCGGTCTTGTTGACGTGCTGGCCACCCGCGCCGCTGGAGCGGTAGGTATCGATGCGCAGATCGTTTTCCTTGATATCCACCTGCACGTCGTCCACCTCCGGCAGCACGGCGACCGTAGCCGCGCTCGTGTGGATGCGCCCCTGACTCTCCGTCTCCGGCACACGCTGGACGCGGTGCACGCCGCTTTCGTACTTGAGCCGGGAATACGCGCCGCGCTTGCCGCCAATGGAGAGCACGACCTCCTTCACCCCACCCATGTCGGTAAGGTTATTGGAGAGGTATTCCACTTTATATGCGTTGCGCTCGGCATAGCGCAGGTACATGCGCAACAAATCCGCGCCGAACAGCGATGCTTCGTCGCCGCCCGTTCCAGCGCGGATTTCCAAAATAACATCCCGATCGTCGTTCGGGTCCTTCGGCAAAAGAAGGATATGCAGCCGGCCGTCGAGCGTTTCCAGCTTTTCTTCAAGCTCGGCAATCTCCGCGTGTACGAGTTCCTTCATCTCGCCGTCCAGCTTGTCTTCCAGCATTGCCCGGCAGTTGTCGAGAGCGGATTGCGTTTCATTATATTCGTCAAACGAAATTACAATCTCTTCCAAAGCAGCCCGTTCCTTCACCATTTCGCGCCATTGGTCGCGGTCGTTCATCGCGTCCGGCGCGGCGAGCTTCTCGGAGAGAAAGTCAAAGCGCAGTTTGATGCCTTTCAGTTTCTCGATCATCGTTCCTCCGGTTTACGGGCGTCATCCTTCGCTCCCACCCGTCCCCGCGCGCGCCAATCCGGTCGCCTCGGGTTATAGATTACAGCTTTGATTGCGAACCTGCTGTTGAAGATCCACGATTACGACGCGCGCGTTGCCGCCGATATCCGTCAGCACCCGCGCCGTTTCGCCGAACAGGTCGGCCACCGCAAGCGCCTGCGTGCTGCCGATTTCCAACAGCAGCGCCCCGCCCTCGTTCAGATGCGCGCGGTACTCCTGCGCGATTTTCCGGTAGATATCCAGCCCGTCTTCACCGCCGTACAGCGCGAGCTTCGGTTCAAACGAAACCTCTTTCTGAAGTTCGTCCATATCCGTTCCAGAAAGATACGGCGGATTGCAGACGATGCAGTCGAACCCGTCCGCGACAGCGCCAAACAGATCGCTTTCGATAAACGTTACGTCGGTTTGGTTGAGCTCCGCGTTTTCCCGCGCGAGCGCGAGCGCGTCCGCGCTGATATCGGACGCTGTCACCGGAACTTTTGCCAGCTTTGCAATCGAGATGCCGACGCATCCGCTGCCGGTGCAGAGATCCAGACAGGATCGATAGCCGCGTGCCTTGATCATCTCAATTGCGGTCTCCGCCAGCAGTTCCGTGTCCTGCCGCGGGATGAGCGCGCGCTCGTCTACATAAAACGGCAGCCCCATAAACGACCATTCGCCGAGGATGTACTGCAGCGGTTCGCCGGTCAGCCGCTGATCGATCAGGTCGCCCACGATCGAAATTTGTTCCTCCGTCGCCTGCGCCCAGGTGTGCACCATGAGCGCGCCGGGCTCCGCGCCGATCACGGCGGCGACAATCAACTTTGCCTGCTGCGCGGCTTCTTCGCCCGCAACAGGCTCAAGGCGCAGCTTTGCCAGACGCACCAGTTCCGAAACAGCCATGGTCGTCAAGTCGCATCAGACTCCTTTTTTGGGTTCCGGTTCTACAGTTTCTGTTTCTGCTTTTTCTGTTTCTGTTTTTTCTGTTTCTGCCAACGCTTCCTTCGCTGTCTGCTCCGCATCCGAGGGGGTCTCTTCATCTGCTTCGTCCGGCCGCTGCGGCAGCACGCCGTCGTTGATCGCAAGTTCAAACGCCTTGATGGCGACTTCGATCATCGCGGGCTCCGGCTCGCGCGTGGTCAGATATTGCAGTCCCAGCCCCGGCGCACGGATGATACGCGCCCAGAGCGCGTCCGACGCGGCGGCGAGCTTGAGTACCTCGTAGGCAAGCCCCGCGACGAGCGGCAGGAAGACCAGCCGCGTCAGCACGCGAAGCAGAAGATTTTCAGCATACGGCAACATCGCGAAAAACAGGATCGACACCGCCATCACGAGAAACAGATAGTTCGTTCCGCAGCGCGCGTGCAGGCGCGAATACCGCATTGCGCTCTCCGGCGTGAGTGGCGCTTCGTGCTCATAGCAGGCGATGGTCTTATGCTCCGCGCCGTGATACATATACACGCGGCGAATGTCCTTCATCATGGAAATTGCCGTGATGTAACCAAGGAAGATCAAAAGCCGCACAAAGCCTTCCGCAAGGCTTTTCCAGATGCGCGGCGTGCTCTCCTGCCAGGGAATCAGCTGCGTAATCAGCGACGGCAGCAGCACGAAAAGTCCAATTGCCAGCGCTACCGCGAACACGACGGCGACAACGATGGCGATGTCCATCACGTCCTTGCCGGTCTTTTTTGCGATCCATTTTTCAAAGCGGCTCGGCTCTTCTTCGATGGCCTCGCCATACAGCTCCGCTGAGCGCGTCATCATCTTCATGCCGGTGCCGATGGAGTCGACAAACGCGACCACGCCGCGCACGACAGGCCATTTGAGAATCGGGCTTTTCGCATCCGCGCGCTTTGGCGTATATTCCGTTTCGATCGTACCGTCCGCCTTACGGACTGCCAGCGCGATGCCGCCGCTCATTGTGCGCATCATTACGCCTTCCATGACCGCCTGACCGCCGACCGAGCAGCGTTTGATTTTCTGTTTATCCTTCACGTATCGAATTTCCTGTGTCTGTTAGATTTTGCAATTCGGGATACTACATCCTGCATTGTTCTCATGATTGTACCACACGATACCGGTTGCGGGCAAGAAAAAACCTCCCCTTGGATGGGAAGGTTCTTTACACTTTTTACAGACCGTAACGCTTTTTGAAACGGTCGACACGTCCGCCGCTGTCCACGAGCTTCTGTTTGCCGGTGAAAAACGGATGGCACTTGCTGCAAATTTCGACGGTGAGTTCCTCTTTGGTGGAACCCGTCTTGAACGTTTCGCCACAGGCGCAGCGAACCGTGGCTTCGCCGTATTTCGGATGGATATCCTTCTTCATGCTAGATCACTCCTTTAAAACACTACCATCCGCTATTATAGCGATCGGCAGCAGAAAAATCAATAGTTTTTTTCGTATATTCCGCATATTGATGCGGTTTTTTACGGTATACGTCCGATTTTACTTGCCAAACCGGCTGGTGGACATGGTCGTGTAGCCATCTTTTTCGTAGATGCTCACCCAGTCCTTGAGCCGCTGGAGAAACTCCTCGTTGTTGTTCGTTTTCTCGAGCATGCCGATGAGATGCTCCGTCACATCCGCCGTGTTTCCGCCCGCGAGCACGCGGCGGATCGTACGCACCGCCTCGAGCTCTTCCGCAGAAAGCAGCAGATCTTCGCGGCGCGTGCCGGACTTGTAGATGTCGATGGCCGGGAAAATCCGCCGCTCGCTGAGCTTGCGATCGAGATGGATCTCCATATTGCCCGTGCCCTTGAATTCCTCATAGACCATGTCGTCCATGCGGCTGCCGGTCTCGGTCAGCGCGGTGGCGATCACGGTGAGGCTGCCGCCGTTTTCAATCTTGCGAGCGGCGCCAAAGAAGCGCTTGGGCTTATGCAGCGCGCCCGGATCCATGCCGCCGGAGAGCGTACGCCCCGTCGGCGGGATCGTGAGGTTATACGCCCGCGCAAGCCGCGTCAGGCTGTCGAGCAGGATCACGACGTCCTTACCCATCTCCACAAGGCGCATCGCGCGCTCCTGCACCATCTCCGCAACGCGGGTGTGGTGCTCCGGCAGTTCGTCAAACGTGGAATACAGCACCTCACCCTTGATGGAGCGCTGCATATCGGTCACTTCCTCCGGCCGCTCGTCGATGAGCAGCACGATGAGGTGCGCGTCCGGATAGTTCGTCGAAATTCCGTTTGCAATGCTTTTCAGCAGCGTCGTCTTGCCGGCCTTTGGCTGGGAGACGATCATCGCGCGCTGGCCTTTGCCGATTGGCGCGATCAGGTCGATCAGCCGAATGGCGAGGCTGTTGGCGCCGGGAAGCTCAAGCGTATAGCGCTCGTAGGGGAACACGGGAACGAGCTCTTCGTAGGGCTTGCGCTCTATGATGCTTTCGGGCGATTCACCGTTGACCGCGGTGATGTACAAAAGCGCGAGGAAGCGTTCGCCTTCTTTCGACGGGCGCGTTTTTCCGGTGACCATGTCGCCCGTGCGCAGGCCGAAGCGACGGATCTGCGCGATGGAAACGTAGACATCATGCTGGCCGGAGAGATAGTTTTCGCTGCGAAGAAAGCCGTAGCCATCCGGCAGCACCTCAAGCACGCCCTCCGCGTCCCCGCAGTCGCCCGTCTGTAAAATCTCCGGAACGGCCGGATTGCTCGTTCCGTAATCCTTGTTGTAATAGCCTTCGTTTCGTTGGTGGAAGTTCCGGTCGCCTTCAAAGCCACCCTGTTCCGGAGCATAATTGCCGGCATTGTAGTTGCCCTGATAGCCGCCCTGCTGGTAGTCGCGCTGCTGATAGCCGCTCTGCTGATACCCGCTCTGTTGGGCGTCGCGCTGCTGGTAACCGCCTTGCTGGTAACCGTTTTGCTGATAGCCGCCCTGCTGGTAATTGTTCTGCTGATAGCCGCCCTGATAATTTCCGCGCGGGGTATACTGCCGTCTTTGGTAGCCCCCCTGCGAACGATTGTCATAGTACGGCTTGCTCTGCTGCTGGTAGCTGCGCGGGGTGTAATTCCCGCGATGATAGCCGCCCATCTCGCCCTGCGGCACGCGCTCCGGCGATTCATCGCCGGATTCGCCGGAACCGGCGTCCATCTGCGGCTGCGGCCGCAGCGCAGCGGGCTCTTCCGAAGGCTCGTCGCCTTCATCAGAAGGCGCAAAAACGGAGGGCACCACGCCTCCCGCCATGATGATCTCAATCAGCTCGTTTTTCCGATATTTTGTTAAGGATTTTACACCTTGCAGCTTTGCGATTTCACGCAAATCTCCAAGGCTCTTCACCTCAAGCTGTTCCTTGTTCAACTGTATGCTCCTCTCCCAGGTAAGAACGATCTACCTTTTTAACGAAATCAAGAAAGTTGATTCGATGTGATTCCTCAGATGTAGAAATCATATCGTCAGGCGCTGTTTTTGTCAATATGCGCCGTTCTTTTTTCACATCGGCGGACGCGAATAACATCCCATCCGCTCAAAGTTCTTTTCATCTGATAAAACTGCGTTTTCATACCGGTACAGGCGATATTTGAAGCAAACAAACATGCATCGCGCGTGTACGTTTCCGTCTCATCCGCGTTTTTTAAGCGGTCGAATAGATATCGCAGTTTTGAAATCAACACAGTATATCACGTCTTCGTCAAAGCGTCATCATGATTTTATCAGAATAGTGTGACCATTTTGAAACTTCTGTCTGCGAAATTCCCTATGACGAGTCCACGTTCAATACGAATACTCTTATTTTCTAATATTTATTTAAACGCACGGATTCGGACTTCTTGTTGTTAACTCCGACTAAATCAAGATATCCTTGTAACCATTTTGAAAACCTCCTGTGCGTTCTCTTTTATTTTAAAGAGGAATATGCTAAAATACGCTGCATGGCAAATAAGTCGACAGAACGATTGGAACACGTTCGTACCGGATTTCGCATTCGGGCGCGCTATATCATACTCTTTTTTATCCTGACGTTTTTCGTGCTCGGCGGCGTGTATCTTTCCCAGCAGACAAAGCTGAAAAGCATTGCGGAAGAAAAGGTGACGCTCCAGACACAGCTGGACTCCCTCAACGTTCAGGAAGAACGTCTCGAGCGCATGCTTGAATACATGCAGACCACGGACTATCTGATTCAGTACGCGCGCGAAAAGCTCGGATACGTTTTTGAGGGCGATTATAAGTTTTACGACGATTCGGCAACCGCGCAGGTGACGCCGAAGCCGGCACCAACGCCGACGCCCGTGCCTTCTTTGACCACGCCGGTTCCTTCTCCGTCGCCAACGCCGACGCCGATGCCCACCACACCGCCCGGCGTAACGGTTGTAACACTCGCGCCTCTGCCATGAAGCTGATTATATTCGACATCGGCAGCAATTCCGTGCGCACCGCCCGCCTGACGACGGACGAACTCGGGCTGCCGCAACTTTCTAATAAACACGTATACACCACGCGCCTTGCCGAGGGCCTTGCCGAAACCGGCGCGCTGTCCCAGGCTCGCATCCTCCAATCCCTGCTCGTCATTCGTTCGGTCTATACCGAACTTGCGGCGCAGGGATTTTCTGCGTATGCCTACGCCACAAGCGCCGTGCGCGACGCGTCCAACGGAAAAGCGTTCATTTCCTCCGTCGAGCAGATCATTGGCAAAGACCGCGCGCGCATTCTCACCGGCGGCGAGGAGGCCTCGTTTGCCCAACAGGGCGCGGATCCGGACGGAACGCATACGATCATCGACATCGGCGGCGGCAGCACGCAGATTGTCCGCGCCGCGTCCCGCGAGAGCTGGCCGATCGGCTGCGTCCGCGCCAAGGATCTCGCGCCGTATCAGGATCTTTCTATGATCGGCGGCGCGCTCACCCCCATACTCTCCGGGCTTTTCGGCCCGCCGAATCCAGAGCCATGCGCGGACAGAACCATTCCGGGCAAAAAAGCGGGCTCCGCGGAACGCCTGCTCGGCGTCGGCGGAACCATCACAACCTTAGCGCTTCTCTGCGAGGGCAGGGATACGTTTTCCCCCTGGCAGGGTGAAAAGAAGATTGAATTTCTCGCGCTCAGCGCAGTGCTCAGCACGCTGGACAGCCTCGGCGACGCCGCGCGCGCAAATATTCCGCTGCTCAAGGATCGCCACGACGTGATCCTGCACGGCGGCGTGATCCTGCAATACCTCATGGACAAGCTCTGCTGCACACAGCTCGGCGCGACGCTTTGCGACGGACTGGACGGCTATGCAATGCATCTTTTTCGCACGCTTTCCAAATAATGCCTCACAAATGCTAAAAAACAGAGGCGCTCCGTTTCGGAGCGCCTCTGTTTCGTTCATGATGCGTTAGGGCGCGGGCGTCGGGGTGACGCCGCCGACGATATCGTCGAAATTCATCTCGGTCTTGTTGCCGATGACGATCGTGATGTCGATGTATTCGCCTTCCCGATAGACCTTCACCTTGAGCTCGTCGCCGATGATGCAGGCATGCACGATGTCGACAAGCTGTTCATGTGTCTCAATCGTCTGGCCGTTTGCCTCAACGATGATATCCCCCGCCTGGATTCCTGCCAAGTCAGCGGGTCTGCCGTTGACGACGCTCTGCACCAGCGCGCCGACGGGCACGTCGTTTGCCTCCGCGGTCTCCGCGTCCACGGTGCTGACCGTAACGCCGATGCCGGGGCGCACCACTTCGCCGACGGTGATGAGAATCTCCATGATTTTTTTCACCTGATTGATCGGCAGCGCAAACCCGATGCCTTCCGCGCTGACGGCGTTGCCGTATTCGTCATAACCCGCGGTGATGGTCTTTGCGCTGTTGATGCCGATGACCTCGCCGTTCATGTTGATCAACGGGCCGCCGCTGTTGCCGAAGTTGATCGCCGCGTCGGTCTGAAAATAGGAATTGGTATAGTTGTCGATCGTGATCTCGCGCGCGGTCGCGCTGATGATGCCAAACGTAATCGTGTTGGCCAGCTCGTCCGTCGAGAGCGGATTGCCGATTGCAAGCGCGTATTCCCCGACGCGCACGGTGTCGGAATTGCCGAGCTTGAGGGGCGTTACGTTTGCACCGGTGATCTTGAGCACGGCGACGTCCGTCTCCGTGTCGGAGCCGATGAGCAGGGCCTCGCGCTCGTCCTCTTCGCCGTATACTTTTACGGTGATTTTGTGCGCGCCGTCCACGACGTGCGCGTTCGTGAGGATATAGCCGCTGCTGGATACCACAAAACCCGTGCCGCTGCCGTAGATTTCATCCTTGATTTTCCCGGTCAGGCCCGTCGTCTGCTGATAATTGATCACGCCGACTACGCCCGGGGACACCGCGTCGTAAATATCCGGTATCGGGTTACTGGTGTTTTCCGGCAGCGTCGGCGAAACGCCGTCCAACGTCGGCATCTGCCGGTCTTCCGCGCTGACTTTCGGAATGGTTGGTTCTTCGGCTGCGGCGCTGCCGCTGTCCGTATTCTGCGGCTGCGGCGGTTCGGTCGCGTCGCTGCCCTCCTGCTGCGCCACAGTCGGCGTCGGCGTTGCCAATATCAGTGTTTCATTTGAGCTCTGTCCGATCAGGGTCGGCCAAAACAAGCCGATTACCATCAACGCAAGCAACAGCGCAACCACGATGATAACAATGGTTGCAAAGATGTTTCCGCCGCGGCCTTCGTCGTCCGGCTTTTGCCTGTGATCCGAGCTGTAATATCCGTTATATTCCATTTTTCTTTCCTCCGTCTGCAGGCGCGCGTTTGGGAACCGGCGCGCGTTTGAGCGTAAATGTAAATGTGCTCCCCTTGCCCTTCGCGCTCTTGAGCGTGATGGTCTGGTTGTGCTGGTCGATGATGCGTTTGACGATGGACAGGCCTAGCCCCGTCCCGCTCTGTTTGCTCGGCGTATGCGCCTTTTCCACTTTGTAGAAGCGGTCGAATACGTGCGGTATATCCTCTTCGGGAATGCCCGGGCCGGAGTCCTGAATGCTTACGTAGATCTCGCGGCGCATGGCATAGGTTGCGATTCTGAGTTTGGTGTTGTCCGGGGAATACTTGATCGCGTTGTCGATGATGTTTCGAAGCACCTGCGAAATCTGCGCGCTGTCCGCCTCCACATAATACTGCTCCTGCGCAAATTTTACGTCCACCTCCATCTGGTGTTCGTAAATTTGCGCCTCAAACGTGATCAGCGTCCGCCGGATTAGCTCGTTGATATCGAAAATTTCGAGCTTGATCGCTGTCTTTCCGCTTTCGATGCGCGCAAGGTCGAGAAGGTCGTTGACCATGCCCGCCATGCGCTTTGTCTCCGAGAGCACGATGCCGATGTATTTTTCGTGCTCTTCTGGACCGATCGTCCCGTCCTGCATGGCCTCGAGGAAACCCTTCATACTGGTCAGCGGACTTCGCAGCTCGTGGCTGACGTTTGCGACGAAGCTCCTGCGCGTTGCCTCGAGATCCTTGAGCTGGTCCGCCATGTTGTTAAAACTCACGGCCAGCTGCGTCGCTTCTTCCACGCTGCTGATCGGAATTCGGACGTTGTAGTCCCCTTTGGCGTATTTCTGCACGATCTCGTTGATCTCCATAAACGGCCTTGTCAGCCGGGACGTGGTGTAATACACGGCGAATACGGAGAGCAGCACAGCAATCAGCGAGACCAGCATCACCTCGGCATACGCCGTGCCGATTGCGCCGAGCGCGTTGGTGATGTCGATGTAGAAGCGAACGACGTGCGTCGCGATGCCGTCATTTACGATGGGCTTCGTTCCGACGAGCATCTGAAAACTGGCCTTACTCTGCGTAAAACGCACGCTGCTCGCGTCCAGATCTGAGACGGCGTTCAGCATGCGTGATATCTCTTCCTCCGAGAAGCGTTGGCTCATGACGTCGTTCCACTTCGAGCCGGAGGCATATTGCGCCATGGCGCCGTCGATGGAGATGATCTGAATCAGCCCGTCGTAGTGCCTGGCGATTGTGTTAAGCTCCAGAATCGCGGCGTTTTCACCCGATATGGAGCTCGTTGTGTTAATGTACAGCTCGGTAATAACGCCGATTTCGTTGGCGACGCTCTGCTTCTCCCGCCGCATGACAAAGCCGGACATCAGCGCCCCGACGATGACGCCGGAGAGTAGCAGCAGTCCGAGCGTCAGACCCATATAGGTTGCCAGCATTCGGGAAAAGAGCGTTCTGAGAAAATCCTTGCGCATCTTACCGCATCACTTTTGTTCGAATTTATACCCTACGCCCCATACGGTGCGAAGTTCCCACTCGTGATCTTCGCCCAGTTTTTCACGGATGCGCTTGACATGCACGTCCACCGTTCGCGAGTCCCCGAAAAAGTCGAATCCCCAGACCTGTTCGAGAAGCTGCTCCCGCGTAAACACCTTTCCGGTGTGGCTCGCCAGAAAGTAGAGAAGTTCGATCTCCTTCGGCGGCATCTCGAGCTGCCGTCCGTCCAGTGTGACCGCGTAGTTTTCCAGCGATACGGTCAGGCCGGGCAGCGCGATTGTCCGCGTGGGTTCGGCGGGTGTGCTCCGCCGAAGAACCGCCTTGATGCGGGCGATGAGCTCCTTTGCGTCGAACGGTTTTGCAATGTAGTCGTCCGCGCCGAGTTCAAGCCCCTGCACGCGGTCTCCCGTGTCGCCTTTTGCCGTGAGCATGATGACCGGCGTTTCGCTCTCCATCCGGATATCGTGTAAAACCGCCCAGCCGTCTCTGCCGGGCAGCATGATATCCAGAACGACGAGCGAAGGCTTCGTTTCGTGGAACGCCGCCATGGCGGATGTCCCGTCCGCGCAGGTATAGACCTGAAACCCCGCTTTTTTCAGATACAGCTCAATGATGGCGAGAATATTCCTGTCGTCATCTATGACCAGAATGGTATTGTTTTCCATCCGATCACCTCCGTTGTTGATAGGAAATTACACAAGACCTTACATTTGGGTAAAGTATAGCAGAGATTGTGAAGTTTGTCCAACCAAGTAAAAAATTGTCACACAAACGACGCAAGCTCCCCCACGATTTGTGTATTTTTCACGAAACGAATCACTTTTCGAGTTGATCCAAGCGTATCAGGGCTTTAGCGTCACCACAGTCACGCCCGCACTATTCTCTTTGATATATTTTGAAAAAATATATCAATCACTCAGGACTTCAGCGTCACCACAGTCACGCCCGCATCGCCCTCGCCATAAGTCCCCAAACGAAACGTCTTGACCCTTGGGTGGTTTTTCAGATACGCCTGCACGCCCGCGCGCAGCGCGCCGGTGCCTTTGCCGTGCACGACAAAGAATTCGTGCACGCCGTTCATCAGCGCGGTGTCGATGAAGCGGTCGATCTCGAGGCACGCGTCGTCCACCATGTTGCCGCGCAGATCCAGCGAGAGAGCGCTCGTTCGATCCTGCGAAAGCGTTACCTTTGCGCCCGTCTTCTGCGGCTGCTTTTTCTGCTCCACCGGGCGGATATCATTGAGCGGAATACTCATTTTGATCACGCCCGCCTGCACAAGCACGTCGCCCTTTGCGTCCGCGGCTTTGAGCACGGTCGCCTCCTGCCCCAGCGTGATGAGCTTGACCCGTTGTCCGGGGGTCACACTCTCAGGCGGACTGCCCGCGGACTCCCGCTGCGCGGCCTGCTCGTAGAGCCGCTCCTCGGTTTTCCGCATCTCGTCGCGCGAGGCCTGCACCGCACGTTCCAGCTGCTTTTTGTCGATGCTCTCAATAGAGCGAAGCTGCGCAATCAGCTTCTCCATGTCCTGACGCGTCTGCTGCACCATTCGCCGCGCGTCCTCGCGCGCCTTTGCGCGCAGCTGCGATTTTTCGTCTTCGAGCTTTTGCTTCTGTTTTTCCAGCTCGGTTTTGATGCGCTCGGTTTCGATGCGCATCCTGCCGATTGCGTCCCGGTCGTCCTCCGCGCTCTTTCGCGCCTGCGCCGCCTCCGAAAGCACGGTTTCAAACGCAACGTCCTTCTTCTCCAGAAAGTCCTGTGCCCGGTCGATCACCGCGTCGCTTAAGCCGAGCCTTCGCGAAATTTCAAACGCGTTGCTCTTGCCGGGTATGCCGATGAAGAGCCGATAGGTCGGGCAGAGGCGGTCAACATCGAACTCCATGGACGCGTTCTGCATACCCGCGTGCATGAGCGCGAACGCCTTGATCTCGCTGTAGTGCGTGGTTGCGACCGTCAGCGTCTTTCTGTCATAGAGGCTCTCGAGAATGGCCTGCGCCAGCGCCGCGCCCTCGATGGGATCCGTGCCCGCGCCAAGCTCGTCGAGCAGCACCAGCGAGCGAGCGTCCGCCTCGGACAGAATGCGCACCGTGTTCGTCATATGCGAGGAAAACGTTGAAAGCGACTGCTCGATGGACTGCTCGTCCCCGATGTCCGCAAACACGCTGTCAAACGTGGAAAGCTCCGTCCCCTCGTCCGCGGGGATGAACATGCCGCTCATCCCCATCAGCGAAAACAGTCCGACGGTTTTCAGCGTGACCGTCTTGCCGCCCGTGTTCGGGCCGGTGATGATCAGCGTTCGGAACGTTTCGCCGAGCCAGATGTCGACCGGTACGACTTTCTCCCTGTCGATCAGCGGATGTCTGCCGCGCACGATGCGGACGCAGCCCGTTTCATTCAACTTCGGCCGAACGGCGCGCTGATCCCGCGCCATGATCGCGCGGGCAAAGATCACGTCCAGCGCGCCCATGACGTTGCAGCTCGTGTGAATTTCATCCGCAAACGGAGCGATCATCGCGGTCAGACCGGAGAGGATGCGCTCGATTTCGTTTTTCTCCTCCGCGAGCAGCCGCTTGTTTTCGTTTCCGAGTTCGACGACGGCGGCGGGCTCGACAAACAGCGTCGCCCCGCTGCTGCTCTGGTCGTGGATCAGCCCAGGCACCTGCGAGCGGCACTCCGCCTTGACGGGCAGCACATAGCGCCCGTTGCGGATCGTAATGACCGCCTCTTGCAGGTATTTCTGGGTCGTCGTGCTCCTAAGCATGCCGTTGAGTTTTTCGCGGACGCGTTCGCCGACAATTTTCATCTGCCGCCGGATTCGGTTGAGCTCCGGCGAGGCGTTGTCCGCAATTTCGTCCTCGCCAAGGATGCAGCGCGAAACCTCCTCCTCCACCGAGCGATGCGAGGAAAGGCGGTTGGCGAGGTTGCAGAGCAGGCTGTTTTCGTCCCCGGCCTGCAGAATGTCCTTCGCCTCCCGCGCGGCGCGCATCGCCTGCGCGATGGCGAGCAGCTCGCGTGTGCTCAGAAACAACGCGGCGTGCATCCGCCCGACGAGTTCGCGCACGTCCGGAAATCCCGTCACGGGCGTTCTGCCGGTGCGGGTGTAGACGCTTTCCGCCTCGCTCGTCTGCTCCTGCAGCGTCTCCGCCTCCTTCAGCGAGCCCGCAGGACGCAGCTTTTCGGCGAATTCCAGCCCGACCTCGCAGGCAAGGTGCTGCTTTAATATATTGAGTATCTTGTCATACTCCAGTGTCGTAAACGTTTTTTCCTGTATCATCGTATCCCCCAAATACAGTAACTGTCCTTTTTTTCTCCGCCGGAGCATTCTCTCCCGAAACAGAAGAAAAGCCCCGTCTCGATCACCGTGACGGGGCAAAACTACCGCTTGTTTCAGCGAATCTCGTCGAGATACGCGCCGACGCGCTGCATCGCCTGCTCGATGTGTTCCTTCGAGGTGGCGTAGCAGCAGCGGATATGCCCCTCTCCCGCCGCGCCAAACGCGCTGCCGGGAACGGTGACGACCTTCTGACTTGCGAGCAGTCCGTCGCAGAACTGTTCGCTGGTCAGCCCCGTCGACTTGATCGACGGGAACACATAAAACGCGCCCTCGGGCTCGTTGCAATCCAGTCCCATGGCGTTAAACGCGTCTATGATATACCTGCGGCGGGATTCGTACTGGTCGATCATATAGCGGGTATCCGCAAAATCGTCCTGAAACCCGTCCTCCAGCGCGACAACACCGGCCCATTGCGCGGGCGTCGGCGCGCAGAGCATCGTGAGCTGATGCACCTTACGCATGGCGGCGATGAGCTCTTCCGGGCCGGCCGCGTAGCCAAGACGCCAGCCGGTCATAGAAAACGCCTTGGAAAAGCCGTTGAGCAGGATCGTGCGCTCGCGCATGCCGGGCAGCGCGGCAAACGAAACGTGATGCTTGCCGTTGAAGGTCAGCTCGGCATAGATTTCGTCTGTCACGACGATGATATTCGTGCCGCGCACAACGTCGGCAATCGCTTCCAGATCGCTCTTTTCCATGATCGCGCCCGTCGGATTCGTCGGAAACGCGAGCAGGATCGCCTTGGTCTTCGGCGTGATGGCCGCCTTGATGGCGTCCGCACTCAGGCGGAAGCGGTTTTCGTGCTTCGTCAGAACGCCGACAGCTTTGCCGCCCGCGAGCTCGATGGCGGGCACATAGGAGACATAGCACGGCTCGTGATAGATCACCTCGTCGCCGGGGTCCAATATCGCGCGCATGGCAAGATCGATCGCCTGGCTCGCGCCAACGGTGATGAGCACGTTTTCGATGGAATGATAGCCGGTAACGTGATACCGCTCCGAAAGGAACCGCAGAATCAGCTCGCGCAGATGCGGATCTCCCGAGTTGGACGAATAGGGCACGCGCTCGCGCTTGAGGCGCTCCGCAACGGCGACGCGCACGCGCTCCGGCGTTGGAAAATCCGGCTCGCCAACGCCAAGGCTGATGTGCGAGTCGTCCAGCAGATCAAAATATTTCCGAATGCCCGAGGGCGGGATGCGCTTTACGCAGCTAGAGACCAGTTTTTGATAATCCATAGATACTTCCTGTTTGCAGGCGGTTCGCCGATCAACGAATCGGCTGTTACGGCCCTTTTTACGCGGACGATTGAACAATGCTCTGTCGATATCGCGCCCGTCCGTGTTTTGCGAGAATAGAGCTACTATAACACGAACGCATTTTTCAGTCAAACAGATTGTAAGTTGCCGCAAAACTTTCGCTGTAAGCGCTTCGAAATTGATTTTTCAGTTCATGGCGATGTCGCCAAGCAGACTTCCGTGCCGTTCCATCGCGAGCTCGATCAGCCGCGCGCTTTCCTCGCCCGCCGCGTCAAGGATTTCCTTTGCCGCGCCTGCGGCCTGTTCGAGCAGCAGCACATCCATCCCGCCGGTGAGCAGGCCGATATCCTCGCCGTGCTGCCGTGTGCCGATGAAATCGCCGGGCCCGCGCAGCAGCAGATCCTTCTGCGCAATCTCGAATCCGTCCGTCGTCTTTGTCATGGTGAGCAGGCGTTCGTTTTCCACTTCGCTCTGCGTGCCGTAGAGCAGAAAACAGTACGCCTGCCGCGCGCTTCTGCCGACACGCCCGCGCAGCTGATGCAGCTGGGACAGCCCGAACCGCTCCGCGCCCTCAATCGCCATGATGCAGGCGTTCGGCACATGCACGCCTACCTCGATGACCGTCGTGGTCACCAGCGCGTCGATCTCGCCCGCGCGGAACGCGCGCATAATCTTCTCCTTCTCCGCCTCTTTCATGCGCCCGTGCAGCTTTGAAATTCGTGTCTGCGGAATTGCCTTCTTCAGCTCGGCATAAAGCGCGTCCACACTCGGGCACTCAAGAGATTCGCTCTCCTCAATCACCGGGCAGACGATGTAGCTCTGCACGCCCTCCTGCGCCTGCGCGGCGATGTAGCGATACATGTCCTCGCGCTTGTGCTCGGGCACGACGCTGGTCTTCACCGGTTTTCGGCCCGGCGGCAGCTCGTCGATCACCGAAATATCCAAATCGCCGTAGAGAATCAGCGCGAGCGTGCGCGGAATCGGCGTCGCACTCATGACGATCATGTCCGGGCGAACGCCTTTTTCCAGCATCGCCGCGCGCTGGCGAACGCCGAAGCGGTGCTGCTCATCCGTAACGATGCATCCAAGGTCGCAAAAACGCACGTCCGAGGAGAGCAGCGCGTGCGTGCCGACGATGAACAGCGCGCTTCCGTCTGCTATTTTTCGCAGGGTTTCGTCCCGCTGCGCTTTTTTCATGCCGCCCTTGACAAGCGCGACCGATTCGCCGAAGATCTGCCGCATGTTGTTATAGTGCTGCTCGGCCAATATCTCCGTCGGCGCAAGCAGCGCGCCCTGTTTGCCGTTTGCCGCGGCAACGCAGAGCGCGTATATCGCGACAGCGGTCTTGCCGGACCCGACGTCCCCCTGCAGCAGACGGTTCATCGGCGCGGCGGAGCGCATGTCCCGCTCGATTTCGTGCATCACGCGAAGCTGCGCGTTCGTCGGAGAAAAATTCAGCATCGGCAGAAAGCGCTCCAGCACACCGTCCGTATCGAACGAAAAGCCGTTCTGGCGCAGACGATCCGCCTTTTGCAGCTCCAGAATGACGAAATACAGCAGCGTGTTTTCAAAGTCCAGGCGTCTTCGCGCCATCTCCAGTGCCTCGCGGCTGAATGGAAAATGCGCGTGCCGCAGCGCCAGCGTGAGCGGAACCAGTCCATATCGCTCCAGCAGCGTCCGCGGCAGCGGCTCGGGAATCTGATCCCAAACCTTTTCCAGCGCGGCCATGATGCTGTCCCGCCAGGCGCGCTGGTTGACGCCCTGAATCGTAGAATACACCGGCACGATGCCCGGCAGCGCCTGTGAAAGCGACGGATTGATCAGTGACACGCCGTTTTTGCGGATTGCGCGGCCGCAGGCATAGACGATCTCCCCGGTTTTGATCTGCGCGCTGCGATAGGGTTGATTGAACCATTTGAGCGTGAGTTTTCCCGTTTCGTCCTGCGCGGGCACGGAGAGGATGGTCATGCCCTTCATTCGAAAATAGCGCGTCGCGCCGCAGATGCGCACCTGCACGGCGGCGCTCTGGCCGTTAACCAGTTCGGAAACCGGCGTGGCTTTCGAATAGTCCAGATAATCGCGCGGCAGACGGTAGAGCAAATCGCGCACGCTCACAACGCCGAGCTGACTAAACAGCTCCGCGCGCTTCGGTCCGATTCCTTTGACGCCTGTCAGCGGAATATCCAGCATGGTTCTCCTCTGTTCAACAAAATAAAAAATCGGCTCTTGTGAAAAAAAGCCGACGACGGGAACACGTCGTTCCGTCGCCGGCTTGCAGCACAGCGTGTTTGCCTTTATGGCACGATTTTCTGGACGTTGCCTTCCGGGCTCATTGAATACCATGCCAGGCCTTCGTTATCGTCCATAAAATAGATCCAGCCGTCCGGGCCGGTGCAGATGGGTTCGGTGCTGAAGTCAAACTTCTGCACGACCTCTTTGCTTTCCATATCGACGGATAAGATTACGTTTCCGATGATATACCCGTCCAGTTCATATTTTGTTCCGGCAGAGAGATACAGCTTGCCATCTGCAATGTTAAACGTTGTAATCGGTTCGTCGCTTTGATAAAACTCTTCGTTTCCGCTGCCGTCTTTGTGCATGCGCCAGACGGAGTTCTGGTCGAAATAATAGATCCACTCGTCATCGATACAGAAATTGCCGAAGGAAGCCGGCGCAATGACCTGCGGTGCGCCGCCCGACAGGGATACCCTGCAGAAACCGGCGTCTTCCGGTTTCTTTTCAAAGTAATAAACCCAATCACCCGAAACGCAGGGGTTGATGACGATGAAGTCCGTCAGTTTCTTCGACTCGCTGCCGTCGATTTTTGTCTTATGGAGGCACCCGTCGTTGCCGATGAAGTACATCCATTCGCCGGACACGGACAGAAACGAGCCGGATTCATCGCTCAGCTTTTGCTCCGCAGAGCCGTCCGTACGCACCCGGTAGATCTTGCCTTCATCAGCGGCATTTTGGAAATACAGCCAGTCTCCGACAATGTTGAGGCAAGTACCCCTTGACTCACCGAGCCGCTCGTATTCACTGCCGTCCGCGCGCATCTTATAGATCGCCAGATCCTCGTCCATCCGTGTCAGATAGACCCAATCTCCCTGCCAGGTGAGAAACCCGCAATACCACCCGTCGTTCTGCTTAAACGCGTTGGTCAGATTACCTGCACTGATGCCCGCAAAGTTAATTTCGTCTTCGGACGAATAATCGTGCGAAAATGGAATGTCGATCGGCCAGCCGGACTGGTGCTCTTCCGCCCACGCGGTAAGAGTCGGCACATCCTGCGCATTTTCCGCGCCTTGTGCCATCAGGCTGTTGATCTCGTCGATCTTTGCGCCTGCCATCGCGTAGAGCGCATCCGCCGCCGCGATATACGCGCCGGTATCCGTCGGATCCAGCGAAAGCAGACGCTGCGCGGCCTGATATACCATCTCGAAGTCGCCTTCGGCTTGGTATTGCGTAATCAGCGCGCGCAGTTCATCCGCCGATGCGGCGTCAATTGCGTCCGCCGAAGCAGGCTGTTCCTGCGGCTGCGCGGCATCCGGCGTCGGCGTCACCTCAATCGTCTGCTGCACGGCTGGCGCGGCGCATGCGGACAGCAGGATGGCAAAGATACAGACAAGTGAACCGATCGTGCGCTTTTTCATGCGCGGTCCTCCTTGAATCAGGAGATATATTTCCGTTGCTTACTGTACCGCGATATAGTAATAATACAGTGGCTGGCCGCCCGCGAGCACCATGAACTCCGCGTCCGGGAACTCCGTCTGGAGTTTATCCGCGATCGCCTGCGCGTTTTCCTCCGTCTGACCTTCGCCGAAATAGAGGGTTACGGTGCAGGATTCGTCTCCGCGGTCTGCAATCATCTTGCGAACAAGATCCGCCGTCGTTTCGTCCACGCTCTTGCCGGACACGGCGAGATGGTTGTTGACAAGCCCGATCATGTCGCCTTTTTTCACGGAATGCCCGTCGAACTTCGTGTCGCGGATGGCATAGGTCACCGCGCCGCTGACGACTTCGGAAATCGCTTCCTTCATCGCCTGCTCGTTTTCTTCGACGCTTGCGTCCTTGGAATACGCCATGCACGCGGCGATGCCCTGCGGTATGGTCTTGGTCGGAATCAGCACGACGCCCTTTTCGGTCAGCTCGCTCGCCTGCTGCGCCGCGAGAATGATGTTGGAGTTATTGGGCAGGACAAACACGTTTCTGGCGTTGATCTTATTGATGGCGGAGGCGATGGAGTCGATACTCGGGTTCATCGTCTGTCCGCCGGAGATCAGCGCGTCCACAGCCAGCGCCTTAAAGAGCTCGTCTATGCCGTCGCCCGTGCTGACGGCGAGCAGGCCGAATTCTTTTTCGTTGCGCTTGCGTTCTTCCATGAGTTCGCGGTTCTGTTCGCGCATGTTTTCAATCTTGAGCTTGTCCAGCTCGCCGATGCGCAGCGCAAGCTGAAGCACCTTGCCGGGCGAATTGGAGTGCACATGCACCTTAACCATGCCCTCGTCGCTCGCCACGACGACGGAGTCGCCCAGGCGTTCGAGATGGTTGCGGAATGTCTCGATGTCCTTTTCCTCAATCTCCGGCGACAGATGAATGATAAAAAATTCCGTGCAATAGCCGTAGATGATGTTTTCGCCCGAGAAGCTGTCCGCGTTGGTATGCTCCTGCTCCGGCTGTTCGCCGGCCGGCACCTCGTAGCTTTCGATCGCCTCGCCGTCGAGCGAGAGCTTGAAGCCGCGATAGATCGTCAGTAGCCCCTTGCCGCCGGAATCGATCACGCCCGCTTCTTTGAGCACGGGCAGCAGATTCGGCGTATCGGCAAGCGCTTTTTCGCCGCTGGTAAGCATCTCGTCCATCAACCGGTAGACGTTTGCGCCATGCGATTGCAATTCGGCAACGTTTTCCGCAATCACGCGGGAAACGGTGAGTATCGTGCCTTCCTTGGGCTTCATGACGGCTTTGTATGCCGCCTCGCTGCCCTTGGTCAGAGCCGCGGAAAGCAGCTCCGCGTCCACAAAATCCGCGCCCTTGAACGCGCGGGAAAACCCGCGGAACAGCTGGGAGAGGATGACGCCCGAGTTGCCGCGCGCGCCCTTGAGCGCGCCCATGCTCAGCGCGTCGGCCACCTGTGTGGCGGTTGCGTTCTCCGGCAGCGCGCGGATTTCGTGCACCGCGCTCTGCATGGTCATGGACATATTGGTGCCCGTGTCGCCATCGGGGACAGGGAACACATTCAAAGCGTCGATCGCCGCTTTGTTCTTCTCCAGCAGCGCCGCGCCGGCGATAATCATATCGCGCAGCTGAGCGCCGCCGATCTTCATATTTTTATCCAATTTACCCTCCGAATGTTCGGATCCCAAGAGCCGAACTGCGTTATACGCGAATGTTTTCGACGTGGACGTTCACATTGCGAACCGAAATCCCCGTCATCTCTTCCACCCGATACTTCACATTGCTCTTGGCGTTATGCGCCACCGCTGGCAAAGATACGCCATATTCAAGCGTGACGTAGAGATCGACGTCGATCACATCGGGCGAAACGACCGTAACCTTGACGCCGCGGCGCATGTTATCTTTTCCGAACAGTTCGATAAACGAGTCTCCCGCCTTTTTTGCATTCATGCCGACGATGCCGACGTTTTCCACAGCCGCATAACCGGCGATGCTGGCGATCAAGTCGTCCGCAATCGTAATTTTTCCAAGGGTTGTAGACATTTCCGCTGCCATAAGTTACGCCTCCTTTAAGAATACTTATATTTTATACCAAGCGCCGAATCCCCCGCAACCGCGTAACCAGTCCCCGGCGGGACAGCGCAAGGCGTTGTTGTAGCCAATGTGTGAACATCCTGCGGCAGGCGCAGGTGGTTCGGCTTAGTCCTCCTCTTCCTCTTCGGGCAGTATCCCGTTGTGGAAGAACTCCTGTACGTCGTCGTTGTCGTCCAGCCGCTCCAAAAAGCGCTGCACCTTTTCGACGGTCTCCTCGTCCGTGATGTCGACCGTGTTCTGCGGGAGCATCTGCACCTCTGCGGAGATGAACTCGAAGCCCGCTTTTTCCAGTTCCTCGCGCGCCGCGGAAAAATCGTTCGGGTCGGTGTAGATTTCAAACGCGTCGTCCTGGGCGACGAAATCCGCCGCGCCCGCTTCAAGCGCCTGCATCATAACCTCGTCTTCATCCATCAGCGCGGTGCGCTCGATGACGATGACGCCTTTTTTGTCGAACATCCAGCCGACGCAGCCGCTGTTGCCGAGGTTTCCGCCGCTCTTGTCGAAGATGTGCCGCATCTCCGCCGCCGTACGGTTTCGATTGTCGGTGACGACTTCGACGATGATCGCCATATTGCCCGGACCGTAGCCTTCGTATACGATCTCCTCATAGTTGACCGCCGCGCCTTCGCCCGCCGCCTTCTTGATGGAGCGGGAGATGTTGTCGTTCGGCATGTTGTTCGCCTTGGCCTTGGCGATCACGTCGCGCAGCTTATTGTTGTTGGCGGGATCCGCCCCGCCTTCTTTGACCGCGATGGCGATTTCTCTGCCGATCTTGGTGAAGATCTTGCCGCGCTGGGAGTCGGTCTTCTCTTTTTTATTCTTAATGTTCGCCCACTTGGAATGTCCTGACATACGTCCTCCTGTTTGCCCTTCCTGTATTCATAAATTGCCGCCGGGAAATAAAAATCCCGGGCGAGCCGTTATTGGTTGGCTTTGTTCGCCTTGAGCTCCGCGTAGGTTCTGGCGATAGACTGCAGATCCTCCCAGACGTCCTTCTTCTTCGACTCATCCCGCAGCAGCGCTGCCGGGTGATAGGTCGGAATGAACAGCGTCCCGTTTTTCTCCATCCACTGCCCGCGCACGCGTGTGATGCGCGCGTCGCGGTTGTAGACATGCCGCGTCGCGGTTGCGCCGAGGCAGACCAGAATCTTCGGCCGGATGAGGCTGTACTGCATCCTTAGCAGCGGAAGACAAGCCTCCGCCTCCTCATCCAGCGGGGTGCGGTTGCCCGGCGGACGACATTTGACAACGTTGGTAATATACAGGTCTTCGCGCCGCATGTCAATCGCAGAAAACATTTTGTCGAGCAATTGACCCGCTTTTCCGACGAACGGACGCCCCTGCGCGTCCTCATCCGCCCCCGGCCCCTCGCCGACGAGCATGATATCCGCGTGCCTGTTTCCTTCTCCGAGGACGATGCTGTGCCGCCGCTGGCAGAGCCCGCAGCGACGGCAGTTTTCAATCTGCCGCTCGATGCTTTCCCAGCTCGGCTGCTCCATCGTTTCTTCCTTTCGATTTTCGCTTATTTACGCTTGGATGTGCTCCTCGGCGTCCCCGCCCGAATCGTTGTCCGCTTGTATTGTTATAATTGCCGGACGGCTTATACGTGCTCCGCGGCGTCCTCGTCCAGCATGAAGATCGCGTTTTGATGCAGCTGCAGATAGCTCGCCGGCATGCCCGGCAGCACCGGGCCTGTAATCACCAGCGGCGCAATCTTGGAAAGTTCATATCCCGAGAGCACGGCGATGACGCGCTTTGCGGCCATGATGGTCGAGATGCCGACCGTGACGGCGCGGCCGTTTTCCGTGCGCTCCACATGCGTCACCGGCGCGAGTTCCGTGCCGGGCATGTTGCAGGCGATCCTGCCGTCCGCGCCGATGGCGCACACGATCGTGTCCAGACCGCCGACGTCGAGGATGGCGTTTTCGTAGTCGTTGCAGTTCACGCTCCAGTCATGCGTTTCCGTGCACGGCGCATAGATATTTTCCGGCAGGATATTCACGCGGTCGAACAGCATGGCGTGCATGCGCTCTTCGTCCGAGATTTCCCCGCCCTGCGGAACGTGTTCATACAGATCAAACGCGCGCACGCTGACCCAGTCCAACAGCCCGTCGCTTGTCATGCCCGCAATTTTTCGATAGACGGCGGAAAGCGACGCGCTGCAGTCCAGACCCAGCGCGCTGTTCGGTTTTTCAATGATACAGCCTGCCAGCAGCGTCGCCACGGCCTGGCTGAGCGTGTCGCTGTCGCGATAGACCAATACGCTCATTCCATCTCCCCCATCGCTTCGACGGCGTTGATGAATAAAAGCACGTCGTTATATACGTCGCTCCGGTTGATCTCGTTGAGCATCTCGTGTCGCCCGCCCTCGTAGAGCTTGAGTTCGGTCTCGTGTCCGGTTTTGACCAGCCAGCCGTAAACCTGCTTCACGCCCTTGCCTTTTCCGCCGACGGGATCCATCGCGCCGGACATGACGAGAATCGGCCGTTTCGGCACGCGCGCCGCCCATTTTTCGTTGGAAATTTCAGAAAGCCCCGTAAATACGTCGTACATGGCGCTGGAGGTGAACGGAAATCCACAGTTCTCGTCCGCGACATACGCGTCCACCTTCGCCTCGTCCCGCGAGAGCCAGTCGTTGACCGTACGGTTGGGCTTAAAGGCGTTGTTGTAGGAACCGAAGCTCATGTTGAAGAGCGTGATGCTCGGCTCCTTGCCGCCTGTCTTTTTGATTTCGCGCTTAGCAATCCATTTGCCGATGCCCAGTACAGGGTTGCTGCCCGCCGTGCCGGAGAAGATATACGCGTCAAAATCCGTGCCGTCCCGCCCCGCGTAGGTGCGCGCGAGAAACGAGCCCATCGAGTGCCCGAGCAGGATGAACGGGATTGCCGGGTAGTCTTTCTTCACGATGTCGCGCAGCGTGCGCATGTCCTGCACCACCGCGTCCCAGCCGTTCTTCTCGCCGAAATAGCCCTTCGGCATATCCGGCGCGATGCTCTTGCCATGGCTTGCGATATCGTTTCCATATACCAGCACGCCGTTTTCGGCCAGAAACGATGCAAATTCGTCGTAGCGGTCGATGTGCTCCGCCATGCCGTGCGTAATCTGCAGCGCCGCGTGCGGTTCCTCGGGAATCCACATGCGGTACCGGATGTCGCAAAGCCCCGTTGCGGAGGGAAATCTCTTCTCTCGAAGCGAAAATTTCATACGCCAAACCTCCCCGACCATAATAAAAAAGTATACCACCTTATGGCGGAATACTCAATATTTGAACCGATATTGATCCGGTTTGCCTGTCCGGATTTGCATAATAATATAGCCGGAAGTAAGAATAATTTGCTTCTTTTTAATGCGGCGCTAGCCGATCTGCAGCCCGCAGTAATCCCCGAACAGCTCCGCTTCCGCGTCGTCGTGCGTGATCACAAGGATCGGTACGCCAGCGCTTTTCAGCGCACTTGCCGCAATGCGCTTGTTTTCTTCATCCAGCCCGGTGAACGGCTCGTCGAGAAACAGGATGTCTCCGCCGTATGCCAGCGCGCGGGCGATGGCGACGCGTCGCTTCATGCCGCCGGAGAGCTCCTTTGGCAGCAGACACATGTTTTCGCGCAGGCCAAGAGTGCTCAGCGCCGCTTTAGCCCTCTCCTCGTTTGAAACGAGCGCAACGTTTTCCAGCGCGCTTTCCCAGGGTAGCAGCCGGTCCTCCTGAAATACGACGGCAGGCGTTCTTCCCTCCATGCCGAGGATTTCCCCCGCATCCGGCTTTTCCAGTCCGAGCAGCAGCCGGAACAGCGTCGTCTTTCCGATGCCGGAGACACCACGCAGCACCGTGACCCCGCAGAGCGGAATCTCGGCGGAAAAGCCGCGCAGCACATCGTGCCCGCCGTATGCTTTGGACAGGTTTTTGATACCGATCGAATCATGCATCGCGCCGAATCCTCCTCATGCCCCGAACCAGCAGCCACTCGAGCAGCATCGACAGCGCGACGATCAGCAGCGTCCAGGCAAACAAATCGACCGTCTCGATGCGCAGCTTGGATTCGTACAGCCGGTAGCCGATAGAGCGCGTCGGCAGCGCGATGATCTCCGCCGCGACGCCAGACTTCCAGGCAAATCCGAGAGACGTCGTACACGCCGCAAGAAACTGCGGCAGCACGGACGGAACAAATATCTTTTGAATGATCTTCCAGCGGGAGAGCCCAAACACGCGCCCCATCTCGACCAGGCGCACGTCCGTCTGCAAAATCGCCTCCGCCGTCGCTGTCCAGACCATCGGCAGCACCATCAGAAAGCTGATGAACAGCGGCACGACGTTGGAGGAAAGCCACAGCAGCGCAAGCAGGATGAACGACGTGACGGGCGAAGCCTTCACGATGGACCGAAGCGGAGAAAGCAGCGCCTCCGCAAAGCGTGAGCGCGCCGTAAGCACAGCAAGCAGCACGCCCGCTAGAACACCGAGCAGATACCCGCTCATAATGCGCAGCAGCGTCAGCCCCGCGTAAAGCCAGCTATCCACCTTTGTTAAAAGACTGCAAAGGCGGAACAGCGTCGCGTGCGGCGAGGGAAGCAGGAGCTCCTTGCCGACAAGGAGACTCGCCGCTTCCCAAACCGCGATGTAGATGAGCGCAATCAGCGCTTTTTGAATCCAGCTTCGCTTACTCGGCATACAGGTCGTCGCCGGGCAGCTTGCCGCCGACGGACGCCGGGTTTGCCGTAAAGAGCACGTTGAGCACCGCGGCTGCCGCGCTCTTCATCTCGTCGCCGGTGATGCTGACGATATTGCTGCGCGGAATTGCCTGCTCTGCGATGGCCGCCGAACCGACGATGCCGAGATCCGCAATGGTCTGCGCCGCGTCGGCGGAGGTGTTCACCTTCTCGACGGAAGCGGCGTAGTCCTTGAGGAACTGCTTCACCTGATCGGGGTGTTCGTCGTAAAACGTGCGGCTGGCGATGTAGACGCCCATGACGAGCTTCGTGCCGGACGCAGCTTCCCAGGCATCGTTGAGGTCGAGCGCGATGCGCGTGTCGGAATTTTTCACCGTTACGGCGGAGACGAACGGCTCGGGCAGCAGCGCGATATCCGCCTCGCCGGAGGCGACCATCGCGGCCAGCGCGGTATGTTCGCCGACGTACTGCACCGTCACCTGATCGGTCAAGCCGTTCTGCTCCAGCAGATAATCCAGCACGAACTGGGGGGTTGCGCCTTCGCCGCTGGCATAGATGGTCTTGCCCGCAAGATCCGCAAGCGAATGAATCGTATCCCCGTTTTCAACAATATAGAGCACGCCGAGCGTGTCGAGATTGAGCATGACCACGTTGCCGTTTGTCTTGTTATACAGCGTAGAGGCAAGGTTGATCGGAACCGCGGCGATATCGATCTCACCGCTGACGAACTTGCCGACGACCACGTCCGGCGCGTCCTGCAGTTCTACGTTGTACTTCTCCGTGTCCTGCATCATGTAGCTGATGCCCATGCCCGTCGGCCCCTTGAGCGCGGCGATGTTGACGGGCTGCGCGGGCGCTTTTGCGCAGCCAAGCGCAACAAGCAGCAGCGCTGCTGTCAGAAATGCGAGTAGTTTCTTCATTCGTTTTCTCCTTTTGGCAGGCGGAATGCCCGCCCGTGCCGTTCTATTTTTCCATCGGAAACCAGTTTATCCATCGCGCGGTAGAGCGTCGTCCGACTGACGCGCAGCGCGTCCGCAAGCTCGGTCACGTTCCACTCGGATTCATACAGCCCGTTTTCCGCGCGGCTTTTGATGTGGTTCAATACGCGCTCCTCCACGCTCTGCGGCAGAAAACCGTCCAGACGCGCGCTTAGAAACCGGATGCGCGCGGTGAGATAGCGCAGATAGTTTTGCGTCACGCGAAAGTCCCTTTGCATCATGTCACAAAGCGCCGCCTCGGGAATGAGCAGCACCCAGGTGCTCTCTTGCGCCGCGACGCGGGCAACATACGCTTCGTCCCCGTGAAAAAGCGACGCCGCGCCGAAGAGATCCTTCTGCCGCAGCACGCTCATCGGCATTTTTCCGTTTTCGCTCTCCTTGGTGACGCTGCAGCTGCCGTAGAGAATGACGACGAGCGCGCGCTCCTTGTCCGCGCGGTCGAAGATCACCTGATCCTTATCAAAATGCTCCACCCGAAGCCCCGGCTGCTTCAGCAGCGCGGCAACGTCCTCCTCCGGGATACCCGAGAAGAGAAACGTGTCCGAAAGAAGCGCGGCATATGCGGTTGGATTGGCGGATCGGCTCATCGTGTTCCTCGTTTTTGTTTCATATGGTACATTTTATCAGATCACTCACGATTGTCAACAGAAATCAGTAAAAAAATATCTATTAGGCGATATAAGCCCGTGTTTGTGTTTCAACGCCGCCTATGCTATATTGATAGATAGAATTTTCATCCCGAAGGAGCGACCGAACATGAAGCTGATTTCCTGGAATGTCAACGGGCTTCGCGCCTGCATCACGAAAGGGTTTTACGATTTTCTCGCCGCCGAATCACCGGATATCCTCGCGCTGCAGGAGACGAAGATGCAGCCCGAGCAGTTTGAAGGCGACGTTCCCGGCTATATCATTTACTGGAACAGCGCGGAAAAGAAAGGCTACTCCGGTACGGCGGTGTTCGTAAAAAAGGAACCGGAAAACGTAACCTATGGCATCGGCATTCCCGAGCACGACAACGAAGGCCGTGTGATTACGCTGGAATATCCGAACTATTATTTTGTGACGGTCTACACGCCGAACTCGCAAAACGAACTGAAACGCCTTCCCTACCGCATGACCTGGGAGGACGCGTTCTTGGATTATCTAAAGGCGCTGGACGCGAAAAAGCCGGTGATCGTCTGCGGCGATCTGAATGTTGCGCACAAAGAAATCGATCTGAAAAACCCGAAGACGAACCGCATGAACGCGGGTTTTACGGACGAAGAGCGCGCCTGCATGACGCGTCTTTTAGAAAACGGTTTTGTCGATACCTTCCGGCATTTTTATCCGGATCGGACGGAAGCATACAGCTGGTGGAGCTACATCGGCGGCGCGCGCTCGAGAAACGCGGGCTGGCGCATCGATTATTTCATCGTGTCACAGCGGCTCGTCGGCTCCGTCAAAGACAGCCTGATCCTCAGCGACGTGCTCGGCAGCGACCACTGCCCGGTCATGATCGAAACCGAAGCAATATAACGCTTATCCGAATAGCAGGAGAACCTATGATCGTACTCGCATCCTCCTCCCCGCGCCGCAGGGAGCTTCTGGCCATGATCGGCCTCGACTTTATCATCGAAACGTCCGGCGAAGAGGAAGTCCAGCCGCACGGCCTGCCGCCCGCGGAGTTTGTCAGCACACTCGCGCTGCAAAAGGCGCAGCCCGTCGCCGAAAAGCATCCGAACGACTGCGTGATCGGCGCGGACACCATCGTCTACCTTGACGGAGACATCCTCGGCAAACCGCACACGCCGGAAAAGGCAAAGGAATATTTAACCCGCATGCAGGGACGAAGTCACATCGTCTACACGGGGCTTGCAGTGCTGAAAAACGGAAAGGCAGATGTTCGGCACTGCGAAACCAAGGTCACTTTCGCGCCGATGAGCGATCGGGAGATCGACGCGTATGTTCTCACCGGCGAACCGCTCGACAAGGCGGGCGCATACGGTGTGCAGGGCCCGGGCGGCGTGTTTGTCGAGCGCGTGGAGGGGAATTATTTCAACGTGATCGGCCTGCCGCTGCCGACGCTGTATCAGATGCTGAAAGACGCGGGCGAGCTCGTCGTCTGACCGCGCGTTTCAGTTCCGAATCACAAAAAAATGAATCAGATATTATCCGAAAAACTGAAGCTGCTTCCCCCGTCGCCCGGCGTCTACAAGATGTTTAACGCCGCAGGCGAGGTTATCTATGTCGGAAAGGCGATCTCGCTGAAAAATCGCGTGCGTCAGTATTTCCAGTCCTCAAAGAACCATCCGCCGAAAGTCGCCGCCATGGTGCGGCAGATCGAGGACTTCGAATACATCCGCGTGGCAAACGAAACCGAGGCGTTTTCGCTCGAGTCGAATCTGATTAAGGAATTCAAGCCGAAATACAACATTCTGCTCAAGGACGACAAGCACTTTCCATATATCCGCGTGGATCTCCATCAGGATTTCCCGCGGCTGGAGGTCGTTCGCCGCGTAAAAAAGGACGGCGCGAAATACCTCGGTCCGTTCCTCTCCGGTCTTCTGCTGCGGGACGGGCTCGCGCTTGTGCGCGACCAGTACCCCATCCGGCAGTGCAAAAAGGACATTGCGCGCATGATCGCGCGGCGGGAGCGGCCCTGCCTGATGTACCATATTGGCAAATGCTGTGCGCCGTGCTCGGGCAATGTGTCTCGCGAGGAATATCACAGGCTGCTGGACGAGGTGCTTTCGTTCCTCTCCGGCAACACATCGGAAATCCTTCGCTCGCTGAACGAGCAGATGAGCGCCGCGGCGGAAGCCATGGATTTTGAGCACGCGGCGATATTGCGCGACCGCATCCACGCCATTGAAAGCCTCAACGAAAAGCAGGCCGTCATCGCGACGAGCAACACCATGCTGGACGTCTTTGCCCTCGGTCGGCTGGAGACGAATGCGCTGGTGTTCGCGCTCTTCGTGCGAAACGGAAAGGTGATCGGCACCGAAAAGTTTCGAATGGAAGCGGACGCGGAGGAAACGGACGCGGATATCCTATCCGCTTTTTTGTCGCAGTATTACGCGGAGTCCGCCACGTTTGTGCCGGAGGTGCTGCTCTATCAGGACGCGAGCGACATGGAGGCAATCTCCCTGTGGCTTGGCGGCTTGGCAAAGCGCAAGGTCGAAGTGCACCGCCCGCAGCGCGGCGAAAAGCGAAAGCTCACCGAGATGGCCTACCGCAACTGTCTGGACGTTCTGGAAAAGGACGCCTCTTTGCAAAAGCGCGCTTGGGAGCGCGGCGAGGGCGCGCTGGTGCAGCTCTCCGCCATTCTCGGCCTCGAAACGGTTCCCTGCCGCATCGAATGCTTCGACAACTCGCATATTCAAGGGCGGGACACGGTCTCGTCCATGGTCGTCTTTACGGACGGGCAGCCGGAAAAGAGCGCATACCGCCGCTTCCGCATCCGCGCCGACGCGGGCGGAAACGACCTCATCGCCATGCGCGAGGCGCTCACGCGGCGCTTTCAGAAAGCCGCGGACAACGAAGCAGGATTTCTGCCGCTGCCCGATCTTCTGGTCATGGACGGCGGACCCGCGCAGCTGCAGGTCGCGCTTGAGGTGCTGGATCAATTTTCGCTGGACTTCATCCCGACCGTCGGCCTCGCGGAGCTGAGCGAGACGATTTACCTGCCCGGGGAACCGGTTCCGATTCAGCTGCCGCGTAACTCCGCTCCGCAGCACCTGATCGAGCGCCTGCGGGACGAGGCACACCGCTTCGCCATCAGCTACCACCGAAACGTGCACAACCGAAACGCGCTCTATTCCGTGCTGGACGATATCCCCGGCGTGGGAGACAAGCGAAAGCGCGCGCTGTTCGACGCGTTTCTGACGATTGAAGCGATCAAGGCCGCAACGCGGGATGAGCTTGGCACGGTGCCGCTGATCGACGCGCGAACGGCGGAGTCGGTCTATGATTATTTCCACAAAGAAACCACAGGCACAGACGAGCCGGTCGATCCTGGTGAATGAATCCCAACGTACAACAAAAGCGCCCGGGCGGGCGCTTTTGTTTGTACGCGAGAGGTTCAGCCGTCCACGAGCTTTCCGACGATGGGTACGCCCTTTAGCTTCGATACGCCGTGGGGCGATTTGTTCTTGATAATGTCGGTCAGGTCGTTTCCGGCGGAATAGCCGTTGTGTTCCCCGTCCTTCCACGCCTTCAAGTTCGTCATGTCGTAGATCACGCCGTCCACCGCGACATACGCGGGATTGCCGTTTTTGCCGTCGTATTGTTTGAGCTCTTCCAGCGTCAGTTCCAGCATTGTGCTGTCGGTCGTGGCGGTCGCCGCAGCTGCGTCCGTGGCAGCCGCCGTTTCCGTTGCGGCGGCATTCACCGCGCCGGACGCGCATCCCAAGGCAAACAGCGCCATTAAAAGCGCGGCCATTGAAATCACTATCTTTCGCTTCATAGCGTTAAACTTCCTTTCGTTGTTCCGAATTGAATCATTTTCGTTTCGGAACTATTGAATAGTTTAATGATAACAAAAAGCCTGAACGGTTACAATCGGCTCTGCGTGACCTCGTCACACGATAACGCGCTTCGCTCTCATCTGCCCCCCATTCGGTCCGAGATCGCTTCTATCAATTCATGCAGCCCCTCCGGAGCAGGCACAACATAGCTTTTCTCCGCGCCGGAAAGCGTCAGCGACGGGACGGAATTCTTTTTTGTGATGGCAACGTCCGTAATCTCAACGGATTGAATGTCCCCGTATGCGAGCGTAAAGGCTTGCCCCGGCGCGCTGCCCATCGGATCTTCCATCGCATACCCGGTTACGCCGCGCTCATCCAGCGTGATGAACACCTTCGAAAGCCTGTACTTCGTCTTAATCGCCTTAATGCAGCTGTTCCCCATCCAGAGGATCAGCGCCAGACTAACGATGAACACGAGCTGCGGCGACGTTGCGCCGACGAGCGCGCCCTGCTCCGCATCCGCGCGAAGCATGTTCGCCGCGGTGATGCCGGCGATGATCAGAATCGCCGCAAAATTGCTCCAGAAGTTCATATCGAGCAGCCTCTTCGTCTGCCCGTCGACCTTCGCGGTTCGGTCGTTCATGCCGCGTGCCTCCTTCCCGTCCGTCATGCAGCCAGGATAGAAACGGAGGGCGGGAATATACCCGCCCTCCGCAATGTGTATGGTCTTACTCTTCCTCTTCGTCTTCCTTCTTCGCCGATTCGATGATCTTCTTGGCGATGTTGGCGGGCACGTCCTCATAGCGGACAAATTCGCTCGTAAACGAGCCGCGCGCCTGTGTCATGCTGCGAAGGTCGGTTGCGTACTTGAACATTTCGGAGAGCGGCGCCTCCGCAACGATGATGGTTCCGCCTTCCACGGGGTTCATGCCCAGCATCCGGCCGCGGCGGGACGAGAGGTCTCCGCTGATGGTACCGACGTAGTCGCTCGGCACAAAGATGTCGTAGCGATAGATCGGCTCGATGAGCGTCGGGTTCGCCTTGGCGCAGGCCGCCTTGTAGGAAAGACGGGCGGCGGACTTGAACGCGACTTCCTTGGAATCGACGGGATGATATTTTCCGTCGTAGAGCGTGGCCTTGACGCCGACCATCGGATAGCCAGCGAGCACACCGTGCGTGAGCGCTTCCTTGAGGCCTTTTTCAACGGCGGGAATGAACTCCCTGGGCACCACGCCGCCGACGATGGCGTTGACAAACTCGTACTCCACGCCCTCATCCGCCGGTTCAAAGCGCATCTGCACGACGCCGTACTGGCCGCTGCCGCCGGACTGTTTCTTATGCTTACCTTCGGCTTCCGCCATGGTGTGGATGGTTTCACGATACGGAATACGCGGGTCGGAAAGCGAAGCTTCCACGTTGTTTTTGTTCTTGAGCTTGCCGCAGACGACCTCGATGTGCATTTCGCCGAGGCCCTGGATCAGCACGTCGCCCGTTTCGGCATTCTTTTCGATTTTGATCGTCGGGTCTTCTTCCGTGATGCGGTTCAGGCCGGAGATGACTTTGTCGTCCTCGCCCTGCTTCTTTGCGGTAACCGCCAGCGAGATGGCCGGCTTCGGAAACTCGATTTCGTCAAAGATAACCGGGTCGGCAGGATCGCAGAGCGTATCGCCGGTGCCGGTATACTGCAGCTTCGGCAGCGCGCCGATGTCGCCCGCGTTGAGCTTATCGAGCGAGATGGACTTCTTGCCGCGCAGCATGATCGGCGCGGTGGACTTTTCGGCTTTTTCCGAATTTGTGTTATAGAGCGAAACACCGACGTCGAGCGAGCCGCGGAAGACCTTGATGATGGAATACTTGCCGAACTGGTCGAACGTGGTCTTGATGACCTGCGCGGCAAATTTCCCGGTTTGCGAAACGGTCACGTCCGCGCCTGTTTTGGCGCTCTTTGCCTTTGGCGCAACCGCGAGGTCAGCGGAGGGCAGATAGTGCACGATGTTGTCGAGCAGGGTCGCCACGCCGATGTTCTGCGCGGCGGAAACGCACGTTACCGGCGTGATCACGCCGTTCTGCACGCCTGCGGAGAGGCCTTTGAGCATCTCCTCGCGGGTAAGCTCAAACGTTTCGAGATATTTTTCCATGAGCTCGTCGTCCGCTTCGGCGGCGGCTTCGGTGAGCTTTTCGGAGAGCGACTCAGCCTCGGCTTTCAGGCCCGCCGGGATATCGGTCTCTTTCTCGCCCTTGCCGTCGAAGAGCTTTGCGGTCATGTTGACGATGTCGACATAGCCTTTGAACGTTCCGCCCTCGATGATGGGCAGCTGAATCGGAACCACGCTCGGGCCGAACTTATCGTTGATTTCGCCCATCACCTTTGTGAAATTGGCGTTGTCGCGGTCGAGCTGGTTGATGGTGATCATGCGCGCTTTCTTCGCTTTTTCGCACATGGCCATGGCTTTTTCCGTTCCGACCACCGGGCCGGAAACCGCGCCGACGACGATCAGCGCGCTGTCCGCAAGCGCCATCGCGGCGGCAACTTCGCCGTAGAAGTCGAAAAAGCCCGGCGCGTCGATAACGTTGATCTTCGTGTTTTTCCATTCGAGCGGCGCGAGGGCAACGTTGATGGAAATGCCGCGCGCAACCTCCTCGGGATCAAAGTCTGTGGTCGTGGAGCCGTTTTCCACTTTGCCGAGGCGGTCGATCAGCCCTGCGTTATACAGCATAGCTTCGGTCAGCGTGGTCTTGCCTTCGCCGCCATGCCCGAAAACGCCGATATTACGGATTTCTTTCGCGGTGTATTCCTTCATTTCGGTTCCCCCTGTAGATGATGTTTGAGCGCGATGTGCGCGTATGTTGACCCGTATCGATACGGATAAATTCCTGAAAACGAACCCTGCTGCTGTAAAAAGATGGGGCAGCCAACCGGGGGCAGAACTGCGGCGCGCCAGAAAACGTCGCGCCACATGTTATTTTATCAGCTTCAAAACGCCTTGTAAACCACGAATTTAGGCGTTCCAGCTGTCCAGATATGCTTTCTGCTCGTCCGTCAGCGTGTCGATTGCAACGCCGATCGCGCTCAGTTTCCGTTTTGCAACCTCGCGGTCGATTTCGGCCGGAACCGCGTATAGTTTCGGCTCAAGCTCGCCGCGGTGATCCGCGATATACCGCGCGCAGAGCGCCTGGATGCCAAAGCTCATGTCCATGATCTCAGCGGGGTGCCCGTCCCCCGCCGCAAGGTTGACCAGACGGCCCTCGCCGATGACGTTGAGCCAGCGTCCGTTTGGCAGCTGGAACCCGACGAGATTTTTGCGCATGGGCTTACTGTCGATCGCGATTTCGGCCAGACGGTGTACGTTGACTTCCACGTCGAAATGCCCTGCGTTTGTGAGGATTGCGCCGTCCTTCATGGCGAGAAACTCCGGCTCGTCGATCACCTTGATATCGCCCGTGACGGTTACGAACACATCCCCAAGCTTCGCCGCCTCGATCATCGGCATCACCATAAAGCCGTCCATGACGGCCTCGATAGCCTTGATGGGATCGACTTCGGTCACGACAACGTGCGCTCCGAGGCCCTTTGCGCGCATGGCGACACCCTTGCCGCACCAGCCGTATCCGGCCACGACGACGGTCTTACCGGCGATGACGAGGTTTGTCGTATGGTCGATGCTGTCAAACACGCTCTGGCCCGTGCCGTAGCGGTTGTCGAAAAGGTGCTTGCAGTCCGCGTTGTTCACCGCGAACATTGGAAAGCGCAGCTCGTTTGCTTTATCCATCGCCACGAGGCGGACGATGCCGGTCGTGGTCTCTTCGCAGCCGCCGAGAATCTTTTCGATCAGATGCGGAAATTTCGTGTGGGTGGCATGCACCAGATCGCCGCCGTCGTCGATGATGATGTCTGGCTCGCCCATCAGCACGCTTTCGATGCACGCTGCATACTCCTCCGGCGTCGCGCCATGGAGCGCAAACACGTTCAGCCCGCCTTCCGCCAGCGCGGCGGCGACGTCGTCCTGCGTGGAGAGCGGATTGCTGCCGGTGATATACATCTCGGCCCCGCCGGACGCGAGCACGCGGCAAAGATACGCCGTCTTTGCCTCCAGATGGATTGAAAGCGCGATCCTGAGCCCGCGAAACGGCAGGTCGCGTTCAAATGATTCACGGATGCCGTTTAAAATCGGCATATTGCGGCGAACCCATTCGATTTTCTGTTCGCCCTGCGGCGCGAGGGAGATGTCCCGGATGCGGTACATGGCTGATATCCCCTTTCGGCTGATGATCGTTTTTTGCTTCAGCGGTCCGCTGTCTGCGGCGCGGCCGCCTGCTGCGCAAAGAGGCGCATGGCGGTCTGAAGCTGTGTATCCTGTGCCGGGTCGATCAAGTCGATGGACGTATCCTTCAGATCATCCGGCAGCTCGACGACGATATCCGGCGTGATGCCGACGCCCTGGATGCAGACGTCGTTCGGCGTGTAATACGCGTCCGTTGTCATCTTTGCCCAGCCCTGGTTTTCGCCGATATGGAAAAAGCTCTGCACGATACCCTTTCCGTAGGTCTGCGTGCCGACGATGGTCGCAAGGCCGTAATCCTTCAGCGCGCCGGTGAGCAGTTCGCTTGCGGACGCGGACCCGCCGTTGACCAGAACGGCCATTTTAAACGCATACTGTTCGTCGCCCTCGGATTTGTAGACGCGCTCATCCCCGCTTTTTGAGCGGATGCTCACGATGGTCTCACCCTTGGGAATGAGCGTATACGCAACGTTGAGCACCTCCGTCAGTCCTCCACCGGGGTTATCGCGCAAATCGATGATCAGGCTCTGGATCCCCTGCTCCTGCAGCGCGTCCGCCGCCGCGGCAAAGTCCGCCGCGACGCTTCCGTTGAACTCCGTGATGCGGATATAGCCGATGTTGCCATCCAGCACGCGCGAATCGACACGGTTGATGTGCACTTCGGTTCTTAGAACGCTCACCGTCGTCTCAACACCGTCGCGAACATATGTGATTTCATCCGGTACGGCGGAATCGTCCGAAAAGCACGCGATCAGCTCGTCCAGCGAAAGGTTCGCCGTCTGCGTTCCGTTCACGCTTGTGATCAGGTCGCCTTTTTGAATGCCCGCCAGCGCGGCCGGGCCGCCTTCGTATACGCTGATGACCAGCGCGCCCGTCTCATCCGGCGCCTGAATGCTGATGCCTATGCCGACATAGTCGCCGGAGTTGCTGGAAAGCAGCTGGTTGTATTCGTCTTCGGTAAAATACTGCGCGTAAGGATCGTCCAGCTCGGAGATCATGCCGCGCTTTGCGCCGTCTGTGAGTTTTTCGCTGTCCAGAGATTTATCGTCGTAGAAGAAATACTGCTTCTGAATCGTCTTTGCAAGCGTCTCCAGAGACGATAGATCCAGTGTCTCGGGCGTGCTGCGCTCGTTGAGCACAAACACCAGCGAAAACGACAGCGCAGCGATGATGAATATGCAGACGATGATGGAGATCGTCGCCGAATCGGGCCGTTTCATGTTCGTAATCCGTCGCTTCTTTCGTTTCGCTTTATTTGCCGAGGACAGGCGAAAGCACACGCTTTGGCATTTCGTCCAGTTCACAAACGTCGTTGTGGCGTTCGGGTTTCCCCGCCAGTGTGCTGATGCCGTTTGGCACCGGCGCGCCGGTGCGCACAAAGAGGCGCTCGACGTTCTGAAAAACGTCTTCCCCCGCGGGTTCGAACACGCCGAGCACGTCGCCGGCAAACTTATACGGATTCGCGGTGGAGAGCAGCACAGTCTTCGTGTCGTCCCCCGTCCGCTCGGCGTAGCGCTCGTAAACGCACTGCGCAACGGCGGTGTGCGGATCCATCAGATAGCCCGTTTGGTCAAAGATGCGCCGGATGGTGCTCAGCGTGTCTTCCTCGCTGCACCAGCCCGCGGAAAACGTCCGCTTGAGTTCGGAAAGCGGCTCCTGCGGCAGAGCGTACATGCCCTTTTCCTTCAGCGCGGACATCCAGCCGCGCACGAGCGCGTCGTCCCGACCTGCCAGCTCAAAAAGAAGCCGCTCAAGGTTGGAGGAGATCAGGATGTCGATCGAGCAGCTCATGCTCTGATAGAACGGACGGTTGTCGTCGTATACGCCGCTGTCAAAAAAGTCCGTCAGCACGTTGTTACGATTGGACGCGCAGATGAGCCGATGCACCGGCAGTCCCATGCGGCGCGCGTATTCGCCCGCAAGGATGTCGCCGAAGTTGCCCGTCGGCACGCAGAAATTGACCGCCTCGCCGGGCTGGATTTCTCCGCGCGAAAGCAGCGTTTCGTAGCTTGTGAAATAGTACACGATCTGCGGCAGCAGCCGTCCGAAGTTGATCGAGTTTGCGCTTGAGAGCCGCCAGCCCTCTTTTGCAAGCGCGTCGGCAATTTCCTTCGAGGCGAAGATCTGCTTAACGCCCGTCTGTGCATCGTCGAAATTGCCGCGCACGGCGCAGACGTCCACGTTTGCGCCCTCCTGCGTGACCATCTGCAGCCGCTGCGCCTCGCTGACCCCGCCGAACGGGTAAAACACGAGTACGCGCGTGCCGTCCACGTCCCGAAAGCCTTCCAGCGCAGCCTTGCCCGTGTCTCCGGAGGTTGCAACGAGGATATAGACTTGCTTCGTCTCGCCGGTTTCGCGCAGGGAGGACTGCATCAGATGCGGCAACATCTGAAGCGCAACATCCTTAAACGCCATCGTCGGCCCGTGCCAGAGCTCCAGCACGTGCTCTTGTTCGGAGAGCTTGACCAGCGGGGTTACATCCGCGCTGTCAAAGCTGCCGTATGCCGCCGCGAGCATGCGCTCGAGTTCGGCGGGATCCGTCTCGGGCAGATAGGCCCGCATGACGCGGTGCGCGGTTGCCAGATAGCCGCCGCGCACGCTGTGATTCCATTCAATTTTCGGGTACGATTCGGGTACATACAATCCGCCGGAGGGGCTGATGCCGCGCACGATCGCTTCCGCGGCGGACACCGGTTCGCCGCCCCGCGTGCTCAGGTAACGCATAGGTGGTATGATTCCTTTTTTATTCAAAATTGCAGCGTTGTTCTTGTTTCTCTGTGGACTATATCCCAAAAGCCGTCGTTACGGCGCACGAAACAAAAATAGGTTCCGGCGCGGACGGTTTAGAGCAGATATTCCTTCATGTAAGCGGGAACGGTCTCTTTGCTGCCGGTTATGCTCAGAATAATGTTGAGGTTGTTCTTGGCCGAAAACGTCTTCATGTCGTCAAACAGGCCTTCGAGAGAATCGATCTCATGCCCGACGATGCTTAAAAGCCCGTCGATATAGATGGTCTCTAAATCAAAATCGCTCGCCGCAAGTCCGCAAAGGAAACCATAAAGCATTTTCGGGGTTGTAATGCCGTAGTCCGATGCGTTGATGAAGCGAGCTTTTCTGGACAGGTCGTAGATGTAACTCGTGTCGTCGTCGATAAATACTGTGTCGCCTTTTGCCGTTTCAACAGACTTGTTTGCCAGTTCGAGAATCTGCTTTGTTTTTCCGGTGCCTTTTTCTCCGAAGATGACTCCAATCAAAGCTGTGGTCCTCCTTAGTTACTTTTTTTCATTATAAGCCCCATGCGGCAGCGCGCGCAAGCGATTCGGTTAAGTTTCACGCCCGCGGCATATTGATCCATGTCTGATCCATATTTTCGTTTCATCAAGCGCGCGTAAAAAACGTCCGCACGGTTGCCGTACGGACGTTCGTTTTTTTATTTGCATTTAAAGTACGGTCTCGATAATCCTGTCCACAAGGCGCGTGAATTTTTCGGAGGCGGCTGCCGCCGTCTGCTGCACCTCTTCGTGCGTAAGCGTCTGGTTTTGGATACCCGCCGCCATATTCGTAATCAGCGAGATGCCGACCGTTCGCATGCCGCAGTGCGCCGCGGTCATCGCCTCCGGCACGGTTGACATGCCGACTGCCGACGCGCCGACGGCACGCGCAAGCACGATCTCCGCCGGTGTTTCAAACGCAGGGCCGGAAAACATCATGTATACGCCCTCACGAATGGGCACCCCTGCCGCGTTTGCCGCCGCGCGCACGAGCGCGCGAAGGTCGCGGTCGTAGACGTTCGACTGGTCGGGAAAGCGCGGGCCGAAATCGTCGTCGTTCGGCCCGAAGAGCGGGTTTGAGCCGGAGAAGTTGATGTGATCGGAGATCAGCATCAGATCGCCCGGTGAAAAGTCAAGGTTGACGCCGCCCGCCGCGTTGGTCAAAAGCAGTTTTTGCACGCCGAGGCGCTTCATCACGCGAACGGCAAGCGCGATTTGCGACTGCTCATAGCCTTCGTAATAATGGAACCGTCCCTGCATGCAGACGACGGTCTTGCCAAAGAGCTCGCCGATGACAAATCTTCCCTTGTGTCCCTCCACGCGGGACTGCGGAAAGCCCGGAAACTCATGATATCCGACAAAACGCTTGTTTTCGATGCGCTCTGCATACTCCCCCAAGCCAGAGCCGAGAATCAGCCCGATATTGCAGTTTTCCCCGCAAAGAGGAGAGAGTATCTTCACCGCGCGTTCGATCGTTTCGTTCATGCGTTATGCCTCGTAGATATCGCCAAGAAACGATGTGCCGACGTTCCATGCCTCGCCGGTTAGATAGTCGAACACCGTCGCGCCGATATCCGCAAACGTTTTGCGCGTGCCGAGGTTTATGTTCGCTTTCACGTGCCTGCCCGCGACGACCAGCGGGATATACTCGCGCGAGTGGTCGGTACTCGGCGTGGTCGGATCGCATCCGTGATCCGCCGTGATCATCAGGATGTCCCCCTCCTTCATCGCGCCTAAAATGCGAGGCATCGCCGCGTCAAAATATTCCAGCGCCTCGGCGTAGCCTTCGACGTTGTTGCGATGACCGTAGAGCATGTCGAAATCGACAAGGTTTGTAAAGATAAAGCTGCCCGTGCCCTCTTCGAGGAATCTAACGGTAGACTCGATGCCGGTGTGGTTGTTCTTCGTGTGGTCGACGATCGTCACGCCGCGATGGCAGAAGATATCCTCGATCTTGCCGATGCCGACGACGGGCAGACCGCGCTTGTCCAGCGCGTCCAGTATCGTATCGGAAAACGGCTCCACGGCGTAGTCCCTGCGGTTCTCCGTGCGGGTATACGCGCCGCTCGTCCCTTCAAACGGACGTGCGATCACGCGCCCGACGAGGTAGCTCTCGTCGTTGAGCAGCTCGCGCGCGATTTCGCAGATGCGGTATTGCTCCTGCAGCGGAATCACGCCCTCGTGCGCGGCGATCTGGAAAACGCTGTCCGCCGAGGTGTAGACGATCGGCTTTCCGGTCTTCACATGCTCGTCGCCAAGGCGCTGGATGATCTCCGTGCCGCTGGCAACCTCGTTTCCGAGCGTACCGCGGCCAATCTTTGCCTCAAATTCGTCCAGAAGCTCTTTGGGGAACCCGTTGGGATAGGTTTTAAACGCCTGCTTGAGCGGCAGGCCGGCCATCTCCCAGTGTCCGCAGGTGGTGTCCTTCGCCTTGGTCAGCTCGGCCAGCTTGCCGTATGCGCCTTTCGGCGTGAGCCCCATCGTATCGAGGCGGCTGTTTTCAATGGCGGCCAGACCCAGCGCGGTCAGGTTTGGAAGATCCAGTTTGCCCCGGACTTTACGGATATTGCCCAGCGTATGGGAGCCCACGTCCCCGAATTCCGCGGCGTCCGGCTGCTCGCCGATGCCTACGCTGTCGAGCACGATGACGATCGCGCGCTTTTTCATTTCATTCTGTTCGCTCATGTCGTTCACCTCATAGAATAACGTTATGTTTGATACTTGGTTTCAAATGCTCATTCATACGATCTTCTGTCTGATCTAAGTTTAGTATGATCCGCCGCCCGCGTCAATCGCTCCGGGTGATACAATCACGCTCCGGCGTTGCGCCATACCGAATTTTT
>CAYLIG010000010.1:0-31855 GCA_964383635.1 uncultured Christensenella sp. | reverse complement strand
TCAATCGCTCCGGGTGATACAATCACGCTCCGGCGTTGCGCCATACCGAATTTTTCGTATTCGATGTTTTTAGACCGCGTATTGAAACAGCGAAATTTAAATCCCTTAAATGTTGTTCTGCTCCGTTTTTTCCAGATACACAAATTTCAGATCGCAGGATACTTCTTTCTCTGCAAAAACCCGATACCCCAGCCGTTCATACAGCCGGAGGTTCTTCGCGCTTTTGGAACTTGTGAACAGCTCATAACGGCTGTGCAGGCATTCGCGCTCTATCTGCGTCAGCAGCGCGGACCCGATGCCCCGCCCCTGCCTGTCGGGGCGCACAATCAGCTTTCCGATATACAGCGTGCCGTCTTTTGCGTATGCCCGCACGGATCCAACGATCGCGCCGGTCTCGTCGACGGCTTTTAAATACGTGCCCGCTTTATATTCCGATTGCACATCCTCCAGCGTCTGCTTCAGCGGCGGAATGTTCGGATTGTTCAGCAGGCATGCCTCGCTTTGATACGCAAGAATCTGCAAATCCAGAATTTCCCGGAGATCGTTTTGATCAGCCGTTTGAATGCGCATCGAATCACTTCTTTCGTATCAGCAATCTTTATTCGTATCAGTAAACTTTATCTGATATCAAGGCTGGAATGATATAAAAAACCGCCGCGGCCGCAGCGGAATTTCTGAATGTATTATTTCTTCACATAGGTCAGCGCGCGTTGCGCCATCATGGCGACGAACTCCAGATTGCTGGGTTTCCCCTTATAATCGTGCATGGTATACCCGAAATAGTCCCGAATGGTATCCGTGTTGCCGCGCGTCCATGCGATCTCAATTGCGTTTCGCACCGCGTGCTCGACAAGCGGCGGGCGCGTGTTGTAAATCTTAGCCACGGTCGGGTAGATGTCGTTTGTGATGCTCAGATCCACGGGTGCTTCGCTCATGGCGTAGATGCGTATCGCGTCGCGCAGATAGTAATATCCTTTGAGGTGCGCGGGAACGCCGATTGCGCGGATGCCGGAGACAATCTGGCTCTCCAGAATGTCCAGCACGTCGTCCGTGGTTTCTGTTTCGCGCTCATACAGGCGCATAAACTCCAGCACGCGCAGCTGAACAAGATCGTATTTGAGCGGTTTTGTAAAGCAGTAGATCACGCGGTCTTTGATGATTTGCAGCAATCTATCGTCCGCCAGCGCGGTGGTGACGAACACCAGCGGTCGTCGATCCTCGCTGAGCTTGCCGATGAAGTCCAGAACGCAGATGCCGTCCAGATCGTGCAGAAACAAATCGAGAATCAAAAGATCCACATCGCGCGCGAAGATCGCGTCAATCGCGTCCCTTCCGGTGAACACGCTCGGCAGCAGGCGAACGTCCTCCAGCGGCTGGAAAACCGCCTCGAGTCCCTTTGCGTCCGCGATGTTGTTGCTGGCGATCAGAAGGTTCTTTGTCATGTATTCTCCTGCGGCGCTGCGTTGTCTCTCCTGTCGTCTGCGCCGCCAACCCGGCGTCCTGCCGGATGAAAAAATTAGATTGACGGCGCGTCAGCTCCGCCGCATAGCCTCGTTCGCCGCGTCGATGAGCCTCTGCGCGTGCTCCAGCGCAACAGGATCCGTTCCGCCGCTGCCCATGATGCGCGCGATCTCCCGCGCGCGCTCGTGCTCGCCGAGCAGCACGGCGTTGGAGCGCGTGTGCTCCGCCGTCTCTTCTTTATAAACCAAATATTGGTGGTTTGCAAAGGCGGCAATCTGTGGCAGGTGCGTAATGCACAGCACCTGATGGCCGCCCGCGATCTGGCGCATCTTGACCGCGACCGCCGTGCCCATCTGTCCGCTGATGCCGCTGTCGATTTCGTCGAACACCATGGTCGGTATGCCGTCGAGATCCGCCAGCACAGACTTGAACGAAAGCATGATGCGCGAAAGCTCGCCGCCGGAGGCGACCTTGCTCAGCGCCTTGACCGGTTCGCCGCGGTTGGTCGAAAGCAGAAACTCCACGCTGTCGATCCCGCCTGCAGACGGAAGCTCGCTGGAGAGCGTTTCAAAATTTGCCGAAAACGCCGCGGAAGGCATGCCCAGATCGCTCAATTCCGGCAGCAGGCGCGCGCTCAACCGCTCCGCCGCTGCCTTTCTCAGTTCGCTTAATTGCGCGCTCAGCGCGTCGTAGTCGCGCTTTGCCGCGGCATAGTCCGCCGCGAGCTGCTCGCGCCGCTCCTCCGCGTTGCCGATAAGCTCCAGCTCCTCCGCGCTCTTTTCGCGGTAGGCAAGTATCTGCGAAATATTCGCGCCGTATTTGCGTCTGAGCGTCGAAATCAGCTCCAGCCGCGTCTCGATTTCGTCCAACATCTCCGGCTCGAACGTAAAGTCCGTCTTATAGTCGCGCAGGGTATAGCTCGCGTCCTCGAGATCGTAATACAGCGCGTGCAGCTTTTCGGAGAGCAGCGCATATTCCGAGCGGTACCGCGCGATGGCGTCCAGCATCCGCAGCGCGACGCTGAACGCGTCCAGCGCGCCGCCGGATTCCGACTCCTCCCCGGTGAGCGCAGCGTTCGCGCCTTCGAGGCCTTCCATGACCGCCTGTGCGTTTTGCAGGAGGCTTCGCTGTTCTTCCAGCTTCTCTTCCTCGCCATCGGTTAGATTCGCCGCGTCGATCTCGCGAATCTGGTAGGTCAACAGGTCGATCCTGCGCTCGCGCTCCTGTTCGTTGAACTGCGCGGCCTTCAAAAGCCGCCTCGCTTCGGCTGCTTTCTGATACGCCGCAGCAACGCGTTCTTTCAGTTCCAGCGCGTCCTTGCCCGCGAATCGATCCAGCAGCACGATATGCTTCTTTTCGTCCAGCAGCGACTGATGCGCGTGCTGGCCGTGGATATCCACCAATGCGTCGCCGATGAGCTTGAGCGTGCCCGCGTTGATCAGCATGCCGTTGGCGCGACAGACGTTTTTTCCGCTGAGCGAAAACTCACGGTAGAGCGTCAGTTCGCCGTCCTCGCAGTCGATCTCCTGCGCGGTCAGTACCTCCCGCACCGGCTCGTCCGGTGAAATGGCAAACACCGCCTCTACACTTGCCCGGTCCTCGCCGGACTTGACGAGTTCGCGGCTTGCGCGCTCACCCAGCACAAAATTGAGCGCTTCAATAATAATGGATTTTCCTGCGCCGGTTTCGCCCGTCAGCACGGAAAACCCATTGAAAAAGTCAATGTTTTGCTGATCAATCAGCGCTACGTTGTGAATCGAAAGCTGCCTGAGCAAGTGTGACGCCCTCCTGTATCGGCATCCTAGGCTGTCTGCGCCGCGCATACGCGCTCATCAGAAAAGGCCTCGCCTGAGGCCGGGGAAAAAAGCGCCGGAACGGCGGACGCTATTTCAGCATCTTCTGGAATTTCTTGATGATGTCGCCGACGCTCTTTGCGTCCCGCACGGCGATGAAGATCGTGTTATCCCCCGCAATGGAGCCGAGGATGTCCGGCCACTTGAGCGTATCCACCGCCTCCGCCGCCGCGTTTGCGCTGCCGGCGATGGTCTTGATGACGATCAGGTTGCCCGCGCTCGTAACGGAAAGCACGCAGTTGCTGAACATGCGGATAAACCGCTCCTGCAGATCCGCCTCCGCCTTTTCCACCGTCGCATAGCGATAGCGTCCCTCGGGCGTGAGCACCTTGATGAGCCGAAGCTCCTTGATGTCCCGCGAGACAGTCGCCTGCGTAACGGAAAAGCCGTGATCGCGCAGTTTTCCGGCGAGTTCTTCCTGCGTTTCGATGTTTTCCGAAGCAATGAGTTTGGAAATCATATCATGCCGTTTTGCTTTCATGTTTCAATCCCCAATACAATATAAAATGATGAATTCCATGCCGTGCGGTGAATCCGCCCGGGCGCGCCGCGTCCGCGGCGATCAAAGATGTTGCGTGTTCCTGAGTTATCGTTACGCCGGAGCAGAGGCGCCGACGCAAAAGCCTTGTTTGATTCTCTCGGGATGTAGCCGTTGTGCAAAAACGCCGTTATGTCAGTTTCTGCCGGATCAGCTCAAATACGTTGTGCTCCTGAAAACGGATGAACTTCACGCGTTGATCGGAGCGTGTGACGACGATGCGATCGTCCGGGCTGATTCTCCGAAGACGGATGCCGTCTCCGGCAACGAAGCCTTCGCCGTTGACATGAAACGTCCAGACCGAGTCCGGCGCGCTCACAACAGGCCGGATGTGCAGCGTGTGCGAGCAGACCGTGGTGACGACGATGCTGTCGAGGTTTTGCGTAACCACCGGGCCGCCGGCGGAGAGGTTGTAGGCGGTGGAGCCCGTCGGCGTGGAGGCGATGATGCCGTCACTGAATACCGAGCCGACCGGCTGTCCGTCGCAGTCGATGTCCACATGGATCGTGCCGGAGAACGACTGCTTGGAAACGAGGATATCGTTGAGGCAGTTTGCGTACGGTTCGCCGTTGACGCTGCAGAGCAGCATCATACGCGTCTCGGTGCGGTAATCCCCGCGCCGGATGCGCTCGAGCGCCGCGGGGAATTCGTCCCGTGTGATTTCGCTCAAAAAACCGATCCGTCCAAGGTTTACGCCGAGGATCGGAATATCCCGACGCGCCGCCGCCGAGGCGAAGCGAAGGAGCGTCCCGTCCCCGCCGATGACGACAAGAAGCTCCGGCGCGATCTCTTCCGCCAGCAGCGCGTCGACGCTGTCCAGCGCAAGAACGCTCTCGCCCAGAGCGGACGCCTGTCCCATCATACGAAGACGAAATTCGGCGATGCCTTCTTTTTCGAGGTTACCAGCAAAGCCGATTTTCATCGTTCTCGCTCCAAAATCGGTAATATGCCCATATTATACGGCCTCATTTATAAAAATACAAGAGTAAATGTGAATATGTATGCTTTATATGCACAAATTGTGCGCGTCCGTTACGACCGAAACGGCAGAATCGTGGTCGTTTTCTGTTTCGTCATAATTTGTTTGTATGCATTTTTCGAGAAAAACGAGAAATTCAATATTCCCTTTCGGGCCGCGAATAGGTGAATATGACAGCCCCCGTACACAAAAACCGCTCGCGCGGGATACGCCGAGCATACGTTCCACCACTTCAATGTGCGTCTCCTCTTCGGAGACCACGCCATGCTTGCCGACCTTGTCCCTGCCCGCCTCAAACTGCGGCTTGATCAGCGCCACGACCTGTCCGCCCGGCGCAAGGCAGGGCAAAAGCGGCGGCAGGATTTTATCGAGCGAGATGAACGAAACGTCTATGGACGCGAAATCCAGCGCTTCGGCAAACCAGCCGGGTTCCATATAGCGCGCGTTGGTGCGCTCGAGCACAACCACGCGTTCATCGCTTCTGAGCTTCCAGTCCAGCTGACCGTAGCCGACGTCGATAGCGTATACCTTCTTCGCGCCGTGCTGGAGCATGCAGTCCGTAAACCCGCCCGTGGACGCGCCGATATCCGCGCAGACTTTTTGATCCAGCGTGATCGGAAAAACGTCCATCGCCTTTTGCAGCTTGTATCCGCCGCGGCTGACAAACGGGCAGGTCTCTCCACGTACGGAAATCTGCGTTTCCTCCGTGACGAACTGTCCGGCCTTGAGCGCCTTGACCTCGCCGAGATACACCTGCCCCGCAAGCACGAGCGCGCGAGCCTCCTCGCGGCTTTTGGCAAGGCCGCGTTCAAACAGCGCCACGTCCAGTCGCGTCTTCATGCGTCCTCCTCCATCAGCAGCGCTTCCAGCCGCTCCGCCGTGAGGCCGCAGCACTGCCGCTGATGCCCTACGCACGCCTGCGAAACCGGTTCGTCCGGCACGTTCATGCGCAGCACCGGTACCGGTGTCAGCGCGGCCAGCACGCGAAGGCCGAGGCAGTCCACGCCCTCTTCCATGACCACGACGCGCTTTGCCGTGCGCTTTACACGCGCAAGCATGTCCTCGTCCATCGGCCGGATCGTCCTTGCGTTGATCAGCCCTGCGCCGAGCTTGCGCGCAACCGGCATTGCGAGGGCGACCATCGTGCCCGTCGCGATGATCGTTCGCTCCGCGACGGGTTCCAGCTCTTCCCAAACTCCCTTTTCCACCGGCTGCGCGGACACAGCCTGCATCAGGCTGCCGCGCGGATAGCGCACCGCCGCGGGCTCGCCGCGCGAGACGGCGAGTGAGAGCATATGTACAAGCTCCTGCTGCGTTGCGGGAGAATAGATCGTCATATTCGGCATGGTGGAAAGAAACGCCGCGTCGTATACGCCCTGATGCGTCTCGCCGTCGTCACCGACCAGCCCCGCGCGATCCACCGCAAGCACGACCGGCAGCTTTTGCAGGCAGATGTCGTGCAAAATCTGATCGTAGCCGCGCTGCAAAAACGTGGAATAGATCGCAACCACCGGTTTCAGTCCCCCGCTCGCCATGCCCGCCGCCATGGTCAGCGCATGCTCTTCCGCGATGCCGACGTCGAAGAACCGCTCGGGAAACCTTGTCGCAAACTCCGTCAGCCCCGTGCCGATGGGCATCGCGGCAGAAACGGCGACGATGCGAGGGTCTTTTTCCGCAAGCGCGATCATCGCCTCGCCGAATACGGATGAATTGCTCTTTTTCAGCGCGGATTCAACGTCCCCCGTGTCGATGGAAAACGGCGCAATGCCGTGAAATTTCTCGGGATTGCGCTCCGAAAAGGCGTAGCCCTTGCCCTTTTGCGTCACGCAGTGCACGATGACCGGCACCCGAAGTTCCTTCGCGCGACGGAACATGCGCACAAGCCCGCTAACATCGTGTCCGTCGATGGGGCCGAGATAGAGAAAGCCCATGTCCTCGAACAGTCGCTTCGGCATCAAAAAGCTCTTGATGCGGTTTTTGAAATTTTCCATGTGCCGCGAGAGCCAGCGGCCGGTGATGCCCGTATCCAGCAGGCGAACGACGGTGCGCTTGAGGCGCACATACCGCTCGCTGGAACGCATGTTGACGAGCATGCGGTGCAGCGCGCCGACATTGGGTGAAATCGACATCTCGTTGTCGTTAAGAATGACGATCAGCGGCACGTCCGCCTGCCCCGCGTCGTTGAGCCCTTCGAACGCAAGTCCGCCCGTCAGCGCGCCGTCCCCGACCAGCGCGACGGCAATGCCGTCCTCGCCGAGCAGCTGCTTTGCGCGCGCAATGCCGAGCGCGGCGGAGATCGCCGTTGAAGCGTGGCCCGTGTTAAACGGATCGTGCTCGCTTTCGTCCCGCTTGGGAAAGCCGGAGATGCCGTTTTCCTGGCGGAGCGTGCAGAAAGCCTCCCTGCGGCCCGTGAGAATCTTATGCGCGTAGGACTGATGCCCGACGTCGAAGATGATCTTATCCACCGGGCTGTTGAACGCGCGGTGCATGGCTATGGTCAATTCCACCGCGCCGAGGCTGGAGGCAAGATGCCCGCCGCAGCGCGAGATGTTTTCAATCATATACTGACGAAGCTGCGCCGCGAGCGCGGGCAGTTCTCCGTCCCTGAGTTGTTTGAAGTCCTCAAGCGAGTTGACTTTGTCGAGTACCGGGTAACCATCCATGATTCTGTCTGTTCTTCCTGTTATCAATCTAGCCGTAAAAGTCCATCACGCTTTGCGCGTGCGTGTAAAATCAATGAGCTCCATAAAAAACGGCGCGTCGGGGTTCGCCTCCAGCACTGCCTGCCGCGCCGCGCTTGCATAATTGTCCGCAAATTCTTTTGCCGCGTCGACGCCGTAGACCGTGACAAACGTGGTCTTACCCTCGCGCGCGTCCTTGCCGACGCTCTTGCCGAGCACGGCGGCGTCGCCCTCGAAATCGAGGATGTCGTCCGTAATCTGAAACAGCAGGCCGTATGCGTCCGCAAAACGCACGAGCGCTTCGCGCTGCGCCGCATCCGCGCCCGCACAGGCCGCGCCAGACAACACCGCCGCGCGAAACAACGCCCCGGTTTTATAGTCCTGCAACTGGCGCAGCAGCGATTCGTCCCCGCCGCTGTTGACGTCCAGACTCTGACCCATGACCATTTCAAACGCGCCCTTGGCAACATCCGCCAGCGCGTCCTTTGCAGGGCAGCGCGAGAGCGCGTAAAACGCCAGCGCCTGCAGCCCGTCTCCCGCGAGAATCGCGTTCGCCTCGCCGAACGCCTTATGGCTGCTCGGCTTGCCGCGACGCATGTCGTCGTTGTCCATCGCGGGTAAATCGTCGTGAATCAGCGAATAGGTGTGGATCAGTTCCAGCGCGCAGGCGGCGTAGAGCGCGTCCTCCGCCGCCCCGCCAAGGAGCTCGCAGGCGGCCATGCAGAGCGCGGGGCGGATACGCTTGCCGCCGGAAAACACGCTGTACGCCATGCTCTCCGCTAGAATCGGCGCGCGTTCACCCTCGCCGATCAAATCGGCGAGCGCTTTTTCGGTCAACGCGGCGTATTGCGTCAGCTTTTCACTCAGCATCGCTCTGCGCCCCGATCGCTCCGTTGAGCTTGGAAATCGTCGCCTCGTATCCATCCAGCTGTTTTTCGCAGGCGGTCACGAGCGTCATACCCTCCTCATAAAGGCGAATCATCTCGTCCAGCGAGCCTTCTCCGCTTTCGAGCTTGGCTACGATCTTCGTCAGCTTTTCCATGGCGCCTTCAAACGGCATTGCCTGTTCCATACGCTTCCCCTCCTGTTGCCCGATTCGGCATGTAGCTCATGCCCGTTGTTTGCTGTTTTCTGTCGGCGTGACCCGCTCGATGCGCGCGTCCGCGGAGCCATCCCGCATGCGGATGTTCACGCGGTCCTGTTTTTTCAAAGACGAGACGCCGGAAAGCGCGTTTCCGTTTTCGCCGGTCACGATCGCATAGCCGCGCTCCAGCACGGCGGAAGGATCCAGCGCGGAAAGTTGCGCGCGAAGCTGTCCCAGCGACGAACGCGCCAGCGCCGCGCGCTCCGAGGCGCTTCTGTGCGCTTGCTCGCGCAGGCGGTCAAGCGACTGCCGTTCGCCCATCAGCCGCCCTTCCAGCAGGCGAAACGCGCGGGAAGAGGCAAAGAGCCGCACATCCGCGCGAAGCTTTTGCACGCGCCCTGTCAGCGCGCGGCGCATGCGCTCGGAAAGCTGCCGAACGCCTTCATAGCAGGCGTCCATCTCCGGCACGGCGAGCTCCGCCGCGGCGGACGGCGTCGGCGCGCGCAGATCCGCCGCAAAATCCGCAATCGTGAAGTCCGTCTCGTGGCCGACCGCGCTGATGACGGGAATGCGGCTTTCGACGATCGCCTCCGCAACGGCCGGTTCATTGAAGGCCCAGAGGTCCTCCATGCTGCCGCCGCCGCGGCCGACGATCAGCACGTCCGCTGCGTTTGCCGCGTTCATGTCCCGAATCGCCCGCGCAATCTCCTCCGCCGCGCCCGCGCCCTGCACGCGAACGCTCGCGAGCACGACCGGCATGCGCGGAAATCTTCTGTTGATGATGTTCAGGATATCCTGCACCGCGGCGCCCGTGCCGCTGGTAACCACGCCGACGCGGCGCGGTAAAAACGGAATGGGCCGCTTTCGCGCCTCGTCGAACCAGCCGCGCGCCTCAAGCTCCTGTTTCAGCGCAAGAAAGCGCAGATACAGCTCGCCCTCGCCGCTCTTTTTGAGATAGTTGGCGTAGAGCTGGAACGAGCCGTCCTTTTCATAGAGCGCGGCCCTGCCGTAGAGCAGCACCTGCATGCCGTCCTGCGGCTGAAAGTTGAGGCGCATCGCCTGCTGGCGAAACATGACGCAGCGCACAAGCGCGCTTTCGTCCTTCAGCGAAAAATAGAGATGTCCCGACGAGTGCCGCTTGAAGCCGCTGATCTCGCCACTGACCCGCAGCTGCGCAAGAGTCGGGTCGGAGGAAAGCAGCGTGGAGACGTATTCGTTCAGTTCGCCAACGCGAAACACGGGCGTAAGCGCCTGTTCCATGCCGTCCTCACCTCCCGTTTTTCGTCAGATCCCGCGCAAGCAGAGCGGTCCCGACGGCGTTGTCCGAGGAAAGCCCGCTCTTTGCGTAATACAGCTCCCGCCCCATGCGCTCCGCCAGCAAATTTTTTAGCAAAAGGCTGCCGGAAACGCCGCCGGAGAGCAGCGCGGAATCACAGCCCGTCTGTTCAAAAGCAGCTGTCAGCAGTTTTGAAAACGTGCGCGCCATGCAGTCGTAGACCGCATATGCGACGGCTTCTCTTGCCGCGTCCCCATCGAGCAATCGCGCGCACTGCGTCTCCTGTCCGGAAAAGGAGCAGTTCAGCCCCTTTACGCTGGAAGGCAGCTTGAGCGAGCGATCCTCCGCCCGCTGCGCGAGCGCCTCGAGCGACACGCCGCTTGGAAACGGAAGCCCCATCTTCACACCAACGCGGTCGACAAACTGTCCCGCGTGCAGGTCGTCCGAACCGCCGATGCGCTCAATCGGCCCGACCGTTCCGCGCTCATAGCGCACAATCAGCAGATCCGTCGTGCCGCCGGAGAGATGCATTGCAAGAAAAGGCTTTTCACCGAACGCACACTCCTGTCCAAACAGCGCCGCACGGACATGCCCCGCCTGATGCGTGGTTTCGTAAAGCGGGACGCCGAGCGAGGCGGCGATGCTTTTTGACGCGAGAACTCCCGCAAGAAACACGGGCATGTACGATTCCGCCGCGCCCGTCGGCGTGGCGCTGACGGCGACGGCGGCGACGCGTTCCCTGTCGATCGACGCAAGCATGGTTTCCACGAGCGGCGGCAGGTTTTTGACATGCTGAAACAGCGCCTCACTCTGCCGAAGCCCTCGCCCGCCCAACGGTACAGAAAGCATCGTTCTCTGATCGAAAACGATGCCTTCGTCTGAAACGCAGGAGACGGACGTCGTATAATTGCTTGTATCGACGCCGAGATACAGCCGGTTCATGGGGATACGGTCTCTTTTGCGACGCTCCCGAGAATTCCGTTGACAAACGCAAACGAGCGGTCGCCGCCGTAGCGCTTTGCAAGCTCCACCGCCTCGTTGATGGCCGCGCCGGTCGGCACGTCCGACTTTCGATAGAGCATCTCAAAGATCGCCACGCGCAGAATGCTCAGATCCACACGCGAAATGCGCTCGATTGCCCAGTCCTTCGAAAAGCGGCTGACGATTTCGTCGATCTGCGCCGAATGCTCGCTTACGCCTTCGAGTATCTGTGAAACGTAACGCAAATCCTCCGCGTCCAGAGATCCGAGCGTTTCGGTTTTCTCCAGTACGCGTTCCGGCGTATCCTCGCCGCCCAGTAGATTGGAAAAGTGCATCATCATCGCGACTTCGCGCGCGGTCGTTCTGCTCATGATTGATTAATCCTTATTGATTGATCCCGTTTATTTATCTTTGGAAAACAGCTTTGTAAAAAAATCCCGGATGCCCTCCGGCCCGCCCTGATCGAGCAGATAGCCGAGGAAAAAGCACAGCGCGAGGATTAAAAACAGCAGTATCGTGCGCCAGAAGCCGATGGAGAAGAACAGAATCGTCAGCACCAGACCGGCAAGAACAAGCAGCACGGTATATTTATGTTTTTTGACAAACTCCCAAAACGCGTTCATGTTTCCATCCTCATTCGACACGGGATACCGCCGCGGTTGCCACGGGCGCGGCCGCACTCTCGACCAGCACGCCGATCTCCTTGACCTGAATACCGGTCAGGGACTCGATGTGCTCCTTGAGCGACTTCTGCAGTTCGCTTGAGAGCGTCACAACGTCCGTATCCGGCAGCACGCACAGGCGGATGCCGATGGTTACGCCGTCGTCGGACGACTGCAGCGTGGTGTGCACGTCCCGCACGCGCGCAATGGCGCGGCAGTGCTTCTGCACCATGCTGTCGAGCGCTTCGAGCGCGATGAATGTTCCGCCGTGCTCCGTCTGCCGCATCAGCGCGGAGGCGGGACGCGCGGCTTCTTTCTTTCCTCTGCCGGCAAAGAGCAGCTTGACGCTGATGAGCAGCAGAACAAGCCCGCATCCGGCAAGAATCATTGCGTTTTCAGGGAACATATAGAACAGGGAGACAAACCCGGAAATCATATCTTCCTGAATGAGCCCCGCGGCGACGCCAAAGAGCACAAACGACACCAGGATTGCCGCAATCAGCAGAATCCCCAGCAGGATACGGTCAAAAACCTTGAGTTTCATAACAGCGAAACCCCCTTTTCATCAGCCGAACGCGCATACGACGCGCCGACATACTCTTTTGATTTTGGATTGCGCAACCCCATCTAGGCGCATCCTTTAAAACGGGCGGAACGATCTCCGCCCGTCATTTACCCCACAATCGTCCGCGTTATTTCACGCGGGGCGGTTCCGGTTCGACAACCTCCGCCGCAACGACTTCCGCTTCCTTCTCTTTGTTCTTTTCCTTCTCCTTGCGCTTTGTTGCGCGGGAGTTTTCCTGCTCCGCCGGTTCAAACACAACGCTCTGAACAAAAACGTTGATTTCCACAACGCGAAGTCCGGTCATGGTTTCAACCGCGCTCTTGACCGCCTGCTGAATTTTCTCGCAGACTTCTTTGATCTTGTAGCCGTATTTGATGCTGACGGATATGTCAACGGCGGCTTCTTCCTGGCCGACCTCAACCTTAACGCCCTTTGTAATGTTCTTTTTGCCGAGCATTTCGGTGATGCCCTCGACCATTCCGCCGCTCATGGCCGCAACGCCTTCCACGTCGGATACCGCCAACGCGGCGATGGTTGCGACGACTTCGTCCGCAAATATGATTCGACCGCCTTCCGCTTCCACCTTGGATACCGCGGTGCTCGCCTTCTTTTCTTCGGACATATGCACACCTCCATTCTTGATTATATAAAATTATACCAGCCGGCGAGGTTTCTGTAAATACGCCGCGCCCTTCATCCTGTTACTCCCGCGTGAAAGGTTTGCGGCGCATTTGCGTCAGCGGCTCTATTTTTCGTCCGATTCTGTTTAGACTGTTTAGATTTCTATTTTGATTGTTTTTTTAGATTGTTTTATTGTTTTGATTGTTTATTGTATATTTGTATACCGGCGCTTGTATTTCAGGTAAAAAAACGATACACTGTTGATAATCCAATTCGAGCGAATTCCCCCTTCTCCGATCGTAAGCGGGCGTGGTTCTTCGCCCGCGAAAGTGAGACTTCATGAACGGATTTTACGAGAATAAGGACTACGGTTCGCTGTCCGAAAAAGTGTACCGCTTTCTTCGCGACGCAATTGCCGAGGGCCGATATCAAACGGGCGACTGCCTCATTGAGATGAAGATCGCCGAGGAGCTTGGCGTGAGCCGCACGCCCGTACGCGAGGCGCTCAAGCAGCTTGAACTTGAAGACCTTGTCTCCTCGCACCCCAACCGCGGCGTGGTCGTCAAAGGTCTTTCGACCGAGGATTTGCAGGACGTTTCCACAATCCGCCATCTGCTCGAAGGGCAGGCCGCCTACTGGGCGGCGCAGCGCGTCACCGAGGCCCAGTTAGCGGAGCTTAAAGAAGTCGTGGAGCTCATGGAGTTTTACACGGCAAAGACAGACGTTGCGCACCTAGTCTCTCTGGACACGCGGTTTCACGAGCTGATCTACGAAGCCAGCGGCAGCCGCACCATCCGGCACATCCTCGCCTCTTTGCATCAAAACATCCGCAAAGCGCGCCAGAGCTCGCTTACTCTGCCGGATCGCGCGCCGAACTCGCTTGCGGAACACCTGAGCATCTATCAGGCCATCGAGCGCCATGACGCGCCCGCCGCCAAAGAGCATATGGAAGCCCACGTCGCAATCGCGGCGGGAAACCGGCCGGTCGAATAACCGTCGCCGGCCTCCCGCTTTTTTATTACCCGAACGGCCCAATCAGACGACGGGAGGATATCGGCATGCGACTTACCTGCACCAGTGAACGGCACGCAAACGGCGGCCCGGGCGAGTTTGTTCTTTTGCGCGCGGAGGACGCGCTCGGCGGGCTGCTCGATACGTACAAGGGCCGCGTTCAGGTGGTCTATCTCGACCCGCCGTTTGGCACGGGCGACACGTTTCACATCAGAATCGGTTCCGGTCAAAAGCAGATCAAACTGCCCGCGTATGCGGACAACCGGGAGGAAGGCGCGTATCTGGACTGGATGCGAGTTGTACTCAGCGGCGCGCAGGAGCTGCTCTGCGAATCCGGCTCTCTCTATCTTCACATTGACTACCGCATGAGCGCAAAGCTCAAACTCCTGCTGGACGAAATCTTTGGCGCGCAGAATTTCATGAACGAAATCATCTGGTGCTACAAATCCGGCGGCCGCAGCACGCGCTACTACCCGCGAAAACACGATACGATTCTATTTTATCGCAAGAGCGCAAAGGTGTTTTTCGATATCTATGCGGTCGGTCGGCCGCGCGGGCCGGAGAAGCGCAACCACATGAAGCGCTATATCGACGAGGACGGGCGCATATGCTTTTCCATCCGCTCCGCCGGAAAGGTGTACACCTACTACGAGGACACGCCCGTTTTCCCAAGCGACGTTTGGGACGACATTGAGCATCTGCAGCAGAAAGACAGCGAGCGCGTCGGCTACGCCACGCAAAAGCCCGAGGCGCTGCTTAACCGCGTCATCCTCGCCTCCTCGCGTCCCGGCGATCTGGTCTGCGATCTGTTCTCCGGCAGCGGAACGACCGCCGCGGCAGCCTGCAAGCTCGGACGTCGGTTTCTCGCGCTGGACGCTTCCCCCCTTTCGCTCTACACGCTGCGCGCGCGCCTACTGAAGAACGCGAGCACGCATTCGCTTCTGGACGGAGAACACGAGCTGTTGCTGCGTTATCCGGCCGACGACACGCCGGCAGCATTTTCGGCACGATTCGCGACCGTTCGTTCTAAGCGCGTGGTCACGATTGAAAAAGCTGCCTTTTCGCCCGCCTACCCGCTTGTCTACGCGGCGGTCGGGCATATCGAAGGCGACTGCTTCTTCCCCGCTGCGGTCGATTGCCGTCCGAAGCTGCCGCTGCAGCTGCCGGTCGAAGGTCTGGAATGCCCCGTCGTGCAGTTTACGGACGCAATGGGCCGCACGGCGTTTTTCACGGCAGAAGAATAACGGTTTGCCCGCCCGCCCAACGCGGCGTTTATTTAAAAGTTCAATTCAGTTCATCATAATTTTACGATTTTCAGGTTCTCAACTGTGGCAAAATTCCGTTCATTCGGTTATGATACGCTATATGGATGATATGACGCATACGCCCCCGCCGCAAAGCGCCGATACGCACGCGAATCATTCCGGCGAAGAAGGCAAATCGAAAAAGAATAAACGCCTGCGCCTCATCAGCACGCTGCTGATGTTCGCGCTGATTGCCGCGACGCTAATCGTGATCTTTCGCGATACGTCACTCGGCAAATTCTGGAGCGCCGTCACCGGCGCGCGCATCGGCTGGCTGCTTGCCGCGCTCGGCACGTCTCTGCTTGCCGCGCTGATGTTCGGCGTTGCGCTGCATCTGGCGCTGCGCGTGCTCTACGGCAGGCGCCTTTCGCTGATTCGCAGTATCGGCTTTGGCTTCATCGGGCAATACTACACCGCCGTTACGCCCGCGGGCGTCGCCGGGCAGCCCATGCAGCTTTATTACATGATCGCCTACGGCGTGGAAGTTTCTTTTGCTTCCCTCGCTCTTCTGCTGGTCAACGCCTCGCATCAGCTTGTCGTGCTGCTGATTCCGACGGTGCTGTTTCCGTTTCACGCAAGTCTGATTCTGAATAATCTCGGCGCGTTTCTCTGGCTGTTTCTGTTTGGCTCGCTGATCAACATCGGCCTGATCCTCTTTTTGCTGTTTGCCATGTTTTCAAAGGATTTCGCGGCGCGCATCGTGCATAAAGCCATCACACTGCTCGCCCGCATTCGCATCCTGAAAAAGCCGGAACAAATCGAGGGACGCGTCGCCCAGCAGATTGCGCTGTATCAAAAGGGAGCCGGTGTGTTTCGACAGCACCCATGGCTTCTCGTTGCAGAGTTGTTTTCATACATTCTATTGCTCGGTTCGCAGTTTATCATTCCGTATTTCGTCTATCGCGCGTTCAACCTCAGCGGATTTGGAATGATGGACTTCGTCGCGCTGCAGTCCGTGCTCTATCTCGCCGTTTGCTTTCTGCCGATTCCCGGCTCCGCGGGCGCGAGCGAGAGCGGGTTTGTCACGATTTTCCGCGTTCTGTTTCAAAGCGCGCTCATCGTCCCCGCGATGCTGCTCAGCCGCGTGGCGAGCTTCTATTTCATCCTGATCCTCAGCGGCGTCATTTCGCTTGCCATGCAGCTCGTGCTCAATCGTCGGCATAAACATAGTTCCATGCAGGAACAAGCCAACAATAACTAAACCGCCTTATGTACACAACAGCCTCCCCGCATATATGGGGAGGCTGTTTTTGTTGTATGATTCGTTCTATTTTTTAGCGCTGGACGATCTGCCGAATCCGCCGCGTTTCGCGGTGCGGTTTTCCGCGCCCTCGCCGAGCGTTTCGGCGTACTGCTCCAATATCTTCCGCTGCTCGTCGCTGAGGTGCTTTGGCACCTCGACGTTGACGGTGATGAGCAGATCGCCCTTGCCGTTTGCGTGCAAGCGCTGGATGCCCTGATCCCGCAGGCGGAACATGGAGCCCGTCTGCGTGCCGGCGGGAATCTGGTATTTCACGCTTCCCTTAAGCGTCGGCACCGTCAGGCTGCCACCGAGCGCCGCCATGGTGTAAGAAATCGGAATCTCCAGATAGAGATCAAATCCCTTCCTCGTGAACCGCTTGTCGGGCCGGACGTTGATGATGATATACAGATCCCCGTTCGGGCCGCCCCGCTGTCCCGCGCTGCCCATGCCGCGCTGAAGCAGGCTCTGGCCTTTGTCGATGCCCGCCGGAATCGTGATCTTCTTTTTCAGGTTGTTGCGCACGCGCCCCGCGCCGCGGCAGGTTGCGCAAGGTTCTTCTATAATCTTGCCAGTTCCGTGGCAGGCCGAGCACGGCCTTGCGGACGTGAAAGACCCGAGAATCGTGTTCTGCTGTGTACGAACCTGTCCCGTTCCGTGGCAGGTTTTGCAGGTGACAGGCTCCGTTCCGGGCTTCGCGCCCGTTCCGTGGCAGGTTTCGCAAACCTCCTCGCGCGGGATGGTAATCTCCTTTTCGGTTCCGAACGCGGCCTCTTCAAACGTGATGGTCAGGTTGTAGTGCAGATCGTCGCCCGGAACGGGGCCGTTTCGCGTCTGTCCGCCGCCGAACCCGCCGAAGCCGTTGCCGAACATCTGCCCCAGAATATCCCCGAAATCGCCGAACCCGCCGAATCCGCCGCCGGAAAACGGGTCCTGTCCGCCCATGCTGGGATCGAACGCCGCGTGGCCGAACTGGTCGTATTTAGCGCGTTTTTCAGAATCGGAAAGCACTTCCGCCGCTTCGTTGAGCTCCTTGAACTGCGCTTCCTTTTCCTTGTCGCCGGGGTTTAAGTCGGGGTGGCACTCCTTCGCCTTTTTTCGGAACGCGCTTTTAATCTCGCTTTCCGTTGCGGTTTTACTCACGCCCAGTATTTCGTAATAATCGCGTTTGTCTGCCAACGCCCGTCACCTCTCCATCCAGCGCGCGCCGCTTGTTTCCCTGCGCGCGTCATGCTTCCGCTTTAAAATTTCCCGACAAGGAGGCGCAGGCTTTGTCTGCGCCTCCCTGGCTGTTTTGTTCGTTTGTCGATCGCCGTTTGCGATTTACTTGTCGTCGTCCACGACTTCGTAATCCGCGTCCACAACGTCGTCCTGCGGCTGGCTCTGGTCTTGTCCGGCGTCATAGCCCTGCGCGCCCTGATCGCCCGCCTGCTGCTGCGCCTGCTCGTAAACCTTGCCAAACACGCTGTAGCTCAGCTCGGTGAGGCTCTCCGTCGCGGTCTTGATCATATCCACGTCGCCGCTTTCGAGCGTCTTCTTCAGATCGGCAATCGATTTTTCGATCTGCTCCTTGCCGGAGGCGTCGATCTTGTCGCCCATTTCCTTCATGCTGCGCTCGGTGGTGTAGATGAGCTGGTCGGCATGGTTGCGCGTTTCCACCTCGTCCTTGTGCTTCTTGTCCTCGTCCGCAAATTTCTCGGCGTCCGCAACCGCGCGCTTGATCTCGTCCTCGTTGAGGTTGGTCGAAGCCGTGATGGTCACGTTCTGCTGGTTGCCCGTGCCAAGGTCCTTTGCCGAGACGTGTACGATGCCGTTTGCGTCGATGTCAAAGGAGACCTCGATCTGCGGCACGCCGCGCGGCGCGGGTGCGATGCCGGTCAGCTGGAAGCGGCCGAGGGTTTTGTTGTCCCGCGCCATGCCGCGCTCGCCCTGGAGCACGTGCACTTCCACGCTGGTCTGTCCGTCCGCCGCCGTCGAGAAGATCTGGCTCTTCTTGGTCGGGATGGTCGTGTTGCGCTCGATGAGCTTCGTGAACACGCCGCCGACGGTCTCGATGCCGAGGGAAAGCGGGGTGACGTCCAACAGCAGGATGTCCTTGACTTCGCCGCCGAGCACGCCGCCCTGAATCGCCGCGCCGATGGCGACGCATTCGTCCGGGTTGATGCCCTTGAACGGGTCTTTGCCGGTGACCTTTTTGACCATATCCTGCACCATCGGGATACGGGACGAACCGCCGACGAGGATGACCTTGTCCACCTGTGAGGCGGAGAGGCCCGCGTCGCTGAGGCACTTCTGCATCAGCGTTCTGGTCTGCTCGACGAGGTCGTTGATCAACTCGTTGAACTTCGCGCGGGTAATCGTGATGTCGAGGTGCTTCGGGCCCGCCTTGTCCATCGTGATGAACGGCAGGTTGATCGTCGTCTGCGCAACGCCCGAAAGGTCGATCTTCGCTTTTTCAGCGGCTTCCTTGAGGCGCTGGAGCGCCATCTTATCCTGCCGCAGGTCGATGCCGTTGTTCTTTTTAAAGTCATCGGCAATGTAGTTCATGATCAGCTGGTCAAAGTCGTCTCCGCCGAGGCGGTTGTTGCCGGCGGTCGCGAGAACCTGGAACACCCCGTCGCCGATTTCGAGGATCGAAACGTCGAACGTGCCGCCGCCGAGATCGTAGACCAGAATCTTCTGGTTGTTCTCTTTGTCCATGCCGTAGGCAAGCGCGGCCGCCGTCGGCTCGTTGATGATGCGCAGGACTTCGAGGCCCGCGATGCGGCCCGCGTCCTTGGTCGCCTGACGCTGGCTGTCCGTGAAGTACGCCGGAACGGTGATGACCGCCTGCGTCACGGTTTCGCCAAGGTAGGCTTCCGCGTCCGTCTTGAGCTTTTGCAGGATCATCGCGGAGATTTCCTGCGGCGTGTAGTCTTTGCCCTCGATATGAACTTTGCGCGAGGAACCCATGTCGCGCTTGATCGAAGCGACCGTGCGATCGGGGTTCGTGATGGCCTGGCGCTTTGCGATGTTGCCGACCATGCGCTCGCCGTCCTTAAACGCAACCACGGAAGGCGTGGTGCGCATGCCTTCGGAATTGGGAATGACGACCGGTTCGCCGCCTTCGAGGAAAGCGACGCAGGAATTCGTCGTGCCGAGGTCGATGCCAATAATTTTGCCCATGATACTGTATCCTCCAACTATTTATAAAATTGTTTCCGTATTGCCGGAAATCTGTTTAAACTCTCTTTTAACTTTGCGGAACCTATTCCGCAACCTTTACCATGCAGTGGCGGATGATGCGCTCTCCCATGCGGTAGCCTTTTTGCAGCACGACGACGATTTCGCCGCTGTCCTTGCCTTCCGCCTTTTCGCGCATGACCGCCTCGTGCTTGGCGGGATCAAACTTGCAGTCGCTCTCGATCTCCTCGAGCCCGAGCTTTTTGAGCGCGTCCATCAGCTGCCGCTGAACGAGCACAATGCCGTCGCGCCAGACCGCCTGATCGGCGGGAATGCTCTCGAGCGCGCGATCCAGACTGTCCAGAGCGGGCAGAATGTCCTTGACCACGTCCCGCTTGCCCTCTTCGTAGCTGTCGAGACGGATGCTGGCATTTCTGCGCCGGAAGTTGTCGAAGTCCGCCTGAATGCGCTGCAGCAGCGCGACGGTTTCGTCTTTTTCCTTCGTGATCGTCTCGATATGCGCCTTGGCGGCGGCAAACTCTTCGGCGGTCAGCGTATAGCTCTCCTGATCGGCCGCCTCGTTCGTTTCGGTTACGACGGCGTCCGCCGCGTTCGTCTCCGGCGTCACAGGCGCGGTCTCCGTTTCCTCTGCCGCGTTCTTCGCGGTCTGTTCTGTTTTATCCGTCTTCTTGGTCAATGTTCCAGTCTCCTTGTCCGTTCTCGGACGGCTTTCACCGTCCTGCTTCATTCGTCGTTCAATTCTGCGCTCAAAAGCTCCGAAAGGCTTCTTCGCATATATTCCAGCACGGAGATCACCTTGCCGTAGTTCATGCGCGTCGGCCCGATGATGCCGAAGGAGCCCAGCGGTTCGTCGCCGATTTGATACGTCGCGGTGACGATGCTGCAGTCCTTGAACGTCTCGTCCTGGTTTTCGTTTCCGATTGTGATCGTAAACTCCAGCTTGCTCGCGCGTTTGAGCATATCGTAGAGCATATTTCTGCCCTCGACGGCGGCGAGGAAGGTCTTTGCCTTGTTCACGTCGCTGTACTCGGGATAATGCAGCATGTTCGTCGCGCCGGAAAGCTGCACGTTCGGCGTGTCCGGTTCGATCTTTCGCTCTATGGCCTCGACGACCGAGCAGAGGAACGCTTTTCTTTCGAACAGCTCGCCGCTCATCTCCCGCGAGACGCGCTCGCCGATGTGGTCCATGCGGCAGTCGTAATACCGCTCCGTTAAAAGCCGCGAGATGCGCTCGAGCTCGTCGCTGGAGATATCCTCCGGCACGCGGATGACCGCGTCCCGCGCAAATCCCGTCGTGGTGACGATGACCACGAGCGCGCGTCCCTCGCGAAGAGGAACAAGCTGGATATGCCGCAGCCTGTTTGCCGCGAGCATCGGCGGCATCACCATCGCCGTGTAGTTCGTCACGGCGGAGAGCGCCTGCGCGGTGTGCTTCATGACCGCCTCGACCTCGTCGAGCTTGCTGCTCATGTGCGCGCGGATGATCTTGATCTCGTCGTCCGAAAGCGCGGCTTTCTGCATCATCTGATCGACATAGAGCCGGTAAGCCTTGTCGGACGGGACGCGCCCGGCCGAGGTATGCGGCTGCTCGAGATAGCCAAGCTCCTCGAGATCCGCCATCTCGTTGCGAATCGTCGCGCTGGAAAGGTTGAATCCCTCGTGCTTGCTGATGGCGCGGGAACCGACCGGCGACGCGGAGAGGATATACTCGTCTATGATCGCCTTTAGAATGCCGAGCTTTCTCGCATCCAGCTCCATCACCGCCGCCTCCTTTCCTGACGCATCCGTTTGAAATTCTGTTGTTAGCACTCTATTTTGTCGAGTGCTAACCCATGAGAAAAATTTAGCACCTACGAGCTTTGGTGTCAAGTAAGTGCTGTATCAAAAATGTGACATTCCAGTGAATTCGCCCAAGCGGCCAAATAAGCTACATGAAAAACCCGAGCGCTTCGTTTTGCAGATCCAGCCCTTTTCCGTTGAGCGCGATCCGGCTTTCGCTCTCCTCCACCCAGCCGCGTTTTCTGAGAAGCGACATCGCGTCCGAAAACGCGTCCGCCATATCCACGCCAAAGCGCGCCGTAAACGCCGCGCGGTCGACCCCGCGCACAAGCCGAAGACCCAGCATGACGCACTCGAACATTTCGTCCGCCGGGTAGAGTTTAATCGTTTCAAAAACGGGCCGCTTTCCGCGCGAGAGCATGCGGATATACTCGTCCGCCGAATCCGTGTTTGCCGTGCGCGTCCAGTTTTTCAGGCGTACGGCGGAGTGCGCCGCAACGCCGAGGCCAATATATTCGCCGTTTTGCCAGTAGTTCAGGTTGTGCCGGCATTCGTATCCTTCGCGCGCAAAGTTGCTGATTTCATAGCGGTGATACCCGCGCGAGTCCAGATAGTCGATGCCCGCGTCCTGCATGTCCGCCGTCTCATCCGCGTCCGGCAAAACCGTCTCCCCGGTAAAAATGCGCGCATAAAGCGGCGTATGCTCCTCAAGCGTGAGCGCATAGGCCGAGATATGCTGCACCCCAAGATCGCACACGGCCCGCAGCGTGTCGAGATACATGCTCTGCGTCTGTCCCGGCAGGCCGTGCATCACATCCGCGTTGATGTTGTCAAACCCGGCCTCACGCGCAAACGCGAGCGTATCGAGAAACTGCGTATATGTATGGATCCGACCGATGCTTTTTAAGAGCGCGTCGTGCGAGCTCTGCAGGCCAATCGAGAAGCGGTTGATCCCCGCCGCACGGTATGCGCGCAGCTTCTCGCCGGACGTCGTGCCGGGGTTGACTTCCATGGACCGCTCCGCGTCTTCGCGGATGGAAAACCGATTGTTCAGCGCGTCCATGATGCGCCGCATCTGCCCGCCGCCGAGCAGCGAGGGCGTGCCACCGCCGAAGAACACCGTGTCGAATTCGGCGGGATGCTCCCCGCTTTTGGAAACCAGCTCGATTTCGCGAATCAGCGCGTCGACATACGCCTCCGGCACCTCGCCGCAGGGAAACGACGTAAAGTCGCAGTAGTCGCACTTTTTTATGCAGAACGGGATATGCAGATAGATGCCCGCCATGGCGCTAGTTGATGCGGAGCACGCTCATAAAAGCGTCGCTCGGCAGCGACACGGTGCCGATCTGGCGCATGCGCTTTTTGCCTTCCTTTTGCTTTTCGAGCAGCTTCTTCTTGCGCGTGATGTCACCGCCGTAGCACTTGGCGAGGACGTCCTTGCGCACGGCGCGAACGGTTTCGCGCGCGATGATCTTTCCACCGATGGCCGCCTGCACGGGAATTTCAAACTGCTGGCGCGGAATGACCTCGCAGAGCTTCTCCGCCACGGCGCGGCCCTTTGCATAGGCGCGGTCGCGGTGCACAATGGTGCTCAGCGCGTCGCACATGTCCCCGTTGAGCAGGAAATCCAGTTTGACGAGGTCGCTCTTTTGATAGTCCTTGAGCTCGTAGTCAAAGGATGCATATCCCCTGCTGCGGCTCTTGAGCTGGTCGAAGAAATCGTAGATGATCTCGTTGAGCGGCAGAACGTAGTGAATGCTCACGCGCGCCGCGTCGATGTAGCTCATATCCACAAACACGCCGCGCCGCTCCTGGCAGATCTCCATGATGGAGCCGACGTATTCGGACGGGGTCATGATGGTCGCGTTGACGACAGGCTCTTCGAGCATCTCGATCTCGGTCACCGGCGGCAGGTTGGACGGGTTGTCAATCATCATTTCCTCGCCCGTGAACAGCTTTACCTTATAGATGACGCTCGGCGCGGTGGTCACGAGGTCGAGGTCGAACTCGCGCTCCAGCCGCTCCTGAATGATCTCCATGTGCAGCAGTCCCAGAAAGCCGCAGCGGAAACCGTAGCCCAGCGCGCCGGACGTTTCTTTCTCATAGGAGAGCGAAGCGTCGTTGAGCTTGAGCTTGTCCAGCGCGTCCCGCAGGTCGCCATACTGCGCGCCGTCCGCGGGATAGATGCCGCAGAACACCATAGGATTGGCCTGCTTGTAGCCCGGCAGCGGTTTTGCGGCGGGGCGCTCGGCGGAGGTAATCGTGTCGCCTACCTTGGTTTCGGCAACGCTCTTGATGGAGGCGGCGATGTAGCCGACCTCGCCCGCGGTGAGCTCGTCCACCGGCAGCGGCAGCGGCGTGAACACGCCGACCTCGGTGACCTCGAACTCATGCCCGCTCGCCATGGAGCGGATACGCATGCCCTCCTTCACCGTTCCGTCGAACACGCGCACATAGGAGAGCGCGCCCTTGTAGTTATCATAGATGCAGTCGAACACCAGCGCGGTCAGCGGCGCGTCCGGGTCGCCCTTCGGTGGCGGGACGACGTCCACAACCGACGCGAGCACCGCCTCAACGTTCTTCCCGTTTTTTGCGGAGATCTGCGGCGCGTTCTTTGCCTCTATGCCGATAACGTCCTCGATCTCCTGCGCGGTGCGCTCCGGCTCCGCGCTCGGCAGGTCGATCTTGTTGATGACCGGCACAACCTCGAGGCCGTTGTCCACTGCAAGGTATACGTTTGCCAGCGTCTGCGCCTCGATGCCCTGCGTCGCGTCCACGACGAGAACCGCGCCCTCGCAGGCCGCCAGCGCGCGGCTGACTTCATAGTTGAAGTCCACGTGCCCAGGCGTATCGATGAGGTTAAACATATAGCGCTTTCCGTCTGTATGCGTGTAAAACATGCGCACCGCGGAGGACTTGATCGTGATGCCGCGCTCGCGCTCGATGTCCATGGAGTCGAGCAGCTGCTCCGCCATGTCCCGCGCGGCGACGGTATCCGTCAGCTCCAGCATGCGGTCGGCCAGCGTCGATTTGCCGTGGTCGATGTGCGCGATGATGGAAAAATTTCGTATCAGTTCATTGGGGTATGCCATATGGTTCCCTCCCGTAAGTTCGCGTATCATCATACTGTATCCAAGGGCGGAATGCAAGGAGCAACCGTTTGCAAAAAGCGGCGATGCGAAAACCGCACCGCCGCTTGTCAAAATTCATCCGTTATTCGATCGGCCGCCGCGCTACGACGAAGTTTCTCCGCCAATAGCTGCTCTTTGCGCTTCTGCGCACGACCTTGCCGTTTGCCGAGGATGCGTCGATCATCTCGCCGCCGCCGATGTAGATGCCGACGTGGCCGATGGAGCTGCTGTCGTCCGACTTGAAGAACAGCAGATCGCCTTTTTTCACGCTGCTCAGGCTCGTGATCTTTGTCCAGCTCGTGGTTCTGCTCAGCCCCGCCGCGTTCAGTCGGCGCGTATAGACGTTGACCTGCCGCAGGCAGTAGTAGACAAGCCCCGAACAGTCGAAGGAATCCGGCCCGCTCTTGCCGAGCACGTATGGATCGCCGAGCTGTTTTTTCGCGATGGAGATCATCTTGTCGATGCGTCCCTCCGCGGAGGAAGCGCGCGCAAGTTCCGCCTGCTTCTTCTTCTCTGCGATGATCTCCTGCTCTTTCACATAGGAAACGCGCGCGTCCGGCGAGTTGATCGCATCCAGTGTTTTCTCTCCGGCTTTGCCGTCCTTGGTCAGGTAGTTGCGGCGCTGAAATTCCTTGACGGCGTCGACGGTGTCCGTTCCGTAATAACCGGTCACCTTGTTGCTGTCCAGATACCCGAGCTCGACAAGCTGCTCCTGGAACGAGGAGATATCGTCGCCCTCCGCGCCTTCATACATGACATACGGCTTTGCGTCGTCCGAAAAGAGCAGGTCAATCGTATTGTTTCCGCAGATGCCGTCCATCTGCAGTTCGTGCTGCCGCTGGAAGAGCTTGACGGCATATTTCGTCGCGTTTCCGTAATGGCTTGTCGGCTCGTCGATGGCGAGATAGCCGAGTTCCATGAGACGCTTTTGCAGCGCCATGACGTCCTCGCCCTCCGCGCCTTTTTCTATCCAGATCGTTGGCGTTGGCTCCGCTGTCGGTTCCGGCGTTGCGGTCGGCACAGCCGTCGCGACGGCCGGCGTCACGGACAGCGCAAATTCTTCCGCCATAGCTTCCGCTTTTTTATGTTTGGATCCGGAGATGGAGAAAATCAGAATCAGACAGACGAGCACGAATCCGCCCGCCGCCGCAACAAAAATACGCATCGGTCGCCCCATGTGATAGATCGCGCGAAGAACGCGCCGCAACCAGGCAAGAAACCGTTGCTTAAACTGCTTCCAGAGCTTTTGCAGGCTCTTGAAGAACTTCGGCTTTGATTTCTTAGGCGGCTGTGTCTTTTTGGGCGGGAATGTCGTCCTCCCGTACGCACCGGAATCGCTTGCCGATGTTTTTCTTGGAAGCGAACTGTAATCGTAATAGTTCATGATGCTCTCCTATTGCAAAATTTTAGAGAAAGCGCTCCACTTTTGCAATAGGAAACAAAATATTGTAATACATTGTTCAATATTTCAGCTCAGGATACAACATATGGTATTAAGATATCCCGCTGCTGCACACTCGAACGCACCGAATTATGAACGCAGGCGGGCAATTGTGAAAAAAGCGCGCTCCGGTATCTCCGGTGCGCGCGCTTTGGTACGGACAAATAGGATCGATCAATCGAACAGCGGCGTAGAAAGGTATCGTTCTCCGGTGTCCGGCAGGATCACGACGACGGTTTTTCCCGCCATGCCTTCCCTTCGGGCCAGCTTTACCGCTCCATACAGGGCCGCGCCGCCGGAGATGCCGCAGAGAATGCCCTCGCGCTTCATAAACCGCCGCGCCGTCTCGATTGAATCCTGCGTCGAAACGGAGATCACCTCGTCCACGACGGAACGGTCGAAGTTTTTCGGAACAAAATTCGCGCCAATGCCCTGTATCCCGTGCGCGGCGGCCACGCCGCCCGTGAGCACCGGTGATTCCTCCGGCTGCACCGCAACAACGCGGAGGCCGGGATCATGCCGCTTGAGATAGCGTCCCGCGCCGGTGATCGTACCGCCGGTTCCGACGCCCGCGACAAGCGCGTCCACGCGCCCCCCGGTGTCCCGCCAGATCTCCGGGCCGGTCGTCGCCTCGTGCGCGGCGGGGTTATCCGGGTTTTCAAACTGCAGTAGCCGCATACTGCCCGGGGTCGAGCGAAGCAGTTCCTCGGCTTTGTCGTTTGCGCCCGCCATACCGCGCGCGCCTTCGGTCAAAACAATCTCCACGCCAAGCGCGTTCAATATCTTTCTACGCTCCATGCTCATGCTGTCCGGCATGGTCAGCACGACGCGATATCCGCGCGCCGCGGCGACGACCCCAAGGCCTACGCCGGTGTTGCCGCTCGTGGCCTCGATCAGCGTCGCGCCCGGCTGAATCTCTCCGCGCCGCTCTGCCGCCTCGATCATACCGATGGCGATCCTGTCCTTCGCGCTGCCGCCCGGATTTCTGCTTTCGAGCTTGACCAGCAGCGTCGCGTTCAGCCCGAGCGCGGCTTCAAACCGCGCCGCGTGCAGCAGCGGCGTGTTGCCGATGAGTTCAACAGCGCTCTGAACAATCACTTTCTTGTCGCCTCCACCGCCGCCTGCATAACCGCCTTCGGCGTCGAATCGTCGTCCTCTACAAACACATACGGCTTATCCGCCGGCAGAAACTGCTCCCGCTGCGCGATGCCGAGCCGCTCAAACGCGCGGCTGTCGTCCACGGCGACGAGACGCGCCGTGATCCCCTGCACGGAGAGCATGTCCCCCGCCTTTGTGATCAGCGCCGCCTGACCGCGCCCGGCGACGAGAACCACGTCCGGCCCGTTTTTCGGCTCGCGCAGGATTTCAGCGCAAGCAGGAACCGCGATCGCCTCCTGCGCAAAGAGCTTCGTTCTGAGCAGCATCAGTCCGAGCACGGTCGCCACGACCGCGCCGATCATACATTGCATGGCGTTGAACGGAACGTTCGGAACGGCGGATGCAGACCCGTAAAGAAGCGACTCATAGAGAAAATATCCCAGCGGCACGATCAGCGCGGCGATATACAGCCCCGCAAAACGAATTTTTTTCGGGAGCGTACGGAACAAAAGCCACGCCACAAGAGCGACGGCACCCTTGATCACAAACGTCGCGGGGGCGTAGATTGCCCAACCGAGCAGAACGTCCGCCAGCGCGGAAGCCACGCCCGCGCAGAGCGCGCCCCAGCCGCCGCCGAGCAGGATGCCCGCAAGCAGCACGCCCGCGTCGCCAAGGTTGATATATCCCAGTCCCCCGGGCATGGGAATTGAGACAAGCGCTGTGAGCAAAACGATTGCCGCCGCGAGAACGCCCGCGGTGGTCAGTCGTCTGATGGATTGATTGGATTGCATATCGATGTCCTCCGAAGCTATGCGGCGTCGCGGGCGGGCTGCGTTGTATCTATATGATTCCCGCATTGCGTTTGTGTCTATTGCACGACACGCCGCACCTGTTGATGTCAGTTTTGATCACTGAACTCAATTATTATACGCATAATGGCGCGTTTAATCAAATCTATGGAATCGGGCGCGTTTAGTATGGGATTTCTTCCGATTACTGCATGCCGGAAAGCTCCGCCGCCTCCTGCATCTGCGTCTGTTCCAGAGCGATCTCCGCCTTTGTTCTGCGGAGGCTCAGCATAACGCCGAGGATGACGATTGCACCGCCGACGAATTTACGAAGCGTGACCTCTTCCCCCAATAATATATAGGAAAAGAACACGCCGAAGATCGGCACGAGGTTGAGCATGGACGTAACCGAGCTTGCGGCCATGGTTTTCAGCCCGCGGTTATAGAGCAGAAACGCGACGACCGAGCAAAACACGCCGAGAAACAGCATCATCGAAAACGACAGCAGCGTCGGCGGCTGCCATTGCCCGCGCTCAATCAGTGCCATCGGCAGCATGAAGATTGTTCCAAACAGAGTCGTATAAAACAGCAGCGTAATCGGCGGATACCGGTTGATCACTTTCTTGGTCCTGAAGTTGTATACCGCCCAGACGACGCCGGCAATGATCAGCAATATGCTGCCGAGCAGTTCGCCGCTCTGGCGCGCGTCCGCCCGGATATAGGAAAGGATCACGACGCCGCCGATGGCGACAAGGATGCCGACGATCTTGATCACACTGAGTTTTGTTTTATAGATCAGCGTCTCAAGCAACAGCGTGATGACGGGATAGGACGCGATGATCAGCGTCGCGTTGGAGGCGGACGTCCACTGCATGGCGATATTTTGCAGCACAGCATACAGCATGATGCCGGTCAGGCCGCAGATTACAACCGTAAAGATGTCTTTTTTCTCCAGCCGGACTCGGTTCTGCGGCAGCAGCGTCAGCGCGCCGAGGATCAGCGTCGCAACCACAAAGCGAACCACCGCGAGCGTGATCGGCGGATAGGTCGTGTAAGCAAACTTGATGGCGACAAACGACGAGCTCCACAGGATGAGCGCGCCGAGCACCGAAAGAATAGACCATGTGTTGGAAGAACCGCGGTTTGACACAACGATGAACCTCACATAATAAAGTCATTTAGCCACGCCGCCTTACGGCGGCATTTGGTTTAAGATAGTCCTTTTCCCGCGGCATGTCAAGAAAATATATATCATATATAAGAATTGTCTGTATAATTTCACATTTTATTGTGCGTCATTCAATTGAGCAACAAAAAGAACAGCTCCCCCGCAGAAGAGCCGTTCTTTTGGTTTATATTGATTTATTTCGCCTGCGCGATGGCGACCGCGACGGCGACCGTTGCGCCGACCATCGGGTTGTTGCCCATGCCGATGAGGCCCATCATCTCGACATGCGCCGGAACGGACGAGGAGCCCGCGAACTGCGCGTCAGAATGCATACGGCCCATGGTATCGGTCATGCCGTAGGAAGCGGGACCCGCCGCCATGTTGTCCGGATGCAGCGTGCGGCCCGTGCCGCCGCCGCTTGCGACGGAGAAGTACTTCTTGCCGTGCTCGACGCACCATTTTTTATAGGTGCCCGCGACGGGATGCTGGAAGCGCGTCGGGTTCGTGGAGTTGCCGGTGATGGAAACGTCCACGTTCTCATGCCGCATGATGGCGACGCCTTCGTTCACATCGTCCGCGCCGTAGCAGCGAACCTTCGCGCGGTCGCCCTCGGAAAACGCCTTCGTCTGCGTGACGGTCAGCTTGCCGGTGTAGTAGTCATACTCCGTCTCCACATGCGTAAAGCCGTTGATGCGGGAGATGATGTACGCCGCGTCCTTGCCAAGGCCGTTGAGGATGACCTGCAGGGGCTTTGTACGCACCTTGTTGGCGGTCTTGGCGATGCCGATCGCGCCTTCCGCGGCGGCAAAGCTTTCGTGTCCCGCGAGGAAGCAGAAGCAGTTCGTTTCCTCGCGCAGCAGCATGGCCGCGAGGTTGCCGTGACCAAGGCCGACTTCGCGCTGATCCGCAACCGAACCCGGGATGCAGAACGCCTGCAGACCCACGCCGATGGCTTCCGCCGCCTTGTCCGCCGTCTTTACGCCGCTCTTGATGGCAATCGCCGCGCCGACGGTGTATGCCCAGCAGGCGTTTTCAAACGCGATTGGCTGAATGCCGCGCACGATGGAAAACACATCGATGCCCTTGGCTTCGCAGATCGCCTTCGCGTCGTCGATGCCGTTGATGCCGTACTTGTTCAGTTCGGCGTTGATCTTATCGATTCTTCTTTCGTAACCTTCAAAAATAGCCATAGCTGCCTCCTTACGCTTTGCGCGGGTCGATGACCTTGGCGGCCTGGTCGAAACGCCCGTAGGTACCGATGTTCTTTTCGTACGCTTCCTTAGGATCGACGCCCTTCTTGATCGCGTCCATCATCTTGCCGAGGCTGACGAATTTATAGCCGATGATCTCGCCGCCCTCGTCGAGGCCGATTGCGAGCACATAGCCCTCGGCCATCTCCAGATAGCGCGGGCCCTTAAGCTGCGTGCCGTACATGGTGCCGATCTGCGAGCGGAGCCCCTTGCCGAGGTCTTCCAGTCCCGCGCCGATGGGCAGGCCGTCTTCCGAAAACGCGCTCTGCGTGCGGCCGTAGGCAATCTGCAAAAACAGCTCGCGCATGGCGGTGTTGATCGCGTCGCACACGAGGTCACTGTTGAGCGCCTCGAGGATGGTCTTGCCGGGCAGAATCTCCGCCGCCATCGCCGCGGAGTGCGTCATGCCGCTGCATCCGAGCGTCTCGACAAGCGCCTCTTCGATGACGCCGTTTTTCACGTTCAGCGTGAGCTTGCAGGCGCCCTGCTGCGGTGCGCACCAGCCGACACCGTGCGTCAATCCGCTGATATCGGTGATTTGTTTTGCCTTGATCCACTTGCCCTCCTCGGGAATCGGGGCGGGATCATGCTTTGCGCCCTTGAGGACGCAGGTCATTTCTTCCACTTCACTGGAATAATGCATGTGTGAAGTTCCTCCTTGTTTTCATGAGAATCACTAAAATCATTCAGCGTACAGTATACCATCCGATTCTTTCCGTTTCAATATGCGAATATCGAATACGCATACTATTTTGCCAAGAGCTGTTCAACAGGTTTTTGTATGAAGCATCAAATCCCCAAGTTTTACATCGTTTGGCTGTAGTATTTACATTTAATTAATCTATTTTTGATCTATGCCGGTTTTCAACATGATAAGATAAAGAAAATATCAAGAGAAGGTGCGTTTATGAAATCCCGCAAAATCACAGACAAGGACGTCGTTTATCAGATTGCGCAGATACTGGTGCGCGAAATTTCCTGTTTTCATAAGCCGGAAGACATGACGCTGTCCGCTTCCATCGAAGCGCTGGTGGAAAGCGGCGAAAGCCCGCTGATTACCTACGGCGCGCTTGCAGCCGAACTCAACGGACTCTTTGCAATGGAGAAAGCCGCGCAGAAGTTCACCGCGCGCAATGTCGAGGCTTTTCTCGGGATGCTGCTCAAAGAGTCGATCAACTTTTCCTATAAAATTGACGGTGTTTCCCACAAGGGCAAAATTCGCAAAAAGATCGGCTGCGACCTGCCAATCACCGCAATCGTGGTCAACGGCAAGACGCACTTTCCCGGCAGACAGTTTTATACATACTTCGATCTGCCGCACGCCGACGATCAGCAGATGCGCACCAGCGCCTGCGCCTTGCTGGAAACGCTCTTTTCCTACAAAAACTGGGATGAGTATCTCAATCGCGTGGACAAACTTTTCAACAAATAAGCAGCTGTGTTTTGCGCGCCGTCAAGCGAAAGTCAGGTTGAAACCAACGAAACAGAGCGATGGATTAGAAGCGCAAAGGGAGCCGGGATCGAAAGCGAACGGCTCCCTATTGTATTGCCATCACATAGTGTCCGGGGTTTTCTTGTATCGCTATCGTCGGAAATTTTTACGCGCCTCACGTGCGGAGAATCTATAATGGTTGATTGAACTATCCGAACCGAGTATAATGCTGGATGTATCGCAACGAATCCAGTGCAAAGAAGTTTACGCTTAAGGAATATTCATGTACGAAAAATACTCGGGATTGCCCGACACAACCAAGTCCGCAT
>CAYLIG010000009.1:0-111709 GCA_964383635.1 uncultured Christensenella sp. | reverse complement strand
AGATGACCGCGTTGGCGATCTCATAGAGCCAGTGCACGCTGTAGAGCATCAGCGCAGCGGCGATGGCCTTGTAGTTCTTCTTGTGGATTTCGTCCACATAGATGATCACGACGACCGCGAGCAGGGCGATGAACGTCCAGTTGAAATTGCTTGGATCACGCACGGCGTTTTTCGCCTGATCCGCAAACTGCTTGAGATCCGGATTTCCGAACAACATGAAAACAGCACCTCCCAATATTTGCTTTTATGAACTGCGATTGACCAACATCGATCTGATTATCTCATTTATTTGCTTTTTTGAACTGCGATTGATCAACATTGATCTGATTATCTTATTGTATCTCGCGCCAAAATTGATGTCAATTTGAGATATATGCCGCTGCTTGCGTATGGGCATTCTAGCCGGGATGCAACGTTGTACGGCGGATATGACGAGCCGCAGAGGGACGAATGAAGATGTCGCTCAGGAAAGCTGCGCGAGATATTCCCGCGGAGACATGCCATATTCGCTGCGAAACGCCTTGTAGAAACCGGAGTATTCCGAAAACCCGCATGCAAGCGCAACCTGTATCAGCGGCTGGCCGTTCCGCATCAGATTTCGCGCGCGGATCATGCGCTTTTGCAGCAGCATCCGATAGATAGAGACGCCGGTCTCCTGCTTAAAGCGGCGCTCCAGATGATACTTGGAGAGAAACACGGTTCGGCTCAGCTCGTCGAGCGAAACGTCTTCGGCAATGTGTGCGTCCAGATAGTCGGATACGCGCTTGACCAGCGGGCTGACGCGTACGTCCGCTTTCGGCAGGCGTTCCGGTTCGCCGCCCGAAACGCGATTGAGCAGCACCAGCAGGTTTGCCGCAAGCGAGCGGCAGAGCACATCCCGACCAAACAGCTCCGACTCGCTGGCCGAGAGCAGATCGAACAGCGCGCGCGTAATCTGTTCGCGTTGGGTACCGCCGAGGCGGATGACGCCGAGCCGCTTGGTTGAAAAACACGCGGAAAGATCGGTGCTTTCGCTGGAAAGCCGCTCGACAAACGCGCGGCTGAGCCAGAGCACGATTCGTTCGTATGGTTCGCCCGCCTCGGTAAACAGCGGCCGGTGCAGGTGATTCGGGCCGATGAGCAGCAGGTCGCCCGGACGGACGGAGAACGAAGCGCTCTCGATCTGATACGATAAACTGCCGGAGAGAAGCAGATAACATTCGTAAAAGTCGTGAAAATGCAGCGAGACGTGCGGTTCCTGCTCGTCCCGGTAGTGATAGATTTCGTAATCCTCCAGCAGCATATGCTGCCGCTGCTGAAACGGCTGACGGCTAAGTTCCATAATTTTCCCTCCAAATTCTAATATAGAGCAAGATTATCAATGTTTCAAGCAATATTTTGAAAGAACATGTCAATTCATGATGATATTCTGATGATGCAATCGTGTGATATTCAACCCGCATTTAAATACGGAAAGAGGAGTTTTGTTATGTCGTCACCCCGCTATGCCATCGCTTGCCCAACGAGCATGGGCGTGCGCATTACACCGGAAAACCGGCAGAGCACGCACATCAGCCGGAACTATGTTATGACGTCCACAAGCGCGGAGAGCAACGTGCTCAACATCGCGTCTTCGCTCGGACATGAGTGCCTGGTTCTGTCAAAGTTTATTGAAGGAAGCCCCATCTCGTACTTCATCCAGAGCGAGCTGCGCGCCCGCAATATCCGTTATGAAGGCGTGAGCGTACCGCAGGGCGGCCCATGGGGCTACCGGCATCAGTTTAACATTGCCGACAGCGGCTTCGGCCTGCGCGGCCCGCGCGTCTGGAACGACCGCACGGGCGAGGTCGGGCGCACGCTCTCGATCGAGGAGTTCGACATTGAGCGCATCTTCGGGCAGGAAGGCGTCGCAATATTGCACATCTCCGGCCTTATCGCGGCGCTTTCACCCGAGACGGCGCGGTTTTGCGCGGAGCTGGCGAAGCGCGCAAAGTCCTATGGAACACGCGTGGCGTTCGACCTCAACTACCGCGCGTCCTTCTGGAAAGGGCGCGAACAGGAGCTGCGGGACGTGTTCCACAGCATCGCGTCGCTGGCCGATATCCTCGTCGGCAACGAGGAGGACTTTCAGCTTGCGCTGGGCATCAAGGGCCCGGAGGCGGGCGGCAAAGGACTCGCGGCAAAGATCGAAGGATTCAAGGGCATGATCGGCGCGGTGCAGAAGGCATATCCGAATGCGCAGTATTTTGCAACGACCCTGCGCGAGGTGGAAAACGCCAACGAGCACCTCTGGGGCGCGATTCTCTGCTCGGACGGGCAGTGGTACATTGAAGAACCGCGCAAAATGCCCGTGCTGGATCGCATCGGCGGCGGGGACGGCTTTACCGGCGGACTGCTGTACGGTATTTATAGCGGCTGGGATGCGGAAAAGTGCCTGCAGTTTGGATGGGCGACCGGCGCGTTGGCGGTGACCGACCTCAACGATTATGCCACGCCTGCGGACGAAGCGCAGGTTTGGGGAATCTACGCGGGCAACGCGCGCGTATCAAGATGACACAAGAGAAACGGTAAGGGAGAATATCTTTTATGAAACAGGCGGATATCGGATTGATCGGGCTCGCCGTAATGGGTGAAAATCTGGTCATGAATATGGAGAGCAAGGGCTTTACGGTAGCGGTGTACAACCGCACCACCGAGAAGGTGGACGCGTTTCTGTCGGGACGCGCCAAAGGGAAAAACATCGTCGGCTGCCACACGCTGGAGGCGCTGAAGGACGCGCTGGCAAAACCGCGCAAGGTAATGCTTATGGTCAAGGCGGGGCAGCCTGTGGACGACTATATCGAAAAACTGCTTGGCGTGCTGGAGCCGGGCGATGTGATCATCGACGGTGGCAACAGCCATTTTCCGGACACCACGCGCAGAACGGCGTATGTCGAGAGCAAGGGGCTCTATTACATCGGCACCGGCGTGTCCGGCGGCGAAGAGGGCGCGCTGAAAGGGCCTAGCATGATGCCCGGCGGCTCGCCCGCGGCATGGCCGCTGGTGAAGCCGATCTTCCAGTCCATCTGCGCAAAGGTGGAAGACGGCACGCCCTGCTGCGACTGGGTTGGCGAAAACGGGGCGGGTCACTTCGTCAAAATGGTGCATAACGGCATCGAATACGGCGACATGCAGCTCATCTGCGAGGCATATCAGCTCATGCGGGACGTGCTCGGCATGAGCGCGCGGGAGATGAGCGAGGTGTTCGCCGAGTGGAACCGCGGCGAGCTGGATAGTTACCTCGTCGAAATTACGCGCGACATTCTCGCCTATGAAGACACGGACGGCGGCGCGATGGTGGATAAAATCCTCGATACGGCAGGCCAGAAGGGTACCGGCAAGTGGACGGCGACCGCCGCGCTGGACGAGGGCGTTCCGCTGACGCTGATCGGCGAGGCGGTGTTTGCCCGCTGTCTTTCGGCAATGAAGGAGGAGCGCGTCGCGGCAGCGGAGGTATTTCCCCACGAACAGGCGCCCTATACGGCAGATCGGGCGGAGCTGATCGACGCGATTCGCCAGACGCTCTATGCAAGCAAGATCGTCTCCTATGCGCAGGGGTATACGCTCATGCGCGCGGCGGCGAAGAGCTACGGCTGGAACCTCAACTACGGCGGCGTGGCGCTCATGTGGCGCGGCGGCTGCATCATTCGCAGCGTGTTTCTCGGCAAGATCAAGGAGGCGTTCGATCACGATCCGGCGCTGTCCAACCTGCTGCTCGATCCCTATTTTGCGGGGACAGTCAAGGCCTGCGTGCCCGCCTGGCGAAAGGTCGTCTCCGCGGCGGTCGCCTGCGGCGTGCCCGCGCCCGCGATGAGCGCGGCGCTGAGTTACTTTGACGGTTACACCTGCCAGCGGCTGCCGGCGAATCTTTTACAGGCGCAGCGCGATTATTTTGGCGCGCATACCTACGAACGGGTCGACCGTCCGCGCGGCGAATTCTACCACACAAACTGGACGGGCGAGGGCGGGGATACCGCCGCATCGACCTACAATGTATAGGAGGCTAAGATGAAACTGCCATATCAACCCGATTTTTCCGGCAAAGTCGCCGTGGTTACGGGCGGAGCCGGCGTGCTCTGCGCTATGTTCGCGCGGGCGCTCGCGTCCTGCGGCGCGCGCGTTGCGGTGCTCGACCTTGCGCTGGACAAGGCCGAAGCGCTCGCGGCGGAAATCCGTGAAAACGGCGGAGAAGCGATCGCCGTCGGCGTCAACGTGCTCGAACAGGAGAGCGTGGCCGCCGCGCATGCGCGCGTGCTTGCCGAGCTCGGCTCCTGCGACATCCTCGTCAACGGCGCGGGCGGCAACAACGCCCGGGCGACGACGGACGACGAGTTTTTTGACCGTACGGAATCCCTTGCCGAGGGGAAAAAGAGCTTTTTCGATCTTGACCCGGCCGGATTTGATTTCGTGTTCGGTCTGAATCTGAAAGGCACGCTGCTGCCGACGCAGGCGTTTGCGCGGGAGATGGCGGAGCGCGGAGACGGCGTTATCCTGAATATTTCTTCGATGAACGCGTTTACGCCGCTGACAAAGATTCCCGCCTACTCCGCCGCCAAAGCTGCGGTTTCCAACTTCACGCGCTGGCTTGCAGTGTATTTTTCGCAGAGCGGCATCCGCGTCAACGCCATCGCTCCGGGATTTTTCTCGACGCAGCAAAACGCAAAGCTCCTCTGGAACGAGGACGGCACGCCGACGCCGCGGACAAACAAAATTCTGCGTAACACACCCATGGGACGCTTCGGCGAAGCCGAGGAACTGCTCGGTGCGCTGCTGTTTCTTCTGGACGATGCCGCAAGCAGTTTTGTCACCGGAACCGTGCTCGCGGTGGACGGCGGGTTCTCCGCCTATTCGGGAGTGTAAAACGCCATGGAACTGCGCCTGCAAGCGACAAATGAACAGGGCTTGTCCGACGCCGCGCTCAAAGACGGGCTGACCGGCCTTCTGGATGCGCACCCGGCCAAGCGCGTGCTCATCCTGCCGCCGGACTACACCCGCTATCACAGCAAGGCGGGGTTTTTGACGAACGTCTGCTATCACTACTACACCGACCGCGGAGCCGTGGTGGATATTCTGCCGACGCTCGGCACACACCGGCCCATGACGCGCGAGGAAGCGGCGGACATGTGCGGCGATATTCCGTTTGAGCGGTTTTTTGCGCATAACTGGCGCGAGGACGTGGAGACCATCGGCGAAGTGCCCGCGGACTTTCTGGCGGACATTTCGGATGGAATCTGGACGGAGCCGATCACGGTGCAGGTCAACCGCATGCTGCTTGACCCGGCGTACGACCTCATCCTCTCGCCGGGGCAGGTGGTGCCGCACGAAGTCGTCGGCATGGCGAATCACGCGAAAAATGTGTTCGTCGGCGCTGGCGGTGCAAAAATCATCAACAAATCCCATATGCTCGGCGCGGTCTGCGGCATGGAGCGCGCCATGGGGCGGGATCATTCGCCCGTGCGCGAGGTGTTCGACTATGCGCTTGAGCATTTCTTTGCCGCCCGCCCGATTTTGTTCCTGCTGACCGTGACCACCGCGCCGGAGGGAAAAACCCGCACGCACGGGCTCTTTTGCGGACGGGAGCGGGATGCGCTGGAGGCGGCGGTTTCGCTTGCGCAGCAGAAGAACATCGACTTCGTGCCGCGCGGCATCAAAAAATGCGTGGTCTATCTTGACCCGAGCGAATTCCACAGCACCTGGCTTGGCAACAAGGCCGTGTACCGCACGCGCATGGCGGTTGCCGACGGCGGCGAGCTCGTCATTCTTGCGCCCGGCGTGGAGACGTTTGGCGAGGACGCGCAGGTGGATGCGCTCATCCGAAAATACGGCTATCGCGGGCGGGACTATGTGCTCGAGCTGATGAAGCGGCCGGATTGCGAAGACCTGCGCGGCAACCAGAGCGCGGCTGCGCACCTGATCCACGGTTCGTCCGACGGGCGCTTTGACGTGACCTACGCGGTGAAAAACGACATGCGTGCGGCGGTGGATTCGGTTGGGTACCGGTCTGCGGACGTGGATGAGCTGCTGCGACGCTATGACCCGAACCGCCTGCAATACGGAATGAACACCATGGCGGACGGCGAAGAGATCTTCTTCATCCCGAATCCCGCGCTGGGACTCTGGATCGACCGCGAACGCTTCGAGAGGGAGGGCGGCGCGCTGTGAAAGCATTTATGGACGAGCACTTTTTGCTCCCGAACGCAACCGCGCAGTCCCTGTACCACGAGTATGCCGGGCGGCTGCCCATTGTGGACTACCACAACCATCTCAGCGCAAAAGAGATATTCGAAGATAAGCCCGCGGAAAACATCGCGCAGCTCTGGCTCGGCGCGGATCACTATAAATGGCGGCTTATGCGCGCAAACGGCGTGCCGGAGCGGCTGATTACGGGCGACGCGCCGGATCGCGAAAAGTTTATGGCCTATGCCGAAACGCTGTCGTATGCCATCGGCAATCCGCTCTATCATTGGAGCCATCTCGAGCTGCAGCGGTATTTCGGCATCGACACACCGCTCTCCGGCGAGACGGCGGCGGACGTCTGGACGCGTGCGAACGACGTGATCCGGCAAGGCGGGTTTTCTCCGCGCGCGCTGCTGCTGCGCGCAAACGTAACCGCTCTTTGCACCACCGAAGACCCGGCGGACGATTTGAGCTGGCATCTTAAGCTGCGGGACGAGACGGATTTTCCCGTCAAAGTGCTGCCCGCGTTCCGCCCGGAAAAGGCGGGCGAACTCTGGCGAGGCGAGGTCTGGCGAAGCTATATCGATACGCTTTCCGCCGCGTCCGGTGAAAAAATCACGAGTTTTGCGTCTCTCAAGCGCGCGCTGTCGGTGCGTATGGAAGCGTTTCGTTACGCCGGCTGCGTGGCGAGCGATTTCGGCGTGGAACGGTTTCCGTTTGCGCCCGCTCCAGAGGAGCAGATCGAGGCGGCCTTTGCCCGCGCGCTCTCCGGCGGAGAGGTTACGCGCGAAGAAGTCGATCAATATCTCACCGCGCTGCTGACTTGGCTCGCGGGGGAATATAAGCGGCTGAACTGGGTGATGGAGCTGCATATCGGCCCCGTGCGCGCGCGAAACACGCGCATGACCGCCCGCTGCGGGCGGGACGCCGGGTTCGATTCTGTGTCCGATCATCCCGTGGCGGAGGCGCTCGGCGCGTTTCTGGACGCGCTGGACAGCGGAGACATCCTGCTGAAAACCATACTCTTCGGGCTGAATCACAAGGACAATCTTGCGCTGCTGTCCGTGGCGGGAGATTTTCAGAACGACAGCTGCCCTTCCAATGTTCAGGTCGGCTCGGCCTGGTGGATCAACGACCACCGCGACGGCATGACCGAGCAGATGCGTTTGATGGCCGCGCAATCGGTGCTGGGCCGCTTTCTCGGCATGGCGACGGACAGCCGCAGCTTTCTCTCGTTTGCGCGGCACGAATACTTCCGACGTGTGCTCTGCGGACTTGTCGGCGGCTGGGTGGAGGACGGGGAATATCCGAACGACCCTGTTCTGCTCCGGCGTCTGATCGAGGACGTCTGCGGCGGCAACGCTACGCGATATTTCGGGTTTTAAACGAAACAGACAACAGCCCCGCGGCATTTGCCGCGGGGCTGTTTGATACAAAAGCGTTATGTGGGTTTCTTTTGATTGACCTTTTCCATGAATTTTGCGTTGTCAACGATGAAGCGCTCCTGCGCGCCTTCCCCGATGAGCCCGGCGTCGTCATATGCGCGGCAGCTAAATACGAGCCGCCGCCGGTCGACCTCGATGAGCTCCGTTTCGCAGCGTACCGTCATGCCGACGGGCGTCGCGCTGAGATGTTTGACGTCGATGCGCGTGCCGACCGTCGAGCTGCCCTCCTGCAGATAACGCTGCACGCTCTCGGCGGCGCAGAATTCCATGAGCGCGATCATCGCGGGCGTGGCGTAGACGTCCAGCCCGCCGCTGCCGAGCGCTTTTGCCGTGTTGCGATCGTTCACCAATTCCTCGCGCGTTCCGCGCACGCCGCTGGATAATCCGCTCATGTCGCTTTCCTCCGGTTGATACCGTTGTTGTGTCGGTTCCGATCATACCGCGCCGCCGCGGAAAAATCAATCGCCGCCGGCTGAAAAACCGGCGGCAGGATATTATTCATAGTCTACCACATCCACCCATTTGAAGAGCAGTTCGCGCTCCTCGGGCTTGCCTTTGACGGACTGGCTCGCGGCGACGATGGGAATCCACTTCTGCACATACTGCCTCGGGGTGTTGCTCTTGTCGCAGAAGAGCTGGAGGTATGCCTCGGCGGTTTTCGCGTCCCCGGCGAGGGAAAAGAGCAGATAGGTGCGCGCCGCGTCCGCGGAGGCGTTGCCCTGCGTGGCGTGGGACCAATCGATCACAAACGCCGCGCCGTCCTCACGGATGATGATGTTTGTGGGGTTAAAGTCGCCGTGGCAGAGCTTGTTGTGGCGCGGCATGGATTCAAGCCGCGTGTGCAGGTCGTATTTCGTCGCCGTCGGCAGCTCGGTCTGAATGATCTTGCGGTCCATCTTGTCCCGAAGCCGCGGCAGCAGCGGGCAGATCTGCCGGTGCATGGTCAGCTGTAGGTCTACAAACTGTTCGAGATACGCCGCCTGCTTTTTCGGGTTTTCCGACATGAGCTCGGCGAGCGTTTTTCCGGGGATATATTCGCTGGCGATATACCAGTTGCCGTCCGGCGTTGTGCCGACGCCGAGGAGCTTTGGCACATTCAGCGCCGTCTCCTCCACGCGCGCCTGATTGAGCGCCTCGTTGAGCACATCCGCTTTTTTAAAGTCCTCGCCAAACACCTTGACGACCGTGTCGCCGTCGCGGCAGACGGTCTTATTCGCGCGCACTGCGATTACGTTTGATAAATCCATAACGATCTTCCTTTCTGTACTGGCAACGGCGGGCGTTACACGCGCTCGTGTGTGCCGTAATAGGCGTTGAGATACATCTGCCGGATCTCGCTCATGAGCGGATAGCGCGGATTTGCGCCGGTGCATTGGTCGTCAAACGCCTGCTCGACCATCTCGTCCAGCCGCGTGAGGAAGTCCTCTTCCTTGATACCGTAGTCGCGGATGGTCTTTTTGATGCCGACGCGTTCTTTCAGCGCGTCCAGCGCGAGGATGAGGGATTCAACCTTGTCTTCGTCGGTCTTGCCTTTCAGGCCCAGCGCGTCCGCAACCTCGGCATAGCGCGCCAGCGTGTGCGGATGGTCATACTGGGAAAACGCACCCATCTTAACCGGAACGTCCGTGGCGTTAAAGCGGATAACTTCGTCGATCATCAGCGCGTTGGCAACGCCGTGCGGCAGATGATGGAAAGCGCCGAGCTTGTGCGCCATGCTGTGGCATACGCCGAGAAACGCGTTGGCAAACGCCATGCCCGCCATCGTGGCCGCGTTGGCCATCTTTTCGCGGGCGACGGGGTCGTTCGGGCCGTCGTCATAGGCGCGGGGCAGATATTCGAAGATCATCTTGAGCGAGCGCAGCGCCGTGCCGTCCGTATAATCCGTCGCGAGCATCGAGGCATAGGCCTCGAGGTCGTGCGTTACCGCGTCGATGCCGCTCGCGGCGGTGAGGCCCTTCGGCGCGTTCATCATCATGTCCGCGTCCACAATCGCCATGTCCGGCATGAGCTCGTAGTCCGCAAGCGGATATTTTACGCCGGTCGTCTCGTCCGTAATGACCGCAAACGGCGTGACCTCGCTGCCCGTGCCGGCCGTGGTCGGAATTGCGATGAAATACGCCTTTTCGCCCATCTTGGGGAAGGTGTAGACGCGCTTGCGAATGTCCGCAAAGCGCATTGCCATATCCAGAAAGTCCGCCTCGGGGTGCTCGTACATGACCCACATGATCTTGGCAGCGTCCATGGCGGAGCCGCCGCCGAGGGCGATGATCACGTCCGGCTTGAAAGCAGCCATTTGCTGCGTGCCTTCCCGCGCGCTGGCGAGCGTCGGATCGGGGAGCACGTTAAAGAATGTTTCGTGCGCAATGCCCATCTCATCGAGCTTGTCCGTCACGGGCTTTGTATAGCCGTTTTCGTAAAGGAACGTGTCGGTGACCAGGAACGCGCGCTTTTTACCGAGCGTGGAGCGGAGTTCGTCCAGCGCCACGGGCAGGCTGCCCTTCTTAAAATAGACTTTTTCGGGGGCGCGGAACCAAAGCATATTCTCTCTCCTCTCGGCGACGGTTTTGATGTTTAAAAGGTGCTTGACTCCGACGTTTTCGGAGACGGAGTTGCCGCCCCAGCTGCCGCAGCCAAGCGTGAGCGACGGCGCGAGCTTGAAGTTATACAGATCGCCGATGCCGCCGTGCGAGGACGGGGTGTTGACGAGGATGCGGCAGGTCTTCATGCGCGCTTCATAGGCCTTGAGTTTTTCCGGCTGCGTCAGGGGGTTGAGATATACGCTCGCGGTGTGGCCGTAGCCGCCGTCCGCAATCAGCCGTTCGGCTTTTTCCAGCGCGTCGTCAAAGCTCTTTGCGCGATACATCGCCAGCACGGGGGAGAGCTTTTCATGCGCAAACTCTTCGCTCAGTTCCACGCTCTCCACTTCGCCGATGAGGATTTTGGTGGATTTGGGGACGTCGACGCCCGCGAGCGCCGCAATGGTATAGGCGCTCTGGCCGACGATCTTTGCGTTGAGCGCGCCGTTGATGATAATGGTCTTGCGAACCTTGTCGATTTCGTCCGCTTTGAGCACATGGCAGCCGCGGTCGATGAACTCCTTTTTTACTTTGTTGTAGATGGAGTCCGCGACGATAACGCTCTGCTCGCTGGCGCAGATCATGCCGTTGTCAAATGTTTTGCTGAGGATAATCGAGCTGACGGCGAGCAGCACGTCCGCCGATTCGTCTATGATGGCGGGCACGTTGCCGCTGCCGACGCCGACGGCGGGCTTGCCGCTGCTGTAGGCGGACTTGACCATGCCGGGACCGCCGGTCGCGAGGATGAGATCCGCTTCCTTCATGGCGAGGTTGGTCAGTTCGAGGCTCGGCGTGTCCACCCAGTCGATGATGCCCTCCGGCGCGCCGGCGGCGACTGCCGCGTCGAGCACGATGCGCGCGGCTTCGATGGTGCAGCGCTTGGCACGCGGATGCGGGCTGATGAGGATGCCGTTGCGTGTTTTCAGCGAAATCAGCGTTTTAAAGATCGCGGTCGAGGTCGGGTTTGTCGTCGGAATGACCGCGGCAATCACGCCGACAGGCTCCGCGATGCGCGTGACGCCATAGGCTTTGTCTTGTTCAATCATACCGCAGGTTTTGGTGTTGCGGTATGCGTTGTAGATATATTCGGAAGCAAAATGGTTTTTGATCACCTTGTCCTCCGCGATGCCCATGCCGGTTTCTTCCACGGCGAGCTTCGCCAGCGGAATCCGGGCTTTGTTGGCGGCCATCGCTGCGGCGAGGAAGATCTTGTCCACCTGCTCCTGCGTATAGGTCGAAAATTGTTTCTGTGCTTCGCGCAGACGGCCAAACGCATGTTCCATGGCTTCCACGCTGTCGATCGGGGTGCGATTCATCTGTTTTGTCATACGCTCCATCTCCTCTTTGTTCCTCTTTTGCTGAACAGTGCAGGCGGTTTCGAGATTTATTCGATTGTTGAAAATCGAATGATTCTTTGTTAAATGCTCCCGCACCTTTCTTTCTGTCTCTAAGATACTTCATTTATATTAAATTCGGAAGGTAGAGAATCGGAATATCAGTATATAAATATCGATATAGAAATATCTATTAGCCGGAAATGGGAAAATATCCGCAAGAAAAAGCATCCCGGCAAGTGCCGGGATGCTGTGCGAACGGATTTTGCTTATTTGGGGACGACGCGTTTGGCAGACTCGCGGAGCCGCTCGAACAGCAGCCGGTCGAGCCGTGTGAGGTGGTAGTCCGCGCGGTAGATGAGCACGTCGTGGTAAACGTTTCCGGGAATATCGATGCTCTTCTGGCAAAGGCTGAATCGGTCGAGCACATCCTGCGGCATTGGCGAGGCGAGGGCGTAGAGCGTGACCAGGCGGCTGAGCAGCTCAAGCTGGCTTGCGCGCTCATACACGGTGATGGTCTTCTTTGCCTCGATGGCCTGCGCGATTTCGCGCGCCTGATTGACGGGCAGGGCGGGAATAGCGCCGTCGCCGTATAGGATTTCGGGATAATTCGTCAGGTCCGCTTCCTCGATATGCGTCCGCTCCGCCAGAGGATGGCGCTTACTCATGATGGCGACGGAGCCGAACTCCCAGATGGGTTCATGCTGCAGCGAGCGCTCGTTCAGCGCGTTGAGATAGTTTGATTCGTAGACCGACTGGTAGCGAATGACGCCGAGCTGGTTGACGCCGTTGGCGACCTGCTTGATCGTGCGCATTGCGCCGGCCTCGCGGTAGTCTACGCTGAAGTCCGCGTCCGGGCCGAGCGAGAGGATCACCTCCGTCAGCGCATGGGACACATAGCTCGCGCGCGGGGCGCAGAGGTCGAAGCGCGTCTTCTGATCGTCCGCCTGCCGGTAGAGCGCCTCCATCTCGGCAACCTGCGTGAGGATATTGCGCGCGTAACCGAGAAACTCGCGTCCCTTTTCGGTGGGCACGACGCCTTTTGCCGTGCGGTCAAAAATCGCGATGCCGATGTCGTCCTCCAGCTCGCGGATGGATTTACTCAGATTGGGCTGATTCATGTATAGATTTTCCGCGGCCTTGCTGATGGAACCAGTTTTTTCCACCTCGACGGCGTATTTGAGCTGCAGCAGATTATTCAAGCGATTCTCCTTTCCGTGCAGAAGGTGTCATGCGCGAAGCGCGCGCCCGGCTTTGGCAAAGACCGCGTCGTCGAGCGTACCGTGGTCGAGAACGAGTTTGCCGTTGACGTAGACGCGCTCGATGCCAAACGCTTTGGACTGGTCAGGCACGGCGTTTTTCAGCTCCGCCTCGTCGAATACCGTCAGGTCGGCGTAATATCCGGGCTTGACATAACCGCGGTTTGGAATTGAGAAACGATCCGCCACGGCGCCGGTCATCTTGCGCACGGCGCGCGGCATCGTGTCCCCTGTTTTGTTGAGCGCGAGCTGCAGAAACTTGGGAAAGCAGTCGTAGATTGCGGGGTTCTGCACGCCGTGCTCCTCCACCCACGCGTCGGTCATATACAAAACATTGTCGTGCCTTGCAAGGCTCGAAACGATCTCCGGCGTACTGTATGGGCCCATGTTGACGCGGCCTGCAAAGTCGCTCTGCTCGCAGAGCATAAGGTACGCGTCCATATCGTTCATCTTTCGCTCTTTTGCGATCTGATGAACCGTTTTTCCTTCATATTCTTCATGGCCCGGGCCGATATAGGCGATCTGTATGTCGTCAAACCCGAAGCCGAGCAGCAGGATGGACGCGTTGGCCAGCAGGCGGAAGCGGAACTTGTTGATGAATTTTCGCTTGTCCGCGGGGGAGAGCGCCTGATACCACGTCGGCATGATGACGGTAATGACGGAGACGCCCAACAGCTCGGCATAGATGTCAAACATGGCGTCCACGCCGTTGTTCCGCATGCGCTCGATGATTTCGACAAGCTCGGTTTTGCACTTGAAAGAACTTTTGCCGACGAAGATCGCATGGGAATACTGCAGTTTTACATGAAGTCCGCGCGTAATCTCCTCCAGCTCATCCAGCGCGCGCAGCAGATGCGGCCGCCCGAGCAGCTCCGGATACGCCATGGACACGGCGGAGCAGGCGCGCGGATGGACGGTCAGCGGCCGGTCGTATCGCGCGCAGAGCTCGGCGACCTTGCGCAGTTCCTCCTTCGGTGCGTAGAGGCCGGGCTCGTACATCAACCCCAGCGAAACGCCGCAGGCGCCCTGCTGCAGATTGCGCTCCAGCAGCGAAAGCATGCTGCTTCGTTCCGTTTCGGTCAGGGGGCGGTTGGCGTAGCCCGTTCCGCTTGCGCGCGCGGAGCAGTGCCCGCAGAGGGTGGCGATGTTGAGCGGCGTATTGCCGTCGATTGCCGAAAAGAAGGACGCTGCGTCGGGATAGACGCCCGTCAGATCAGACATATGGAACAGTCCGGCGCCGACTTTGTCGACATAGGCGCTGCCTTCGTCAAAGCCGGTCATGGACAGGCCGCAGTTGCCGGTGATAAACGACGTGACGCCCTGCCGGACAAACGGCTCGAAATATGGCGCCGGATCCTTTTTTGCCGCAAACCAGTCGTTGTGAGAGTGCGCGTCAAAAAAGCCGGACGAGATGCTTTTTCCCGTTAAATCGGTCTGTTGCGCATCTTCGGCTTCTATTTGTGGAGCGATTGCCAGAATGCGCTCATCCTCGATCAAAATATCGCCGGTAAACGCGTCCGCGCCCGTTCCGTCATAGATGCGGCAATGTCGAAGCAAAGTTTTCATTTGACCATATTCTCCCAGTATTTTCCCGATAACATGGTATCACAATCCGCGATAAATGAGAAGTTCTTCGGCGGATGAATGCGCCGGATCAAGGCAACCGGCCAAATAAAAGACGCTCCGCGCGGCGTGCGTCGTTGACACGGCGTGTCCCTCGCCGTATACTATTAAAAAATGAATAGCGTGCGTATCTGCGTCCCGAAAGGGACGCTGGCGGAGACAGTCCCGCCAAGGGAATGCGGATGAAATTTCCGAGCTACCCCAGTAACCGTAAAGCGGACGAACGGACAGAAAAGCCACTGCGACTGATGTTGCGGGAAGGCGTCCAAGTAGGATGAAGCGAAGCCGGGAGACCTGTTTATGCATGACATACTCCTGGGGTGGAGTGAAGCTATTGATCGCGCCGACAGCACGCGATGTTTCCATTGCTCCCTCTCCTCAAAGAGCGGAGCAATTTTTTTATTGCTTTCCACTCGGCTCTATTCATTTGAAATTGGTCTGAAAGGGAAAAAGCAATGATGAAACACACAAAATTTCTTGCCGCGCTGCTCGCGGCGCTCCTGATGCTCGGCGCGCTCTATGGCTGCGCGTCGTCTCCGGCAACCGCGCCGGAATCCGGCGAATCCGCGGCGGCGGAACCCGTCGCGACCGAGCCGCCCGCGGAGGCGACCGCCGCTCCCGCGGATGAGGGCGTGTCCATAACCGACATGTCCGGGCGCGAGATTACGTTAAGCGAACCGGCTACCCGCATCGTCGCGCTCGCCGCGGCGGACTGCGAAATTCTCTATGCCATCGGCGCGGGAGACCTCCTTGTCGGCCGCGGGGAATACTGCGATTATCCGGCCGAGGTGCAGGCGGTTGCCTCCGTGCAATCCGGCATGGAGACCAATCTTGAACAGATTATCGCGCTTGAGCCGCAGGTGCTCATCATGAGCGTCATGGCGCAGACGGAGGATCAAATCAGCCAGCTTGAAGCGGCGGGTATCCGGGTTGTCGTGTCGGACGCGCAGGATATCGCGGGCGTGTATACCGCAATTGAAATGCTCGGCGCGCTTACGGGACATGACGCGGAGGCTGCCAACGTCGTCTCCGGCATGCAGGCTACCTTTGACGAGGTTTCCGCGCGCGCGGGTGAACTCGAGGGCAAGAGCGTTTATTTCGAGGTTTCCCCGCTGCAATACGGCCTCTGGACCGCGGGCAGCGGCACGTTCATGAACGAAATAGCCGATCTGCTCGGGCTGAAGAACGTGTTTGCGGACGTCTCCGGTTGGGCGGAAATTTCCGAGGAACAGGTGCTGCAGGCAAATCCCGATATCATTGTAACGATTACCATGTATTTCGGCGAAGGGCCGACGCCGGTGGACGAGATTTCGTCCCGAACCGGCTGGCAGGATTTAGCCGCGGTGCAAAACGGGGACATCCTCAATCTGCCGGACAACGAGCTGTCGCGTCCCGGTCCGCGTCTGGCGGACGGCGCGCAGGCACTCTTTGACTTTGTTCTGGAGGCTGTAAAGCAGGACAATGCGGCGTAATTCGCGACCGGGCACGGGGGGCGAGCTGCCGCACCCCGTGTCCGAATCGAATATGAGCAGGCAGGACGGTTTTCGCGCCGGCGAACTCGTCCTGTTTGCGTTGGTCACATTTGCCGTCATGGCGCTGTGCGTCTGCGTCGGCAGCGTGAGTCTGCCGCTGAAAGAAACGATGACGGTGATTTGGAACGCCATATGGCGCCTGCCGATGCCGGAGGGGATCTCCGTGCCGATCATTTTATCCGTGCGTCTGCCGCGCGTGCTCTGCGTTGCGCTCACGGGCGCGTCGCTCTCTATTTGCGGCGGCGCGATGCAGGGTCTTCTGAAAAACCCGCTGGCGGACGGCAGCACGCTCGGCGTGGCAAGCGGCGCGTCGCTCGGCGCGGTGATCGCCATCGCGTTTGGCATCACGCTGCCCGCGCTTCCGTTTGCGGGAACCATGATCATGGCGATTCTGTTCGCGTTTCTATCGCTTCTGATCATTCTCTCGCTGGCGTATAAGATCGATTATTCCATGTCAACCAATACGATCATTCTCATCGGCGTGATCTATTCCATGTTTGTTTCGAGTATTCTCTCGCTCATCATCACGTTTGCTTCCGATCATGTCAAACAGATCACCTTCTGGACGATGGGTTCGCTGCTTGGTACAACGCTGCAAAACGCGCTTGTGCTTCTTGCGGCGCTCGTCTTATTCGGCGGGGTGATTCTGCGCTATTCGCGCGAGCTCAACGCCTTTGCCGTCAGCGAGGACAATGCGCGCCACATCGGCGTGCCCGTTCGGCGGGTAAAGCTTCTGCTGCTCATCTGTGTCTCCGCGCTCATCGGCGTTTGCGTGTCCATCGGCGGGACGATTGGTTTTGTTGGTCTAGTGACGCCGCATATGGTGCGCATGATCGTCGGGCCGGATCACAAACGACTGCTGCCCGCGACCATTTTCGGCGGGGCGGTGTTTCTCATGCTGGCGGATCTGATCGCGCGGATTCTTCTCAATCCCGTCGAACTGCCGATTGGCGTGGTGACGTCGTTTATCGGCGCGTTTCTCTTCGTCGTGGTCTTTTATCGATACAGGAGGGTGCGTACATGACGCTGCTGAATGTAAACGATATGACGGTTCGGCTGGGGGGGCTTACAATTGTAGATCATGTGAATTTCTCGCTGTCCGATGGCGAGTGGCTGATGATCGTCGGCCCCAACGGCGCGGGCAAGAGCACCATCATCAACGCAATTTCGCAGGGTACGGCGTATACGGGAGAGGTGCGCGTGCTGGGAAAAGACGTCCGCCGCTATCGCCCGCATGAACTGGCGCGGCTCATCGGCGTACTCGCGCAGACGCACTCCATGGGCTATGGATTTACAGTCGGCTCGGTCGTGCGTCTCGGGCGGTATGCATATTCTCCGGGCCTGTTTTCCGGCGGGCGGGATGAGGACGAGTCTATGGTGGCGCGCGCGCTCGAGCTTACGGGTATGACGCGCTTTGTCGACCAGAACGTGCTCACGCTCTCCGGCGGCGAGCTGCAGAGGACGTTTCTGGCGCAGCTGTTTGCGCAGGATCCACGCATTCTGATGCTGGACGAACCGACCAACCACCTTGACCTTGTGTACCAAAAGCAGGTGTTTGAGCTCATCTCCGAGTGGATCAAAACGCCGGGCAAGGCGGTCGTTTCGGTCGTGCACGATCTCAGCCTCGCGCGGGCGTACGGCACGCGCGCGCTGCTGCTCGACGGCGGAAAGACGGTTGCTTACGGTGCGCTGGACGACGCGTTTTCGCCGGAGCACTTAAACCGGGCGTATCGGATGAACGTGCCGGAATGGATGCGTTCCATGCTCGGACAGTGGCAGGAGGGAGAAACGACATGAATCTTGATTTGCTTTACCGGGAGATCCCGACTTTTGACGACGGCGCGGCGGCGGAAGCGGAGGCGCGCTGGAACAGCATTGCAAAACCGGTTGGCAGTCTCGGCCTGCTCGAGCGAGCGGTTGTGCTGCTTGCCGGGGTGCAGGGCACAAATCGGCCTGCCATCGACAAGCGCGCGGTGCTCGTGCTCTGCGCGGACAACGGCGTCACCGCGCAGGGCGTCGCCTCCACACCGCCCGATATCACGGCGGTGATGGCGGGCTTTATCGCGCAGAAGCGATCTTCTGTCTGCATCATGGCAAAATGCGCGGGCGCGGAGAGCATCGCGGTGGACATGGGGATGTTCCGGCGCATAAACGAGCCGGCGCTGCTTGAGCGGCGGATCGCCGACGGAACGGCGGATATGACGCTCGGCCCGGCGATGACGCGGGAGCAGGCGCTTCGCGCCATAGAGATTGGAATCGAGCTGGTCAGATCCTGCAAAGAGCAGGGGATTCAAATCCTCGCAACCGGCGAGATGGGAATCGGAAACACAACGACATCGAGCGCGGTTTCGTCCGTTCTGCTCGGCAGGCGTGCCGCCGATATGACGGGCGTCGGGGCCGGACTGGACGAGGCGGGACTGACGCGCAAGATCATCGCGATCGAACGCGCGCTCGAGGTCAATCATCCCGACGCGGGCGATCCGCTGGATGTGCTATCCAAGGTCGGCGGGTTCGACCTGGCGGGACTAACCGGCGTCTTTCTCGGCGGCGCGCTGTTTCGCATGCCCGTGATTGTGGACGGCTTTATCAGCGCGACTGCCGCGCTCGCCGCCGCCCGCATCTGGCCGGAGGCGCGAAAAAACATGCTCTTTAGCCATCTCTCCGCCGAACCGGCAAGCCGAGCGGTCGTCGAGGCGCTTGCGGGCGAGCCGCTGATTCACGCGGGTATGCGCCTCGGGGAGGGAACGGGAGCGGTGGCTTTGCTGCCGCTGATCGACATGGCGCTCGCGGTATATAACGATCTGATGACGTTTGCCGACATCGGCATGGGAGGATAAGCGTCTATGCGCATTCTGCTCACCGGCGGGTCGGGCTCGGGGAAAAGCACATATGCCGAAGCGCTGATGGGCGCAATGGCCGCGCCGCGGTATTATATTGCCACCATGCGCCCCTATGACGACGAATGCCTTGCTAAGATTCACCGCCATCAGACCCAGCGGCAGACGGGCGGATTTGTCACGATTGAATGCCAGCGGGACGTCGGGTCGATTGCATTTCCCGCGCGCGGCGCGGCGCTGCTGGAGTGCATGTGCAATCTGCTCGCCAACGAGATGTTTGACGAAAACGGAAACGAGCGGGACGTCTTTGATAAAATTCTGGCTGATATCGAGGCGCTTTCGAAGCGATGCGACACGCTGATCGTCGTGACCAACGAGGTTGGCGGCGACGGCGGACACTATCCGGCGAGCACGCTGCGCTATATCGAAACGCTCGGGCGGCTCAACCGCGCGATTGCGGCGCGATTTGATTGCGTCGCCGAGCTGGTTTGCGGAATTCCCCTCGTGCAAAAAGGAGCACTGCCGACATGATAACTTACATCAAGGATCTGCTGCATTCTGTTGTGACGACGTTTGCAATGTTTTCTCGCGTCCCCACGCCGCGTTTGGCGTGGAAAGAGGAGCATATGCGCTATACGCTGGCAAATCTCCCGCTCGTCGGCGCGGTGCTCGGACTTCTGCTTGCCGGTTGGTGGTATCTGTGCGATCTGCTCGCGTTTGACGGGATCCTTTTTTCGGCGGGAATCACGCTTCTGCCGGTGGTTTTTACGGGCGGCATCCATCTGGACGGATTTTGCGATACGGTGGACGCGCTCGCCAGCCGCGCGGAACCGGAGAAGAAGCGCGCCATTTTAAAAGACCCGCATATCGGCGCGTTTGCCGCAATCGGCGTATGCGCCTATCTTCTGGCGTATTTTGCGCTGGGAACGGAGTTCGTTTTGGGCGATTCCTCCGTCTCTTTGCTGTTTTTAATCCCCGTATTGAGCCGCACCGTAACCGCATATGTTTCGGCCTCTGCAGTGTCGGTGAGCGAGGGCTTGCTTGACACCATGCGAAAAGCCGCGCGGATGAATTACACAAAATGGATTCTCGTGCTGTGGTTCGTCGCGGTCGTTGCCGTCATGCTGGTGCTGTCGCCGCTGGCGGGCGCGGCGCTCGTGCTGAGTGCCGTGCTCTGCGGATGGTTCGTGCGCAGGCAGGCTCTGCGGCAGTTTGGCGGCATGAACGGCGATCTCGCGGGATATCTCCTGCAGGTGTGCGAACTGGCGATGCTGTTTGCACTGATTTTGATGCAAAGGGTGCTGTGGATATGGTTTTGGTGATTGGCGGAGCGGGCAGCGGAAAGCTCGATTATGTAAAATCTTTGGGATATTCCGAACGGGATATTGCAAACGGGTTACTGGATGCGCGAAAAGTGGTATATAATCTACAGAACATCGTGTTTGAAAATCCGGATCGAGCGGCGGAACTGCTGGACGCGCTATTTACCAAGGAAGTTGTGATCTGTGATGAGGTCGGAAGCGGCGTTGTGCCGCTGACCGCCCGGGAACGTCAGGCACGGGAAATGACCGGAAGACTTTGCATCCGGCTTGCCGCGCGCGCCGAGCGCGTCGTGCGGTTGGTCTGCGGGATTCCGGTGGTGATCAAGGAGTAGAGATTAAGATGCAGTCCATCATCCTGCTGCGGCACGGCAAGACCGAAGGAAATCTGGAGAGCCGCTATAACGGAAGAACCGACGATCCCCTTTGTGAGCAAGGCGTACGCGAGGCGCAGGCAGCGCGGCATTTCCCCGAGATTCCTCTGGTGTATGCAAGCCCGCTGCGGCGAACGCAGCAGACCGCGGACATCTGCTTTCCCAACGCGAAGATCGTAACGATAGACGATTTGCGCGAGATGGACTTTGGCGATTTTGAAGGCCGCACCGCCGCCGAGATGGAAAATGACGCGGACTATCGCGCCTGGGTCGAAGGCGGGTGCGTGGATCAGTGCCCCGGCGGAGAGAGTATCCCGCTCTTTGCCAGGCGCGCCAGCGTGGCGTTTGCAGGCGCGGTTGACGACGCAATTGCGCGCGGAGAGCAGAAAATCGGCTTTTCCGTGCATGGCGGCGTCATCATGGCGGTGATGAGCGCATTCACCGGCTCCGATCAACCATACCATGCGTGGTACGTGCTCAACTGCGGCGGATACGAAATCACTTTGGACGAAGCGACATGGGCAAAGGAACATCGGTTTGCTTTCTGGCGGCTGTTCGGCGAGCAGGGCAATCGCTGGGATATGATCGGAAACGAACAGGATGCAATAAGTTAATATAGAACAATTTTTAGATTGAATAAACACGATCGCAATAAGGACACACAAATTTATCCATATAAATCTGTATTTCATCAAGAATGGGAATGAAATGATTGCATTTTCGATTTGTGCAAACTCTGTTTGATGCTGATGAATGATTCGATACTGCAATCATTGTATAGTCATGACAAATATCATCGCCAGGAAGTCCGGTAGCTTTTGCTAGATTATCAAGATCACGAAATCGAAGATTTCTTTCTTCTGTTGCATTAAGTTCGGGATCTTTAAGATAAACACCACCTGGTAAAACATTGTTTACGACACAAAAATGAGCACAAAGCGATTGTGGAGCACTATGGAAGAGTAAAATCAATTCAATATCATGGGCCCTACAGGATTTAATAGTACTACGTATATCATTTGAAAAAAAGGCGGTTGCATGGAATCCTCTTGAGATGGCATCTTGGCACATTAAGTACGTTCTACAATTCTGACCAGATCTAGCATCAGTTCCAATAACAGAGTTAAAAACTTCCGGCTCACTGATTTGAAAGCCAAAAGATTGATATATCATGGCTAAACAGGCAGCGCCGCAAGAACTTGGCTTTGATTGTTTAACAAATGGAAGTGGCTGATCTCTAAGATGAATTATAGACATAGTATTCTCCAATATATGTTATCTAGTTAATTTATACTATAATAATTATCGTTTGTTTTCAATTAAGGAAAAGCAGACGGCATTGGAACATGCCGTCTGCTTTTGCAAACGATCGCTATTCTGTGATGAGCTTCGATTTAATCAGCGAGAGGACGAGCGCGGGGAGAACCGCGAGCTGGATCACAATGCCGGGCAGCGCGGTGACAAACGCGGCGGTCATCCAGATTGGCAGGGAGTAACTGCCCGCGCGGAAGATCAGCGCGTTGAGCAAGCCAAACACGATGCGTCCCGCAAGCATCGCCCCGGCGAGCGAAAGATAGAGATCCGCAAGCAGTTTTCCGGTTTTGATATAGCGCATCAGCAGCCCGGAGGCGAAGCCGTACACCGCAAGCTCGCAGAGCATGCTCGGCAGATATGCCATCGGCGGCATGCCCGTAAAAATGCTGGACAGCAGCGGCGCGAGCACGCCGCAGGCAAGGCCGAACGGCCAGCCGCAGACAAGGCCGCAGAGGAAGACAGGAATGTGCATCGGCAGGAAGATGCTGCCGGCGTTTGCGACGGAATGGAACGCAATGGGCAGTACGACGCCGAGCGCGACGCACAGCCCCGCTAAAATGAGACGTTTGGTTTTAGTCATGGTGAATCGATACATGGATATTGTGGTCTCCTTTCAATTTTTAGCAAACAAAAACAGCCGCGCAGGCTGACCCGGTTTGACCGGGGGATACGCCTTCGTGGCTGTATGAATCGCAGAGGTGTAAAATGGGGAACGCGTTCGCCTTCATGACGAACATTATGAAATTATTTTATGGAATGCCGTGGCCTGTGTCAAGGGGAAAGCGCGAAATCGTTTGCTTATGCATCCGGCTCAACGGGAAAGCGGCGGTCAAGCTCGTCAAGGGTCAGCGCGATCAGCTCCTTGATTCCAAACGAGCCGAGGCCTGCGACATAGCTGTTGCAAAGATTCATCGGGATGAACAGGCGAACGGCGGGGCTTTGCCCGACGGCGGCGGCGATGGCGGGGGAGATCTCGCCCATCATGGAATCTGCAACCACGATGCCGAGCGGGCCGATGATGCAGTCCGCTGTGCGGCAGTTGACGACGACCGCGTTTTCTCCCGTTCCGGCGCGCGCGGCTCCGGCTTTCATCATGGTTGTGGTCGCGATGCTGTTTGTGCCGACGGCGAGGATTTCATAGCGCTCCGCGCGGGTCGCAAGCTGTTCGACGAGCAGCTTTCCAATGCGGCCGCCCTGGCCGTCTATGACGAGAACGACGGGTTTTTTCATGTGGGAGTTCCTTTCGGGAGGTATCTGGCGTTTTTTACGAAGCGGGGTTACCGCGGCGTTTACAGAAGGATCAGCAGAAGCAGAACCGCGCCGAGCGTAAAGAAAGCGAGCGTGGTCAGGCAGCCGCCTTTGCCGCCGGTCGGTTGCCTGCCGCGTTTGCTATTGCCCTCGTTGGCCAGCATGTAATGTGCGTAGCCGTTGAGGCCTTTTCCAAAGTAGCCGTAGTCGTCTTCCGGCATGGCATTTCCTCCGATCCGGCTTTCGGTTGAAAATGTTTCAATCGCAAACTCCCTGTGACGTTTGCCGACGCATACAAGTATACCATGTTTATCATGATATAATACCCCTTGCTTGCAATGCAATAACATTGGTAAATCATTGGAGGAGTATAGAATGAAACGTATCGCTTGCTGCCTGTTGGCGGCTGTTTTTTCGCTCGGCCTGGCTGCCTGCGCCGCGCCTGTGGTGCCGGACACGATGGACGACGGGGCGGCGGAGGCCGTTGTGTTTGACGACGCCGTGCTCGAGGCGCTTGTTCGCGAGGCAATCGACAAACCCGAAGGGGTAATCACCGCGGCGGACGCGCTGAGCGTAACGGAGCTGGACATGCAGATGCAGGGGGTGGACCCGGATCAGCCGTACATCCACTCGCTCGAAGCGCTCAGGTATTTTTCAAACCTGACCTATCTCGGGCTTGGCTATGCCGTGCAAAACGCGGAGAATCCGGCCGATCCAATCGACATTTCCCCACTTGCGGGGCTGACGAAACTAACGTCCCTGCAGATGGGCGGACTGGTGATCGACGACCTTTCGGTTGTCGCCAATATGCCGCATCTGATCAGTCTGACCGTGTTTGGCGGCAAGCGGCTGACCGACTTGTCCCCGCTTACGGGGTTGATGGAACTGCAGGCGCTGACGCTGAACAATAACCTCATCTCGGACGTTTCGCCGCTTGCGGGGCTGACAAAGCTCATCTATCTCGATCTGCAGGCAAATCAGATCACGGATGTTACGCCCCTTGCGGGATTGACCGGACTGACGCGGCTGTTTCTTGCCAATAATCCGATTCAGGATTATACGCCGCTTGCGCAGGTGCGCTCCGATCTGGAAGAATGGGATTTCGACGTGCCGGAGGGCTGAACGAAACCCAAACAGCGGCCTGCCGATGATATCTTCGGCAGGCCGCTGTTTTTTAGCATATGATGCGTCGTTCTCTTTTTTTGCGGACGCGCTCTTTGCATAAACGCGGCTGTCTTCTTCGCCGATTTTGACATGCATATGGTAGCTCTATTGTACAATTACTCGGAATTATCTCCAAATCCTGAGTCTGACCATAATATTTGTAATCTTTGAACCGCCCGGGAAGAAATTCATATCATCCTTTGTAAACACGCCAATTGCAAAAGAGAATACAACGTATAATATGATTGCGGATGCGATGATCATTAAAGTTGCAAGCTTTGCCGGGACAATTTGGAATAGAATGGGGGAGGTTGCAAATACAAATAAACCCATCCCCGCCGTTGCAACAATAGGCTTCAAGATGCTGCCCAATGAGAATTTTAATTTTGCATATCGAATCACGCACAAAACATCCAAAATTGCAGCCACGATATAGCATGCGACTGTGCCGATGGCGGCGCCTTTGATATTGATTTCCGATATGCGTATCAATACAAGGCTTGCAACTATTTTAACGATTATACCGAGAAAGAGATTGATTACGGGTAAATAGGTTTTGCCAAGGCCCTGCAGTATGCCGGTTGTGGTTTGTACAACCGTAAGAAACAAAACGCCGACAGCCATTATGGCAAGCAGGATTCCCGCGATTTGCAGTTCTTGTTGACTAAGCGAAGAATATAGCAGCTGAATGATTGGTTTAGCCAAAAGGAAAAATCCAACGGCGCATGGCAACCCGATGAAAAGCGCCAACTTAAATCCCATGCCGGACTTCGTGGAAATATCGTCCAGATTATTCTTTACATGGGAGGCCGATATTGCGGGAACCAGACTCATTGCGAGCGCAAGGGACAGTATCGCAGGCATATTGATTAATGGATTGACAACGCTTGTCAGGGTTCCGAACAAAGAATCCGCGTATGCCTGTGAATAGCCGAGGCCAAGAAGAGAATTGGTAACGATGGCGGTGTCAATTATTTGTACCGTAGGCATAGCCAAAGCGCCCAGCACGATTGGAAAAGCAAGGATAAAGAGCTGGCGGAGAATGCCGCTCTTTTCTTCCGATGGAAGTGCGCTGCTGTTTGCTGGGATTGGCTCTTTGATGACCCGTTTGTGCTTATGATAAAGAAATACGAGAAACAGCAGTGCCAATAGCTCTGAAAGCGTCACGCCTAAGATGGCGCCCGCCGCGCCATAGGCAATGCCGTAGTCTTTCCAGAGATTTGCAAAGAACAGCCCGAGACCCAGCTTGCCGAGTTGCTCGATAAGCTGCGAAAATGCTGTAGGCGACATGATTTGAAGACCTTGGAAATACCCTCGATACGCAGATAAAACAGATACGAAAAGCAAAGATGGAGCAATTGTCAGCAAAACAATATTTGCGTTGGGGCGCCCGACTACATCGGCAATATACCCACTCAAGAGAAGAAGCACGCCTGTCGTGAAGAAGCCAATGTATGCCAATACCTGAAACGCTGTTTTAAAGACCGAATGAGCGCCGCGATAATCATTTATCGTAACGCGTTCAGATACCATTTTGGATATTGCAACAGGAAGACCGGCGCTTGATATGACCAGCAGCCAATTATATACCGGATATGCCGTAGAATAATACGCCATACCTTGGGTCCCTATCATATTCGTTAATGGAATTCGAAATATTGCGCCGATTACTTTGCAAATCACTCCGATCATTGCAAGGATTGCCGCGCCTTTCAAGAAATTCTTTTGCGACATGATTCAACTCCCTGTCTAAAGATATTGATATGATTAGCAAGCAACAAAACCGAATATAAAGCCTTTTACATATTACCAGCAAAATATGTAAATGTATACAAAACAAAAAATGACGTCAGTTTGTGCAATCAAAAAAATCCGGCGATGAAGAGGGGCCTATTGATATCCAATCATTGGAGTGCAATGCGGATCTGGGCGCTGTTTGATTTTTGATGGAGGATTCCTGAAAAGCGTTGATGCGCGGAGCCGAACGGTTCATCCAACGAGCGGAGCGCAAAAGAAAACATCTGCTTTACCGTGACAATTGGATGCTGTACAATCATCAATAAGACCTTAAACAATATCTTTCGGACATTCAGTGCTTAAAAGAACATAGTTGATACGGAGGAGCGCCGATCATGAAAAAAACCATCTGCTTGGTTCTTTCGCTGCTGTTTGCACTCTCTGCGGCGGCATGCGCGGCAAGCCGGTCCGAAGCGGCAAACGCAACCGCCGCACCGGCCGCGCCGGTTGAAACGACCGCACCCGCGCCCGCGGCAGTCGGCGACGCGTCTGGAATTGACCCTGCCGTGCGCGAGGCGATTGCGAATGCGACCTCGTTCGACGAGGTGGTACCTTATCATAAAGACGCGGTTGTAAGCGAGGACTATGCAACCGCGCTTTTATGCGCGGAGCGCATGCTGGAGCTGGAACCGGGGAGCTTCGACGCATACTGCGCGCTGACCGAAGCGCGCATTAAACTGCTGGAGCAGGAGACGGCCTCGCTGAACGAGCTGATCGAAACCGGTATTGAGACGCTCGACAATCCCGAGTCCTATAAAAACGTGGTTTCGGGGATTCTCGACGGCAGCGATCTGCAGATCCGGCTTCCGTTTGTTTCGGATATTGGCTCCTCGGGGCAGGTGAATACAACAGGGATTTCGCTGAGCAATCTTTGCTCGGATGCCGCATACGGTTCCTGGGCGGGCGGGATTTTGACTACGCAGGCCGGGTGGATCTATTTTGCAATCCCGAATGAGGACTGGGCGATCTATAAGCAGAAGATCGGCGAGGATCGAAGGGATCGAATCGGCGACGACGGCGGATGCTATATCAACGTCATTGGTGACTGGCTGTATTATTGCAGCATGCCGGAAAACGGCGCGGTCTATCGCATGCGCACCGACGGCAGCGAGCGTACGCGCATCGGCGAGGATAGAGCCGCGTTTCTGAGCGTGCAGGGGGACTGGATCTACTATGCCAATCAAGATGACAACAACAGTCTTTACCGGATGAAGACGGACGGCAGCGAGCGCGCCTGGATGGCGGGCGGCCCCGTGCGCGCGCCGTATATTGTCGACGGCTGGCTCTATTATGCGATGAACAATCAGCCGGGGTTGTATCGTATGTCTCCCGACGGCGGCGAGACGACGCTGCTTGTGAACGATACGATCAATTACTACGATATTTACGACGGCTGGCTCTACTATCTGGGCGACGATCACGGGCTCGCCATCTTCCGTATGCGTCCGGACGGCAGCGAACCGACGGAGCAGGTGCTCCGGCTTGCGGGAAAAGGCGCGATGTTTGCCGTGCTCTCCGCCGACCGGATCGCCCTTGCGGGCGCAATTCGGGAAGGGGACAACGAAAAGGCCGTCGTGGTGGACGTAACGACGCAGCAGGAGATTTGTTCCGCCGATTTCTGGTGCAGCGGGCTGTATCCCGTCAGCGAAAATCTGGTCTATTTCGTCTTTGGTGACGACAACACCTGGCACTGGCTGGATGTGGACGGCGGACAGTCCGGCGCAATGAACTGACCTTCGAATCGACAGTGAATCAAACGCCCCGCCATGCCTGGCGGGGCGTTTTGCGGTCACAGTTCGCTTTTTTCGCGGTAATAAAAGTATTCGCGGTCAAAGATGGCGTAATACAGCCAGCGCGGCAGCTTGTCGTAATACGGCTGCAGCTCGCGCATGACGGCCGTCTGCGTTTCGTGCGCGCGCGTGACCGCGTAGCGAATCGTTCGCCAGCGGTAGATGTTCGCGGCGGCGTTTGGACGCGGCAGACCCCGCGCGGGATCGTACCGCTCGCGGAATGTTTTACTCATCTTCAGCGCGAGTGCGAGCATACCGCCCGGCAGCGTCATCTGAAACACGCCTTTTACGCTGTCAAGCCGCTTTGCCGTGCGCGTGGCGGCCTTGCCCGCGGCGACGTGGTCGGTGTGCCCGTACATGCCGATGTTTTCGTCAAACGTGAAGATATAGGTCGGGCTGAACGCCTCCGCCTCGCGGCGGACGGTGTCGCAGACCGCGTCGAAATCCTGATCCGCCAGATAGCGGTCGGGATAGTCGCAGACGGTCATCTCGTCGAGCGCGAGCAGCGCTTTGACATGCCCGAGTTCCTGCGTGCGCCGCTCTTTCAGCCCGCTCTTCGGAACGAGATCGTAGGTCGGACCGTCCTCGCCGTGCGTCAGATACAGCGCCTTGACGGGCAGGCCGAATCTGCGCTTGAGCAGCGACAGCGTGCCGCTCATGAGCACCTCGTCGTCCGGATGCGCGACGACATAGAGGATGCGGTCGTCCTTGGCAAAGCGCACCCGCCGCGTCAGGCGCGGCACGCCGGCCTGGTTGACAAATCCGTTTGCAAACGCTAGCGCGCCGCAAAGCAGCGCAAGCAGAGCCGCGGCAACGATGATGATCCAGATCACGGCTGCGCCGCCTTTTCCCGGTTGAGCCGCAGCATCACGAAAAAGCCGACCAGCGCGAATGCCGCCGCGATGGGCGCGATGATCGTAATGCCGAGCGGCTGCGTCGCCGTGCTGCCGAGCAGATCGTGCAGCACGCCGACGGCGAACGACGCAAACGCGGTCGCGAGCTTGTTGACCAGACCCTGCACGCCGAAGAACATCGCTTCCCTGCGCACCTCAAAGCGGCGGTAGTCGTCGTCTATGATCTCCGAAACGAGCACGTTGGGGATGACCATGAGCCCGCTGTAGGGAAAGCCGAGCAGCGCCATGAGCGCAAAGCCGAGCGCCGTGCCGGATATTCCATGAATCTGCGGCAGGGACATGATCAGCAGCGCAACAAGCGCGTAGCTCGCCATGGAGATCATCAGCGATTTAACCGTGCCGAACCTTTTGACGAACACGTTATACAGCGGAATGAACGCCAGCGCGCAGACCACGGAGACGATGAAGAGCGTGCTGGACATTCCCTTCTCCAGCCCCAGCGAGACGGTCGTGACAAACGCGAGGTTGTACTGAATCAGCTGGAAGCCGATGAAGAACGTCGCAAAGCCGATGATGTATTTCACAAACTTGTCGTTTTGAAACGCACCGACGATGTTTTTAAAGAGGTTCTTCGTCTGGTTGGGCGCGGGCGCGGGCACATAATCGCTGTTCACCTTGATGACCAGCGCGGGCACGACCATCACCAGCGCGCAGATGACGCTGAGCGCCGCTCCGGCCCCGAGATAGCCGATGGCGTTGATCAGAAAGCCGGACGCGCCGAGCGCGATGCCCATGCCGACGATGCCGAACACGGACACAAAGCTCTGGATGAAGATGCGCTGTTTGTCGTCTTTGGCAATCTCCGGCAGCAGCGCGAAATACGGGTTGACCACGACGGTGTAGAAGAAATAGAACCCGTTGAGGAAGATAAACAGCCAGATAAAGCGCGCCAGCTCGGTCTGCACCGCCTGCGGCGTAATCCAGACCATGAGGAAGCAGAAGATCATCGGTAGCGTGCCGAGCAGCATGAACGGGAGCCTGCGGCCCATGCGCTTGCCGCGGATGTTGTCGCTCCAGTTGGCAACCAGCGGATCCGCCACGCCGTCCACGATGCGCCCAAAGAGCGTCGCCGTGCCGACCAGCGTGCCGGAGAGCACAGGGTTACCCGCGTTGCCGGTCATAAAGAGCAGCAGCCATGTGGTGATGAACTGGCTGAGCATGCCGGGGCCGAGGTGGCCGACGGCGTAGGCGATCTGCCTGCCGCCCTTGAGCTCGCGGTAGGGGGTGTTGGGAAGTTGTTCCACGATGTCATCCTCCTGTGTGAATTGATTGAATAATGGGCTGTCGTCTGAGATTATCGAAAGAATCCTTTGGCGGAGTCGTGATCCAGCGTAAACGCGGCGAACGCGCTCCAGCCTTGCAGCATACCGCCCGCGGGGTAGTAGGGGGAAAAGTATTCCACCGGCGTGGCAAACCCCTGAACAAGGCCCGTTTCATACCAGCGCGTGAGCGGATAGCGCCAGTCCATGCCGTGTATTTTTTTGGCAAACGCGTAGAGTGCGGAAAGATACGGCCAGTCCGCGCCGTTGTGATAGCGAAGCGGATCCGCGCTCTTTTCCACCAGCCGCGCGGCGGAGGCATACGGCGGATAGACGCAGAGCGTGCCGAATTCACCGTAGCGGGCGTTGTTCTGCGTCTCGAGCAGTTCCTCCATGCGCAGAAGCATTCGCTTTGCGCGCTCCGGCGGGGCGATGTCGAAGAGCGCGGCAAACACCGTGTCTATGGAGAGATTCGTTTCCGTCTCGTCCTGTGTTTTAAAGTTGACATAGTAGCCGAGCTCTTCGCACCAAAGCTCGCGGTTGACGCCCTCCCTGATGCGCGCCGCCGCTTCGGCATACCGCGACGCGTCCGGCAGAAGAGATCCGGATAGCTTCAACGCGCCGTAAGCGAGGCATTCGATATAGGTGACGTAGCCTTCGCGAAAGACGTTGTCCGCCCAATCGTGCCGAGAAGCGGGCGCGCGTTCTAGCAGCCCGTTTTCGTCCAGCGCGGCGGCGGTCGCGTCCAGTATGGCGGTTAGTTTTTGCGCAATGTCGTGCTCCGTCAGGATGGCGGTATCGCCCGTATTTGAGACATAAGCGTACAAAAGCAGCGCGAAGAAAAGCGGACTGTCGGCGTGATCGCGCCACCACGGCGCGCCTTGCGCGTCCACCGCGGAGCCGCAGGAGCCGTCCTTTGCCACGCCGCACGCAAGTGTGAGCAGTTGCTCTTTGACCCAGTCCGGCCGGGTTGGCAGTATGGCGAGCGCTGTGTAGTAGCCGTCCCGGTAATAGGTGCGCGCGGGGGCGGCGTAGTTCACACCCGCAAAAAAGCCGGAAAAGCCGGAGAACGACTTATAGCAGGAATACGCCGCGTTGAGCGCATATGCCCGAAACGCCGCGTCCTCGCCGGGGGGTGCCGCGGCGACCAGCGCGGCAAAATACGCCTCCGCATCCGCCTCCGCTTCCCGTGCGGCAATAGGCAGCGCGTCCTGCGTCAGCGTTTGGCCTAGGTCGAAGGCAAGCAGGAGTTCGGCGGAAAACGCGTCCCTTTTGGCGGTCGATTTCACGCTCACGGTATAGTGCAGAAAATCCCCCTCGCGCTCGCGCAGCGTAAGCGGCTCGCTGCAGAGCAGATTCAGCCGCTCCGGCGGACACTGTACGCCGAAGTCGTATTCCAGCGAAAACGGCCTGCAGCCTTCCGCGTTGAGCCGCAGATACAGTACGGGCGATTCGGAGCCGAGAAACCAGCGCGCGGTGCAGCCCGCGTCGCAGAGAGGAAACTGCGTTTCCTGCACGCGTCCGTAGGCGACGACCTGCCGCTCGTCGGCGAGGCCGGTCGACGCGCGCCTGCCGCAGACACCGTAATACCCGCCGGGCAGCACCGCGTCGTATGCGCCGCTGAGGGAGAGCTTCGTCAGCGTCAGCCCGTCCACGCAGGCGGACAGCGTGAGGTTGCTCGTGTCGTACGGTGCGGGAACATGCGACGGCAGCGTCGCTTCCAGCTTGTGATCTTCCCGAACGCGATAGCTCATGCGTCGTCTCCTTTCACGAGGTCCAGCGGGCGGTTCAGCCGGTCAATGAGCCGGACTTCAGGTACAATTGCCTGCTTGCCGAGATTTTTATATTCCACACGCACGCGCTGCGGCAGGCAGGTAACGCTGAACGCGATGTTCACGCAGTCGTTTTGCAGATAGGCGTTCGTCTCGCCGTCGTCCGAGAAGTATGTTCGCGAAAACGTGCCGGTTTCCTTTGTGTAGATGCGAAAGAGCAATGCGGGCGCATCGATGCCCGGATGCACGGACGCGTCTTCGGCAAATACGCTGCCGCCTTTGTGCAGCGTGCGCGGCGCGCTCTTTGCAGGACACGCGAGCGTCGCTGTTTCGCCGCCGGGCAGCCATGCGCCGCGCTCGTTGTACCAGCCGTCTTCGCTCTTTGGCAGGACGACGGTTTGTTCGGTCATTCCCGGATCGAACACGCAGACGGCGAGGAGCGAATCTCCAACGAAGAACAGGTCACTTTCCGGGTCGACGTCCGGGTCGTCATAGACCAGCGGGCGCAGCATCGGCTCGCGCAGCGTGTGCGCGCGGTACATCGCGTCGTAGAGATACGGCAGGATCCGTCCGCGAAACACAAAGATTTCTTTGACTGCAGGCACAAGGTCTTCGTAAAACCAGGGCGTCGTTGCGCGCGCGTCGTCGTTCCAGCTGTGGATGACGAAGCGCGGCGTCAGCACGCCGTGCTGCAGCCAGCGTAAAAAAAGCTCCCGTTCCGGCGCGAGGCCGACAAACCCGCCGACGTCGTGCCCGAAGAGATATAACCCCGAGAGCGACATCGTCAGTCCCATGAAGTGATTATATCGCAGCGTCTTCCATTGCGTGCGGTTGTCGCCCGTCCAGACCATCGCCATGCGGCAGATGCCCGCCGCGCCCGCGCGGGAGGAGAGAAACTGCCGCCGGTCCGGCCCGAAAAACGCCCGCTGCGCCTCGAGAGATGCCTGCGTCATGCGCATGGAAAACGCGGGTTTTTCCAGATGCGCGGGATGCGCGCTCCCGAACCCGTCCGCCAGCACGCGGTGATCGAGCACTTCGTATTCGTTGTTGTCGTTCCAGGTGCTCGCGATGCCGTTTTCCAAAAGCTGGCTTGTCACCTGCTTTTTCCAGAAATCGTATGCGCCGGGGTTTGAAAAATCCAGCCAGCTGCCGAGGCCGTCCCAAAACGGCGTCAGCGCGGGCGTGCCGTCGGGCAGCTTCAAAAACCAGCCGTTGTTTGCGAGGGCTTCATACAGCGGGTGGTCGGTTAAAAACACCGGTTTGATGTTGGTGATAAGCTCGATGCCGCGCGCGCGAAAATATGCCGAGAGCGCTTTGGGATCCGGTATTTTTTCGTTGTTCCAGTGAAAGACGTATCGCCTTGGCCCGATGGACGTATACCCGGAGGAAAGGTAAAACCCGCCGCAGGCAAAGCCGCGCGCGCCGCAATCGTCTGCAAACGCGCGGAGCTGCCCGTCCGCGTCCGGCGCGTCGGTATAGCTCATGGTGCTGCCCGCGTACAATAGCGCGCGGCGCGGCAGAAACGCCGAACCGCCCGTGAGCGCGGAAAAACCCGCAACGATCTCGGGCAGCGTGCCGAGCAGGATGTAATAAACCATCGCGGGCTCGTGAATCTCCGCATAGCGGTATGCGCCGGTGTAGTTGCTGATCTCCCTGCCGAAGTCGAAGACGCAGCTCGCGTGGGTATCGTAGAAGAGGCCGACAAACCCCGCGCCGTTATGGCAGATATAGAACGGAACATGCTGATACAGCGGATCGCTCGTCTCGGCGTCGTACCCCAGCGCGTCCGCGCTGTCCAGACGGAAGCGCCGCCCGGATTTATTGAGCGCGCCGGACTTGTCCCCAAGGCCGTAGATGCGCTCGTCCCGCTCGCGCACGAGGCAGTGCCGCGCGTGTTCGCCGTATTCGCCGCCGAGGTTATAGCCCATCGGCGCGCGGTCGCATAAAAGCGGCAGGCCGTTCTTCGTCAGCCGCATCAGAAAGTTGACCGGATCGAACGAGAGACGGTATTCGTCCCAGTAAACCGTAAATTCATCCTCGCGTTCGGGGGAAAAGAGCGGAAACCCGTCGAGCGAGAGCTTGTTCCGTCCCTCGCGCGGCATATCTCCGGCGGGGCAGACGGAGAGCGTCGGAAAAAGCCGCGCGCCATCGGGCAGGATAGCGACGCGGATGAGCGATTCACCTAAAAAGTCGACGCGAGAAGACACCCCCTCCGTTCGGTAGAGGCTGTGATGGGGCGATTGTTCCGCACAGGAAAACAGATGATGAAACTGCGGCAAGATTTATGACCGCCTTTTTCCAGATGTTCCCATTATAATTCGCCACGCTCGCCTGCGCTATGGCAAAACATGCCGTTACGGTTGAAAATCGTGCGATAAAAACACAAGATCGCGCGCTTTATTATGGGAAATATAGCAGGATAATTGAAAAAAGCGCGCTTATCTGATACGATCCGATCATGAGAAGCTATTTTACGTATCCCATCGGCGCGGCCTGCCTGCCGAACGGGTTTGAGCTGAACTCGTTTGCCGAAAACAACATTCGCCGCGTCTACCGGCACCGGCACGAATTTTACGAGCTGTATTTTTTTCTTGCCGGACACGCGGAGTTTTTAATCGAGGAGCGCGCGGTGCCGCTGGAACAAAACACGCTGCTGCTGCTTCCGCCGGACTGCTCGCATTCGCTTCGGTTTCTCGACGAAACGAGCGGCTATCGGCGATCGGTGCTCTGGGTGGTGCCGGAGCTGCTCTCGCGCGTCTCCGGCGAGGACTGGAGCGAATCGCTGGAACTGCGTCTTACAAAGGCGGATGGCGAAATCGTCGGCGGGCTATTGTCCTTGCTGGACGCGGAGCAGGATCGGCTGGAGCGGGATTTTTCCGCGTTTGAGGGGCGGGATACGGTCTATGCGGACTACATCCGGCTCATCTTTATCCAACTCATGCGCCTGCGGGAGCAGAGCGGCGGCGCGAGCGCGTTTCTGCGCAGGACGCAGGCGTATCTGACCGCGCATCTGGCGGGAGATCTGCGGGCGGAGACGATCGCGTCCGCGCTGCATATGGGTAAAACGCATTTGATGAGACGCTTTCACGCGGAGTCCGGCGTTTCGCTGCATCGCACGATCGTGAAGCTCCGTTTGCAGCGCGCCCGCCGCCTGCTCGCGAGTGGGCTCGGCGCGGCGCAGAGCGCGGCGCAGGCTGGGTTTTCGGAATACACGACGTTTTACAAAGCGTTTTTGCGCGAATACGGGCTGTCCCCGTCGCGCTTTGGCGAAGGGTTTCGCACCGCTCAGACGATGGATGAGACAAAGCGAAAGGAGGATGACGACACCGGCTGATCGTTGATAGCTCTGTCTGAAAAACAGAATTGTTGTATAACAAACAGAAATTCCATGAAAACGACGGTATACTTACGTTGCGTCGTGAAAAACCGACGTAAACAAGGAACAGCAGGAGGCAAGCGGTATGAGTATGTTTTGTTATCAGTGTCAGGAGACGGCGGGAAACAAGGGCTGCACAGTGCGTGGGGTCTGCGGCAAGACGGAGGACGTCGCAAAACGCATGGACCTGCTTTTATATGTGCTCAAGGGGATTTCGCACATCGTGGTCAAGGATAAGCTGGACGTCAAAGAGCTGGACGCGGTCAACGGAGAAATGCTCACAAGCCTGTTTATGACCATCACCAACGCGAATTTCGACGCGGATGCCGTTGAGCGGCAGATCATCCGGATGCTTGCAATTCGGGACAGCCTGCGCCCCTGCCGCGGGGACTATCATGACGCGGCGGCGTTCACCGTCTCCGGAACGGCGCAGATGCTGGAAAAAGCGGCGGCAGTCGGTGTGCTTTCGAGCGAAAACGAGGACATCCGCTCCCTGCGTGAGCTTGTGGTCTATGGGCTGAAGGGCCTTGCGGCATATGCCGAACATGCGCGAAACCTCGGCAGTAGGGACGACGATATCTCCGCGTTTATCTACGAAGCGCTCGCCGCAACGCTGGACGATTCGCTCACGGTGGAGGCGCTCACCGCGCTCGTGCTCAAAACGGGGTCATACGGCGTGAAGACCATGGCGCTTCTGGACGCGGCGAACACCGCGCGCTATGGAACCCCCGAGATAACGAAGGTCAACATCGGCGTGCGGAACAACCCCGCCATTCTGGTTTCGGGACACGACCTTGTCGATCTGGAGCAACTGCTCGAGCAGACGCGCGGAACGGGCGTGGACGTCTATACCCACGGCGAAATGCTGCCCGCGCACGCGTATCCGGCATTCAAGAAATACGACAATTTCGTCGGCAACTACGGCAACGCCTGGTGGAAGCAGCTGACAGAGTTCGACTCGTTCCACGGGCCGATTCTCTTTACCACCAACTGCATCGTGCCGCCGAAGAGCGAGGAAATCCGCGCGCGCATCTTTACAACAGGCGCGGCGGGGTTCCCCGGCTGCCGGCATATCCGCCCGGATGCAGCCGGCAAAAAGGACTTTTCCGAACTAATCGCGCTGGCAAAGACACTGCCCGCGCCGGAGGAAATCGAGCGCGGCGAAATCGTCAACGGCTTTGCACACGCCCAGGTGCTCGCGCTGGCGGACAAGGTTGTGGACGCGGTCAAGAGCGGTGCGATCAAAAAATTCTTCGTCATGGCGGGTTGCGACGGACGCATGAAGAGCCGGGACTATTACACCGAGTTTGCGCAAAAACTGCCGACGGATACCGTTATTCTCACCGCGGGCTGCGCAAAATACCGCTACAACAAGCTCAACCTCGGCGATATCGGCGGTATTCCGCGCGTGCTGGACGCGGGCCAGTGCAACGACAGCTATTCGCTTGTGGTCATCGCGCAGAAACTCGCGGAGGCATTCCGTCTGGCATCCGTCAACGATCTGCCGCTGGCGTTCAACATTGCCTGGTATGAGCAAAAGGCCGTCATCGTGCTGCTTGCGCTGCTTTCGCTGGGTGTGAAAAACATCCACCTCGGGCCGACGCTGCCGGGATTTCTTTCGCCGAATGTGGCGAACGTGCTCGTCGATACGTTCGGCATCGCCGGCATCGGATCCGTTGAGGACGACATTGCGCTGTTTCTGAACTGACCGAACATACATCTTCGGCTCCGGCTTAGGTCGGAGCCGTCAGCGTGTCAAAAAAGTCCCGGGATTGTAAAGGGCCGAGGCCCTTTACCTATAAAAATCCGGCTGCGGCGGCTTTGCCGACGCAACGGATCGCCCAGTATGGGCGGTTTCTCTGTGCGTTTTGCCGCCCGGGAGCCCGAAGGGCGAGAGGCAAAACGTAGTTTATCTGTCAAAAAACTGGTTTTTTGACGGACTAAGGCTCCGGCTTAGGTCGGAGCCGTTTTCTATTGTTTCGGAACGTGATAGGATAGAAGCAGTTGATGCGCAAGGAGGAAAAGGTATGAAGTTTCTGGTCATCGGTGCAAACGCGGCGGGTATGAGCGCGGCAATGCGCATCAAGCGCAGACGGCCGGAGTGCGAGGTCGTCGTGCTCGAAAAGACGTTCGAGGTTTCCTACGGCGCCTGCGGTCTGCCGTTTTACGTTGCGGGCCTCAACGACAACCTCGATCTCGTTCGCATCCGTTCGGCGGCGGATTTTGAAAAAAGCGGCGTCGTCATGAAACTGGGACATGCGGCGGAAAAAATCGATTTTGCGAACAAAACCGTGGCCGGCCGGGACGTCGACGGCAACGGGTTTTCGGAGGGATACGACCGACTACTCATCGCAAGCGGCGCGTCCGCCCGACTTTTGAAAGTACCCGGCGCGGAGAAAAACAATATCTTCCAATTGCGTACGCCGCAGGACGCACAGGCGCTGCGCGCGGCGATTGAACGCACGCGCGGAAACGTGGTCGTCGTCGGCGGCGGGGCAATCGGGCTGGAGATTGCCGAGGCGTGCCTCTTGCAGAAAGTGAAGAGCCTCCGGGTGATCGAGGCGGCGAACCAGCTGCTGCCGGGGTTTGACGAGGAGTTTGCCCTCGCCGCGCTGGACGAGCTGGCAAAGCACGGCGCGCATGTGCATCTTGGAGAGCGCGTCGCCGGGTTTTCCGGCGGCGGGGCGGTTGGCGGCGTTCGGACGGACAAAGGCGAGTACGACGCGGATGTGGTCATCGTCTCCGTTGGCGTCGTGCCGAATACATCGTTTGCCGAGGGGATCGACAAGCTGCCAAACGGCGCGATTGTTACCGACGGCGCGATGAAGACGAGCATTGCGGATGTGTTTGCCGCGGGAGACTGTGCGAGCGTCTGGCACGCGCTGCTGCAAAAGCCGGTCTATCTGCCGCTTGGCACCTATGCCAACAAGCAGGGCAGGCTTGCGGGGGACAGCGTCTGCGGCGTGCCCGTGTCCTATACGCGCGCGCTTGGCAGCGTTATGCTGCGATGTATGGGGTTGGAGTTTGCAAAAACCGGCCTGACGCAGGCGGAGGCAATGGCCGCCGGCATCGAGGCAAAGAGCGTCATGGTGCGCGCGCATTCGCATCCGCACTATTATCCGAACGCCTGCGAAATCGCGATCAAACTCTGCTACCGCGCGGAAGATCGTGTGCTGCTCGGCGCGCAGATGATGGGCGAGCGGGAGACGGCGATTCGCATCGACCCGATTGCCGTCGCAATCGATCGCGGCATGACCACCGAGGAGCTCGGCTTTGCGGACTTTGGCTATGCGCCGCCGTTTGCGGGCGTCTGGGATGCCGTCGCCGTCGCGGCGAACGCGGCGAAGTAAAACACGAATCGAACCGGCCGCCCTGGGCGGCCTTTTCTATCTGCGCAGTTGTCGAATTAATATATCAAAAAGATATATAAAAGCAACTTGACGATAGAGAAAAATATGTTATTATGTATCTAACAGATATAAAGAAGGTGCGATTTTGAGACAGACGGACTATGTGATTCTCGGACTGCTGGCCGAACGGCCGCTGAGCGGATATGCGATTAAAAAGATTGTCGATGTCCGGTTTAAATTCTTCTGGAGCGAGAGCTTCGGACAGATCTTTCCCGCGCTCAAGTCGCTTGCGGCGCAGGGGCTGGTTGAAGAATGTCCATTGGAGCGCGCGGACAAACGCGCGGCAAAAACCTATCAAATCACGCCTGCCGGCAGGGAAGCGCTCGCAAACTGGCTTGTTCAGCCGGTGGAGAAGGAGTCGCTTCGCCTTGAAATCCTGCTCAAGACATATTTTTCCGGTTATGCCGCGCCGGACGCGATGCTTTCGCATCTCGACGCGTTCCGGCTTGGTCACGAGCGGCAGCTGAACGTGTTAAATCAGTTTCAGGCGGAGCTGGAGCGCATCCCGGACGAAGATGAAAATCACAAAGACATCCTGCGCGTCATTGACTTCGGACAAAAAGTCAACATCGCCTATCTTGAGTGGTGCCGCGAGACGCAGGTATACTTCGAGAAAAAGCGGATGGCCGCTGCAATCGGCGAATCAAAGGAGTAACGCGATGAGACAAAAAGTACGCAAAATTTTATTGTATGTTTCCCTGTTTCTTTTTCCGCTTACGATGAACTATCTTTCGCCGTATGTCTCCGTAGACGGGGCGTTTGCGGGTGTGCTTTCCGGCAGCGCGATGCTGTTTTGCCTGTTGTTTCTGTCCGGCTTGTTCTTCGGGCGGGCGTGGTGCGGCTGGCTTTGCCCTGCGGGCGGCGTTGCGGAGCTGTGTCAGACGGTGAATCCCAAACCCGCCAACACAAAGCGCCTGCGCGTCGTGCGCTATAGTATCTTCGCGGTATGGTTTGGCGTGCTGGTCACGGGGTTTGTGCTGGCTGGCGGCATCCGCGGAATCGACCCGCTGCGCATGACGGAGAGGTATATCTCCGTGGACGAGCCAGTCAAATACATCGTCTACTATTCTGTGCTGGGGTTGATTTTCGTGCTCGATCTCGCGCTCGGCCGGCGCGGCGCCTGTCACGCCGTCTGCTGGATGAGCCCGTTTCTCAGCGCGGGCATGGCGCTGGGGCGCACACTGCACCTGCCGCAGATGCGAATCAGGGCAAAGACGGAAGCCTGCATCGAGTGTAAAAAGTGCAATCAAAAATGCCCCATGAGCATCGACGTCAGCGCCGCGGTCAAAACCGGCAGCGTCGGGAGCTTCGATTGTATCCTCTGCGGCGAATGCGTGAATAGTTGCCCCAAGGGCGTGCTGTCGTATCGGAAAAGGCAATAATCTGCGCGGATCAAATAAAAAACGGCTTTCCGCACGGCTTTTTGCGGAGAGCCGTTTTTAAATATTTTTGTTTGTAAAGCGAATTCAAATGAAATACAATGATGAGCGAATTCGTCGACGGCGGTTTTTTACTGCGGGCGGATGTGTATCAAACAGTCATATGAATTCTTTTTGTACGGAGCAACACTGCATGAAGAAGTTTTTTTCGTCCTTGTTTGGCAAGCGCCTGTTGATCGGAATCGGCATGATCGCCGCCGCCGTTGCGCTCGGATTTGCGGAGAAGGATTCATTCAACACCGACGTCATGCTGCACAGAGCGGTCTATATCATAGGCGTTTTTGGAACCGGATTGGCGGCTTTTTTCTATATCCTGGTCGACTGGCGCGGGCTGCTGATGGGATACGGGCTTATTTTGTTTCAGGTGCTGTCTTTGATGCTGCCGGAACCATGGAACCGCTATGTGGTGGTGTTATCGTTTCTCGCTTTCTTTTCGTGGCCGGTGGCGGCGCGGTATTTACAGCATAAAAAGAAAAAGCGTTCCGCGCCAGAACCGTCGCCGGAATCGGCCGATTTCCCCGAACAGAACGCGCAAGAAGCGTCGCCTGCGGCTCAACCCGGGCGCGGACCGATCATTGTGCAGCGCAGATCCAACGGTGCGTTCTATCAGGCGCTGCTGCGCGACGGGACTTTTTTGTTTTACCGGCTCGGAAGCGTCTGGCAGGAGATCGATGAAAGCAAATTGATTGACGGGGATGATACTCCGCCGCTCGGAAAGCACGATTTTGCCATTGCGGCGAGCGAAGTGACCAAGATGCGGGTGCATGAACTGACGCAGGAGAATACGCTCTTCGATCTCAATATCAATCTATATGTGCAAAACAAACGATATGCGCTTGGCGCGATACAGGCCGCGGGCGGCGCGAACTTGCTGCGCCTTTTGAACGAACAGGTTCCCGAGGATGCGAAAAAGAAGCGGAGACCTGAATCATATCGAGCGCCGTCTCCCAAACACAAACGGCTGATTTTGCTCAAAAAGGTTTACTTCGGCATCTGCGCGTTTGCGCTCTTGGTCGATTTGGCGTGGCTGTTTTTGGATGTGCCATATGAACTCTTCGCATGGCTTGCGCTGCTGCCGGTGCCTGCGCTGCTGATGATGTACTATCTCTATCCAAACGAAGTGACTTTGTCGGATTCCGGCAAAGCGGCATACGGCCGGATTACAGCCGTTGGTCCGCTGCTTATGACCGCCATGATTCCGGTGCTGCGCGTGATGCTCGACTTCAATATTCTGTCGGTCGGGCGCTGGATGCTGGTTGCGGGAATCGTCACGGCTCTGCTTGTGGTGCAGGCCTATTTCACATCTCAGGAATTCCGGAAAAGGAAACTCGTGCTGCTGTCCATCGCGTTTGCGCTGGCGATCTATTCCATCGGACTGACGGGAGAACTCAACTATCTTCTGGACGGCGGCCCGGCGCAGGAGCTGCCTGCCGTTGTGCAGAAAATGCATATCAGCTCCGGAAGCAAATCCCCGGATCGATACATCCTCGGCATAACGACGCAGGATCGGCAGAGCTATGACATGCAGGTCGTCAAAGAGTTCTACCTGCAGACCGAAGTAGGGGACGAGGTTGAGGTGTTCTTTTTTCAGGGCGCGCTTGGAATCAAATATGCGGAGATCGACCAGACGCCCTGACGATAACAGGACGGAGCCGTTCGCCTGACAGACCTGCGATTGACGCGCACTCGCTCCGGGCATAGAATGATGCTGACGGTCGGTTTAGCCGTACTTTTTAAAGATACAAAGGATATCCCAACCCGATGAAACAACGCATCCTTGCCGCCGCGCTCGGCTTATTGATATGGTTCTCCCTTCCGCTGCCCGCGCTGGCGGAGACCGCCGCCGGGCCGACGGTCGTCACCGACGCGGAGGGTCTGCTTGCCATTGCGCAAAAGCCGGACGCGGACTATGTGCTCGGCGCGGATATCGATATGCGCGGCGTGGACTGGGTTCCGTTTGCGCTGGACGGCACGCTCGACGGCGCTGGTTATACGATTTACAACCTCCATATCGCGAGCGCCTGCGAAGAGACGCGCATTACTTACGACGGACGGCATCGCGGGTATAACACCGTATTTGCGGCGTTATTCTCCGTCGTGCGCGGCGGCGTGCAAAACCTGAATCTGCTCAACTTGACCATCGATCTGAACACGGATCAGCCGTGCTTTATCGCGGGCGTCGCGGGATATCTCTTCGGCGGCGACATTACAAATTGTTCCGTCGAAGGACGGCTGAAGATCGTTTCCTCCGCGCGCCAGTGCGGCGCGGGCGGCGTGGCCGGATTCGGGCGCGGAATGATCAAGGATTGTACGGTGAACGCGGAGATCGTCATTGCGGCGGTCGACTCGGGATCGACCTGCGAAGAATACCTCGGCGGCGTGCTGGCAAACGGATTTGCGGATGTGGAAAACTGCAGCGTGGTGCTGAAAGGCTTTACCTCCGTGCGCGGCTATGTGCACAACGGCGGCCTCGTGGGGCTGAGCGACGTCAACCCGAAGAACAAACGGTATTTCGGGCATGTACTCGGCTGCAGCGTGGACGCGGTGATCTCGTTCTTTGAGGATGTGGAGGATCGGCGCGCTTACTGCCGGGCGTATGTCGGGGAGATTCAAAACGACGATCTGGTGGTGGCAAAAAATCAGACGATACGGTTCGAAAGCGTCGAGAGCAAGGATTTTACACGCCTGCTGTTGCCGGATATGGACGAAAATCCGGTCTACGACGCCGTTGTAACGGCGCCGCACTGCGACGCGTTGGGGTACACGACCTATACCAACCCGAAGACGGGGTATTCCTATACGGACGACTACACGGCGCCCGCGCATACGCCCGGACAATGGGAGGTAATCACGCCCGCCACCTACGACAGCGAAGGGCTGAAACAGCAGGCTTGCGCGGAGTGCGGCGTGCTGCTTGCACAAGAGACGATTCCGCGGATGATTCCATCCGCCTCGTGTGAGTTGAGCGAAACCAAACTGCGTCTCTCCTTTCACGAGACGCGGCTTTTGAGCGCGGTTGTACTGCCGGCCGACGCGACGGACGGAACCGTCAGCTGGATGAGTTCGGACGACGCGGTCGCCACGGTGGATAACGAAGGGCTGGTCACCGCAACCGGAAAGGGCGTTGCCGCGATCTATTGTAAAACGGAGGACGGCTTTGCGTCCGCTGCTTGTGAGGTTGAAGTGTATTTCACCTTTGGTCAGTGGTTTACACGGTATATTTTATTCGGATGGGCCTGGGAGTAATGTGCTTCGGTCACCGACATGCAACTGCGCATCCGATAGGATAACTTTGTTTGGATTGAACGGAACGACGGAACATATTTTTGACGAAAGGCTGCTGCACCATGAACTTTAATTACTATATTCCGACCCGCCTGCTCTTTGGCGCGGGAAAACTCAAGGAACTGCACAAGCACAAACTGCCCGGCACAAAGGCGCTCATCGTCATGACCGGCGGAAAGAGCCTGAAAAGCAACGGGTATCTCGCGGCGCTGGAGGAACAGCTTTCTCTGGCGGGTGCCAGCGCGGTGGTATACGATAAAATTACGCCCAACCCCGAGAAAACGCACGTCATGGAGGGCGCGCGTATCGCCAAGGCAAACGGCTGCGATTTCGTCGTCGGCTTCGGCGGCGGCAGCAGCATAGACGCGGCGAAAGCAATCGCCGTCATGGCGACGAACCACGGCGACTACTGGGACTACATCTCCGGCGGGAGCGGCAAGGGCAACTCCGTGCCGAACGACCCGCTGCCCATCGTCGCGATTACAACCACGGCGGGAACCGGTACGGAAGCCGATCCCTGGACGGTCGTTACCAAAGAAGAAACGAACGAGAAGATCGGCTTTGGCTACGACAAGACGTTCCCCGTGCTGTCGGTCGTCGATCCGGAGCTGATGCTGACCGTACCTCCCGCGCTGACGGCATATCAGGGTTTCGACGCGCTCTTTCACAGCACGGAAGGGTATCTCAACACAATCGCATACCCGATCAGCGACGCGTTCGCGCTGCGCGCGATATCGCTTGTTTATCAATCCCTGCCGACCGCGGTGAAAGACGGCGTAAACCTCGCCGCGCGCACGGACGTCGCGCTTGCCAACACGCTTTCGGGCATGGTGGAATCGACCAGCGGCTGCATTTCGGAGCATTCCCTTGCCCATGCGATGGGCGCGCTGAAACCGAATCTCGCGCACGGCGCGGCGCTGATCATGATCAGCCGCGCGTATTACCAAACCATCGCGGATAAACACTGCGCCGACGAACGAATGATCGATATGGCGCGGCAGATGGGCCGCCCGAACGCGGATAAGGCGGAGGACTTTGTGGCTGCGCTGATCGATTTGCAGGTTCGCTGCGGTGTGGATCAGCTGAAGATGAGCGATTACGGGATTGGCTATGAAGACTTATCGGCATATGTGGACAACGCCTTCAACACGATGGGCGGCCTGTTCCAATTTGACCCCTGCGCGCTGACTAAGGAAGATTGTCTGCATATCTATCAGACGTCCTATCGCTGAACGGCAAACCGGTCGTCCGAATAAAAAACCTTCGCCGGGCGAACTTGCGAAGGTTTTTTGCTTCTCGATCAGCGCTCCGAAGCGGTTCGCTGCGCCCGATTTGCGCTGATGTTTGCCCAAATGCCTTGAGGTGAAAATGTACGTGAAGTATGATATACTCTGCTCAAATAAGGACTTTTCTATTGGCGGCATCTGATGGCGATAACACACATCTTGAAAGACTCAATCTGCGGCAAATGAAACATTGACTGATTGTTCGAAATACGGCTATGAAATAAATGGACCGGCGAATATGGATGGGGGGGTATGCATGCAGGATGCGCTTTATATCGAAATCAGTGCGGTAGGAATCATTCTGCTCTCGGTTATACTGGTAACGCAGACGCAGACAATCGGTTCTTCCGCCGCGCAGAGACGATTTAACAGCCTGATCTATGCGACGATTGCCATGCTTGTGGTCGACGCCGGATGCTGGCTGATCGACGGGCAGTTGTTCCGTTTTGCACGCGCGCTGAATATCATTCTTGAGACGCTGTATTATACGCTGCATATATTGCTGCCATATCTCTGGGCGCTGTATGTGGAGGGCGCGCTGAGCACCGATATGAAGGCCGCAAGACGGCGTATCGGCATTGCGACAACGCTTTTAGTTCTCTTTATTCTCGCTCTGGCGGTGAATGTCAGGTATGGATTTGTGTTTACAGTCGATGCAAAAAACGTATACCATCGCGAATGGGGCGTATACGTCTATGTTTCCCTGTCCTATGCGTATTTACTCTACGCCACCATTCGTTCTTTGCTCAAAGCGAAGGGAGCCGCATGGGCGGATGATCGGCGCCGCTATTATACCATGGCGTTTTTTGCGGTTTTGCCCTCTGCCGGCGGGGTGCTGCAGCTGTTGTTTTACGGGCTGAGTCTGAATTGGATTCTTGCCTCTGTTTCGATTTTATTGGTGTATATCGATTCCCAGAACCGGCAGATTTCAACGGACCCGCTGACCGGGCTGAACAACCGGCGCGAATTGAGCAAGTTCCTGCTGCGCGAAATGCGCGAACACGACCCGGCGCGAAGCGGGGTGCTTCTTCTGATCATGATGGATGTGGACGGGTTCAAGCAGATCAACGATACATGCGGGCATTATTACGGCGATCTGACGCTGATCAACGTTGCAAACATCTTAAAAGCAAGCTGTAAAAACACAGCCGCGTTTCTCGCCCGTTTCGGCGGGGACGAATTCTGCATTGTGCTCCCCGCCGAAAGGACAGCGGAAGCAGACGAGCTGATCACACGGATTCAGGCGAACCTATCGGCCTGGAACGATTCCAGCCGGGACTCGAAACCGATTGGGCTTAGCGTCGGCTATGCCGCCTGGGATATGCAGAACGACGAAACGTTCGAGTCGTTTGTCAACCGTGCGGATCAGAAGATGTATGAGGTGAAGAACGCGAAAAAATTCTTTTAAGAAGCGGGGTAAAACGCAGATATGAAGAAAGCCCGTCCGATGCCGGACGGGCTTTTTGCGTAATTACAGCTTTTGGCCGATATACATCGCGTGTTCGGAAAATGCGAGCAGTTCCGGCACTTCGAGATACTTTTCAGCGAGCTCCAGCCAGCAGGCGATTTCCTCCGGTTCGCGGCGAAGAACCTCCGGCTCGTTGGGCGAGAGGATGCCCTCCTGTCCGAACAGATGCAGTTTTTTGACCGGAAACTGCGCCATAAACGGCAGAATGTTGCGCGGGTGTATAAAGCACGCGCGTGTAAACGCCGGCCCGCGATAATCGTTCCCGTATGCAATCGCGGGAATGATGGAGCACGTCTCGGGACTGGTCGAATCGCGTATGATGTTGCCGCCGTTCTTTAAATCATACAGGATTCCCGCAAAGATCTGGATGAACGAGACATAGATCTTGCCACCGGGTTTGAGATGGTTCAGCGCAAGTTCCACCGCTTGTTTTTGATCCGCCGGATCGAGCAGGTGATACAGCGGCCCCATCAGAAACACGTGATCGAATAAACCCAGATGAAGCGTGTCAAGCGCGAGACAGTTTTTAACATGTGTTTCGATGGAAACGTCCGCTTCCTCCGCTTTCTGCCGCGCCAGACGTACGTTCTGCGCCGACAGGTCGACGAGCGTAACGTTGTTGTTCCGCCCGGCAAAATGGATGGCATAACGCCCGGGGCCGCCGCCGATATCCAGTATGCTCGCGCCGGGGCGGATGTATCGCTCCATCATGCGCGTGGTAAGAAAGAACTCAAACGGGTGCTCCTCAAGCCGCTGCCATTCGATATCCGCGTTTTTGTCATAAAAAGCACGGACGGTTGAAACATCGCTTTCCATCGCGGGTACCTCGCTTTTCCTGAAAGTTTCGACTATGGTATCACAAAACAACCGGAAAGTGTGCGTGGCTGTGAAAATATAATATTTTGGGGCAGGAATAGGATAGCTGACAATAAAAAACTCCGATTTTCATCGGAGTTTTTCGTGCGGCATAAAGCACAGCCCGTTATACGGGCGGAAAGCGCCAGCGGAACAGCCAGCGTTTCAGGCGCGGCAGGTGCGTGGGCAATGTGCCGGTCAACACGCGGATGAATGCGATGACTTCGTCGCGTTCGGCTCTTGAGCTTACTTTATCCGAGAAGCGCGCGCGCTGCGCAATCAGCAGCACGGACTCCAGCCAGGCTCTGTCGATCCATGGCAGCTGAGCGGATGTGGCCGCGGCGTAGTCTTCGGCGGTTTGCGAAGGATGCACCGGCTTTGCGCCCGCAAACTGCAACTGCGACAGCGCGTAACGGCAGGCGGAAAGCGCGGCGGCATTCATGTTCTTTTGAACAAAGCTCTTCAGGCGTTTTTCATGCGCGATTTTTCGCCAGCCATACGCAAAAAGCGGCACGCCCGCGACGAGCAGCAGCACGAAGACCGGCCAGAGCGGCGGGCGGACGGATTCACTCTGCTCATACATGGTGTCTCCGTCGGAACCCGGCGTCGGCATTCCGCCGTCCTCTTCGCCGCCCTGATCGGTAGGCGCGGGCGTCGGCGTGGCCTGAGCGTCGGTGGTTTCACTTTCTCCGGTGTCCGGTTCCGGCGTGGCGTCGGTTGAACCATCGCTCGTCTGCTGGTCGGGCTCGGGGGTTGGCGTGGGCGTTGGCTCCGGCGTGGGGGTCGGCTCCGGCGTCGGTTCCGGGGTGGACATGGTAACCGTCGGCGTTGTGCTCAGTTCGTCACCCCCGTCGTCCGGCGAGGGGGAAGCGTTGGAACTGCTCTCCGAACTTGCGGTCATCTCCACGGGGATCCACTCAAGCTGCGCAGGATCGAAAACCTCGACCCAGGCGTGCGCGTGCGTATCCTCAATGTCGATAAATCCGTCCGCGTCGGGCTGCTTGTCGTAATCGGACTGGATGACGATATACCCTTCCGCATAGCGCGCGGGGATGCCAAGCGCGCGAAGGAGCACGGTTGCGCTTGTCGCAAAATGCACGCAATACCCGCTGCGGCTTTCGTTGAGAAAATAGGTGGTAAAATCCACGCCCTGAGGTGCTTGCTCCGGCGTGTAGTCATAGGTGCAGCGGCTGGAGAGCAGCGCGTGAACCGCCTGACAGGTTGCCGCGAGGTTGAGCGAGCCGTCCCCGTTCTGGAGCGTGAGGCCGTAGGTTTGGCAGAGCTGTTCCGCCGCGGCGCGCGTGTCGTCCGGCAGGGCGGTATACATGTCGAATACATAGTTGATATAGGCGTTTGCCGCTTCGCGGACAAGCTCCGCGTCCTGACCTGCGGCGCTGCTTAGCCCGTAGGCGTTTCCCGCCGCGGCGAGGTATGCGCGCCGGAGCGAATCCGCCGCCGTCCAGTCGTCCGCCGGGGAAATGGAATAGAGCGCAGAACCGACGGGAATCGCCTCCAGCGTGTATTCCGAGGAACCGGCCGAGGACGCGAACGCCAGCGTCGTGTCCTGCACATAACCCGCGTTGGAAATCTCCTCCGCTCGCGTAACGAGCGCCGGCGGGGACCAGATGGAGAGCGGCGTTGCGGAGACATTTCGTACAGAGAGCGTATAGGTGTCGGCCGGGGCTGCGCTTGCTTCTACGGCGGCTGCGAGCAGGTTTTGCGGCGCAATGCCGAACACGCTGTTTTCCAGCGAGGCAAAGTCGGCGTTGGATACGGTTGTCCAGCCGTCGCTGGTGTAGACGGTGCCTGCAAAGTCCCGCAGATACAGCGAAAGGTTCTGCGACATGCGCACCTGAATGGCGGTATCGCCCGAAAAGCGGATAGCGGAGAGATTGTTCAGGTTTCCGCGTGTGAGTCCGTCGTTCGTCTTCCAGAAGGACTCCTTTCCGATGTCCAGCGAAAAAATCTTTTGCTGGAGGGACTCAATTGCCTCCGGCCGGACATAGCCTTCTTGCGGCAGCACGATGCCGGAGAGCAGCGCGGCGAGCGCGATGAGCGGCAGCGCGAGCAGAGAAAGCATCTGCTGGGACGAGCGCCGCGCGGAGAGATCGGCCTTGCGGCGGCTTTGCGGAACGTATGCGCCGACGCGCAGCGTGCTCGCCGCGCGTTTGCCGTTGTTGAACGCAAACACCATCAGATGCGCCGCAAGCAGCGCGAAAAACGGAACCAGATCCGGGGACAGCTGGAAAAACGGCGCGGGCAGCAAAAGCGGCAGCGTGGCGAGCGCGAGTCCGGGTACGCTGGCGATGCAAACGGTGAAGTATGCCGCGCTGAGCGAAATGAAGAAGAGAGCCAGTTGCAGCGACTGCGTCATGTACGCAAGCGCATACTCCTCGCCGATGGGCAGCAGAAGCTGGCCGAGCGCATCCGGAAGCCGAAGCGACAGCGGTGTCACGGCCTGCTCGGCAAGCAGCAAAAACCCCTGCTGCAGCTGTGTTGCGTGGAGCCAAATCCAGACGGCCGCGCCAAGAAGGCACACCAGCAGAAGAATGCCATATTTGCGGAAAGAAAACACGCCTAAAAACAGCAGTGAAAACGCGATTGCCGTCAGAACCAGCTTGAATACCGGCAGATCAAAGCGATAGATCGTCAGAAAACAAAACAGAAATCCAAGCACGGCAAGCAGCAGCACGACGGCTTGCTGCGCCAGGCGCAGCGGCCAGCGTTCCGCTGCGGCGGGTGCCGCGGCTTGTAAAGGCCGCGTTCTGTTCGGCTGTTTTTTGCGCGCGCTCATGCGTCAGCCTCCGCGCAAGGCATGCTCCCGTCGAGCAGCTGCACCTCGCAGCCGAGCTCGTTAAGCACTCCGGCCGTTTCGGACGAGCAGAGTTCCGGCATGAGCGTCATGCGGCGGCAGATGCCGAGGTCGACAAGACTGCCGAGCAGGCGCGCGGCCTGCTCTTCGCCGGATTCGTTCCAGATTTTCCCCGCGACAAGGTAGACAAGGTGCGTGTCGGATTTTGCCGCACCCCCGACGGCAAACTGTTCCAGCGTACTCCAGCGCGGCTGGCCGGGCAGCGCGAGCAGTTCGTGCAGCACGGAGGCAAGCGCCTCGGGCCCGGTTACCGGCACGGTGCGCAGGCCGCCTTCTTCGCTCAGCCAGCTGACGGAGTGGATCATTTCCCGCGCCATGAGATGCTCCGAAAAAGCGAGCATGGTGCCGAGCATAGCTTCCGCGGCCGCCGGGCTTGCGTCCTCGCGCAGTTCCAGCAGAAAATGCAGCGATGGGTTGAGCGGCAGGCCGAATTCCCGCACGATCAGACGGTTCATGCGGCTGCTGAGCTTCCAGTGTACGCTGTGCCGCGCGTCGCCGTCGCGATAGTCCCGCAGCTGGAAAATTTCGGAAGGGTCGCCGCCGGCCTTTTCGGTGGAATAGGTTGCGCTGTCAAGTCCCAGATCCGCCGCTTCTTCGGTCTGGATGCTGCGCACCTGCAATTCCGGCAGCACATAGATGCTGCCTGTGCGCATGGAACCGTTTTTGGGGGAGACGCGCAGCGCGAACAATCCCAGCATATCGATGACGGATACCTTTGAGACGGCGAAATCCACCCGCCCGCAATGCGACACTTTTACCGCGGGCTGCAGGGAATAAGATCCCTTCGGCGCGACCGGAAACTGCACGATATCCTCCGCGGACTCGATGTAGCGGTTGCCGACGCGACCGAGCGCGTTGCGGCGTTCAAGCGAAAAGCGCACCCCCGCGCAGGGCAGGACGCTGTTGTTTTGCGCCGAGAGCCGGATTCCGCACATGCCCTTGGGCACGATGTCGTCCTCAATCTCCAGCACATAGCGCAGCTTTTTGCGCACGGGAAACGCCGCCAGCAAAGAAACCGGCGGCAGGATCACTAAAAAGATCAACAGCAGGTGAAACAGATACAGATCGAACAGTACGAACAATATGAATGAAAAAAACAGCGCGTAGCCGTACAGGATCCGATTTCCGGCCATGGGGTTATACCGCTACGGGCGCCTGAACCTGCGTGAGCGCGCGCTTGGCGAGCTGCTGCTCGTTTACGCCGCTGACGAGCGCGCGGGGACTGAGCTGGATGCGGTGCGCGGAGACGCTTTCGAACACCGCCTGCACATCCTGCGGAATCAGATAGTCACGCCCGGAGAGATAGGCCGCCGCTTTGGACATGCGAAGCAGCGCGATGGTTCCGCGCGGGCTGACGCCGATGCGGATGGCGGATTGTGTGCGCGTCCATGCGGTCAGTTCGGTGAGATAGGCAAACAGCGCGTCGGAGACATAGATGCTTTCCACCTCGCGCTGCATGACGATGAGATCCTGCGGCGAGATGACGCGGCTGACGGAGTCGAGCGAAACCGCGTTCTGATGGCGGCGCAGCATCTCCACCTCGCTGCGGCGGTCGGGATATCCCATCGAGAGGCGAACCATGAACCGGTCGAGCTGGGATTCCGGCAGCGGCTGCGTGCCGGAGGAACCCGCCGGGTTTTGCGTGGCGATAACGAGAAACGGCTGCGGCACGGGGCGGGTTACGCCGTCCACCGTGATGCTGTTTTCCTCCATGACCTCAAGCAGGGCGGACTGCGTCTTGCTGGACGCGCGGTTGATCTCGTCCGCGAGAAATAGATTGCACATCGCCGCGCCGGGCACATAGGTGCCGGCAGTGTCTCCGAGCTGGAGCGTGGTATAGCCGGTGATGTCCGAAGGCATGACGTCCGGCGTAAACTGCATGCGTTTATAGGAGAGATCCATCGTTCTAGAGAACGCCAGCGCCAGCGTGGTCTTGCCAACGCCCGGCACGTCCTCAAGCAGCACGTGCCCCTGCGCGAGCATTGCCATAAGAATGCTGCCGATGACGGAATCCTTACCGACGACGACTTTTCGTACCTGATTGACGATCTCCTGCACTTGCTGCATCAAAGCTGATTACCTCTTGCGATCTTCATGATTTACAATATACGCTTTCCGCACTACATTATATCAGCCGAAAGCCAAACATATATTGCAAGAATGTAACTTTTTATGGCGAGTATGGTTCAGACCGAACCCGCTTTGCCGCAAACGAAGCATTTTTTGCCGCGCCGATACAAAATTGACCGCTTCGGTGTTATAATCAACATGCTCTGCCGCCGCAAACGACGCGCGAAACCTTGCGGAGCGTCCGAGGCTGAAATTGTCTGTCATATCGTCCGCGAAATCCGGCTTGAACAATCCGTTCATTTCGCTGAAACATCAAAACTTCCGGTACTATTTTTTCGGCATGTGCGTTTCCACCATCGGCACGTGGATGCAGAACACCGCGCAGCCGTGGCTGGCATACTCGCTGACGAATTCCGCGCTGCTTTTGAGCGTTGTGAGCGCGCTGCAGTTTCTGCCCGCGCTTTTATTTTCCCTGTTTGCGGGCGTACTGATCGACCGCCTGCCCAAAAAGCCCATGCTGCTCGTCACGCAGTCGCTTTTGATGATCATCACGTTCATCCTATGGGTTTTGGCGCATTCCGGAGGAATTCGCTATTGGCACCTGCTCGTTACGGCGAGTATGATGGGCGTCGTGAATACGCTCGATATGCCCCTGCGCCAGTCGTTCGTCGTGGAGATGGTCGGGCACGACGATCTGATGAACGCCATCGCGCTCAACTCTCTGACGTTTAACGCCGCGCGTATGATCGGCCCGTCCATCGCGGGCATCGTGATGGGGGCACTCGGCGTTTCCGCATGCTTTCTGGTCAATTCCGTCAGCTTCGGCGCGGTGCTGATCAGTCTGTTTTTCATCCACCCCGAGGTATGCCAGATTCCGAAGGAACCGGTGAAGCAGAGCGTAATGGAGAGTATCGGGGAGGGATTGCGATATATCCGCCGAAACGACGAAGTGTTTGTAACCATGCTGTTCATCACGGTCGTCTCTACGTTTGCGCTCAACTATGGCGTAAGCGTGCCGGTGTTTGCCCAGCAGATTCTCGGGCTGGCGGAGACGGGGTATGGCTTTCTGCTGTCCGCACTCGGCGCGGGCGCGCTGCTTGGCGCGCTGCTTGTCGCCTCGCTGAGTAAGAGCGGCCCGCGGCGATTCATTCTGTTTGTGCTGCCCGCGATCACGGGCCTGATTTTGATTTTAATCGGATATACCAATCACTTTGTGACGACGGGAATCACGCTCGCCATCGGTGGCTTTTTGTTTGTTTCCTATCTTTCCACGGCAAACTCCAATATTCAGATTCGTACGGAGGATCGCTTTCGCGGCCGCGTCATGAGCGTGTATTCGCTGATTGTGGCGGGATCCTCCCCAATCGGCAACCTGTTTGTCGGCGCAATGGACAACTGGTTCGGCGCGCGAATGGGGTTTATCGCCTGCGGCGTGGTGGTGCTGCTTCTGATCGTGCCAATCTACTTTTTCCTGTTTTGGCGAAAAGACCGCGTGTAGCGCGGCGAACGTCCCGCAGCCCGTCAGATCGACTCTGTTTTTCCTGTTCTGGCGAAAGGACCGCGTGTAGCGCGGCGAGCGCCCCGCAGCCCGGCAGATCGACAGGCCGCCTGAAGGGCGGTTTTGTTTTTTCGTGCATTTTGGGGGAAACGATGATACGATCAAAACAGGCGAATAGATGCCGGACGATTGTGTCCGGTACGGAAGGTGAGGGGCGCGGGTTGATTCGAATTTTGCTGGTGGACGACGATATGCGCATCCGCTCGATCGTGCGCGAATACGCGCAGGCGGAGGACTGGAGTTTTGACGAGGCGGGAGACGGCGAGGAGGCGCTTTCGCTGTTTGCGGCGGGAGACTACGCGCTCGTGGTGCTGGATGTGATGATGCCGCGGCTGGACGGCTGGGGCGCGCTCAAGCAGATCCGCAAAAACAGCCAGGTGCCCGTGATTCTTTTAACCGCGCGAAACGAGGAATATGACCGCCTGCTCGGGTTCGAGCTCGGCGTGGACGACTATATCGGTAAGCCCTTCAGCCCGCGCGAGCTGATTGCGCGCATGAAGGCGCTGCTCAAGCGCTCCGGCGCGGCGGCCGGGGCGGAGGTGGCGTTTGTACTCGGCGGGCTTCGCGTGGATACCGCCGCGCGGACGGTGCAGGTGGACGGGGAGAGCGTCGGCCTCAGCCCGAAGGAGTTTGACCTGCTCGCATTTTTTGTGTCCCGGCCGGAGATCGCGTTTACGCGCGACCAGCTGCTCAACCACGTTTGGGGCTATGACTTTTTCGGCGACGCGCGAACGGTGGACACGCATGTCAAAAGCCTGCGCGAAAAGCTCGGCGCCTATCGCGAGCACATCGTGACCGTCTGGGGCACGGGCTATCGCTTTTCGGGAGGTGCGGTATGAAGCATATCGTCACAAAGCTTGCGCTCGCGTTTCTCGGCATGGCGGCGCTCGCGGCGGCGCTCGTCTGGCTCGTTCAGGCTGTGTTTTTGAGCGACAGCTATCTGAACGAGCGCATCAGAACGATAGACGAGGCGGCGGCGCGGACGGCGGTTTCGCCGCAGACGGACTACGCCGCGCTGGAGACGGAGCTTAACGTCAGCCTGCTGGCGGTGAATGCGGACGGCGTAATCGTATATCAGACGGACGGGCTGCCGATGCGCGGCCAGATCGTGCGCCGCGTTTCCGAACTGGTTGCGGCGGCGGGCGGAGATGTGGAGTATCTGCAGACGGAGACCGACGAGGCGCGCTATGCGCTTTTGAGCCGCTCGGTCGAGGGCGGCACGCTTTTGATTGCGTTTTCTCTGGTGGATGTGGCCGAGGCGTCCCGCGTGCTGCTGCGGCAGCTTTGGGTGATCACCGGCGTGCTGATGGCCGCGGCGCTGCTGCTTTCCATCCTGCTTTCGCGCCTGTTCTCGCGGCCGGTCGTTAAAGTGACCGAAGCCGCCAAGCGGATGGCGGCGGGTGATTATTCGGTCAAAACGCCCGTGACGGCGAAGGACGAGATCGGCCAGCTCACGCAGGCGCTCAACGAACTCGGCGACGAGCTGGGCAAGGCGGAGGAGCTGCGCAGGGAACTGATTGCCAACGTATCGCACGAGCTGCGCGCGCCGCTGACGATTATCCGCGGCTATGCCGAGACGGTTCGGGACGTGACCTGGCCAAACGAGCAGAAGCGCACCGCGCAGCTAAACGCCATCGCGGACGAATCCGTGCGCCTCAGCTCGCTGGTGAGCGATATTCTGGATTACTCCAAGCTGCAGGCGGGCGCGGAGGAGCTGCACCCGACGGATTTCTCCTGCGTGGAGGCGTTGAGCGGGATCGTTGGCCGGTTTGAACTGGAGGCGGGTAAGCGGGATATCGCGCTGGAGCTGGATTGCCCCGAGGGGGATGTGCGCTTCGACCGCGGGCAGTTCACGCAGGTGGTGAATAACCTTGTGGACAATGCCGTGCGGCACGCATCGTCAAGATCGCGCATCCGCGTCGTTGGCCGGCAGATGGAAAATACCATGCGCATTTCGGTGGAAAACGCGGGCGCGCCGATCCCGGCGGAGGAACTCCCGGTCATCTGGGATCGCTATCACCGCGCACCGAAACACGGCGAAGCGGGCGGTCTTGGCACGGGGCTGGGACTCGCGATCGTCAAGAGCATCGTCACCCGCCACGGCGCGAACTACGGCGTGGAGAGCGACGAAAAGCATACCATGTTCTGGTTTGAGACGATGCCGATTGCATAACGGAATATAGAAGCGACAGGCTCCGGCGTTTGCCGGAGCCTGTTTTGCGTAACAGCGTTTATTCAAAGATCTGGTGTTTAAAGTCGCTCAGTCCCATGCCCATGTCCGCGGCCGCGTCGCTGAGAGATGCGCCGGACGGATAGTCCGCGGGCAGACCGAGCCGGGTATACAGCTCGTCGAGGGAGAGATTCAGCAGACCCGCCGTCTGCTCCAGCGTATACGACCCGCGCAGATCGTTTGGCGCATAGCCGTTGATCGCTTCATAGTCTTCGTCCTCGCTCTCAACGCCGGCAGTCGTGTCCTCGTGTTCAACGCCGAGAGCCGTGTCTTCGTGCTCGACGCCGAGCGCTTCTTCTTCCTCGTGGCCGCCTCCGCCGCCCTCTTCGCCCTCCGCCGGGATGCCCCAGCTTGAGCCTTCATATTTATTCGGCAGCAGCTGCATGTTGCCCGTCGCCGCGGCGATACCGATTGGAACGAGGAACATCGCAAGCGCAAGCACGGTTGCAAGGATCGGATGGATGCGAGCCTTCTTCGAAAATCCGGTATGAATCGCGCCCTGCACCGGGCAGACGTTGACGCACTCGTTGCAGTTGATGCACTCCATGCTCGTGACGCGTCCGTTTTTCGCATTCATGACGTCGATGTTCATCGGGCAGGCGCGGCTGCACTTGCCGCAGCGGATGCAGGCGCTTTCTTCGATGCGCACCGCGTACGGGCTGACTTTGCCGACCGCGCCGTAGAGCGCTCCCGCCGGGCAGAGATACTTGCAGAAGAAGCGGTCGTATACGATCGAACCCAGCAGCGTGATCACGAGCACGATAAAGCCTACGAGATACGACGTGATCAGCGCGTTAAAGTCCGCCAGATGCCCCAGCGCGTTGAAGGGGTCGTAGGGGGTGATCCATAGCTCGCCGGTAATCCAGGCCATGGCGATGGTGACGCCGAGCACGACGAACTTGAGGTAGCGCAGGACGCCGTCCAGCTTCTTCGGAATCGTCGGGCGTTTATGAAAGAGCTTCGCGCCGATCTTGCCGAAAAACTCCTGCAGTGCGCCGAATGCGCAGATCTGCCCGCAGAACGAGCGGCGCATGACGACGGCGAGCAGTATGGTCGTGCCGAAGAGGATAAACGTGCCGATCACGATCTTTTTGAGGAACGTGCCGACGGCGATGATCGAGAGCGTGGACTCCAGCCCGCCGTAAGGGCAGAGCGCGTGGATGGACGGGGCGACATAGCCCAGCGCGTGCAGCGAGGTTGCCGCAAGCACAAAGGCGAGGAAACTGCCGAGCGTGACCCAGCGAAGAATGCGGGAGACGAGCGCAAGGCGTTTTTCGCGCTTGCCTGTTACGGTGACGGGTGTGGCGGACATGTTCAAATCCTCCTGTTCATTCTGGTTGGTCGGTGTTCAGACTTGCGTGCTTACAGCTGGTTCTGGAAGGCGCGCAGATGGTTTTCCGAGGCATGCATTAGGCTTTCAAATACCGTGCGCACGTCGGACGGCAGATTCTGCTCAAGGAACGTTTCATACATGGCGATGTTGTTCACTTCGGCGTTCACGCCCGCTTCGTAGGCGTTCGTGAGGCTGGGGACGCTGACGGCGTGGCTTGCGCCTTCGTCCGCGGGAGCGGCGATGCCGTAGGTTTCAAACAGCGGGAGCAGCGCGTCAACGTGTGTTCCCTCCGCTTTCATGATGTTGGTGAAGGGGCGGATGCTGCCGTATTCGTCCATGATCAGCACATACTCTGCGCGGGCGAGATATTCGTCCTGAATTGCGTAAGTGAGCATGTCCGCCAGCGTCAGCGCCGTATCGTTCAGCGCGCCTTCGGAGCCGTAGCCCGCGAGTGACAGCGTCTGGTCCTGCTCGGTCAGCGTGTAGTTCGGGTCGGCCGTGGCGGTGCCGTCGTTGATGGGGTCGCAATCATCGCTGTAGTAGTAACCGCTTTCGGCGCCATAGCCGCCGCCGTAGCTTTCGGTGCTTCCGCTGCCGCCGCGGTAGCCCGCGCCAACTTGGACGGAATCGACCGATGCGTTGGCGTTGCCGTAGCGCGCGGTTTCGTTGAGGCCGGTTTCGGCGGGGGTCGCCGTCACGGCGCAGCCTGCCAGTAAAAGTGAGATAGTAAGGATCGCAGCCAGTGCGATTGTCAGTTTCTTTTTCATGATTGTTTGCCTCCTGTGGTTTACTTGGTATGCTTTCATGATAATGCCGAGTTGTGATGAAATCGTGATGGGTTTTCGAGTGTTTGTTTAAGGTTTTGTTTTTCTAATGTGTTTGCAATTTGGCCTGCTCGCATAAAAAAAGCGCCAGAAGGCGCTGTTTAACTGATGATCAGACGATTCAGAGTTGCTTTAGAAACGGAACCATCCATACATATGGGGTCGTGATCATATGTCCCGCGTCCGGCAGCAAATGGATTTCCGCCTGCGGAAGATTCATACGCACCGTTTTTTCGCCGGCCCTTGTGTCCAGTAAATCGTCCTTGAGTCCGGCTACGTAAAGCACCGGCATGGTGAGGCGGCGAAGTTCCTTTTCGGAGAAAACCGGCAGGGGGATATGGATGGGATTGTAGCTTTCGAGAATCAAATTCAGAAAATCGAGAATTTCTTTCGGAATCTGCGCGCTTGCGGCTGCGTCCTCGTCAAAGGTGAGCGCATCTCCTGTTTCCTCCGCCGCGCGCGCTTTTTCAATAAACTCCCATGTAATCTCTGCCAGTCCGCCGCTGGCAAAGAGCATGAGCTTCTCCACGCGCGCGGGATACGCTGTCGCAAACTTCAGTGCCATCCAGCCGCCAAGGGAATTTCCCGCGAGGCTGACGCGGTCGATTTTCAGCGCGTCAAGCAGGGCATTGAGCCACAGCGCGTAGTCGTCGTTTTCAAGGCTCAGGCGAAATTCCGAACTGTTTCCCGCCTCGCCGGGGATGTCCGCGGCAAAGACATGATACGCATCCTGAAGCGCGAGGATATCGTTGAACCAGAACGCGCTATTGGAGCAGCTGCCGTGCAGCAGAAGCACGGGCGGATGTTCCGGGTTTCCCGCTTCCAGCAGAAAGGTTTCGCCGTACGGCGTGTCCACCGTTCGTTTTGCAAACGGCATCGCGCTCAGAAATCCGTTGTATGCCGCGCGAAAGGACTCTTTCTTCTCCGCGCTTTTGTATACGCTGGTGTCCATATCTTTGTTTCCCTTCTTAATATTGATTATTCATCTTCGGCTTCGTCCGTCAGCATGGCGACGGCGTCCATCATCGCCGCGATGAAGCGCGCGCCGCCGTAGAGCGATACGCGCAGCTTCTGCTCCTCGGGGATATACTGCGTCTGCATGCTGCTCCGGCCGTACTCGGCGGGTTTGCTGTTGAGCGCGGCGGTCAGCGTGTTCATCATGCGTATGGCAGCGTCCTTATCCGCAGTATAAACATCCGCGACGCAGGACACGATGGCGACCGGCGCGTGCTCCGCCGCGGGCGGCACGCTCTCGGTAAATACGCTCAGGTCATGCCCGCTGACGCGCCAGCCTTTGCCGACCTTGACCGCGCGGAGCTTGCCTTCGCGGATGTACCGCTGTACGGTCTTCGGGTGCATTTGCAGAAGACCGGCAATCTGCTCCACGGTAAAATATGTTTCCTGCATAGATGTTCCTCCAACTTCTGTGTTTTGCTTAAAAACACAAAAAACAGTCCGTATAATTCCTTATAAAGCAATAATAGGGAATAATAAGAAATTTGTCAAGCGTTTTTCGAAATAAAAAAATCCCACGTCTGAAACGCGGGATTGCAATCGACCATGCAAGATATGTTATTTCTTTCTGGAATCGCCCCAGAAGAACAGCGCTACGGTACCCGGGCCTGTGTGAGAGCCGATGACGGTGCCGACGCTGTTGATCATCACCTTGCCGTTCAGCTTGGGGAAGGTCTGCTCCACCAGCGCGGCGACGGTCTTTGCATCCTCCATGCAGGCAGAGTTGGAGATGAAGCATTTTTGGTCGTATGCCAGCCCCTTTTGCGCGTGCTGCTCCATCTGCTTGACGATTTCGCGCATCACGCGCTTTTTGCCGTTGATTTTAAAACGCGGGGTCAGATGTCCCGCTTCGTCCATGTTCATGAGCGGATAGATGTTGAGCAGCGAGCCGATGACAAACGCCGTCGGGGAGATGCGTCCGCCGCGCTTATAGTGCGTCAGATCGGTGGAGAAAAACCAGTGGTGCAGATTAAACTTGTGCTCTTCCATCCATGTCGCGGCGTCGTCCAGCGAAGCGCCCGCGTCCCGCATGTCCGCAAGCGTATCCAGCATGAGGCCGTAGCCGGAGGAAGCGCCGAGCGAGTCGATCAGGGTGACGGTCCGCTCGGGATAGCGCTCCTTGAGTTCGTCCCGCGCAAGGACGGCGCTGGCGTAGGTGCCGGACAGTCCGGAGGAAAACGACAGGTGCAATATATCTTTTCCGTCTTTCAGATAAGGCTCGAAAAACGCAAGAAACTGCTCGGTGTTTACGAGCGAAGTGGTGGGCATGGCGCCCGCGGCGATGCGCGCGTAAAACTCTTCAAACGGCATGCTCTGGCCAAGGTCGTCGGGATATTCCACGCCGTCGATCGTAAAATGAAAGCATACATAGGGAATGTTTCGTTGTTCGAAGTATTCCTTCGGCATGTCGGCGGTGGAGCAGCAGGTCAGGACATAAGGATTCATGGTTTCCTCCCAAATGATATTGATGACGGCGCAGCGTCGTTGTCAGAACGACATGATAATGCCTTTTTCGTTTGCGTAGAGCGAGCTTAGCCCGCGTGTCGGCAGCACGAGAATCTCCGCAAAGCGATAGCGGCGTTCGATTTCGGCCTTGAGTTCCTCGGCAAGTGTGGGGTTGTTGCAGTGCGTAATCACGAGGCTCTGCCCGTCGGTGCTGCGTCCGTCGGTCTCGATGGTATCCGCCAACTTCCGGACCACCTGCTTCCATCCCTGCACATGCGAGAAAAGTGAGATGTTGCCGTCCCCGTCCGCGCCCATGATGGGGCGAATATGCAGCGTGGAGATAATCGTTGCGGTGATGCGGTTGAGCCGACCGTTTTTCAGCAGGTTGTCGATGTTGTCAAGCACGAAAAACGTGCGCATTTCGTTGATGAAACGCTCGATCCGCTGAATGATTTCGAGCTTTTGCAGCCCTTCCTGAATCAGCTTGCGGAGTTTGAGGACGATCAGCACCTCCGCCGCCGCGGCGCTGCGCGAATCGAAGACGTGAACGTGCGCGCCCGCTTCTTCGGCCATCTCCTTGCCCGCTATGGCGCTGGCATAGGAGCCGGAGAGGCTGGAGGAAAGCGTTACGGCAAACGAATCCTCCTTGCCGAACGCTTCGGCATAGAGGCCCGGGGCGGGAGCGGCGGAGCCGACGCGGCCCTTGCAGGCGTGCATGCGCGCCATAAAGTCCGGCAGATCCAGCGTTTCGTCGTCCGTGTAGGAGTCCTCGCCAAGCGTGAGCGTCAGCGGGACGCTTTTCACATTCCATTGTTCTTTGAGTTCGTCCGTCAGGTCGCAGCAGCTGTCGGCGACAAGGTTATAGTTCATCGATGCATTCTCCATTTTTCAGAATCCATTTATAAGCGATATATAATTTAACAGCATAGCAGGCATTCTTCAAACAAAGCTCAATAGAAGTTCAACAAATACTCAACTCATCCGGCGCTTTCCGTTGCGAAACCATCAAAAAAGGCCGGTTTTTCTGCAAAACCGGTCGCTTGGTTCAGCAATTCGATATATTATCCGGGGGGCGGGGCAGGCATATCGAACGACACCGTAATTTCGGTGCCTTTTCCTTCCGCGCTGGCGAGTGCGATCGTTCCGCCGCAGAGCGTGACGATGCGGCGCACAAGCGCGAGGCCGAGTCCGCTGCCTTTTCCGGCATGCGACCGCTCGCCCTGATAAAACTTATCGAACGCGTGTTTCTGCACATCCCGGGACATGCCGATGCCCGTGTCCGCGACGCGCACGAACACCTTGCCGTCCTCTTCGCGGCAGCCGATGGAGAGCGTGCCGCCCCGGTTGGAAAATTTAATCGCGTTGTCGATTAGATTGCTCCATACCTGCGCAAGCAGCGATTTGCTCCCGTAGAACTGCGTGGCCTCCAGACTCAGGTCGATGATGAGTTCCTTTTCCTCCCAGAACGGCTCATAGCTCAACAGCACGCGACGGATCTGCTCGTCGAGCATAAAGCTGTCCTGCTGAAGCACGATTTCCTGGTTTTCCAGCTGCGAAAGAGAGAGAATGCTCTGCGTCAGCCGCGTCAGGCGGCTCGTGTTTTCCAGGATGCGGGACACATACTGCGCCTGCTCTTCCTTGCTCAGGCGTTCGTCCTGCAGCAGTGTGGCATAGCCTTCTATGGCGGAAAGCGGCGTTTTGAACTCATGGGATACGTTGCTGACAAAATCGCTGCGCAGCGTCTCCGTGTTGGAGAGCTCCTTGACCATGATGTTGAAGCTCTTTGCGATCTCCTCGATTTCCTTTGCGATGCTCTTTTCCTCCAGCCGGACGGAAAAGTCCCCGCGGGCGACGCGCTTTGCCGCGTCGTTGATCTTGACGATGGGGGAAAGCATCTGTGTGGACGTATACGCCGCGATGCCGATGCCGAGGATGATCGCGAGAATGCTCATATAGGTTGTGGAGGTAATGATCGCCGTGAGCGTGGCGATTTGAAATTTGAGCAATATAAAGATGATCCCGTATGTCAGAAGCAGGGACGCGACGAGAATTCCTGCGATGATGATGGCGAATATCTGAGACGCGCGCAGGCGCGCCTTGATCGGGGGCAGCTTAGCCATCTTTTTTCACCGCCTTGTACCCCAGACCGCGGATGGTGACGATTTCAAACTGCGCGCTGTCCTTAAAACGCTCCCGCAAGCGGCTGATGTGCACGTCCAGCGTGTGCGGGTCGCTCTCCGTGTCCATGCCCCAGATTTCGTCCATGATCTGCTGCTTGGTAAATACGCGGCCGGGGTTGGAGAGCAGTTTGTAGAGGATGTAAAACTCCTTTTGCGGCAATACGCTGCAGTCCCCGTCAATACAGACGGTGAGGTCGTCATATTTCAGTTCGGCGTTTTCAAAGCGGATCTTCTTTTCATTGACGATCTGCGCGCGCTTGAGCAGCGCGTTGATGCGCAGGATCATTTCGTTGACGTTGACGGGCTTGACCATATAGTCGTCCGTGCCCGCGAGAAAACCGCTCTGCATATCTTCAAACGTGTCCTTGGCGGTGATCATCAGCACCGGCATGTTCAGATCGTTCTCGCGCAGGCTTTTTACAAAGGTAAACCCATCCATGTTGGGCATCATGATATCCGTGATGACGAGATCGATATACTGTTTTTCCAGAACGTCCCAGGCGTCCGCGCCGTCCCTTGCCTCGTGATAGACGAAGCCGTTTTTCAACAGCACGGTGCAGAACAGCTCCCGAAGCGCCTGATCGTCCTCCACGACTAAGATATGAAACATCGTGTCCCTCCGGCCTTCATAAAAGGCGTTGCCTATAAAAAATAGCATAGTTCATCAAACGCATGATTCACGCAGATAATCCGCGCGTTAAATATCAACATAGCAGAAATGCGTCAAGTTTTCCTCAAATAATTGGACGTTCAGCCAAACAGGCCGCAGTCCTCCGGCGTTCCCTCGTAGTAGACGAGCAGGCGGCCCTGACGTACGGAAACCTCCGCGCGTGCGCCCGTAAAGGCGTTGCTCACGCCGATCGGGCTTGTGTCCGTCAGCGTCGCGTCGTCCAGCGCGTAGGCAAGTCCGCGTTCATACACGCCGAGCGCACACTCGCCGTAGGCAAACACGGAGACGATGCCGCGCATGCCCTCGCGAAAACGCAGCGTTTCGTTCTGAATCAGCGTGATGGTCTCCGTTTTCCCCAGCAGCGCGGCGCGCGCGCCGCTGCCGCCGAGGAACGCAAGCGTCTGTATGTTGGCCAGCGTATGGTCAAGCCGCCCGCCCACGCCGCCGTGCAGCAAAAACGCGCGATATCCGCGCTCGAGGCCGAGTTTAACCGCGAGCATGGTGTCCGTGTCGTCCTTTTCGGCGGGATGCCGAACGACGGTTTCCCCCTCGGGGATATACCCGAGCGAGTCGAAATCGCCGACCACGAGATCGGCGCGCACGCCTGAAAGATGCGCGTATCCGCCGTCCGCGGCGATGACGAAGTCGCCGGGCGCGGGGCGGAGCGTATGATGCTGCGGCAGAGCGCAGACGATGTGACAGATGGGCTGGTGTTGCGTCATTCCGTTCGCCTTGTTGATCGATCATTGAGCCATGCGGGCGATGCGCCGCACCCGGCTCATATTCGTAGTTATACCATGTTTGCGGGCGCAAGAAAAGCGCGAAAAAACGGCACATAGAGACGATGTCGGCATAATTACGCGTTTTTTCGGGGGTGGGTGTGGTATAATAGCGTCTATGAATCAAATTCCCCCTTTGCGGGGGCGGGAGGAGAAGCAGGGATTGCCGGGATTGTTCGAAGACAGCGAATTCGATCGATACACCGCCGTGGACGTGGAAACGCCGAACCGCTATTCCCGTTCGATCTGCTCCATCGGTATCGTCCGCGTGGACGGGGACGGAGAACCGCTTCGGCTGCATTACCTCGTGAACCCCTGCGACGACTTTGACGGCGCGAATATCTCGATTCACGGCATTCGGCCGGAGGACGTGGAACGAGAACCGTCTTTGCAGGAACTCTGGCCTGAGATCGAGCCGTATTTTACGGGGCGCCTGCTCGTTGCGCATAACGCGCTGTTCGACCTGCCGGTCATCCGAAAGGCGCTGCTTCGCGAAGACATCCACGCGGAAAACTGGCGCTATCTCTGCACGCTGGAAAAATCCCGGCGGCATATTCCGAAAACCGCGTTTGGCAGTCATCGGCTCAACGATCTCTGCGCGGGGCTCGGCATTTCGCTGGAGCACCATCACAACGCGCTGGACGACGCGCTGGCCTGCGCAAATCTTTATGAATATCTGAAGATGCGATATGGAATATCCGAACGGGAGATCAAAGTGTACCGGTAATACGATTTAAAGAATCATCTATCAAATACGGGAGATCAAAGTTTACCGGTATTGCGTTTTAAAGAATCATCTGTCAAATTGTGAAGCAAAGCACAACAACGAAACAACGCAGCGATAAGGAGGAACAAGTTCCCAATGGACGACCCTGGGTTATCCGGCATACCAAGTATTCAACTCGAAGACATCGATCCCGACAAATGCTATTTCAATCCCGGCTGCGCGATGGCGCTGTATAAACCGGACGAGGTGGAGGAGATATTGCATCTGCTCAACCGCCGGTTTTTGCCGACGAAGCTGCACTCGATCTGCTGCCGACACGAGCCGAACCTGCCGAAAGGTTCAACGATCATCAACAATTGCGCGGGCTGCGACCGCCGGTTCCGTTCGCTCTACGAGGGAATCAATACCATCTCCCTGTGGGAGGTGCTGGACGGAATCCCCGCCCTGCCGCTGCCCGCCTACGACGGACTGCGTCTCTCGGTGCACGATTCCTGCTCGTTTCGAAAGAAGCCGCAGGTGCACGCCGCAGTTCGAAGCCTGCTGGACAAGATGCGCATCGAGGTGGTTGAGAGCGAGTTTTCGGGCACAAAATCGATCTGCTGCGGAGACAATTTCTATCCGCATATCTCCGTCGAGGAGGTCAATGCGTTTCAGAAAAAACGCGCCGCGCAGATGCCCTGTCAGGACGTCGCGGTCTACTGTGTATCCTGCATCAAATCCATGTATATCGGCGGCAAGACGCCGCACCATATGCTGGATCTCGTGCTCGGCGAGCCGACCGAGGTGCAGGAAACGCGAATCGACGTATATCATGAGGAGCTGGACCGGTATATTGAGGAACACTGATCATACGCCGACGCTGACCAGATGCAGCGGGGGCGACTCCGATTTCTGTGCTTTGATTGAGAAGCTGGACGAAGATCTCGGCGCGCGTTACGGCGCGCAAATGGAATTTTTCGGGCAGTACAATCACTCGGCGGACGTCGAAACCGCTTTGGTTGCGCGCCTGGATGGTCGGCTTGCAGGCTGCGGCTGTTTCAAGCCGTTTTCCCGGGACGCGGTGGAGATCAAGCGCGTCTTTGTGCCGGCGGATTTTCGCGGGCGCGGCGTCGCGCGGGCGATGCTGACCGAGCTGGAAGCCTGGGCGCGGGAGATCGGCTATCGTGTCGCCGTGCTGGAAACGGGAGTTCTCCAGCCCGAGGCGATCCGCCTCTATGAGGCGGCGGGATACGGGCGCATTCCGAATTATCCGCCGTATGAAGGCGTAAAAGAGAGCATTTGTTTTTCCAAATCTCTGTATTAAATGAATCCGTTTACAATTATATATAGGGTTAGCGATCAAAAAACGCCTTCGGCTTATACCGGAGGCGTTGATTGATATTGATCGGAATGATCTAGAATTGTTTGGGCGGAAAGAGCGAATGATTGTCCAAATAGTGCCGGTATCGGACGAGGTCTTTCGGCGAAAACGGACTGCCGTGGGAAGGATAGATGCGCACGGGGTTTAGCGCGATCATGTCGTCCCAGGAGCGACCGAACGCGGGGATATCCTCGATTAGTACGGCGTGCCTTGCGGGCGCAATGACGGCGTTGGCGGCTGCATCGCCGCAGAGCAATTCCCGCGTTTCTTCCAAAAAGAGTGCAATGGAATCCGCCGTATGCCCCGGCAGATGCAGAATGCGGATTGGAAGACACATGTCGAGAAACGGCTGATCGCGTTCGTCGTGCAATATCAGCGCCGACCCATCCGGCACGACCGGTGGATAAGCGCCGGATTTCATCAGCGCGGAAAACAGCCGCGCGCCACGGGAGATGAAGCCCGTTCCGTCCGGCAGGACGTTTTTCCCGGCGGCCAGGCGGGGAAGGCTCTTTTCGCTCACCACAAGGCGCGCGCCGCTCTCTTTTAAAAGTTCGGCAAGAAATCCGGCATGGTCGTTGTGCGCGTGCGTGAGAACGACAAACGCCATCTCTCTGAGTGGCGCGAGTCCTTCGAACTGCTTACGGTAGCGCAAAAATCCGCCCGGATAGCCGGAATCCAAGCCAATCCAGCCCAGCGGCGTTTGAAGCACATAGTTGCGCAGCAGTTGGCCGCCGATATCGTGAATTTGAATCTCCATATGGCTCCGCCTCTCTTTTTTTAAATCCAGCATATCACGATTTGTCGCACCGGGCCAGTGCCGGGGCTATTCGGGCGCGAAAATCCGGGCGCTTGTTTTGTTCACAGAAAATTCATAATTTAACGTGTCACGAAACGCTTTGTCAATCGTCTTAATAATATGAATTCTCGCTGTCTGTACTTTGTGCGGGGGCGAAATCTTCAGCGCAGTTGAATCCAATTTCGCTGCCCGTAGCACGGCAAGGCTGTGAGAGCTCTCTCCTCACGGCGGACGTGCGTTGGCTCTTTGCGGAAGGAGCCGCAGACAGCGATGTGCGTCGCGAGGGCTGCATCCGGTATACGTGCAAGGGCGGGACCCCTTTGCGGCTGCCGGATGCCGCCCTTGCGCGATTTTAGACCCCATGGCGCAGCATAATTCAAGCTGCGCTTTTTTGTTGTGTAAAAATATATTTTAAATTTAGTAATAAAAGAATATTGACAATAATGTGCGATGCACAGTATAATGCTCCCGAGGTGATACCGAATGCCCGAATTGGAACCGATGCAAAATCTTTTGACGGAGCTGCGGCGCGGCAGTTTGACGCTTGCGGTGCTCGGCAGTCTGCGACAGTCGCGATACGGATACGCGCTGCTGCAGACGCTGCAGGAGCAGCACATCGACATCGAAGCGAATACGCTCTATCCGCTGCTGCGCCGTCTCGAGAGCCAGGAACTGCTCACCAGCGACTGGGACACCAGCGAGAGCAGACCGAGAAAGTATTATAAGCTCAGCCGCAAAGGGGAAGAAGTATTCTGCCGGCTGCTGGAAGAATGGGAGAACATGCAGGCGAGCATATCGGCCGTCTGCGGAAAGGGAGGACAACATGAATGACATGATCGAGCGCTATGTGGCGGACGTGGCACGCCGCCTGCCCGAGAAGGATCGCGAAGACGTAAAAAAAGAACTGCGCTCAAATATATACGACATGTTGCCGGAGGGCGCGGGGGAAGAGGAGGTCAAGAGCGTGCTCTATGAGCTAGGCTCGCCCGCGTCTTTGGCGGAGCAATATCGGACAAAGCCGAGATACCTGATTTCCCCGGCCTATTTCGACGAATATGTGCGCGTGCTCAAGTGGGTGCTCCCGCTGGTCGGCGTGGTGGTGATGGTCATCGGCTTTGCCGTCGGCGCGTTCGACGCGGCGAAGACCGGCTCTTCCAATTACGCGCTGGTCATCGGCGAAATTTTGTCCAAGGGAATCAGTATGGGCGTGTCCGCCGCCGTGCAGGCGCTGATCTGGACGACGGTCGGGTTTGTGATTGCCGACCACAGCGGGGCAAAGCGCGAAAAGCAGAGCGAACACGGATGGCGCGTGGAGGATCTGCCCGACGCGCGGCAGGAGAAGGCGGGTATCCCGCTGTCCGAAGGGATTGCCGAGCTGGTTGTAACGGTCATTTTCTCGGTTCTGGGCCTGCTCTTCTGCTCCGGTCAGATGCCGTTTGCAATGGTCATCTCCAGCGACGGACTGCAAATTTACCAGGTTTTCAGTCCGGAATTCCTTGCGCTGTGCGTGCCTTTAATCCTCGTCTCGCTCGTGCTGGCGGTCGTGATGGGCGTCGCAAAAATCCGGGACCGCCGCTGGTCGCCGTTTGTTTGCACGGCGGCCGTTGCAAAGTCTCTTGTCGGCATGGCGATGTCGCTCTGGCTGCTGAACCGCCCGAACATGTTCAGCGAAGCGTTCCGTGGTTTCCTTGCAAAGACCGGTGTGCTGAGCGCGCTGCCGGACGTTGGAGGCAAGAGCATCCTCGTCGTCGTGCTGTCCGTGCTCATCATCATCGGCGCGGTGAGCGAGAGCATCACCGCCGTGAAAAAGACGGTTACGCCGCTCAAAATTGATAAATAAGAGATTTTCTTAGAAAGACAGTCGCACCGCTTAAAATTAATAAATATGAGATTTTCTTAAAAAGACCGTCGAACCGCTGAAAATGAAGAAAAACGCGATTGATCTAACAAAAAAGGCCGCAGGGCCTTTTTTGTTATGCGCACTTGACCGACTGGTTAAAGCGTGCTACTATGAAGTTGACCAACCGGTCAAGGAGGGCGTTATGATAGAGGTCAAGCAGGTGTATCACGACTACGAGGGAAAAAACAAGTTCGCCGTATCGGACATCTCGTTTTCGGTCGAGGCGGGAAGCATCTTCGGCTTTCTCGGCCCGTCCGGCGCGGGAAAGTCCACGATTCAAAACATCATGACGGGTCTTTTGCCGATTCAGCGGGGCGAAGTTCTATATGAAGGGCAATCCGTACGCAATCTCAAGACCGCTTTTTTTAATCAGATCGGCGTATCGTTTGAGCAGAGCAATCTCTATGCCTCGCTGACGGGGTTGGAAAACCTTCGCTATTATGCGGCGCTGTTCGCCGTGCCGACCGTGCAGCCGATGGAGCTGTTGGAGCGCGTCGGCCTTCGTGAGGACGCGAACAAGCGCGTTTCGCATTATTCCAAGGGCATGCGGCAGCGGCTGACGTTTGCGCGCGCGCTGATCAACCGCCCGAAGTATCTCTTTCTGGACGAGCCGACAAGCGGGCTGGACCCCAAGACGGCGGTCGGCATCCGGGATCTGATCCTCGAGCAAAAGGCACGCGGCGCGGCGGTGTTTTTGACCACACACAGCATGGAACTTGCGGACGCGCTGAGCGACACGGTCGCGTTTCTCTACGACGGCGTGATCGCCGCCTGCGACACGCCCGAAGCGCTCAAGCGCGAATACGGCAAGCGGGACGTGCGCATCGTATACCGCGAAAACGGCGAAGAACGCGAGGCGTCCATCCCGATGGACGATCACGAACGGCTCTCCGCGTTTTTAAAGACGGCGGACGTGGTGAAGCTGCATTCGCAGGAGGCGACGCTGGAGGAAATCTTCCTGCGCGTCACCGGAAAGGAGCTGTCCGCGTGAAGAGCATCCTATCAACCTGCGCGCAGGACTTTCAGCGCCTGTTGACCAACGCGCTGTTCTGGGTGCTGACCGCGACGCTTGCCGTCATCGTGCTGGTGGTCGATCTGGCGCTGCCGAAGGAGGTCGCGCTGGAGAGTGCGCAGCTGCTGACGCTGAATGCGCCTGCCGATCTTGCTTTCGGCACGCCGGCAAGAAGCGAGCAGGCGCTGCGGGACGCGGTGCATCAGGGCGACGCGGTCGGGTTTCTGTTTGGAGAGGACGGGCTGACCATCGTCAACCCCGGCTATTCCGAAAAGAGCCTGAACGTTTACGTCCTCGAACTCATGCGCGGCGGGTTTGCGCCCGTGCGGGTGGAATCGCTCGACGAAGCGGCGGAGGAGATTCCGTTTAACCTGCGCTTTACGCCGGTGTTCATCTGCTTCGAGGCGCTTATGACGGGCTTTATTCTCGGCGGCGCGCTGATGCTTGCCGAAAAGCAGGACGGAACGGTCAAAGCGCTGCGCATTTCTCCGTTTGGAGCGCATCGCTATATCGTGTCCAAGACGCTGCTCTTTTCGTTGATCAGTACGCTGTATGCCGCGCTGATCTGCCTGCCGACGGTCGGCGCTTCCATCGACTGGGGCGCGTTTTTGCTGCTTTCGTTTTGCGGAACCGCGGTATTCACGATGATCGGACTTGCGTATACCACGCCGTTTCACGACATGAGCGGCTGGTTCTTCTCCATGGTGGTTCTGCTTTCCGTCAACATGCTGCCGGTAATCAGCTATACGTCCCCCGCGTTTACGCCGTTCTGGATGCGGCTGATTCCGTCCTATCCAATTCTAATGGCGTACCGCGCTGCGATGTTCGGCGGCTCGGTCGACGTCGGGTACACGGTGATTGCCATCGCCGTATGGACCGTGATTTCCTATCTGCTGGCGCTCTGGTTTGTAACCGGAAAGCACCTGAAGGGGGCGAGGGCATGAGAGCGTTTTTCACATCGGTCGGGCGGGAATTCCGGTTGATCTTTCGAAACGGCATTTCGGCATTCATGGTCGCCGCGCCCGCCATCCTTGCGCTGGTGTTCATCCTCGTCTTCGGCGCGGTCAGCGGCACGGTGCTCAAACTCGCCGTGGATGCGTCGATCACGCCCGCCGAGCAGGAGAAGCTGGAGCGGGTTGCGGATGTGGAGCGCTATGACGACACGGTCGCCATGTCGGCGCGCATCCGTCAGACGGATGCGGTCGCGGGCGTTTCGAAGGATGGAGAAACCTATCGCGTCCTTGTGGAAGGAAACGAGGACGCGGCGTTTCGCAGCGGCGCGGAGGCGATCGTCGGCCTTGCGCTCGGCGCGGCGGACGGGCTGATGCCGTATCGGGTGGAGACGGTGGAGGTTCGGGGCGGAATGGCGTATACTGTTTCCATGATCGCGATGCTTCTCATGACGCTGTTCGTCGGCGGGGCGACGGTCGGACTATCGATTGTGGACGAACGTGAGAGCGGCGCCATACGCGCCGTCGCGGTCAGCCCCATGCGCCTTGGCGGCTATGTGGCGACGAAGCTCGCGCCCGCGCTGATACTTGGGTTGGTCGGCATTGTCGCCGCGGCGCTGATCATCGGCAAAGCGTCTCTGCTGCCGCTCTATCTGCTGCTTGGCGCGGCGAGCATCCTTGTCTCCGGCATGATGACGTTTGCCGTCGGCGCGTTTGCCGCCAATCAGGTTGCCGCCGTCGGCGTGCTCAAGCTGCTCGTGCCGCTGAGCATGATACTGCCGGTTTCGGCGATGTTTGTGCCGAATCAGTGGCAGTTTGTCTACTATATTCTGCCGATGTACTGGCAGTACCGCGCGCTTTCGGCGATTCTCTCCGGCTCGCCCGCGCTGTGGTTCATGCTGCTGACGCTTTTGACCAGCGTGCCGTGGTTTGCCGCGTCGGTCTGGCTGTTTTCGAAAAAAGCGGTGTTCCGCAAAAGGAGGTGAACGGATATGGCATGGTACTGGTGGGCGCTGATCGTGGTGGCGGTAATCGCCATCGTGTGGCTCAAGATCATCTTTGTTCCGAAGTATTTTAAAAAGCAGCGCGAGAAGAGGGCGGAGCGCGAGCGGCTGGAGGAGGAAGACTGATGGGCGGTTCCCCGCAACTGAAGTGGCTGGAGTCCGGCGGAATCAACCCGCTGGACGAGTCGCCCGCGCTCTACGAAGCCGCGCTGACCGCGTTTTCGGAGCATTCGTTTCAGGACGCCTCGCTCAACGACATCCTCAAGGCGGCGGGCATGAATAAGGGCAGCTTCTATTACCGGTTTCGCGATAAAATGGAGCTGTATCTCTCGCTTCTCTACCGCGTGGGCATGGAGAAGATGCGCTTGTTTCAGGAGCACGACGTCTCCGGCACGTCCGGCGGATTCTTTGAAGAATTTCGCAATATGGCGCTGCTCGGGCTGCTGCTGACGAAAAAGGACGCGCGCTTTACGGTGTTCATGCGCCGCATCATGCAGGAGGATCCCGCCGTGCGGGAGCGGATTACGGACTGCTTCGGGGATATGCGCGGCGAGCTTTTAGGCGACATGGTCGAGCGCGCGAAATCGTCCGGCGAATTCAGGCGGGACTTGCCGACGCAGACGACGGTGTTCGTCATCGAGACGCTGCTCAACCACATGGACGCGCTCGTTCCGCCGGACTGGAACGACGAAAGCGTTCTTCAGGCGGTGGATCAGCTCCTGGACGTGGTGCGCTCCGGCGTTGGCGGAAACTGACGCAGGAAACCGAAAAAAAGGCCAAAAGGCCTTTTTTGTTTGCGACTTTAATGCGCCGTATACGTTATAACTTTTCGAGTTTTGCGCCGCGGATCATGCGGATGACCGGCAGTATGGCAACGAGCGTCGCAATTGCCGAGGCGACGAAGACCAGATACGTCGGCAGAAAGCCCGACTTGCCGTCCACCACAATGGGCTGGCCGAGCGCGCTGATGATCCGCTCGCCGATGAACGGGCCGATCACCATGGGCAGCAGCACCCAGAAGATCATGCGGATGCCCTGAAACTGACCCGCGCTGGAGGGCGGCGTGAGGTCCTTGATCCATGCGCCGGTGACGATAAGTTTACTGACCATGCCAAACGCCATGACGAAGATTGCGACGCAGAGAAACGCCATGCCGCGCGCGAGTGAAACGAGCAGAAACCCGAGCGCGGAGATGATGAGCGTGACGAGCAGCAGCTTCTGCTTGCCGACGCGGTCGACCAGACGCCCGAAAAACACGCCCGCCACGCTGGAGAGCAGCACCATCAGTCCGAGGTTGACGCCGATGACGTCGTAGCTGTAGCCGAGCGTCTTGGTGAAATAGATGATCTGGTAGGGTGAACTGATCTGTTCCGCGATGGCGAAGAGCAGCACGCAGAAATAGAGCGAGAAGAGCATCTTGTTTTCTTTTACGGCGCGCACCGAAAACCCGGAGAACACCTGTTTCCAGAAGCCGATGCCTTCGGTCTTCTCGCGTTGAAAGTGTGCCTCTTTCATCAGCAAGCCGCCGACGAGCCCGCAGAGCACGACGATCAGACCCATGGAAGTGAAAAACAGCGTATAGCCGAAGTATTCGATCAGCATGCCCGATACGATGGTGGTGACCACCATCGCCAGCAGCGGAAAGAGCTCGGTCACGCCGCTGACGGTGCCGCGGTTGGTTTCGTCCGTGATGTTCGTCAGCCAGGCGTTGAAGCTCGCGTCGTTTGCGGTGGAGCCGAAGAACGTCATCAGGCAGTCCAGCGCGACGACGGCGACGACGGCGAGTTTGGCTGAATGCACCGCGCCCGCAGCGGGAAACACCATGGTGGAGATACCCCAGATGATGTAGCTCACCAGTATGATCGCCTTGCGTTTGCCGAGGCGGTCGCTGAGCGTGCCCATCACGAGCGTCGTAATGGTCGCGGTGACGGCGCTGAGCGCAACCATCAGCGAAATCACCTTCGGATCGGGCGAGATCACGTCGTTGACAAACGTATTGAACCAGGAGTTTTCAATCACCCATGCGATCTGCCCGGAAAACGCGAGCAGCACGATGGCGATCCAGTTGTTTCTGCCGAGCTTGGTCTTTGCCGGCTGTGTCATAGTAGATTCTCCTTGTCGGGGATTTTATTCGATTATGATGGCTAAAATTTACCGTCGTTGGCAATGGAAGTTACAACCGCGACGGGAAACTGCGCAATCCGCAGGCGTGTGCAGCCGTATGGAACGAGCGTGCGCTCCTCCAGCGCGTCCGGCGCGGCACGATAGGGCGGCGGGGCGGGTCCGGCGCCGTGCTGCCGGATGCGCCATTGCGGCGCAGGCGCGAGTGGAATGCGCACGCGCAGCGGCGGCGCGTCGCCGCCAAAGGGCTGGTTGCCCGGCTCGCTTTGTTCGATCCTTGCTTGCGCCAGTTCCGATTCGACGATGCCATAGCGCCATTCGGAACGCGGGAGCATTTCATAGTCCGCAAACGGTTCTTGGCCGCGCAGCACGCGCCGGGTCGCTTCGACGGGCAGCGCGAGCAGCAGCGGCCCGCGCCGGAGCGTGACCCCGCCCGCCGCCTCGGGCTGGAGGCGCAGGGGCATGGGAAAGCGCAGCGTGATGCGATCGCCTGAGCAAAACCGGCGATCAAGATACAGATAGCCATCCTTCGGTTCGGGCGTAAGCGGTTCTTCGTTGAGGTAGAGTTCAAACGCGCTCGCCCAGCCGGGCACGCGCAGCAGCAGCGAAAACGCAAGCGATTGCTCCGCGTTTTCTATGTTGTCGATCACAATCGAAATCGTTTCGTCAAACGGATAGTCCGTCGTCTCGGTGAACCGCACCGCCGTGCCGCGCACGTCCGCCCGTGCCGTACAGGGCGCGTAGACCGGCGCTGCGACGCCGTCGGGGTGCGCCATGAACAGCGCGCCGGACAGCTTTGGCCAGCCCTGGTGCATATTGGCCGCGCAGCAGCCGAAGTTCGGCGCGAGGCCAAAGAGATTCGATTCATCGTAGGCGTCGTACCAGCCGCGCTTTTTGCGGGAGACTTCGATCTGGTTGACCTGCTGGACGTATTGATGCGCGCACATGTCGGGCGTAAACATCGCCGGCCATGGGTTAAAGGCGATCTGCTCGAGTTTATCGGCGTAGGTTGCATCGCCTGTAATTGCGAGCAGCGTTTGGAGCGAATAGAGAAATTCCGCGCAGAGGCAGAGCTCCGCGCCGACGGCCGGGGAGCGCCCGTTGAGGTGCTCGTCGCCGGAAAACAGTCCGCTGGCAAGCCCGTGGTACCGCGTCAGCGCGTCGAGTCCCGCGCGCGAGGCGGCGGCGCCGTTCGCCGTTTCAAGCCAGAGGCCGTCCAGCGCGGGCATCTTGAGCGCCATCGCCAGATTGACCGAGTGGGTTTCGTGGTAGACGTGCAGAAATTTCGACGCGTTAGATTTGTCGATCTGCGCCTTCGTCTGCGGTTTGGGGCGGCGGTATTTTTTAAGCCGCTTCGCCGTCCAGTCCGAAATCAGCGTGACGCGCTTGACCGCCATAAACAGCGGACGGTTGAGGTAGGCGTGCGTGCGTTTTTGATAGGGAAAATCTGTAAAGAGCGCGTCCCAGCGATAGCTTTGTTCGCGCAGCAGGCGCGCCAGCTCGGACAGATAGTCCGCGCCCGTTTTGCGATAGAGCCAGAGCATGGGCAGAAGCTGCTCCTGTCCGCGCGCCGCCGCCCACATGGAAAGCGGCTGCCCGGGAAGACGCTCGAGTTGATAGCGGAAGTAGCGGTCCATCAGTTCGGGCACGCGCTCGTCCCCGGTCGCCTCGCCGTATTGCATGAGCGCCTTGAGCGCGACTATGCGCGGCCACCAGTCGAGGTTGTCCGCCGGGCCGAAGAACCCGTCTTCGCGCTGGCTTTGGATCATCCAGTCGATCCACTTCTGCGCTTTTTGTTTCAGCGCGTCGTCGCCTAGACTCCAGGCCAGCGGAATCAGCCCGTCGAGGTAGTACGGCCCGCGCTCCCAGTTTTCGCCCGGCCCGCCGAGCCAGCCGGACGTTTCGCCGAGGTCCGGCCAGAGCGCGTCGATATGCCCGGTCAGGCCGTTTTTCTGCGCGAGAAACTCCTGCCTAAGCCAGCCGCGCGGCGAAACGCTGCCCAGCGGCGCGGGCGTGAAGGTAAACGCGGCAGGTCGATTCTTCATGGCTGACGGCTCCTGCTTTTACTGTGAAAATCAGCGAAAATTACGCACGAAAAACGAATTACCGTCCCAGCGGCTTTTCGTAGATGCGATAGGTCTTCGTGTGCCGCATGCCGAGGCGTTCGAGGGCGTTTTTAATGTGCAGATTGTCCTCAAGGATATAGTTCGCCTCCATGCGGATGCCTTTTGCCTTGAGGTTTTGATAGAGGTGGATGTACATGAGCGCGTCCAGCGCGCGCTTGTGCCACTCCGGCGTGACGGCGAGGCCGAAGAGCCGGTAGTCGCGCAGCTTTTTGATGCCAAGTAAAAACCGCGCCCAGCCAAACGGCAGCATATGCCCGCCGATGCGCTTGAGCAGGATGTTGATGTCCGGAAATCCGAGGCAGAAACCGACGGGCGCACCGTTGTATTCCACCATCCAGACCGCGTCGGGGTCGACGATCAGGCGCAGTTTTTTTAGCATGTCCTCCATGACGGGCAGTTCAAGCGGAACATAACCCCAGTTGTCCGCCAGCGCCGTGTTGGAAATTTCCCAGATGGCGCGCGCGTCGTCATGGATGTGCTTCATGTCGAGCCTGCGAATCGAAATGCCCGGATAGCGCGCCATAAACCGCGCGGTAAAGTCGTCGTATCGCTGCGGAATTTCGTAACCCTTGGCCATGTCCGCTTCATAGACGAGCAGATCCTTCGCCTTTTCATAGCCGGCGCTTGTGAAAAACGGGTGATAGTATGCCGGATTCCAGGGCGACATGTAGACCGGAGGCGTGTCGTAGCCTTCGAACACAAAGCCCCAGTTTTCCGCCACGGGATGAATGGGCCCGCGGACGGCGTCCATGCCGCGCGCGGATATCCAGTCCTCCGCCGCGCCGATGAGAAGCCCTGCCGCGGCCGGGTCGTCGACGCACTCAAACGCGCCGAAAAAGCCCATCTTCGTATTGTAAAACCGGTTGAATGTGTGGTCGATATAGGCGATTGTGCGGCCGACGGGCCTGCCCGCGTCGTCCAGCACAAGAAACAGCTCGAAGTCCGAATTCTTCAGGATGGGGTTCGCCTTGCCGGTGTAGGCGTGCGCCTCGTCCATCCAGATCGGCGGCACGTAGCACGGGTGCTTGCCAAAAACTCGCTGCGGCATGCGGACAAAATCACGCATCTGCCGGTTTCCCCGCACTGCGACTACCTGCATCAAGATGTCCCCCCAACGTATTATATTCATCGTTTTTGTTTGGATGTGTCTTGTTTGCAGTATAGCAAGCGCGCGTGAAAAACACAATGCACGAAACGCAGCGCCCGTTTTTGTTCGGCGGCATATGTTCTTCGGCGGGAAATATGATACAATCACACTGTGGACCGCCGCATGCGCGGCTGGCCGCAAGCGGCTCCGGCAAGGGCGCCGCGGGAGGAATAGATGAAAAAAATTGCCGTTGTGTCGGATTCGTTCAAAGGCTCGATCTCCTCGAGCGAGATCTGCGCTGTTGTCGCGGAGGAAGCGCTGCGCTTTTTTCCGGGGTGCGAGGTCGTCGGCCTGCCCGTTGCGGATGGCGGGGAAGGCACGGTGGACAGCTTTCTGGAATGCCTTGACGGCGAAAAAGTACTCGTCGAGGTAGCGGGCCCGTATTTTGAACGCGTTTCGTCGTTCTACGGCCGCTTTGGCGACACCGCCGTCGTCGAGATGGCGGCTGCGGCGGGGCTTCCGCTGGTCGGGGATGACAAGGACCCGACGAGGACGACGACCTGCGGCGTGGGCGAACTGATGCGCCACGCGCTGGAACACGGCGCAAAGAAGATCATTCTTGGTCTCGGCGGCAGCGCGACGAACGACGGCGGCTGCGGCGCGGCGGCGGCGATGGGTACGAAGTTTTTCGACAAAGCGGGGATCGAATTCATTCCGACGGGCGGTACGCTTTCGAACATCGAAACAATCGACAATTCTGAAACGCGGCGGCTGCTCGAGCATGTGGAAGTCGTCGCCATGTGCGATATCGACAACCCCATGCACGGGCCGCGCGGCGCGGCGTATGTGTTTGCGCCGCAAAAGGGTGCGGATGAAGAGACGGTGCGACTGCTGGACGAACAGCTCCGCGCGCTGGACGGGGCGATTGCCCGCGAGCTGGGGCTGATGGTTGCGGATCTGCCGGGCGCGGGCGCGGCGGGCGCAATGGGCGCGGGGATGGTGGCGTTTTTCGGCGCGCGGCTGCAGCCGGGAATCGAAACCGTGCTGGACACGGTGCGCTTTGAGGAGCGCGCCGCCGGTGCGGACTTCGTCATTACGGGCGAGGGCAGGCTGGACAGCCAGAGCCTGCGCGGCAAGGTGGTCATCGGCGTTTCGCACCGCGCAAAGCGAATGCATATTCCCGTTCTCGCCGTCGTGGGAGACGTCGGGGACGATCTGGACGAGGCGTATGAGCAGGGCGTGACCGCTATCTTCAGCACGAATCATCTGGCCATCCCGTTCAGCGAGGCAAAGAAAAGAAGCAAACAGGACTACCGACTGACGGTGGAAAACCTGTTTCGCATGCTCGCCGCCGTGGGGAATGGTTAACTGTCCTGTGCCGATGCAGCATCCCGTGTAAAAAAGAAAACCCTTGACACAGCCGGTCGAGGTCACTATATTATATATAATAATAAACCGTTGACGCGGAGATAACGGTGATGATGCTCCTACAGAGAGCCTGCGGTGCTGAGAGCGGGCGGAAAACAAGTCATCAAATGGACCGCTGAGGGTGCAGTCAAAGGGTTTTTGCCCGAGTATTCTGCAACGTGCCGGCATACGTCAGTTGCCAGGGATATGCTGGTATCCCGATCAAGTGTACGGGTTTCCGTAAATCAAGGTGGCACCGCGGATAAAGTATTATTCGTCCTTGACAGAACAATTTGATTCTGTCGGGGATTTTTCCTTTTTGGGCGCATATCGCGCGCTTTCGTCCCCGGCAGAGCGAAGAAGTTCTGACGGGGATTTTTTAAGTTCATTCGATGGAAATGGAGAAGAAGCACATATGTTCAAACCCACGCTGGAAGAAATGCGGACACTCGCGGCGGACGGACGGTATCACACCACGCCGGTCAGCCTGGAAATTCTTTCGGATATCCGAACGCCGATCGAGGTGCTCCGCATCCTCAAAAACGTATCGACGCACTGTTTTTTGCTGGAGTCCGTTTCGGATCATGAAAAATGGGGGCGCTACACGTTCCTTGGATACGACCCGAAGCTTGAGATTACCTGCCAAAACGGCGTAATGAAGATCGGCTCGGTCACCTTTGAAACGAAGGACCCGGGCAAATACATCAAGCAGGTGATCGACGAGCACAAAAGCGCGCAGTTCGACGGTCTTCCGCCGTTTACCGGCGGACTGGTCGGGTATTTTTCTTATGATTATCTCAAGTATGCCGAGCCCACGCTGCGGCTGGACGCGGCGGACACGGAAGGATTTCACGACGTAGATCTGATGCTCTTTGACAAGGTGATCGCCTTCGATAACTTCCGGCAGAAGATCGTGCTGATGGTCAACGTCTCCTTAAACGACGTCGAGACGGAGTATAACCGCGCGGTGCTGGAGCTCGAGCAAATGGCGGCGCTCTTGAAAAACGGAAAACCCGCCGAGAACGGGCGCGGCAAGCTGACGTCGGCGTTTCGTCCGCTGTTTGACAAGGATGAGTTCTGCACGATGGTGGAACGGGCGAAGTATCACATCCGCGAGGGGGACATCTTTCAGATCGTGCTGTCCAATCGTCTCGAGGCGGCATATGAAGGCTCACTGCTCAACGCCTATCGGATTCTGCGGACGGTGAACCCCTCGCCGTATATGTTTTATTTTTCGAGCAGCGATCTCGAGGTCGCCGGCGCGTCCCCTGAGACGCTGGTCAAGTTGGAAAACGGCGTGCTGCATACGTTTCCTCTTGCGGGCACGCGGCCGCGCGGCAAAACGCCGGAGGAGGATCTTGCGCTGGAAAAGGAACTGCTGGCCGATCCCAAGGAGCTTGCGGAGCACAATATGCTCGTGGATCTCGGGCGAAACGACATCGGCAAGATCAGCCGCTTCGGCAGCGTCCAGGTGGAAAAATATCTTTCTGTCGAGCGGTTTTCGCATGTGATGCACATCGGCTCCACGGTAAGCGGCGAAATCGCGGAGGGAAAGACCGCGCTGGATGCAATCGACGCGATCCTGCCCGCGGGCACGCTCTCCGGCGCGCCGAAGATCCGCGCCTGCCAGCTCATCAACGATCTGGAGAACAACAAGCGCGGCATCTACGGCGGCGCGATCGGATACCTGGACTTTGCGGGCAACCTCGACACCTGCATCGCCATTCGCATCGCCTACAAGAAAAACGGAAAGGTGTTCGTCCGCAGCGGCGCGGGCATCGTTGCGGATTCCGTGCCGGAGAGCGAGCATCAGGAGTGCCTGAACAAGGCCGCCGCCGTCGTCAGGGCGATTCAGCTCGCCGGGGAGGAGACGCTGTGATACTTTTAATCGATAATTACGACAGTTTTTCGTATAACCTCTATCAGCTGATCGGCTCGTTTCGAACGGATATCAGCGTGATCCGAAACGACGATCTTACCGTGGAGGAAATCGCGGCGCTTTCGCCGGACGCAATCGTCATCTCGCCCGGGCCGGGCAGGCCGGAGGACGCGGGCGTATGCGTGGAGCTGGTGAAGCGGCTCGGCGGCGCGTTTCCGATTCTCGGCGTGTGCCTCGGCCATCAGGCCATCTGCGCGGCATACGACGCGACCGTGTCCTACGCAAAGGAGCTCATGCACGGCAAACAATCCGAAACGCGGCTGGACGCGGACTGTCCCATCTTTGCCGGCTGCCCGGATGTGGTGCCGGTTGCGCGGTATCATTCGCTCGCGGCGGTGGAGGAGACGATCCCGGACTGCCTTGTTGTCTCCGCGCGCACGCGCGACGGCGAGGTGATGGCGGTTCGGCATCGTGATTTTCCCGTCTATGGGCTGCAGTTTCATCCCGAATCCATCATGACGCCGCAGGGACCGGACATGATGTGGAATTTTCTTCAGAGTGCAAAGGAGTGTGTCAAATGATCAAGGAAGCAATCGTAAAAATCGTCGACAAACAGGATTTGACGTATGACGAAGCGTACGCCGTCATGAACGAAATCATGGACGGCCAAACCAGCGCGACGCAGAACGCGGCGTTTCTGGCGGCGCTTTCTACCAAGAGCACAAAGGCGGAGACGATAGATGAAATCTCCGGCTGCGCGGCTGCGATGCGCGCGCACGCGCTGAAGGTACCGCACGACATGCGCGTCATGGACATCGTCGGCACTGGCGGGGACGGCGCGCAGAGCTTCAATATATCCACCACGTCCGCGCTCGTCGCGGCGGCGGGCGGCATCAAGGTTGCCAAGCACGGTAACCGCGCGGCATCCTCGAGAAGCGGAACGGCGGACTGCCTCGAGGCGCTCGGGGTGAATATCGACCTCTCGCCCGAGCGATGTGAGCAACTCCTGCGCGAGGTCGGCATCTGCTTTTTCTTCGCGCAGAAGTATCATACGTCCATGAAATACGTCGGCGCCATCCGGCGGGAGCTCGGCATTCGCACCGTGTTCAACATCTTAGGTCCGCTGACGAACCCCGCCGCACCGCAGATGCAGCTGCTAGGGGTTTACAGCGAGTCGCTTGTCGAACCGCTCGCCCGCGTGCTCTACAGTCTCGGCGTGACGCGCGGCATGGTCGTTTATGGGCAGGACAAGCTGGACGAACTCTCGCTGAGCGCGCTGACAACGGTCTGCGAGTTCGACGGCGGCGCATATCGCTCTTATGTCGTTTCTCCGGAGGACGTCGGGCTTTCGCGCTGTGAAAAGGCGGATCTCGTCGGCGGCACACCGGCGGAAAACGCCGCTATCACGCGCGCAATCCTCTCGGGCGAGCGTGGGCCGAAGCGGGACGCGGTGCTGCTCAACGCGGGCGCGGCGCTTACGATCGGCGGCAAGGCGGATTCGCTCAGGGACGGCGTGCTTCTGGCGGCGGAGCTGATCGATTCCGGCGCGGCGCTGAAAAAACTGGAAGAGTTCGCCGCCGCGTCGCGGGCGTAACGCGTATGGCGACGATTCTGGATCAGCTGTCGGACTACGCGCGCGTGCGGGTCGCGGCGGACAAGGAACGCGTCTCGCTCGACGAGCTGCGGCGTCTGTGTGAAAGCGGCGCGGCAATGACACGCTCGCCGTTCCGGTTCGAAGCCGCGCTGAAGCAGCCGGGGCTTTCCTTCATCTGTGAGGTGAAGAAAGCGTCCCCATCCAAAGGCGTCATCTCGAAAGAGTTTCCATATCTGCAGATCGCGCGGGACTACGAGGCCGCGGGAGCGGACTGCATCTCGTGTCTGACGGAGCCGAAGTGGTTTCTGGGCAGCGATCAAATTTTTGCAAAAATCCGCGCGGTGGTGGAAACGCCGATGCTTCGCAAGGATTTCACGGTGGACGAGTATCAACTCTATCAGGCGAAGCTGATGGGGGCGGATTCCGTGCTGCTCATCTGTGCGATACTGGAGCCGGAGGATGTCCGGCGGTATCTTGATATCTGTGACGAACTCGGCCTGTCCGCGCTGGTGGAGGCGCACGATGCGGATGAGCTGCGCGTGGCGCTCGACGCGGGCGCGCGGCTGGTCGGTGTGAACAATCGAAACCTGAAGGACTTCTCCGTCGACACAGGCAACAGCATGCGGCTTCGCTCCATGGCGCCGGAAAACGTTTTATTCGTATCCGAGAGTGGAATTCAAACGCCGGAGGATATCGCGTCGCTTCGCGACGCGGGGATGGACGCGGTGCTGATCGGCGAGACGCTGATGCGCGCGGCGGACAAAAAGGCGATGTTGGATCGTTTTCGGGAGGCGGCGCTATGACAAAGATCAAGATTTGCGGACTCCGGCGTCTTGAGGACATGGCGTTTGCCAACGAACTGCTGCCGGACTATATCGGGTTTGTGTTTGCCAAAGCGAGCAGGCGATATGTCTCCCCGGAGCAGGCCGCTGTGCTCAGGCGCGCGCTTTTACCGGGCATCACGGCGGTTGGTGTGTTCGTCAACGAACCGGTCGACCAGATTCTGTCGCTGCTGGAAAGCGGCGTGATCGACGCGGTGCAGCTGCACGGGCAGGAAACGGCGGAGGATGTGCGCGCGCTCAAGCGTCAAACGGACAAGCCCGTCATTCAGGCGTTTCGCATAGCGGCGGCTGCGGACGCAGCGCGGGCGACGGAATCTCCGGCGGACATGATCCTGCTGGACAACGGCGCGGGCGGAACGGGCGAAGCGTTCGACTGGTCGCTGATCGGGCAAGTCGGCCGTCCCTTCTTCCTCGCGGGCGGGCTTTCGGCGGAAAACGCAGGCGAGGCAATCGCGCGCTGCCGCCCGGCTGCGGTGGACACAAGCTCCGGCGTGGAGACGGACGGGGTTAAGAATTTTAAAAAGATGAAAGCGTTTGTCGAGGCGGTCCGGCGATCGGCCGAATGAGAGCATCGTAAAACGTACTGCAAAGAAAGATACCCGGAATAATCGGGACAAACGGCTGAACGGAGAGCATATGGAACAGAGAAAAGGACGCTTTGGCGAATATGGCGGGCAGTATATCCCGGAGACGCTGATGAACGCCGTCATCGAGCTGGATGCGGCGTATCAGCGCCTGAAAAACGATCCCGCGTTTCAGCGCGAGTTGAACGAACTGCTGAACGAATACGCGGGACGGCCGAGTCGGCTGTATTTCGCGCAAAAGATGACGCAAGCGCTCGGCGGCGCAAAGATCTACCTCAAGCGGGAGGATCTCAACCACACCGGCGCGCATAAGATCAACAACGTGCTTGGTCAGGCGCTGCTTGCCAAAAGAATGGGAAAGACGAGGCTCATCGCGGAGACCGGCGCGGGGCAGCACGGCGTCGCGACCGCGACCGCCGCCGCGTTGATGGGCATGGAATGCGTCGTCTATATGGGCAAGGAGGACACCGTCCGGCAGGCGCTGAACGTCTATCGCATGCGCCTGCTCGGCGCTCAGGTGATCCCTGTCGAGAGCGGCACCGCGACGCTCAAGGACGCGGTGTCCGAGGCGATGCGGGAGTGGACAAACCGGATTGACGACACGCATTACTGCCTGGGCTCCGTCATGGGGCCGCATCCGTTTCCGACCATCGTGCGGGATTTTCAGGCGGTCATCTCAAAGGAGATTAAGGAGCAGCTGCTGCAGAAGGAAGGACGCCTGCCGGACGCGGTGATCGCCTGCGTCGGCGGCGGCAGCAACGCCATCGGCGCGTTTTACAACTTCATCGGCGATCCGTCCGTGCGGTTGATCGGCTGCGAGGCCGCCGGGCGCGGCGTCGATACGTTTGAAACGGCGGCGACGCTGAGCGTCGGGCGCACGGGCATCTTCCATGGCATGAAGTCCTGCTTTTGTCAGGACGCGTTCGGGCAGATCGCGCCGGTGTATTCCATTTCGGCAGGGCTCGACTATCCCGGCGTCGGGCCGGAGCACGCCTGGCTGCACGACGTCGGCCGCGCCGAGTACGTGCCGGTGACGGACGACGAGGCCGTCAGCGCCTTTGAGTATCTGAGCCGGACGGAGGGCATCATCCCGGCGATCGAGTCCGCGCACGCGGTTTTTTATGCGATGCAGCTCGCGCCGAAGATGGCAAAGGACAGCGTCGTCGTCGTCAACCTGTCCGGGCGCGGGGACAAGGACTGCGCCGCGATCGCCCGCTATCGGGGGGAGGATATCCATGAGTAAGATTCAAGATGCGTTTCAAAACGGCAAAGCGTTCATTCCATTTGTCACCTGCGGCGATCCGGATCTCGACACCACGGCGCGGCTCGTGCGGGCGATGGCCGACGCGGGGGCGGATCTCATTGAGCTCGGCATCCCGTTTTCCGACCCGACGGCGGAGGGCCCGGTCATTCAGGCGGCGGATGAACGCGCGCTGTCCGGCGGCGTCACGACGGACGACATCTTCGCCATGGTGCGTGCGCTGCGAAAAGACGTTACGGTTCCGCTCGTGTTTATGACGTATGCAAACGTCGTGTTTTCCTATGGGACGGAGCGCTTTGTAAAAACCGCCGCAGCGGCGGGAATCGACGGGCTCATCCTGCCGGATGTGCCGTTTGAGGAAAAAGACGATTTCGCGCCGGTATGCCGCGCAAACGGGCTGGCGTTTATCAGCCTGATCGCGCCGACGTCGCGTGAGCGGATCGCGATGATTGCAAAGGAGGCTGAGGGATTCGTCTACTGTGTGTCGTCGCTCGGCGTAACGGGCGTGCGCAGCCGGATTACAACGGATGTCGGCGAGATGGTGCGCCTCGTGCGCGCGGCGAATCCGGGCATCCCCTGCGCGGTCGGGTTCGGTATCTCCACGCCCGAACAGGCGGAGCATATGGCGCGATATGCGGACGGGGTCATCGTCGGCTCCGCGATCGTGAAGATCGTCGCGCGGCGCGGCAGGGACGCCGTGGAAGAGGTTTCCCGATACGTGCAGGCGATGAAGGCCGCGGTTTCGTCCCTCGATTCCGCCGATGCGCGCTAGAAAGCGCGTGCGTGACGCGTTTCGCGATTCCATGTTACAATAAAGCCGGATCGATTGTGATGTCGTCCGGCTTTTTTGTTACCAGGCTGGGCGTTTCAATCCGGTACAGGTTCGTTTGGATTGTTCGCTGTATATCATGCGGCAGGGAGCGTGAAAAGATGAATTCGATTGCATTGCTCGGCTACGGGCACACGCTTTGCGGCCCCGATTGGGGACTGCATACGGAGGTTGCCGAATTTTGCCGCGTGTATTACATGCTCGGCGGCTCCTGCCGGTATTCGGACGCAAATCACGACCTCCTGCTGGAGCGGGGGCATTTGTATCTGCTGCCGCAATATTTTGCGTATAGTCTTTCCCAGGATCTGGCAAATCCGTTTTTTGTGCTTTGGCAGCATGTTCGCGTGGCGGGCTTCTGCGTGCGGGAGTTTGCGGATATCCCCGTTGCGGAGCAGAGCCCGGAATGGCACATTCTGCAAACGCTGACCTGCCTGACGAAAGGCACGCTGATCGAGAGCCTGCCGGACGGCGCCTGCGAACTCGAGCAGCAGATTTGTGCGCTGCTTGCGGTTTTAACTACGCGGCTGGACTGCGAACATGACGCGCTGTTTTCGCCGCTGGACGCGCGGCTGGATCACGTCTGGTCCTATATCCACGCGGAGAATATCGGCGACGTAACTGTGCGGGACATGGCGGCCGCGGCGAATCTGGAACGATCCTATTTCTCCCGCTTATTTCGTCAGCAGCTTGGCGTCTCGCCGCAGAGATGGTTGGTCATGGAAAAACTGACGGAGGCGGCGCGGCTGCTTTTGGAGGGCAAGACGGTGTCCGAGACGGCTGCGCGTGTCGGATATGAGGATGCAAAAGCGTTTTCCCGCGCGTTTTCGCAGCACATGAAAACCGCGCCGTCCGTTTACCATAAAAGTCACATGATGCAACCATAAGATCACATTTTGTCATGGCGCAGGCAGGCGGGGAACTGTATGATGAAATCAGATGCATGTCTGATTTCTTTTCTATTGGGAGGGACTTATGAGCAGATATCTCAACCTCGCTGATCGCTTTGGAACAACGGTGCCGGGCAAGCCGGTTCTCGGACGGCTGCCGGACAAGGAACTGGATATCCCGAAGGCGGATATCGCCATACTGCGCGTCCTCGGCGAAAAAAAGCATCGCTATGCAAACGACCCCGTCATGCAGGTGCGACGCAAGCTCTGGCGCGCGACGAACGACCTCGCCATGATCAAACCGCCGATCTACATCAACGAGATCTGCTGGGAGGAGATGAACGGGGAAGGTGAACTGAGCCTGCACTGCACGCATCCCTTTGCCCGAGAGCTGGAGGAGTTTATCCGGCAGGAGCTCTATTGCTATGAACACGGGCTGGGGGACTGCATCATCGAGGACATGCTCGAAAGTCCGCTGGCCGTGTACGACAGCGGCTTCGGCATCGACGAGGATGTGGACACCGTACGCACGGAGCACAACAGCGAGATCGTTTCGCGCCACTTCAAGCCGTATATCCTGACCATGGACGACGTGGAGAAGATCAAAGTTCCCGAAATCTATCTCGATATGGAGCGAACGGAACAGTATACGACCCTGATGCGCGAAATTTTCGATGGCATTCTGGACGTTCAGATCGTTGGCGCGCGCGGGCTGTGGTTTACGCCCTGGGACTATCTGATCCGCGTGATGGGCATCAACGAAACGCTCATCAACCTGCTCGACGAGCCGGAGTTTATCGAGGCGACGGTCAAGCGGTATGTCGATTGCGCGATGGTTCGCATGGACAAATATAAAGAACTCGGCATCTGGGCGTCCAATAACTCGTCCTGCCGCGTCGGCAGCGGCGGATACGGCATCGTCAGCTGCCTGGAGGACGAGAAAAAAGGCGCGACGCACTGCGACACCGCACAGATGTGGGGCTGCGGCAACGCGCAGATTTTCGCCACGGTCAGCCCCGCGATGCACTGGCAGTTTTCGCTTCAGTATGAGATGGACTGGCTCAAGTGCTTCGGGATCACCTATTACGGCTGCTGCGAGCCGCTGTATAACAAGATGGACATCATGGACAAAATCCCGAATCTGCGCAAGGTCAGCATGAGTCCGTGGAATAAATGGGCCGTCGCGGCGGAGCGCTGCCGCGGAAAATATGTGATGAGCTGCAAGCCGAGTCCCGCGAAGTTTACGGTCGGAGAGTTTTCCGACGCGGAGGCGCGCAAGGAACTCGAAACCATCATCAACGAAACGCAGGGCTGCAGCATCGAGATCATCATGAAGGATATTTCGACGGTAGACTATCACCCGGAGCGGCTCTGGCGCTGGGCAAAGATCGCCCGCGAAACTGTGGACGGACTGTTCGACTGATCGATTGTTTCAACCGTATATGCAAAGCGCCGCGGTGACTGCCGCGGCGTTTTGCGATACAAAAGGAAGAATGAAAGGAAAGAGAGGCGTCAGCCGATTTTCGCCGCCTCGTCGAACAGCGCGAATATGTTTTCCGGCGGCACGTCGGCCTGGATCGCCTCGTGACTGGGGCTGATAATCAGGCCTGTCGGAAAGAGGGATTTCAGGTTGCGTACGGATTGCCGAACTTCGTCCGGCGTGCCGTTTGGCAGCAGATCCTGCGTATCCACGCCGCCGCAGAAGCTGACGCGGCCGCCGAAGCGCTCTTTGAGCAGCGACGCGGCCATACCCTTTGCCTTGGCCTGAATGGGATGGATGACGTCCACGCCGATGCCGATGAGATCTTCAATAACGTCGGCGATGGAGCCGCAGGAATGATAGATGACCTTGAGTCCGTAGGAATGCGCCAGATCGACGAGCTTCTTTGCGCCGGGGAGCACGAACTTCCGTACCATGTCGGGAGAGATCATGAGCCCGAGCTGGCTGCCGAGATCGTCGCCGATCAGCACCGCGTGCAGCTTGCCCTTGGTGGCCTCAAAGAAAAGCCGGCAGGCTTTGAGGTAAAAGTCCATGATATACGAGTCCACCGCCTGAACGAGCTCGGGGTTGATCGCCATGTTCATCAGCGCAGTCTCCATGCCGAAACTGGCGCAGAAATCCTGAAAATGGCAGCACCAGAGCATGCCGAGCGCGACCTTGTCGTCGGGCGCGAGATCGACGCGGCGGGCGCATTCCTGCAGGTCGATGTATTTTTCGGGATCCGGCCAGTCGAAGAAGTTGAGGTCTTCCAGCTCTTCCGCGTCCGCAAAGCAGCCAGCGGTCGTCAGCGTGCGGTGTTCAACGTCCACATCGCTGCCGTTTCGATACCAATCAAACGCGGCGTAGATGGCGGAGGCCGTCTCGCTCTGATAGGGAACCTCGATGGCGTAGAAATCGTCGCCGACGGCCAGCTTGAGCGCGTGCAGGGAATCCACCCCGTAATATGCAAACAACCCGGGAAGCGCGTCGGAAGTAGGCATACCCAGCCATGCGGCGGGACGGTCGACCGGCTGGCGATTGACAGTTGCGTAAAAACGTTCAATGCTGTTCATAGGAACCTCTTTTCATGAAATACAGATGTGCCGAATCATCCAAGGACAGATTCAGTGAGGTGAGAATACATTGTCATCATATAAAAAAAGATCCGCACTTAACAGCGAATCTTTTTATTGAAACTGTCTATTTTTTTTTGATGTTTCAATCAACTGCGCGCTTGGGAAACGCCGGTGTTGGTCGGCAGCGTAATGACCGCAAGGGTGCCGATCTGCTCCATACAATAATAGGATATGCCGTATTCTTCGCCGTAGTTAAGCACGATGCGCTCGTTGATGTTTTTAATACCGATGCCGCCCATGTGTTTTTCGGACGTGTCGATGCCCGACAGGATAGAGGCGGCTTTGTTTTCATCCATGCCCACGCCGTTGTCGCCGACAAACAGCGTCAGCTCGTTTCCGTCGCGAATCGCCTTGACGAGCAGCGCGCAGCTCTTTCGCGCGGGTTTGATGCCGTGATAAATGGCGTTCTCCACGAGCGGCTGGAGGATGAGCTTTGGAACGAGTATGTTTTCCGTTCCGCTTTCCACCTCGATCTGATAGGAAAACTTTGTGGAATAGCGTAGCTTCTGAATGCTCAGATACTCGCTGACGTGTTCGATTTCCTGACTCAGCGGAACAAAATCCTCGCCGCCGCCGAGCATCAGGCGAAACAGCTTGGCCAGAGAGTCCGCCATGGACGCCGCGATATCCGGCTGATAGTGCGCCATCCAGACGATGGAATCGAGCGTATTATACAGAAAATGTGGGTTGATCTGCGCCTGCAGCGCGTCCAGCTCTGCCTTGCGTTTTTCTTTTTCCTTTTGAATGTTGCTCGAAAGGAGCATTCGGATTCGCTGCAGCATGGCGTTAAAGCCCATGCCGACTTCGCCGATTTCGTTGTTCGGCATCTCGGGGGCGGTCACGTTCATGTTGCCTCCGCGCGCTTTGTCCATGACGCCCTTGAGCACGTTGAGCGGATGGAACACATAGCGCGTGAGCAGCAGCCCGACGACAAGCGCGATTGTGATTGCAAACAGCAAGCCTATCAGGATTTCGATGGTTCGAAGGGAGTTGGCCGCTCCGACGATGCTGTCGTACGGAACGACGCCGACGACATAGTATCCGGCGGACGCGATGGAGTCGCTGACCACGAACCGCTCGCCGTCGACGAAGCCGCTCTCGCCGGCGAGGACGCGCCTGGTGATGGGGCCGTCGATATTCTTTGAATCGTCGCCGGGGTTTTCCAGATAGGACGGGTTCGGGTAATAGATATAGTTCCCGTTCACGTCGACGATATAGATATAGCCCGAGCCGCTTAAGCGCACGTCGGAACAGATCTTTCCAAGCGTGTCCAGCGTAAGATTGATGCTCATGGCGCCGATCGGCGAGGCGCTGCCAAGGGAGAGCGACTTGACCAGCGATATGACATACTGCGTTTTTCCCGCGTAGTTTGTAATTTTATGCGGCGGGAGAAAGATCGGATTTCCTTTGTTTTGCATCGCCAGACGATACCAGTCCAAATCCTCCGCCTGAATGTTTTCGGTCGAATATTCGAGTTCCTGCGTGCCAACGTAAGAGCCGTTTTCACCGACGATGGTGATGGACATAATTTCGGAGCGGAGTCTTGCAAGGTCGGTTAAAAAGGAGCGGATCGACTTTGCATCCTCATAGTAATCCGCGCGGGCGGATTCTATGGGTTCGGTGTTCAACAGCATGCGCAGCACGGAGTGATGCTCGTTGAGCACGTTTCCGAGCGCCTCCATGTCGTCGAGATAGTATTCCACGTTTCGAATGACCTGGGAAAGCAACGCCTCGGTGTCTTTCTTGGCAGACTGCCGAAGCGCGTCTACGGTGAGGTGCCCGGCAAGCAGCGCCAGAAGAAAGCAGGCCGCGAAAACGAGCATCATGATGATGATCGTCATCTGTACCCGCAGCTGGTGGAAAAGCCGTTTCATAGGTTTCATGCCTGGCTCTCTTTTGTGTAGACGAATTGCGCCTTATATTCGGAGGGGGTCATGCCGGTATACTTTTTAAAGCAGCTGGAGAAATATTGCGGATCGTTGTAGCCGATCTGTTCGGCCGCTTCATAGGTTTTCAGGTTTTCATCGCGTAAAAGCTGCTTGGCGCGCTCCATGCGAAGGCGCGAGATATACTCGATGAACGTCGTGCCCATCTCTTTTTTAAACAGGATGCTCAGATACGTCGGGCTGATGAATACCGAAGACGCCACACTGTTGAGAGAGATGGAGGAGTCGCAATAGTTTTCGTCGATGAACCGGCAAATCTTACCGATCAGCTGGTTTCCGTGGCTCTGCTGCTGGCGGCGCAGCACGGCGCGCAGGTCGGCAAAGAAACCGGCAAGGACGCTTTGATACTGGTCGAGCGTCGTGAGCGCGAACAGATCGTTGTAGATCGCATTCGGCGAAAACTCCTCCGCGCACCCGGTTTCCATCAAGATCCGGTAGCCGCAGTTGGCAAGATCCAGCATCACCGTCAGCAGGTTTTCGCCGGAGAGCGAGCGCATCTGCCGCAGGTCGCCAAAGAATGAATCGAGCGCCTCCGAAAACTCCTGATCGGAGAGAAGCTTCAGCTTGTCAATCAGGCTTTTCGAGCGGTCGAAGGGAAAATAGTTCTGCACGCAAGGGGTCTGGTAAGCGTCGTAAATCTGTCCGCGTCCGTCGAATACACGCTGTTCCAGCGCGAGTTTCGCGCTTTCGTAGGAAACGTGGATTTCCGGCACGGTGGCAACGCGCGTACCGATGGCGCTTGTGGTCACGATGCCGTGCTCCTGAAAGATGATGTCGGATATCTCGCTGAGCAGCGTGTTGATATACGGGCGCTCCGTCTGCATGGTTCGCGCCGAATAGATGAGCACGCGGCGGCCGGACACGCTTTCAAACGCGACGCCGTCGCTGCCGATTTCATGCTCCAGAATCTGCGTGATGGAAAAGTCCAGCACGGCGGCCTCTTCCCCGTAGAGCGGCGTGTCGGGCTCGCACTCGATCAGGCAGACGGTAAACCCCGCGCCTTTTAAGTGTGTGCCTGTAAAGTCCAGCATTCGCTTGATTTCAGACGGTGTGATGGTGTTGTGCAAAATCCGGTTGAGCAGCTTCTCGCGCAGGAACGGAAGGCTCTGCTTGACCTGAAGGCGGAGCTTTGCTTCGCGGTTTTCACGGTTGGCGCGGGCGTCGAGTTCGCGCGTGGTTTTTTGGAGGATGGCGATCAAATCGTTCGGAACGATCGGCTTTTGCAGATATTGGCGCACGCCGAGTTGAACCGCTTCCTGTGCATAGGAAAACTCGTCATGTCCGCTGAGGATGATGACGATGGTGCGCGGATAGTCCTCCCGAAGCCTTCTGGCGAGCTCCAGACCGTCGATAAACGGCATGCGGATATCGGTCAAAACGATATCCGGGCGAAATGTGTGCGTGATCTCCAGCGCGACTTCGCCGTCCTCCGCGCCCTGCACTTCGAGATTCAGGCTTTTCCAGTCGATGCCGGAGAGAATAGCGTTGCGGATCAGATCTTCGTCTTCCACAATCAGTAATTTATACATAGATACGTATACCAATTTACTTTCTAACACCAAACGAGATGATGTGTTTTGGAACTTATTTCAATTTACAATATAACACTAAACTACATCGAGACGTATACCAATTTACTTTCCAACACCAAACAGGATGATGTGTTTTGGGACTTGTTCCAATTTATAATATAACACTAAACTACAGCATCGGCTTTGGAATATCCAGTAAATTTTCAGGTACATTAAATAATTCAAGGGTGTAATAAAGAAATTCCCTTTTCGATGAAATGGCGAAACGATACAATCGTTATGTCAACATATCGAATCAATTCGAATTCCAGTTTTTTCAAGGAGCATAAAATGACCAATACACCGTTAGGGACCGAAATACTGCGCATTGACGGCGTTTGTAAACGCTTTCCCGGTACGCTGGCTGTCGACCATGTGGATTTCACGGTGAAGACCGGCGAAGTGCACGCGCTGGTCGGCGAAAACGGCGCCGGGAAATCAACGCTTATGAAGCTGATTGCCGGTTCGTTTAACGATTACACAGGAACGGTATATGTGGACGGAAAAGAAGTTCACCTCCATACCCCGTCGCAGAGCAAAGAGATCGGCATCGGCATGATCTATCAGGAACTGAGCCTCGCGCGGCCGATTTCCATCGCCGAAAACCTGCTGGTTGGGCGCCTGCCGCTTAAAGGCATATTTGTGGACAAAAAAGAGGTACGCAGGCAGAGCAAGGAATTGCTCAAAGAGGTCGGGCTGGATTATCTGGATCCGGACATCCCGGTTTCTGATATCAGTCAGTGCGAAGCGCAGCTGGTCGAGATCGCGAAAACGCTCGGCGACCATCCTCGGATTCTCGTGATGGACGAACCCACGAGTGCGCTTTCCAACGAAGAGGTGAAGCGCCTGTTCTCCATCATTCGGGATCTCAAGAGCAAAGGCATCGCCATCATCTTCATCTCGCACCATCTTCAGGAGGTATTCGAAATCTCCGATAACATCACAGTCATGCGCGACGGCAGAAAAACCGGAACGTACGCAACGAGCGAGACAACGCCGGCCAAGATCATCGATCTGATGGTGGGACGCGGCGTCGCGGATTTTTATGCGCAGCGTCAGCCGAATATCGGCGAAGAGCTGTTCCGCGTGGAGCACTTTACGCGCTGGGGATTTTTCCACGACATCAACTTCCATGTCAAGGCGGGCGAGACGCTCGCCATCTGCGGCCTTGCCGGCGCGGGCAGAACAGAGCTTGCGCGCGCAATCGTCGGAATCGACGATTACGACGAAGGAAAACTGCTGCTTGAAGGGAAGCCCGTTTCCTATAAAAACATGTTCGAGGCGATCCAGAGCGGCGTGGTGTATTTAACCGAAAGCCGCAAGATAGACGGCCTCGCCGTGCGGCTGACCGTAGGGGAAAACACGCTGGCCGCGTCGATTCCGGACTATACAAAAGGCATCTTCTACAAACCGTCCTCCGCGGCAAGCTCGGTCAACAATCTGATCAGCGCGCTGAGCATCTATCCGCCGGAACCGAACCGCCCGGTGACAAACCTGTCCGGCGGCAATCAGCAAAAGGTGCTGATGGCGAAGTGGCTTGCAACGGCGCCAAAGGTGCTCATACTCGACGAGCCGACCCGCGGCGTCGATATCGGCGCAAAGGAGATCATCCACAAGGCCGTCGCGGAGCTGGCCAAGCGCGGAAGCGCGGTCATCCTGCTCACCTCGGATCTGCCGGAAATGGTCGGCTTGTCCGACCGGGCTATGATCATGCGAAACGGACATCTGATCGGCGAAGTACCGGGGAGCGCGATCAACGAAAGCACGCTGCTGCTTGCTGCAAACGGAGAGGGGGAATACGTCAATGGAATCCAATAAAGCAACAGCGGCCAATTCGGCGGCGTCTTGCCAGGACCTCCGCGCGCAGAAGCAAAACCCGTTCATCGTTGCCGTAAACCGCCTCGGCGTTTATGTCATCGTGCTGCTGTTGATCGTTGCGGGCGCAATCGTCAATCCTTCGGGATTTTTCAAGATGGAAAACCTGCGCTCGGTGCTGCAGGCGGTGTCCATTCTGGGCATGGTGGCAATCGGCATCAGCTTCGTCGTCTATTCCGCAAACTTCAACGACATGAGCGCGCCGATGATCATCTCTCTGGCCGGCATGATCTCCGTTTCCGCAATCCGGCTTGGATTCATACCGGCAATTCTGATTGGAACGCTGACCGGCACGGTCATGGGCGTGATCAACGGTGTGATGATCGGAAAATTCCGCGCGCACCCGATCGTATGGAGCATGGCGTTCAACTTTGTTCTCTCCGGCATCGTGCGCTGGCTCTACGGCGGAAACCAGGTTTACCCGGATGTGATCGCGGGAGACGACTCGCCTGCTGTTCAGACGTTTTTTGCAATCAGCCGAACCAACATCCAGATCGGCGCGGTGTCGATTCCGGTCATGGTGTTTGTGATGATCGTCATGTTCATCGTTGCGGCGGTCGTTTTAACGAGAACGAAGTTCGGCAATCAGGTGAAGATCGTCGGCAGCAACTATGAGGTGGCGCGCCTTTCCGGCATCAACGTCGTCGGAACGATCATCATCGTGTATATCATCTGTGCGTTCTGCTGCTCGGTTGCGGGAGTGTTCCTGGCCTCCATGTCGAAGATGGGCGCGTATTACAACGGCGACGGTTACGATTTCCGCGGTTGCACGGCGGTGCTTCTCGGCGGCATGACGCTTGCCGGCGGTAAAGGAAGCATGATCGGCACGTTTGGCGGCGTATTGACGATGGGACTGCTGCAAAACGTGATGAACCTGATCGGCATTTCCACATTTACGCAGTACCTGATTCTCGGGTTGACGTTCCTTCTGATCGTCTGGATCAACACCAACTCTGATAGAAAGCTGGGTAAGTGCTAATGATTTCGAAGAAACACGCTTTTGCAAAGGCGATCAATGAAAATCGCGCCTACCTGCTGATCGCCCTCATGTGCGTTTTAGGATTATTTGCAAAGAACTATTTCACGATGTATAACATCAAGTCGATGCTCGATTCAACCGTGCTGTACGCGCTGATCGGCGTGAGCTTCACCATCTGCCTCATCGCGGGGCATATGGATCTGTCGGTCGGTTCGCTGGCAAACGTCGGCGCCGTCATGGTCATGGGGTTCCATTCGCTGCAGAAGATGCCCTGGTGGCTCGCAATATTGTGCGCAATGCTGCTCGGCACGGCCTTTGGCATCATGAACGGCGTGTTCATCAGCAAAGCCAAAATCCATTCGTTCATCGTTACGCTGGGCATGCAGTTCGTCATCAAAGGATTCCTCTACACCTATACCAACGGCGCGGAGGTTGGCGCAAAGAACGATTATGCGCTGTCCGACTGGTTGAATAAATTCCTGAAGCCCTTTCCGTTTACGCCGAAGTTTCTCATCACCATCGCGGTTGTGATCATCCTGGCGATCATTTTGAAAAACACGCGCTTCGGCCGCGACCTCTTCGTCATGGGCGGCAATCGTGAAACGGCCTGGCTCGGCGGGGTGAATGCGGATCTGGTGACCATCATCACGTTTGCAATGTCGGGATTCATGTCCGCTCTTGGCGGCGTCCTGTTTGCCATTGCGCAGGCTTCCGCAACGCCGAACATGGGAGAAAAAGGCGTCGCACCGCTTTTGGTCGCGCTGGCCGCAACGATTATCGGCGGAACCTCAACCGACGGCGGCAGGGGAAGCGTTTGGAAAACATTTGTCGCGGTGCTGGGACTCATGGCTATGTTCAATGTGCTCACGGCGCTCGTCGGAAAATATGAGGTGCAGATCCTCTCCAACGGCATCGTGCTGGCAGCCGTGGTTCTCTACGAAACCATTACGAACTACTACGCGAAGAAAAAGATCGGCATCCGCTCGCAGCTGGTTCATGAATATGAGCAGATGCAGCTCGGCGAGCAGAAAGCCTGAATCAATATTCCGCCCAGGAAGGGCAAATAAAACAGGAGGAGACACAATGAAGAAAATCGTAACAATGCTTCTGGTGGTACTGTTGGCGTTCGGCACGTTTGCGTGTGCGGCTCCGGCAACCCAAACGACCGAAACGACGCAGGAAACTGCAGCGACGGAGGCTCCCGCTGCAGCAGAAGAAGCAGCGGCTACCGCAGCTCCGATCGATCTTGGCGACCCGACGACCGTGCTGTCCACGGACGGACAGATTCTGATGCCGCCGCTGACGGTAAAAGAATTCCCCGCACGTCCTGAGAACCAGGATGCTCTTGCGGAAGACGATTCCAACCACTATTACGACATCGAGTTCGCCGGTTGGGATGCCAACACCAAGGTGAACATTCCCGCGTCGCCGGCAGACGGCCCCGCCGGGAAGAAGATCATCCTCATCGTCCACGGCGACCACCCCTGGACAACCGCTTACATCAACGGCGCTCAGAAAGCGGCAGATTTCTTCGGCATGGAACTTGAAGCGTGGAGCCCGAACTGGGACGTCAACGTTCAGAACCAGCTGATCGATCAGGCAATCAATGCTGCCCCGGATGCAATCGGCATCATTCCGATCAGCGTTGAGTCCGCAACCGCGCAGTTCCGTAAAGTGAACGAAGCGGGTATCCCCGTGTTCGGTTCCAACCTCCTGACGACCTCCGAAGCCATGCAGTACATGGTAAGCTGGACCGGTCCGGACGACTGGGGTCAGATGAGACTGCTTGCCGACACGCTTGCTGCAGCGATGAACAACGAAGGCGGCATCTGCTACATCACGCATAACCCCGGCGGTGCGACGTACTTTGCGCGTACCTACGGCCCGATCACCGAGTTCAAGAAGATCGCGCCGAACATCAAGACTCTTGACATCCAGACCCCGGGCTTCGACGCGGTTGCAACCAAACAGGTTGTCTCCGACTGGATCACCAAGTACGGCGATGAGCTCAAGGCGATCTTCCTTGCGGACGACTCCGCGCAGGCCATCGGCACTGTGGACGCGCTCAAGGAAGCGGGCCGCACGGACGTGCTGGTTGTCGCAGCCGGCAACTCCAAGCAGGGCATGGACCTCGTGAAGTCCGGCGATCTGCTGGCGATCAACTACCAGACCGCTGAAGGCGACGGCGCCGCTGTTGTGTACAGCATGGCCAAGTACTTCGCCGGCATGGAAGTGCCGCCGATCGGCTATCTTGCGCAGGATATCATCACGAAGGACAACGTGGATAATTTCTATCCGGCACAGTGGTAACAAAACGACAGATGCATCAAGGGGGCGGCGGTTTTTCGCCGCCCCTTTCCCAATCAGCGCGTGAATGGATTGTATAAACGAAGACGGGAGCGTATCAAACTATGGGTAACGTGAAACGATATGGATCGGTGATCGGGCTGCGTCCGGAGCTGTTGAAAAAATATAAGCAGCTGCACGCAAATGTCTGGCCGGAGATCAACCGGATGATCAAGCAATGCAACATCAGGAACTATTCGATCTATTATAAGGACGGCTATCTCTTCAGCTATTACGAATATACCGGCGACGATTACGAGGCCGACATGGCGAAGATGGCCGACGACGAAATGACAAAGAAGTGGTGGGCCGAATGCATGCCCTGCCAGAAACCGCTCGACACACGCAAAGAAGGCGAATGGTGGGCGGATATGGAAGAATTCTATCATCTGGACTGAACCGCCGCCGCTGCTCCGGTCGGGAGCTTAAAGTTTCATTGAAACCAACGGGCCTTTGGAGGAAACTATGAATTCAAAAGAGCGTGTAAGGGCAACCTTTCAGCGGCTGCCGGCCGATCGGGTGCCGATGTGGTGCGGCGCGTCGCCGGAGTTCATCGAAAAAAGCAAACGCTATCTGGGCGTCGAAACGGGCGAGGACGTGTATGTCCGCTTCCATGACGATTTTCGCCGCGTCAACGCGCGGTATTGCGGCCCGGACGAGTTCAATCCCGAACTGAATGCGAAAAAGGGCATCAATATCAACGTGTTCGGCGTGACGAGGGACGGATATGGCTACGGACAGCCGACGAGCCACCCGCTGCTGCATGCAACCACGCTGGAGGAGATAGAGGCGTATCCCTGGCCCAGCCCGGACTGGGCGGACGTGAGCCATGTTCGGGAGGACGCCTTGAAATGGAACGGCGAATATGCGATCATGTGCGGGGAATGGAGTCCCTTTTTCCACGACGCGATCGATCTGCTCGGCATGGAAAACATGATGATCCTCATGTACGAAGACCCGGAGATCGTGCATGCGGTCATGGAGCATCTCGTCGGCTACTACTATGAGGTGACAAGACGGCTGCTGGAAGAGGCGGCGGATGTGATCGACATCTTCTTCATCGGCAACGATCTTGGCAGCACGACGGGGCCGCTGATGGGCGTCGAGCTGTTCAACGAGTTTATCGCGCCGCATATCAAGCGCCTGTGTGATTTGGCGCACAGCCATAAAGTATTCACGCAGATGCATGTCTGCGGGAGTTTCAAACAGCTCATGCCGTCGTTGATCGAATGCGGCGTGGATGCGCTGCAGTCGCTCCAGCCGAATATCCGAAACATGGCGCCCGCGGAGCTCAAGCGCGACTTTGGAGACAAGCTCATTCTCAACGGCTGCATCGACTCCGTAAGCGTGCTCATCGAGGGAACCCCGGCGTATGTGCGCGAGGTGACGATCGACACGCTGAAGATCATGATGCCGGGCGGCGGATATATCGTGTCCCCGAGCCACGACTATCTGCTGGAGGAGACGCCGGTTGAAAACGTGCTCGCGATGTACGACACCGCGCTGGAGTTTGGCAAATACGAATAAAGGCGGGGAAATCATGAACGGAAAAGAACGCTTTTATGCTACAATCAACAGGGAAGAGGTAGACCGTCCGGCGGTATGGATGAGCGCGCCTGTCGGCGCGGAGCTGGAGAACCTGTGCAGATTTTACCATGTTGCAAACTGGCATGAACTTCAGATTGCCGCCGGGGACGATGTGTATGCGTTCGATATCCCGTACGATTCCGGCTACGCAAGCCATATCGCGGCCGCGTTCGACTGGTATCAAAACGGCAGCAATGTCGATCCCGAGCATCGGACGCTGACTGCCGACGGCTGCTTCAAGAACGCGGAGACGCTAGAAGATCTCGCGTTTTTCGATTGGCCGGATCCGCGAAAGTATATCGACGCGGACGAGTGCAGGCGGCGCTGCGCCGCCGCACCGAAAGACCGCGCGACGCTTGGACAGGTGTGGAGCGCCCATTTTCAGGATGCCTGCGCGGCGTTTGGCATGGAGACGGCGCTGATGAACATGATCTGCTGCCCGGAACTTTACCGGGCGGTGGATGATAAACTGGTGGAGTTTTATCTGCGCGCAAACGAAGTTGTGTTTGAAAGCTGCAAGGGGATGCTGGACGCCGTCATCCTCGCAAACGATTTTGGCAGCCAGACGGGGCTGATGATCTCGCGGCAGATGATTCACGACTTTGTGATACCCGGCGCGAAGCGGATCATCGATCAGGCGCACAGCTACGGCGTGAAGGTGATCTATCATTCCTGCGGCGCGGTATCCGAGGCCTACGACGAACTCATCGAAATCGGTGCGGACGTGCTGCATCCCGTTCAGGCAACGGCGACCGGCATGGAGCCGCGCCGCATTAAGCGGCTGTATGGAGACCGCGTCAGCTTCTGCGGCGCCGTGGATATTCAGGAGCTGCTGCCGGGCGGGACGCCCGACGAGGTGCGCGCCAAGGTGCGACAGCTTCGGGAAATTTTCCCGACGGGGCTTGTGATCAGCCCGAGTCAGGGCGTGATACTGGACGACGTGCCGCCGGAGAACATCTTCGCGATGTTGGAAGAAGCGAAATCTGTGTGACGGTTTGTCATCCCAAAGAACGCGTGATTGAGTCACGGGGATATAATAACAGGAGAACCAAACTTACAATTGCGGTATCGTTTTTTTACCGAAAAGGAGGGAGCAGGATTCACCGTGAACCGCTATCAGGACGACGACATTCAAATCATGCGGGACTGTGTCAGCTCGTTTCAACAGGTGACGAGTCTCGGGTGTTTGCTCTGCTCGCCGGACGGAACCGTGCTCTACGACACAGGATACAGCGTCAAGCGCTGCGAACTCTGCCGCCGGATGAACCAGTCGGACGATGCCTGCGTCGTTTCCCGCCTGCGTGCGTGGCATGAATCGGAACGGTTTGGCGGGAAATACATCTATAACTGCCCGGCCGGCTTAACCTGCATCGCTACGCCGGTGCAGACCGACTGCGACACCATCGGCTATGTGACGGTTGGGCCTTTTCTCATGGTGGATCGGGAGGATTTCCTCCAATGCGAGCTGAACGCGTTTCGGAACGAGGCGGACGGGGTGCCCGGCGCGGCCGAGATTCTCGCCAGAATTCCGTTTGTTCCGCCGGAGCAGGCGGAGCCGATCGCAAAGCAGCTGTTTCTGTCGGTCGGGGGCACGGGCAAGTCGTTTTGCATCAGCTCGATGCTGGAACAGCAGAACACGGATCAGCTCATGGGCGAGCTGAACGATTTTACCAGCGCGGCAAAGCGAAACGTTCAGCCTGCGGCTTATCCGCTCCATCTGGAAAAGGAGTTTCTCAACGCCGTTCTCGTTTCAAACCGCGCCGAGGCGGAGTCGCTGCTCAACCAGCTGCTCGGGCACATCTTTTTCCTGACCGGCGGAGATTTTTCCTATATCCGCGCGCGCATCTGCGAGCTTCTGGTGCTCAGCGCCCGCGCCGCGATCGACGGCGGGGCCGACGAGACGCGCATTCTTGCGCTTTGCCAGAGGTATATCGAAGAGATGCAGGAAATCTATAACGCCGACAAACTTTGCTTCTGGCTGACGTCCGCGCTGAAGCATCTGATCGACTGCCTGTTCAGCGAGAGCATCGTAGCCAGCCGGGACGTTATGCCGCGCGCGCTGTCCTATATCCGCTTTCATTATGGCAGCAGGATTACGCTCTACGACGTCGCGCAGGAGGTGCATCTGTCTCCGTCCTATTTCTCCCGCCTGTTCAAGGAAGAAACCGGGCTTTCGTTCAGCGAATATGTGCAGACGGTGCGCATCGAGCAGGCGAAGCGATATCTGCGCCGCAAGGATTATTCCATGACGGATATCGCAAGCCAGACGGGCTTTTTCGACCAGAGCCACTTTACCAAAGCGTTCAAGCACGCGACGGGAATTACGCCGGGACAATACAGAAGGCGGCGCGGGCGCGGATACGACGAATTGCAGGAACATAAGCTGCCCGAATAAAAAAACGGGCGTTCTTTCAAAGAGCGGTCGGCAAATCGAAACAAAGAACAGCGCTGTACGGACGACCCCCGTTGCGGGATGTCCGGCAGCGCTGCGTTATGTCTGTAAGGTGATTCGGCTAATTGCTTGAATACTCGGACGCTTCCGTAAAAACCGCCTGCATCTTTCGATCCCATCGATCCACGCAGACCGCGTCGATCTTCTGCGCCTCGAACGCCGCGGCGACGATAGCCACGTTGTGGCAGCGCGGCAGGTAGCGGTCGTAATATCCCGCGCCCATGCCAAGCCTGTTGCAGGCGGCGTCGAACGCGACGCAGGGACATACGATCAAATCGATTGCATCAGGCTCGATCAGAACGGACGTTTTCAACGAGGGTTCCCAAATGCCCAAGGCGTTCTGTTCCCAATCGTCTTCGGAAGCAGGCCATAGCGCAACCATCGTGCTGCCGTCGACGCAGCGTGGATAGGCGACGCGCCTGCCCGCGCGGGACGCTTCGCGGCCCAGCCCGTCGAGGTTCACTTCCGATTTCATCGCGCGATAGATCAGTATCGTGCCGGAGCTGAGATACGCCCGGCTTTGCAGAATGCGCCGGACGATCCTGCTCGAAAACAGCGCCCGCTGCTCCGGCAATAAAGCCGCGCGGGCGGCAATTCCGTTACTGCGTTGATTTTTTTTGATTTCCGCGCAGTCCGGCTCCGTTTGCGGTTGGGCTTCGAGCTGATCGTCGCTGCGGTTGATGTTCGGCGCGTCGTCCATAACTGTATTCACGCTCTTTTCGTTTGCTCCGCTTGTTTAAAACAAGCCGGAAATTTTGCCGTTTGCGTCCACGTCGATCCTTTCGGCGGCGGGAATCTTCGGCAGGCCGGGCATGGTCATGATGTCCCCGGTCAGGGCGACGATGAATCCTGCGCCCGCGGAGACTTTCAAATTGCGCACGGTCACGGTAAAGCCCCTCGGCGCGCCGAGTAGCTTTGCGTCGTCGGAAAAACTGTATTGCGTCTTTGCCATGCAGATCGGGAGGCTGCCAAACCCCAGCTCGGTCAGGCGCGCCGCCTGTCTGGCTGCTTCGGGCGTCAGCGTCACGCCGTCGGCGTGGTATACCCGCTTGCAGATGGCTTCAAGTTTCTCGACGATCGGAATGTCAAGCGGATAGCTGCTGGAAAAATCGTTTGGCTGTTCGCAGAGCCGCACGACTTCCTCGGCCAGCGCTTTGCCGCCTTCTCCGCCCTTTGCCCAGACTTCCGAAAGCGCGACGTGTACGCCGAGTTCGCGGCATTTATCCTCCACGAGCGTAAGCTCGGCTGCCGTGTCCGCCGGAAATGCGTTGATGGCGACGACGCACGGAAGTCTGAATACGGTTGTAATGTTTTCAACGTGCTGAAGCAGGTTGGGAAGCCCCTGTTCCAGCGCGACAAGATCCTCTTTGTTGAGATCCGCTTTTGCGGCGCCGCCGTGATGCTTCAGCGCGCGGATCGAAGCGACGATGACGACAGCGGATGGCTTCAGCCCCGCGATGCGGCATTTGATGTCCAGAAATTTTTCCGCGCCAAGATCCGCGCCGAATCCCGCTTCCGTGACGGTGTAGTCGCTTAGCTTCAGCGCAAGGCGCGTCGCCGTCACGCTGTTGCATCCGTGCGCAATGTTCGCAAACGGCCCGCCGTGCACAAACGCGGGCGTACCCTCCAGCGTCTGCACCAGATTCGGTTTAATGGCGTCTTTCAGCAGCGCGGCCATGGCGCCTTCGGCGTGCAGGTCGCCCGCGGTGACTGGCTTTTCGTCAAACGTATAGCCGACAATCATTCGGCCCAGCCGCTCTTTTAAGTCCGTAAGGTCACCGGACAGGCAGAGCACCGCCATGACCTCGCTTGCGACGGTGATGTCAAATCCGTCCTCTCTTGGGGTGCCGTTCACCCGTCCGCCGAGCCCGTCCACAATGTTGCGCAGCTGACGGTCGTTCATGTCCACCGCGCGCCGCCAGGTGATTCTCCTCGGGTCGATATTCAGCGCGTTGCCCTGATAGATGTGATTATCCAGCATCGCCGCCAGCAGATTGTTCGCAGCGCCTATGGCGTGAAAATCGCCGGTAAAGTGCAGATTGATGTCCTCCATGGGGATCACCTGCGCATAGCCGCCTCCGGCCGCGCCGCCCTTGACGCCAAAGACCGGTCCAAGGGACGGTTCGCGCAGGGCGATGACCGACCTTTTGCCAATCTTTCGAAGGCCGTCCCCAAGGCCGACCGTCGTCGTCGTCTTGCCTTCTCCGGCGGGGGTGGGGGTGATGGCCGTCACCAGAATTAATTTTCCATCGGGGCTGTCGGCTCGTTTCGCGAGCAGATTGCAGTCGATCTTCGCTTTGGTCTTTCCATATTGTTCAACGTAGTCCGCCGGGATGCCAAGGGTTTCGGCAATCCTGTGGATCTCCTGTATCGCTGCCTGCTGTGCAATTTCAATATCGGACTTATATTCCATATTCGCGTTTCCTTTTCCGGGTTGATTTTCAACGTGTTACCGCGCCGCCTGATTTCATAAAGTTTCCTTAAAAATTGGGCGGCTTATTTATCATACCATGTTTGAAGCCGTTTCATCATCCCCCAACGGTGGTTTTCCTGCGCTTTGAGCGCCGCAGTTTCTGCCGGAGAATGCGCGCGGAAAATGGCTGAAGATTCGGCGTCCGGGCGGCGATCGTGTGGTATAATGTTCGGGAAAGAAAATCCGGATGCGGCGGACGGCATTGATCGAGGGCAAAGCCATGCGTGCCCGGAGACCGAAAATGGACGCACCGAGACAGAAGTGCGAGAATGTTAAAAAAAACGGGAGATGCCGATCCGGCTGCTCCCGGGATATGAAAGGAAACAATCATGATCTGCTTTGGAACCGGCGGCTGGCGCGCGGAAATTGGAAAAGAATTTTACATGGCGAATATCCGGCTCGTTGCGCAGGGACTGGCCGCAACGCTGATTGCGGATCGGAAAACAGACAAGCCGGTCGTCATCGGCTACGACCGCCGTTTTCTGTCCGCCGAAGCCGCTACCTGGATGGCGGAGGTGCTCACGGCGAACGGACTGCAGGTCTGGTTCATGCGCCGGAGTGTTCCTACGCCGCTTGTGATGTATCTTGTCAAGCAAAATGGCCTGTATCGCGGCGTGGAGATCACCGCCTCGCACAACCCGAGCAACTACAACGGCATCAAGATCATCGTCGAGGAAGGGCGGGACGCGCCGCTGGATGTGACGGAGCGGCTTGAGCGCGAGATCAACGCGCTCTCGGATGTGAAAGCAATATCCCTCCAGGACGCGCAGGAGCGCGGGCTTGTTACCTACCTGAAAAACCCGTTCAACGGGTTCATCGATTCCGTTTTAAACGTGATCGACACCGCCGCAATTCGGGAGCGCGGGCCGCGCATTCTCTTCGATTCCATGCACGGTTCCTCCACCTATCCGATGACGGTCATCTTCAACACCGCGCGCTGCACGGTCGACCAGATCCATGCGGACAAGGACGCATATTTCGGCGGCATGATGCCCGCGCCGACGGAAGACACCATGGCGGAGCTGAGAAATCGCGTGATCTATGGCAATTACGACCTTGGCATCGCGGTGGATGGCGACGGCGACCGCCTCGGGGTGATCGACGGCACGGGACGCTATATCAGCGCAAATGAAATCCTCGTTTTACTTTATTATTATCTGCATGAGGTCAAGGGCTGGAAGGGCCCTGTGGTGCGAAATCTTTCGACCACGCACCTGCTCGACCGCGTCGCGGAATCGTTTGGCGAGGTCTGCTATGAGGTGCCGGTCGGGTTTAAGTATATCTCTTCAAAGATCGACGAGGTGGACGCGGTGCTCGGCGGCGAGTCCTCCGGCGGCCTGACCGTGCGCGGGCATATCCACGGCAAGGACTCCGTCTATTCCTCCGCTCTGTTTGTGGAGATGATCTGCAAAACCGGCAGGCATCCGAGCGAGATGATCGCCGAACTGGAACAAAAATTCGGCGTCTACATCATGAAAGAGAGCAACGTTTCCTTCTCCGCGCCGCAGCGCGAGGCGTTGGAGAAGATCATCTTTACCGATTGCGCCATGCCCTCGTTTGAAAACCCGCCCGTCAAGGTCAGCTATCTCGACGGCTGCAAGGTGTATTTTGCGGACGACTCGTTTGTCGTTTGCCGCTTCAGCGGCACAGAGCCGCTTTTGCGCATCTTTGCCGAGGGGCATACAACAGAACAGGCGCTTTCCTATATAGCGGCCTGGAAAAAACTTTTGAACCTGTAACAAAAGAATCAACAAAAGGGGCTGCCCACTTCACGATTTAATAAAATCGTTTCTGGGAAGCCCTTTGTTTTTGCCCCGTATAGTTCAATGAGAACTCGTTTAATGATGTGTCGTCGCTTTGCTTTGCCGTTTTCTTACATACCGCTCCGACCGGCGAGCGCGTCGATTGCGGCGTTGGTCTCTTCGTCCGTAAAGCAGTAACCGAGCGTGGTAAAGCTCGCGCGGAGCTTCGTTACTTCGTCCGCGATCGGCTTATTTTTCAGCGCGCAGTCCGCGATGAGCTGTGCCAGCTTGTCGAACTCCTGGGGCCCGAAGCCAAAGCGCGTCATCTCGGATACGCCGAGACGCAGCGCGCCGCTCGCGGTAAAGCCCTCTTCCTCCGGCGTGGCCTGATAGTTGACGATGACGTTGTTCTCCTCCAGCCGCTCCGCGATCTCCGGCCCCGTGCCGTAGCCGGTCTTGACGATGACCTGATGCGTCTCGGTGTAGTCGATCGCGGGATCGCCCGCAACGTCCAGCCCGGCGGCCTTGAGGCTCCTTGCAAACGACTTGGCGTTGAGAATGACATTTTTCTGGTATTCGCCGCCGAACTCGTTCATCTCATACGCCGCCATCAAAAGCCCGAGTATCGTGCCGAGGTGATGATTACTCACCGCGCCCGGGAACGCGCGCGTTTGAATGGTCTTCCAGAGGTCGTATTTCAGCTCGTCTTCCTTGTAGTTGACCGCGATCACGCCGCGCTGCGGGCCGAAGAAGGTCTTGTGCGTCGAGCCGGTGACGATCTCCGCGCCTTCTTCAAAGGGCTTCTGGAAATGCGGGCCGACGAGGCCGAGCACGTGCGCCATGTCGTACATGATCGTTGTATTGATTTTCTGCTCGTCCACAAACGCCCTGATCTCGCGCACGGGCTCCTTGTGCAGCACCATGGACTTGCCGAAGATGATGAACTCCGGCCGGTAGCGCTCGATGACCTTCTTCGTCTCCTCCACGTCGATTTTGAAGAGATTATCGCGGCAGACGGGGAAGTTCACCACCGCGGGACGCTCCGTCGCGGGATCGACGGCCACATAGTCGTGCAGCGCGCCCATCGGCTGTGCGCTGAGGTGCCCGCCCTTGATGATGTGGTTGTTGAGGATGTAGCCAAGTCGCTTTGGCGTGTGCTTGCGGTCGAGCCGGTTTTTGTAGTCCATCAGCGCGGAGAACACGGTTGTGTTGCTCATCTGCCCGCTGATGACGCGCGCCTCGACCTCCGTGCAGTTGAAGTATTTCACGAGCTCCGCGACCAGCGCGCGCTCGACCTCGTCGATGAATTTCGTGCCCTGATAATAGAACACCTCGTGATCGTAGAACGACGCGGTGCGCTTATGCTCGGCATACCGAAAGCTTGGGTCGCTGCCGGAAAGCAGCCGCACCGCGCGGGAGGCGGTCATCTCGCTCGGAATGAGGTTGACGCAGCGCTCCTGCCGCCAGACATGGTTGTCCGTCGCTTTTTTCAGCAGCGTCAGCGCGCTCTTTGGCAGATCTGCTGAGGGCGGATCCTTTGGCTCCTCCGGCGCGTCGCAGACGATGGGCCGCGCATACGGCGGCGCGTCCCCGCGAAGATGCCAGGCGGGCACGACGGCGGAAATCCTGCTGCCGCGAATCTCTACCTCGACCGCGTCGTCGGTCAGCACGTCCGAATCCAGCAGCGCGAGACCGATCGAGCGCAGCGCCTTCTGATCGGTGAATTTCTCCAGCAGGCTGCCCTGGTTTTCCACGACATAGCGCGGCACCATGGTTCCGCTGGTGACATAGCCGATCTCCCTGCCGTCTTTGAAGACGGGGAATCCCGCGCGGAGTACGCCGCGCCCGGTCAGCGCAATCGGCCTTACCCTGCGTGGCAAATCGCTCATATCAGAAAAGTCGCGGTTGAGGATGCGGCTGCTCGCGGCGAACTGCCGTTCCAGCGATGCGCGGCCGATCATGTCTTTCTTCTCCTCCGAAAAACTCACGGCAAAGCGCGCCAGCGAGATGGCGAAGATCGGAATTTCGTTTCCATCCTTGTCGATTCCCAGCTCGTGACCATAGAGCGGCAGCCCCGCTTCCAGACGCAGGGTGTCCCGCGCGCCGAGGCCGATGGGTTTTGCGCCGCGCTTCACCAGCTCGTCCCAGAGGAACACGCCGTCTTCCCGGAGCGCGAAGATTTCGTATCCGACCGGTTCGCCGGTGTATCCGGTCTTGGCGATATGCGCGGTCTTTCCGCAGAGTTGCACGGTGCCGAGCGCGTTTTTCACTGGCTCGGTCAGAAATGCGCCGTTTGCCATGTCGCTTAATATCTGCTTGGATTTCGGCCCCTGCAGGGAAAGCAGCGCGACGGCCTCGGACTTTTTTTCAATCTGCGCGTCGAACGCCTTGATTTCTTTCGTCAGGTGCGCCCAGTCCTTTTCCGCGTTGGACGCGTTGACCACGAGGATATATGCGTCCTCGACAAAGCGATACAGATACGCGTCGTCGACGGCTCCGCCGGTTTCGTTCGGGATGATGGCGTACTGTGCCTGATCGACCTCCAGCGCGGAAACATTGCTGGTCAGCACATGCTGCAAAAACGCCTTGGCGTCCCTGCCCGTGATGCGAAAGCGCCCCATGTGGCTCACGTCGAACAGTCCGCAGCCGCTTCGGGTTGCAAGATGCTCCTCCACGATACCGCCGGGATACTGAATCGGCATTTCCCAGCCGCCGAAGTCCACCATGGTCGCGCCCGCTTCGACGTGGCGCTCGTAGAATACCGTTCGTTTCAGTTCGCTCATATAACTGCCTCCCTGTGGCATTCATAACACAATCTTCGTTCTTGTCCCCTCATTGTGCCGCCTCCATAAAGTCATATCGTAAAATCGGGTTGCGCGCCGCGCCGACCTCGTCCGGCCGTCCGATGGGCGCGGTGACGGGGGCCGCGCGCAGCGCATCCGGCTCCGTCTTTGCCCGCGCGAGAATGGTTTTGATCGCTTCCGCTGCCATATCAAGCGTCTCTTTGCCCTCCGTCTCGGTGGGCTCGAACATCAGCGCCTCGTGCACGATCAGCGGGAAATACATCGTCGGCGGATGCATGCCCGCGTCGATGAGCGATTTGGCGACATCCATGGCGGAGACGCCCGTCTCTTTTTTTACTCCCTCGAGCGAGACGACGAATTCGTGCATGCAAAAGCCCTCGTTCGCGGCGGGCAGTTCATCCTTGAGCAGCGCGCGCAGATAGTTGGCGTTGAGCACGGCGTTTTCGCTGGCTTGCTTCAGCCCGTCGCCGCCGAGCATGGTGATATAGGTCAGCGCGCGGAGCACGACGAGGAAGTTGCCGTAAAACGACTTCATGCGGCCCACGCTTTGTTCCGGGTCGATAAACCCGAACGTGCCGTCTGGCAGGCGAACGGGCAGCTGCTTTGGCAGAAACGGCGTCAGGCATTCCTTGCAGCCAACCGCGCCCGCGCCGGGGCCGCCGCCGCCGTGCGGCGTGGAAAACGTCTTGTGCAGATTGAGGTGCACCGCGTCGAAGCCCATGTCGCCGGGCCGCGCCGCGCCCATAACGGCGTTCATGTTTGCGCCGTCATAGTAGCACAAGCCCCCCGCGCCGTGCACGATGTCCGTGATTTCGAGTATGTTTTTGTCGAATATGCCGAGTGTGTTCGGGTTGGTGAGCATAAGACCCGCGGTGTCGGGGCCGACCGCCGCGCGCAGCGCGTCAAGATCGACCGTTCCGTCCGCCGCCGAGGCAATGTTTACCACCGAAAAGCCTGCCATGCTCGCGGTCGCGGGGTTTGTCCCGTGCGCGGAGTCCGGCACGATGATCTTCTTTCGCGCCGCGTCGCCGCGCGCTTCGTGATAGCGCTTGATCAGCAGCAGGCCGAGGAATTCGCCGTGCGCGCCTGCGGCGGGCTGGAATGTCATCTCGTCCATGCCGACCAGCTGGCAGAGCAGCTCCTTTGCGCGCACCAGCGCCTCGATTGCGCCCTGCGCGCTCTCGACCGGCTGGAGCGGATGGATGCCGGAGAACCCCTCCAGCGAGGCCGCCTGTTCGTTGACGGCGGGGTTATATTTCATGGTGCAGGAACCCAGCGGATAGAACCCGTCGTTCACGCCGTACACCTGCTGTTCCAGCTCGGAATAGTGGCGGCTGACATCCGTTTCGCTCAGCTCCGGCAGACGCGGCGGCGTTTTACGCAGCAGCGAGTCGTCAATTTTTGCATGCGGTGCGGCGCTTTGCGGCGCGCGGCAGCCCCTGCGGCCGGGGACGCTTCGTTCAAACGAGAGTTTCATGCTTTCACCGCCTTTACGGTCGAAATCAGCGCGTCCATCTGCGCCTTTGTGTTGCGCTCCGTCGCGCACCAGAGGATGCCGCCGTCCACCGGCAGTCCGCCGAGAATACCCGCTTCTTCAAGCGCTTTGAGCGCGCGCGCGGTTAAATCGGCGGGCGTTCGGGTTATAAATTCGTGAAAGAACGGCGCGTCGGGGTAAGCCGGTTCAAATCCTTGGATCTTGCCAAGCTCTCCGGCAAGATAGTGCGCGTTGTCATAGCAGGCGCGCGCAACCTCCGCCATGCCTTCCGGCCCCATTGCGGAGCAGTACGCCGCGGCGGTCAGCGCGCAGAGCGCCTGGTTGGAGCAGATGTTGCTGGAAGCCTTTTCGCGGCGGATGTGCTGCTCTCGCGCCTGCAGCGTCAGAACAAAGCAGCGCCTGCCCTGCGCGTCCGCCGTCTGCCCGACGATGCGGCCCGGCAGCTTGCGGATCATGTCCTTTTTGCAGGCCATAAAGCCAAGATACGGTCCGCCGTAGCTTAGCGGGATGCCGAGCGGCTGTCCGTCCCCAATGGCGACGTCCGCCCCGCACTCGCCCGGCGAGCGCAGCAGCGCCACGGCCGTGGGGTTCATGCTCACGACGAGCTTCGCGCCCGCGGCATGCACGAGTTCGGCAATCGCGGGTATATCTTCGATTACGCCGAAATAATTCGGGGACTGCAGGATCAGGCTCGCGACGCCGTCGTTCAGCGCGGCTTTCAGCGCGTCAAGATCCAGCCTGCCGTCTTTGTTCGGAACGATCTGTACCGGTTCGTTCGCGCCGTAGCAATAGGTGTTCACGGTTTCAATCGATTCGGGATTGAGCCCGTCCGCGAGCAGCGTGAGCTTCCGGTTTCGTTCGCGGCACATGGCGGCGGCCTCGGCGGCGGCGGTCGCGCCGTCGTAGACCGAGGCGTTGCCGGCGTCCATGCCGGTGAGCTCGCACAGAATGGTCTGATATTCGAAGATCGTCTGCAATATGCCCTGACTGATCTCCGGCTGATAGGGTGTATATGCGGTGACGAACGCTTCTTTTGCGGCGACGCGGCTCACCACGGCGGGAATGTGGTGCCAGTAGGCGCCCGCCCCGCGGAAGATCGCGTCGAACACGTGGTTTTTCTTCGCAAGCGCGCGCATGGCGTCGAGCGCCTCGAATTCCGAAACGCCCTTTGGCATTTCATCCGCAGCTTCGGCGGCTTTGTCACGCATGGCCTGCGGGATGTCGGCGTACAGTTCGCCGACGGACGAAACCCCGACGACGCTCAGCATTTCGCGGCGCTGCGCGTCGGTGGATGGCAGAAAATTGCCCAAGGCAACCCCTCCTTTTTGGTTCAGGTTATTTCATAAATTGTAATCATCAAACAGCAAACACGCTTGCAAAAGACGTGTTTCAGCCCTGCGCGCAGAAGGCTTCGTATGCCGCCGCGTCCATGAGCGCACCAAAGGCGGTCACGCCGGTCACTTCCACAAGCCACGCGCCATAGGGATCGGCGTTGATCATCTCCGGCGCGGCGGAGAGTTCGTCGTTGACGGCCTCCACCGTTCCGGTCACGGGGCTGAGCACTTCGGACACGGCCTTGACGCTCTCCACGTCGCCGAGCGACGCGTCCG
>CAYLIG010000008.1:0-120704 GCA_964383635.1 uncultured Christensenella sp. | reverse complement strand
AATTCATCCATCCACTCGGCATTCGTACCGCGGCAAACCAGAAAATGGTTGCCGACGGGGTTTGTCAAAAGTTCCGTCACCGGCCGATCCAGCCGTAAGCGAATCTGCGTTCTGCAATAACCGGATTCGTTCGGGTTGTCCAGCAGCGTGCCGTTGCTGCAGAGCCGGCGCGTTCCGTCATAGGAGAGTTTGAATATCGTGACGGGACCCGGCGCCAGTTCCCCGCGCACGGCGACGCTGGAGTCGGACTCGAAGTGCGTCGTGAGCGAAAACGAATCGGCCATATCGATCGGCAGCGTGCAGTGCGCAAATATCATCTCGTTTTTTTCGATATCCATCCTGCTGGGATTGCACATGAAGACCGGCCGTCCGGTCAGCTTTTGCATGAGCAGCATAGAGACCAGCGACGGCATGTCCCCCTCGCACCCGGCGACGACGCCCTCCGCGTTGAGCAGCGCAAGCGCGATGCAGCCGGACGTCTTGATCGACGAGAGCAGATCGAAACAGCGGACAGTCACCGCGCCAAGCCTATGCCGTTTGCAGACGCGCTTCATCGCGCCGTAAAGCGCGAGCGCCTTTTGCGTTTCCGTTTCATCGAACGATTTATTGAGAATCGATTCGCTCAGGGCGTTGCGTTCATAGCTGTTTTCGTGAAAAGCGTCTTCCAGCTCGCCGAGGGAGATATCGACAAACTCCAGCCCGAAGCGGGACGACATCGCCGCGCGGTCCGTGTCGTTTGCAATCAGCCAGCCGGACGGCTTGCCGATTGTGCCGACGCGAAGGCCGGACAGCTCGTCGAGCGCGCGCATAATCCCCAGATACGGTTTGAGCTTATGCGCAACCTCTTTTGCGCCGCCGAAGAGAATTTCAAACTGCGCGCCGCGTTCCCTGAGAAACGTCGCCATCTGAAGCGACGCCGAAAGCGCGTTGCCCTCGCCCTGGTTCAGAATGATCCAGCGCTTGGCGTTGCAGCGCTCGTAAATGCCCTTAAACGCCGCGGCCGTTCCTCCGCTGGCGGCAAAAACGATGGGAAACGCGCCCGGCGTCTCCGCTTCACCCGCAATGGAAATCGATTCCCCGGCGGCAAGCGACAGCGCTTCCATATAGGAAATCACTTCGGATTCGGGGATGCGTCCGCCCGGCAATCCGCTGTTTAGTACAAATACACGATATTCCATCAAGCAAGGCTCCTTTCAAATTTCAGAACAGAACAGCATAACATTCAGAATTGCAAAATCCGCGACGGCGCCAAACACGTCGCATCGAACGGCCGCCGACAACACGTTATATTTACATTGTTGCGTATCCGCCGTTCATGTTACGATTATTATAAATAAATCCGGTTTGGTATTTTGCATAGAAACAGGCATTGGTTTTTATTACCCTGCACATGGCTTTGCATGGTGTAATACTTCATATCAAATGCAGTGATAGGGATCTGTTGTTTCCTGGCACGTACATGGGGGTTTGGGTTGTGTCATGGCGGAGCGCACAGGCAAAGCAGGATCCGGGAAGAAAGGAAAACCAGGAATGAGTAATCAGAAGTTTATGCTGTTGCAGGCTGCGTTGACGCCCTCCGAGGTGTTACCCTCGGAACGGCCGGTCTGCGTCTATGTCGACGCAATCCGCGCAAGCGCAACAATGGTCACATTCTTCGAAAAGGGGATCTCGCAGATTCGTCTGTGCAAGGATGAAGAAGAAGTGCTCCGAAACGATAAATCCATCGACCGGCGGAAATACGTCGTCTGCGCTGAGGACGTTCCCGGCGACCGCGCCCCGATGGCGGACTGCAGCCCGGCCGTCATCGGCGTCCACGCGATGGAAAATCTGGAAGGCAAAAAAGTACTGTTTCATTCCACAAACGGCACGCTTGGCATTCAGAAGCTGTTTGAAAAGGATTTAACGGATATCTATATCGGCACGGTGCTCAACCAAAGCGCCGTCATGCGCGTTGCGCTCGAGCACGCGCTTTCGGAAAACAGACCGATCTGCATCGTCGATTCCGGCCGCTGGAACTGCACCATCGCCACGCTGGATGACGCATACTGCACCGCCAAGCTCGCCCAGACGGCAATCGACATTCTCAAGCAGCGCAACATTCCCTATGAGCTGATGGATCCCGTGAAAATCGTGCTGCATCTGCTGCCGCACTTCAAAGACACCTACGACGCGTACATCCAGTCCTCCACGGCGATCAAATGCGCCGCGCACATCCCGCCGGCGGACGTCGCCGCCTGCAGCGCGGACGACATCTCCAACTGTGTTCCGCGCGTTTACGGCGTGGACGAGTTCGGCTGCGTACTCATCGACTGCATCCGCGTGCCGGATCTTCCGAATCGCAACTAACCCATCTATGTGTATGGCTGCCGCGAGGCAGCCGCAGATGTTTCCAAACGGGCGGCGAGCATTCTCCGCCCCGACTTTCGTTCATTTCACACATTTTACAAAGGAGGAACTTCCCATGCTGGAATCCATTCACACCTACTTCCAAATCGGCACCATCCAGTGGATGAGCCACCCGCGCAAGCCCGTGCTCGAATCCATTCGCGAAATCGTTGCCGACGATTTCTTCGACGCCATCGAAATTACCAAATTTGCGGACGACGAAACACGTCTTGCGGCGAAACGATTACTGGAGCAGAGTCATATTAAGGTATGCTACGGCGCGCAGCCGCGCCTGCTCGGCCCGAAACTCAACCCGAACGCCATCGACGAAACGGCTAGGCTCGCCGCGGAGCAGACGCTGATGGAAGCCGTTGACGAAGCGGAATTCCTAGGCGCAAAGGCCATCGCCTTTCTCGCCGGAAAATGGGAAGAAGCCACCAAGGATCAGGCTTACGCGCAGCTGATCAAGACGACGGCCGCGGTATGCGCATACGCCAAGACAAAGAACATGGGCGTCAATATGGAAGTGTTCGATTACGACATGGACAAGGCCGTGCTGATCGGGCCCGCGCCGCTTGCGGCGCGCTTTGCCGCCGACATGCGCATGCGCTGCGACAACTTCGGGCTCATGGTGGATCTTTCGCATTTCCCGACCACATACGAATCCAGCCGATTCGTCATTCAAACGCTGCGGCCGTATATTACGCATTTTCACATTGGAAACGCCGTTGTACAGCCGGGCTGCGAAGCCTACGGCGATCTGCACCCGAGATTCGGTTTCCCAAACAGCGCGAACGACACGCCGCAGCTCGTCGATTTCTTCCGCGTGCTGAAATCGGAAGGATTCTTCAGCGCGGAAACGCCCTATGTCCTCTCGTTTGAAGTCAAGCCCTGGGGCGACGAGGACGAGGATATCATTCTGGCGAACACAAAGCGGGTCATCAACCGCGCCTGGGCGCTTGCGTAACCCCTTCGACGACAGAAAGGAGTTCAAACTTTGCTGAATCGACTCAATCTTGATGCCAAGGAGCTTGAACGTATCTGCCGCGTCCTTCGCCGCAACGTGCTCGGCATGATCTATGCCGCGGGCTCGGGGCATCCCGGCGGCTCACTTTCAAGCATCGAAATCCTCGCGGCGCTGTACTTTCACACCATGCGGATCGATCCGGAAAATCCATGCGACCCGGATCGGGACCGCTTCATTCTCTCAAAAGGACATATCGCGCCCGCGCTGTACGCGGTGCTCGCCGAGCGCGGCTTCTTCTCCGCCGAGGTGCTCAACTCGCTCCGAAAACTCGGCAGCCCGATGCAGGGACATCCGAATATGGCGCACTGCTCCGGGCTGGACTGCTCGAGCGGGTCGCTGGGACAGGGGCTTTCCGTCGCAAACGGGCTCGCGCTCGCCGCGCGGCAAAGGAAAGCCGACTATCGCACCTATTGCCTGATGGGCGACGGCGAACTTCAGGAGGGTCAAATCTGGGAAGCCGCCATGTCCGCGGCGCACTATCGCCTCGACAACGTCTGCGGCATCGTGGACTATAACGGCGTGCAGCTCGACGGAACGACGAAGGAGATCATGGACATCGACCCCGTCGCCGATAAATGGCGGGCGTTCAACTGGAACGTCATCTGCTGCGACGGGCACGACATCGCCGCGCTGCTTTCCGCCCTTGAGGCGGCCGAAGCGCACAAGGGCGGACCGAGTGTCATCGTCGCCCGCTGTGTAAAAGGCAAGGGTGTCTCCTTCATGGAAAACCGGGCCGCCTGGCACGGACAGGCCCCGAACAGCGAACAATATCGGCAGGCGCTCGCCGAGCTCGAATAGAAGGAGGCGACACATATGATGACAAAACCCGCAAGAGACGGCTATGGCGCCGGTCTTGTTGAACTCTGCGGCAGCCGCGGCGATGTACTCGTTTTGGACGCGGACGTCAGCAAATCGACCCGCACGAACTGGGTCGGCGAGCGATATCCGGATCACTTCCTCAATATGGGCATCAGCGAACAGGATATGGTCGGCACCGCGGCGGGTCTCGCGCTCGGCGGCATGATCCCTTTTGTCGCAACCTACGGGGTGTTTCTCTCCGGGCGCGCGTGGGATCAGATCCGTACCACGGTCTGCTACAACAACCTGCCGGTGAAATTCGGCGGCGCGCACGCGGGCATCTCCGTCGGCCCCGACGGCGCAACGCATCAGGCACTCGAGGACATCGCCATCATGCGCGTGCTGCCCAACATGACGGTGCTCGCGCCCTGCGACGCCGAGGAGGTGCGAAAGGCAACCATCGCCGCCGCTTCCTGGCCCGGCCCCGTCTACATCCGCTTTGGCCGCGAGCCCGTTCCCGTCATCACCGACGAAGCAAGCCCGTTTGAAATCGGCAAAGCGATTCCACTTCGCAGCGGCGGCGACGTTGCAATCATCGCCTGCGGCGCCATGGTTTATGAAGCGCTGCGCGCGGCGGAGGCGCTTGAAGCGGACGGCATCCGCGCGAGCGTACTCAACCTGCACACCATCAAGCCGCTCGATCGCGACGCGGTGATTGCCGCCGCGCGGCGCTGCGGCTGCGTCGTCACCGCCGAAGAGCACCAGCTTGCGGGCGGCATGGGCAGCGCGGTTGCGGAAGTCCTCGCGGCCGAGTGCCCCGTTCCGATGGAGTTCGTCGGCATCCGCGACTGCTTCGGCGAGTCCGGCCAGCCGGATGAACTGATGGAAAAATACGGACTGGTCGCGCAGGATATCGTCTTCGCCGCCAAGCGCGCGGCAACCAGAAAATAACGCGCCCGATCGCTCGGGCGGTTATTCCAGCCTTCAGGGACGGCCGGACCTCCTACTATACTTTGACTTGCCGATTCACTCTACGAAAAAAGCGCTTCATGGTATCCGGCCTCCCTGAATATTGAATAAATTCATGTTCCAAATAAAAAAGCAGCCGCTCTTTATCGCGGCTGCTTTTTTCAAACCAGCATTCTTAACTTGCTTGCTCTATGCGCTGTCCTATTTAAAATGCGCTTTTCTACCACTCATGGTATATTCTTGTATTATATCGACGAAATTCAAAGACAAACGGTATATACCATGCATGGTATATACCGTTTGCTTGCTTTCTATAGCGATCAGACCTGATCGTTGATGATGATAACCCGCTCACTTGTCAGCGCATGCAGAAACATCGCGCAGGCCAATAAATCCGCCGAACCGCCCGGGCTGGCGTGCGCGGCGCGGCACTCCCTGTCGAGCTCGCGCATCGCGTCCGACAAACCCGGCCCGCCCGCTGGATGCTGCAGGGCGATTGCGCGCGCCCGCGCGCGGAGGGTCTGCGCCTGCTCTACGCCGCAGCGGGCGAGCACGTTTGCGTCGTCCACCTGTGCAATCAGCGTCAGCAGCGCGGCGCGCCAGCCGTCCTCTTCCCCCGCCCCGCTCGCAGTCGCAGTATGAAACGCGGTCAAGGCGGCAAGCGCGTTTGGATAGCCGCCTTCGGCCTCGCCGCGCGCGCCTTTCGCGCCATAGCGCGCGTAGGCCCTGCCTGCGTCCGCGCCGAGCTCGCCCGTCACACCGCGGCACACGAGCGCCGCATCGGAACAGATGGCGTCCGCGTCCGGGGCAAGTCCCGCTTTTGCGGCGCGCCCGGCACAATAGCAAAGCACGCCGAGCAGAAAGATCGCTCCCTTATGGGTGTTGATTCCGTTTGTGGCGGCAAGCATCGCCCGCTCCGCCGCGACGCCGTCCGCACGGATGGCGGCCAGCCTGCCCTCCGGCGGCAACAACGCATCCCGCGCGCCGAGAAAAGCAAACCGGACAAAATACGGCTCGAGCGCCGCCGCACTGGCAAGGAACAGCGAAAGATCCATGTCCGTATGCGACCCGTTGTTTTCCGCGTCCACAAGCCCGGGCTTCGGCGTAAGGCGCGCCTCTTTTTCCAGCGCCGCGCGGGCAAGACGGCCGATTCGTTCCGCCGCGCCGCTCACAGCGCGTGTCCCCGAATATAAGCGAGCGTGGTCTCCGGCACGAGCGGTGCAATCTCGGAAAAACGCCCCTCTTTCCAGAGAGCGCGCACGCGCGAAGCGGAGACCGGCGCGCCGTCGACGGTCTTACGCGCAATCACATGCACGCAAATTCCGTTTTGCGGGAGGATGGACAACAGCGCTTCGTTATACGCGGCAGTCATGGGATCGAGCGGTTCTTCGCCGACGAAACGCTGATTGATGCCGCAGGCGGGCGCGATTCGCGCCGCAAACAGCGTCGCGTCCAGCCGCGCGTAGGCCAGCGCGGCCTCGGTGCGATCCTTGAAGAAATAGTCCGGAAACGTCGCGCCGGAGATGATATAGTCTCCGCCGGGCACGACGGTCGCGTTGGATATATGCGCGCAGCCCTGCCGCACCAGCATGAGCCGCACATCCGCGGAAACGTGCGCCGCGTCCGCGGACAGCACGAATACAATCAGCTTTCGACATTGCGCCGCGGCGGTCTCCACAAGATAGCGGTGTCCGCTGGTAAACGGGTCGGCGTTCATCACGATGGCGCCGTCCGCCTCCGGCAAGTCGGACAGATAGCACGAAAACGCGTCCCGGCTGCTTTCGAGCAGCGCGGCATCCGCCGTTCGCACGCGCTCATAAAAACACAGCGACGAAAACAGCGGCGCATACTGCGGCTTTGTAACAACGAAGACGTTCCATACGCCCTTGTCTTTCAGCGTTTGATACAGGTGTGTAATCAGGAACGGCAGAATCCCTTCCCCCTGTCGGCTTTCCTCCACCGCGAGCGAGCGGATCGCGTTGCCTGCGATGCCGCCGAGCGCAAGCAGGGTTTCCTCCTCAAACACGCCGTACAGCGCGGTAACGGAGCGGTCGAGCCGGATGCCGGCGCGCGCGTAAAACAAGTCGATTTCGGCTTTATCCCGCAGAAGGGACAACGAACGGATTTCCATAGTACTCCTTAAAGCCCGGATCAGTCGGGCAATGTGTCGACGAGCGTCTTGACCGCGGTGAGCACCTCCTCCATGGGATGCAGGCGGCGAGAGTAGCATGCGCGCCCCGGTTTTCCGCAAACGATGCAGCCGCGCTCACCGAACCCGACGTCCTCCCTGCTGATCCGCACACCATCCGGTTTGACGACGTCCATATCCCAAAGCCGCCCGTATGGAGCGGATTCTTCGAGCTTGCAGAGCTCCATCTTCAGAAATCCCGGCTCGGTTTTCACCACGAGATAGGCTTCGTCCCCCGTCTCCTTTTCGTGCGTCTCGAAGACGAGCGGCGCAAGCTCTCGGCGCAGCAGCATTCGCCCGATGGCGCGAACGCCCGCATCGAAGAGGCGCTTCGTCTCGGACGAGCGCTTCACGGCCCCCGGCGAAATCACGGTCAGCACGGCGACGCACGCGCCCGGAAAGCGCCTTCGCAGCGCTTCCATATAGCGCGCGCGCTCATCCCGCGCGGCAAGAAGCTGTTCCAACGTAACCTCCATCGCGGTCACTCCCGCAGGGCGGAGCAGGCGATTTCGATGAACTCCCGCGCCGCGTTGGACAGATACCGGTTGCGTTCATAGCAGACCGCAAGCGTTTCCGAAGCGGACGCATCCGTGATGGGGAAATAGTCGATCGTCTCGTCCTCTTTTCTCGGGGACGAATCATGGATGTATTTCAAAAACAGCTCGGGATAGACGGCGATGCCCATGCCGCTTCGCGCCAGGGCATATGCCGTTTCGGTGTTCTCCGTCTCAAACCGGATGTTCAGGTTTACGCCGCGCGCGCTGGTGTAGTTGTCGATCAGGCTGCGGACACGGTTGCCTTTCTTCAGCAGGATAAATGGCAATTCCTGAAAGCAGGAGATATCGGCGGAAATCGAAAATTTTCCTCGCATATAGTCCGTCTGCTCGCCAAACAGTTCCGCCGTCAGGCGCTTGGGAACGAGCAACAGCAATCGCTCGAACGCCAGCGGTATGGTCTCCACGGAATCCAGCCCGATCGGCGTAAAGACGATCATCAGATCGATCTGTCCGTGTTTGAGATAATCCTCCAACTCCGCGGAGTTCCCCTCCAGAACGGATACCTCGATCAACGGGTTTTTCTCATAAAACGCGGGCAGAATCCGCGGCAGAATCGCCAGTCCGCAGGTATGGGAGATTCCGACGCGCACCGCGCCGCGCCGATGTCCTGCGATGTCGTCCATCTCGTTGTAGATCTGCCGCTCCAGATCGAGCACCTTTCGCGCGAACTGCTCCAGCCGCGTTCCGGCGTAGGTGAGCGCAAACGCGGGCGTCCGCTCAAAGAGCTTGATGTCCAGATCCTTTTCCAGCGAGGCGATGTGCGCGCTGAGCGACTGCTGCGTAATGTACAGCCGCTTGGCGGCTTTTGTCACGTTCAGCTCCTCCGCCACCATCAGAAAATACTTTAAGCTCGTGAAATTCATACCGCGTCTCCATCCATGTCTATCACATATAAAATACTGTTGCTTATGCGCTGTTTTGTGTGTTTGTGATTGTTGCTATGTGATGCTATTATCATATCAGACAGATGCAATATTGTCATCTGAAATCTGCGAATTTCTGCGCTGTTCTTCTCCATCGTGCCGCAGGCCGCCTGCGGCGGTAAATCGGCCTCAACCGGCTGAAATGGCGCCATGATGCGAATCTAGTGCGAATTTTTGCTGATTTCCTGATCGATATCCACATCGGTTCGATCCCATGCCTCTATCGCTGCGATGCCGAATGAAACGGCCCCACGGATGATCCGTACCCGTAGAACGCATCAAAATCCCGGCGCTCAGGCACTGGATGCAGCCTGTATTTATCACAGTATTTATGCTGTATCATGATTCATCATCCTATCGGTGCAATCATCTGTAAGCACCGGCCAACAGAAAAAATATACGGAGGTATTTTGCAGCATATGAAGATCAACGCGCCCGCTTCGGCGGGAACCATGGAGTCCGGCGACATCATGATCGAAATTGAGTCCGGAGCGCAAAGGGATGTTGAGGTCGTACTCAAAAGCTCGGTAGCCAACGAATTCGGCAAGCAGATCGTTCAGACCATCCGCGCCGCCGCGGACGAATACGGTCTGGAATACGCCGTGATCAACGCGGTGGACAAAGGCGCGCTGGACTGCACGATCCGCGCGCGCGTTGCCGCCGCCTGTCAGCGCGCCACCCAAAGCGACACATTCGATTGGGGGAAGAACGTATGAGCAGACTTCGGCGGAGCATGCTGTTCGTTCCGGGCAACAACCCCGGCATGATGAGCGACGCGCATATCTACGGCAGCGACGCGCTCATGTTCGATCTGGAAGATTCCGTTGCCATGCGCGAAAAGGACGCGGCGCGGCTTCTGGTGTTTCACGCGCTCAAAACCATCCATTACGCGGACTGTGAGCTCGTCGTTCGCGTCAACGGCCTCGATACGCCCTATGGCAGGACGGATATCGAGGCGATGGTCGCCGCAGGCGCGGAGGTCATTCGCCTGCCGAAGACGGAAAAGGCGCAGGATATTCAGGACACCGAAGCCGAAATTGAGAAAGCGGAGAAGAAATACGGCATACCGCTCGGCCGCACGCGCATGATGGCGGCCATCGAGAGCGCAATCGGCGTCGTCAACGCCTATTCGATTGCCACGGCGAGCGGCAGGCTCATCGCCATCGCCCTCGGCGCGGAGGACTACTGCGCAAACCTGAAAACCTCCCGATCCAGGGAAGGCAGCGAGCTGTCTTACGCGCGCGGCGCAATCGTCGTCGCGGCCCGCGCAGCGGGAATTGACGCCATAGACACCGTGTTTTCGGATGTAAACGACGAAGAGCAGCTCGTGCGGGAGACGCAGGCGATCAAACAGCTCGGATTCGACGGAAAGTCCGTTATCAACCCGCGCCAGATCAAACCCGTCCACCACGTATTTACGCCAACGGCGAACGAAATCAGCAAAGCGCAGCGCATCATTGCCGCGAGCCGCGAGGCGGAGGCGCGCGGAAGCGGTGTTGTCTCGCTCGGCGGCAAGATGGTCGACCGGCCGGTCGTGCTCCGCGCGGAGCGCACGCTGGAACTGGCCATCGCTTCGCGCGTGGTATTTGAGGAGGAGAACGCATGACAAGCAGACGTGATTTTACGGCGGAAATCGCCGCGCTGGGCAAGCGCCCCTACATTCCCGGCGAAAACCCGCGGCTCTACGACAAGGAGACCGCGCCGCTCAAGGACAGAATGGCGCATGAAAACAAGATCGTCGAGAGTCTGGAAAAGGCGATCGAGCTGGCCGGGTTAAAGGACGGCATGACCATCTCGTTTCACCACCACTTCCGCAGCGGAGACCATATCGTCAACATGGTGCTCGATACACTGGCGCGCATGGGGTTTCGCGATCTGCGCGTCGCGGCGTCAAGCCTGTCGGACGTGCACGCGCCGATGGTACGGCACATTCAAAACGGCGTAGTTTCGCACATCGAAACCTCCGGCTGCCGCGGCGAGCTTGCCAACGCCATCTCGGCAGGATTGATGGACGATCCGGTCGTGTTCCGTTCGCACGGCGGACGCGCGGCGGCGATTGAGGACGACGAAATCCATATCGACGTCGCGTTCCTCGGCGCCTCGAGCTGCGACCCCTTTGGCAACGCAAACGGATACTCACGCGAAAACGAAGGAAAATCCATGTGCGGCTCGCTCGGCTATGCCCGCGTGGACGCGCAGTACGCGGACAGCGTGATCGTGCTGACGGACAACATCGTCGGCTACCCGAACATGCCGTTCGGCATCTCCCAGCGGCTGGTGGACTATATCGTGCTGGTGGACGACGTGGGCGATCCGGACAAGATTATGACCGGTGCGACGCGCTTTACCAAGAACCCGCACGACTTGATCATCGCCGAAACCACGGCGGATATCATCGTGCACAGCGGGTATTTTTACGACGGGTTTTCGCTGCAGACCGGCTCCGGCGGCGCGTCGCTGGCGGTCACGCGGTTTCTGCGCGAGGCGATGATCGAGCGCAACATTCAGGCGAGCTTCGCACTCGGCGGCATCACGGGCGCGATGGTCAAGCTGCACGAGGAGGGCCTTATCCGCCGGCTGATGGACGTGCAGAGCTTTGATCTGGAGGCGGCGCAGTCGCTGAAAAACAACCGCTTCCATCAGCAGATCGACGCGAATTATTACGCCAATCCCTACCGGCGCGGCGCCGCGGTCAACCAGCTGGACGTCGTGGTGCTCTCCGCGCTGGAGGTGGACACGGACTTCAACGTCAACGTGCTGACCGGTTCGGACGGTATCATCCGCGGCGCAATCGGCGGCCATCCGGACACGGCGGCGGGCGCGGCGCTCTCTATCGTCGTCTGCCCGCTCATGCGCGGCCGTATGCCGAGCGTGCGCAGCCGCGTCAACACCATCGTCACCCCCGGGGAGACCGTGGACGTGGTAGTCACCGATCAAGGCGTCGCCGTGAACCCGCGAAGGCCGGAGGTTGCAGAGCGGCTGAGCCGCGCGCACTTTAAGATCACCCCCATCGAGGAGCTGGCGCGGCGCGCCGAGCGCATCACCGGCAAACCCGAGCCGCTTCCGTTCGGAGACAAGATCGTCGGCCTTTGCACCTACCGCGACGGCAGCGTGATCGACGTCGTGCGAGAGTTGAAGTAGCGCGGCAGCGACAGAACATAGCAAGAGCCACCCGTATAACACGGATGGCTCTCTGCTTGTAATGCACCGTTTTCTAAAGCTGCGCCCTTTTGCGAGCGCCTAAATCATCCCATCGGCCCCGGGATTACGCCTCTTCCTGAAGCACCGTATCCAGCCCACGTTGTTCCAGTTCGGCGGACACGCGAAGCGGCGCGATCAAGTTTACGCCCTTGAGCAGCACAAATGTGACAACCGCCGAATAGACCACGACGACCGCAACGCCGATCAGCTGCACCAGCAGCTGCCGCGGGTTTCCGGCAACCCAGCCGTCCACGCCGCCGATGGCCTGCTGCGCAAACACGCCGACGAGAAGCGACCCGAGAATGCCGCCGACGCCATGCACGCCGACCACGTCCAGCGCGTCGTCCAGACCCTTTTTGCGCCTGAACTGCACGGCGCCGTAGCAGACGAACGCCGCTGCAAGGCCGATGACCACCGCCGCCCAGGGCGCGACATATCCCGCCGCGGGCGTAATCGCCACGAACCCGGCGACCGCGCCGGTCAGCGCCTCAACCATGCTGGGATGCTTCGTATGCCGCCAGCTGAGCGCGAGCCACATCACCATGGTTACGCCGCCCGCAAGCGCGGTGTTGACGAACGCAATCGCCGCCTTGCCGTCCGCGGCCAGCGCGCTGCCGCCGTTGAAGCCAAACCAGCCAAACCAGAGAATCGCGGTGCCCAGCGCGAAGAGCTTGATGCTGCCGGGCCGTTCGTCCTCACCTTTTTGAATCGTTCGCTTTCCGATGACAAGCACCGAAATCAGCGCCGCAACGCCCGCGCTGGTATGAATCGCGATACCGCCCGCAAAGTCCGCAACACCGAGTTGCTGCAGAAAGCCGCCGCCCCAGACCCAGTGCGCGCACGGCACATAAACCAGCAGCGACCAGAGCGAGAGGAAGATCAGATAGCTCTTAAAGTTCATGCGATCGGCAAACGCGCCCGTAATCAACGCAGGCGTAATCACCGCAAACATCAGCTGAAACAGGAAAAACACGGCAAACGGGATGGTTCCCGCGTAGGCCGCGTTCGGCTCCATGCCGACGCCGCTGAGAAACGCATACTGCAGATTGCCGATTACGCCCTTGACGTCCGTTCCGAACGCAAGGCTGAACCCGCAGACAAACCAGATGAGCGCGACCACGCCCAGCGCGATGAAACTCTGCAGCATGATGGTCAGCATGTTTTTCTTTCGCACCAGCCCGCCATAAAAAAAAGCCAGCCCGGGCGTCATAAAACAAACCATCGCCGCACAGAGCAAAACAAAAGCAGTATCACCGGAATTGATCATCATTCGGAAATGCCTCCACCCAAGATCGGATAGAAACAGTGTATCGAATCGGCAGGGATCATCATATCCGGCCAGGTCTGATTTTCGGGGGAGAAATCCTGTAATGTACCGATGGTTTTCCTGTATGCTACGGCTCTATGATGTGATTTCGAACCGCGTACAGCACCAGATCCGTGATGTTTCGAAAGCCCAGCTTTCGCATAATATGCGCGCGGTGCGTTTCCACGGTCTTGATGCTCAAATTCAGCAGATCCGAGATGTCCTTGTTGGAGTTTCCTTCCGCAAGAAGCTGGAGGATCTCTTTTTCGCGGGAGGAGACGGCGTTTTCCGCCGCGTCCGCACTGTCCCGCTTTTTGCTGACAAAGCCCTCGACGACGATGTTTGTGATGTCCCGCGAGAGATAGATTTTATGCTCGTAGACGAGCTCGATGCACTCGATCAGCTCCTCGAGCGCGTTGTCCTTGAGCACATAGCCGCAAACGCCCGCGCAGAGCGCCTTGCTGACAAATTCGGCGGATTTGTGCATCGTGAGGATGACCACCTTGACCTCCGGCAGCTCCGCCTTCAGCTTTTCAGCCAGATCCAGCCCGTTCAGGCGCGGAATCGAGATATCGAGCACGGCGATATCCGGCTTTCTTTCCAGAATTTCGCGGTAGGCCTCCTGCCCATCGCCCGCGGCGCCGATCACCTCGATATTCTCCTTTTGGGAAAGCAGAATGACCAGCGACTCGCGCAGAATCATATGGTCGTCCGCCAAAAACACTCTAATTTTGTTCATATGGCACCTCGATAATCACTTTTGTTCCGCTGCCTTCCGCGCTGTCGATCACGATGCGGGCGTTGAGCATATCGCAGCGCTCCCGAATCGAGGTCAGACCCATGCCGGAATCCACCGCCTGCAGGTCGAACCCGCAGCCGTTGTCGATCACGCTGATGAAGAAGCGGCTGCTGTTGAGCGTGAACATGTTGACATCCACGTGCGATGCGCCGGAATGTTTGATGACGTTCGTCAGACACTCCTGCACGATGCGATAGATATTCAGCTCCTCGGTCTCGTTCCAGGGCGGCATTGCGGATGTAATCGTACAGTTGAACTGAATCCGGCTGATCTTTTCCAGCTTGTCACAGAGGCTTTTGACGCTTGCGCCCAGCCCCTCTTTTTTCAGGGAGACGGGCTCGAGATTTCCGATTACGTTTCGAATTTCCGCAATCGCCTCGTCCACCATCTTGATAGTCTTGCCCATGTGCCGGTTCATCTCGCCGTCGCTTTTTTGAAACGGCGCGAGGCCAAGCGTGATTTTCAGCGCGATGAGCGACTGACCGACGCCGTCGTGCAGATCCCGCGCAATTTTCTTGCGCTCCCGCTCCTGCGTCGCAACCAGCAAATCGGACTGCCGCTGAAGATCCGCGTTCTGCTTCTGAATGGTGCTGTAGAGATCGTGCGTCAGCTGTTCGTAGTGCTCTTCCTTGAGATGCTCCAGCCAGGCGGAGACGTCCGAAAACTCGACGACGTTGAGGCCTTTGTCCTCCTCCTCGTCCGAAACGCGCAGGCCGATGGTTTTGTCGATTGCGATGAATACGACAAGCCCGATGCCGAACGCCCAGACGAAATTGACGCCGACGCCGAAAAGCTGCACCAGTATCTGCTGAAATCTTGACGGCAGCGCGAGCTTATCCGGTGCGGCGAACACTGCGCAGAGAATTGCACCGCAAGCGCCGCCCATGCCATGGATCGGGATGGCGTTGACCGCGTCGTCGATCCGGAGCTTGAGCAGCAGCAAACTGCCAAGCACCGTCACGCCGCCGGCGATCAGGCCGACGAGCGCCGCCTGCCAGAGCGAGAGGATGTCGGAGCTTGCCGTGATGGCGACCAGTCCGCCCAGCGCGCCGCTGAACACCGCCTCCATAAAGCTCTGCTCCCGGGCGAGAAAGCGCGTCACCACCACCGCGCCGACGACGCCGGCCGCCGCGGCGATGTTGGTGTTGAGCAGGATCAGCCCGACCCGATCGTCGAATGAAAGCAGATTGCCGCCGTTGAAGCCAAACCAGCTGAACCAGAGGATAAACGTTCCCAGCGCGGCAAACGGGATATTGGAACGCCCCATTCGGCGCGGCTTCCCGTTTTCGTCCCATCGGTCCTTGCGCGGGCCGAGCACGATGGTGCCCGCCAGCGCCACCCATCCGGCGGTGGAATGCACAACGGTTGCGCCGGCGTAGTCCATGAACCCGAGGCCGCTTAAGAACGTACGCTGCGCGGTGTAGTTGCCGCCCCAGACCCAGTGGCCAAAGACCGGATAGATCACGGCGCCGGTTACGATTGCGGCGATTACCAGCGCCTTGAGCTTTGTCCGCTCGGACATGCTTCCGGCGAAGATGGTGACGGCGGTTCCCGCGAACATGAGCTCATAGAACACAAAGATATAGTCGTAATTGCCGCCGAGGTTTTGCAAAAACCAGTTGCTCGCGCCGATGACGCCCCCCTGTGTCTCGCCGAACATGAACGTAAAACCGACGAGACAATAGGCGAGCGTGGCGATGACGAACGCGATGATGTTTTCGATTGCAACGCTGACGACATTTTTGGTTCGGACAAACCCGACTTCGTAGCAGATGAATCCCGCCTGCATGAAAAAGACGAAGCACGCGCAGATAACGATCCAAAGATGATCCATTCCGTTCATGGTAAACGCGCCTTCCCTGCTTTTTTCCGGTAAAATAGAAATAGAACTGTATCAAAAACGCGGGCGATCGAAGGGCGTATCCGCCTGCCCGGCTTGTTTTCATTATAGCGGCCGGGCGCGCAGAACACAACTTGCGCGCGATGGATCGGACGGTATTCACATCCGCTATGACCGCCAAACCGACGGGCGATCCGTCCGCGCTTCCCCGCCATACAAAAAAACAAATGGCGTTTTTTGCGAATGTATTCTATAGTAATTTCATATGAACTTGAGTAAGCCGCAAGGCTGCAATTTTATTACGATCGAAATCATACAGAGGAGTATCTTATCATGTCACAAGTCGCCGTCGTCTCCTGCTCCAGCTATGACTATGAAAAGGTGCAATCCGCGGTGGAACGCGGCGTCGCGCTGCTTGGCGGCGCGAAGCAGTTCGTCCGGCCGGGCGAAAAGATTCTGCTGAAGCTGAACTGGCTCTCCGCAGACCCGCCGGAGAAATGCGTCACGACGCACCCTGCCGTGTTTCGCGCGGTCGCTCAGATCATGCAGCGCGAGGGCGCGGCGCTGTCCTACGGCGATTCGCCGGGGTTTCAGTCCCCGGAATCCGCCGCAAAGAAAACCGGCGCGGCGGAAGTTGCCGAGCTTTTAAACATTCCGCTTGCGGATTTTAAAACCGGCAGAGAAGTCCACTTTGCCGACGGCATGCAGAATAAAAAGTTTACGATTGCCGCCGCGGCAGCGGACAGCGACGGCGTGATCAGCCTGCCGAAGATGAAGACACACGGCTTCCAGCGCGTGACCGGAAGCGTGAAAAATCAGTTCGGCTGCATCCCCGGCGCGCTGAAAAGCGAATTCCACGTTAAACTGCCGGACGCGTACACGTTTGCAAAGATGCTGATCGACCTCAACGCGTGCATCCATCCGCGGCTGTATATCATGGACGGTATCATGGCGATGGAGGGCAACGGCCCGCGCAGCGGCACGCCGCGCAGCATGAACGTGCTGCTGTTTTCGACCGACCCCATCGCGCTCGACGCAACGATGTGCCGGCTGATGAATCTTGACCCAGCGCTGGTGCTGACGAACCGGGCCGGGCTGGAGATGGGCGCGGGAACGTATCTGGAAAAGGACATCTCGCTTCTCGGCGACCCGATCGAGCCGCTGATTGTAAGGGATTTCAACGTCAACCGGAGCGCGGAAAAAGAAGCGGGCAAAAAGAACCGACCAAACTTCGTGAAAAGCGCGATCACGCCCCGTCCGTATATCATCGAAGAACGCTGCGTAAGATGCGGCCTTTGCGTCAATATGTGCCCCGTGACCCCCAAGGCGGTCAACTGGCACGACGGCGACAAGCGCAAACCGCCATCCTATGAGTATGAGCGCTGCATCCGCTGCTACTGCTGTCAGGAAATCTGCCCGGAAAGCGCGATTCAGATCAAGGTTCCGCTGCTACGAAAAATTCTGGATCGATAGCCGCACGGTCCACCCCGTCAAGCGACACGGAATAGAAAGACACAGCCCCGTCCCTAATTGGAGCGGGGCTTATGTTATGCCGTTTTGATCTTGCCGCCGTGTCAAACCGCGCGCGGTTTGTGAAAGCGTCTTATAATTCTCCCGCGCTCAGGCCGAGCGTGTTGATGACATGCCGGATGTGGATGTTCATCGCGCTCTTCGCGCCCGCTCCGTCCCGCAGGCGCAGGAACCCGCACATGTCGCGGTTGTCGTAGATGACAATGTTTTTCAACGCATCGATGTTATCCGAGACCTCCATCGCCTCGGTCACGGCGGCGTTGATGATGGGAAACAGGCGAATGATGAACTCGTTATGCGACGCGGCGGCGATCATCTCATGGAACTTCTGATCCTCGTCCGGCCAGTTCCCGTCCTCGCGCACCAGCCGTTCGACAAGCTGCGCCTGGTCGAGAATTCCCTGCAGCTCCTCCTCCGTCGCGCGGAAACACGCGAGCATGATGCACTGTGGCTCGAACATGAGGCGGATTTCATACATATCCGCAAGGCGCGCGTGACCAAGCGTGCCTACGTCGTATTTGTTGAACAGCGCGAGATCGTCGCTGATGAACGTGCCCCGGCCGCGCTGCACGCTGAGCACGCCCTGCGCAACCAGATATCGCACCGCCTCGCGCAGCGTCGTCCTGCTCACGCCGAGGTTCTGGGAGAGGTCGTTTTCGTTGGGCAGTTTGTCGCCCGGCGCAAACTTTTTCTGCAGTACGATGAGGTTGTAAAGCTCGCCAGCGATGCGCTCCGAAAGGCTCCTGTTTTCGCCTGCCATACGCTTCGTCCCTTCCTTTCCGGATTGATCAGATTATACATCATCGTTCATCCCGCGGCAAGGCTGACCGCATGCCCGCGACGCTTGACATTAGACAACTTATCGTGTAGTATGATGTCGTATCAGATATCAATACATACTACATATTTGTGAGCTTCCAGATTCGCTTCCCAGCAAGGACGGGAACTGTCATATCAGTATTTTTTACATCATACATCTTTTTAGTCAGTCGATCGGATTTGAGTTAAGGACAGAATATGAAGCAAACATTATATGCGCTGACACGTGAACGATACGCCGTCCGGCCTGTTGTCGCCGTTGCCGCGGCGCAGGACGCCGTCGTACTCGCGGCGCTGCGAAAGGCGGTCGACCGCGGACTCTGCCGCGCGCTGCTCATCGGGGACGAACGCGAGATTCTATCCGCCGCCGCACAGGACGGCATCGACATCTCCGACATGGAGCGCATCGACTGCCCCGACAAAGTGGAGTGCTGCAAACTTGCGGTGCGGCTCGTTCGGGAGCAGCAGGCGCAGGCGCTGATGAAGGGCATTGTAGACACCGCCGCACTGATGCGGGCGGTGCTCTCCGCCGAGCACGGCCTCCGCGAGCGGAGCCTGCTTTCCTACGTCGGCGTGTTCGAACTGCCGGGCTTTGACCGGCTGATCTTTCTGACGGATCCAGCCATCAACATGTATCCCGACCTGACGGCAAAGCGGCACATCATCGAAAACGCCGTGGAGGTTGCAAACGTGCTCGGCGTGGAGACGCCCGTCGTCGGCTGCCTCTGCGCCATAGAGACCGTCAACCCGAAGATGCCCTGCACGCTGGACGCAGCCGAGCTGGTACGCCTAAACCGAAGCGGCGAACTGCAAAACTGCGTCGTCTCCGGCCCGCTGGCGCTGGACAACTGCCTCTATCGCGAGGCGGCGCTGCACAAGGGCATTGAGGACCCCAACGCGGGTCGGGCGGATATCCTGCTCGCCCCGGCGATTGAAGCGGGAAACGCGCTGCAAAAAGCCTTCTCGCTGGTGGCGTTTGCGCCGAGCGCGGGCGTCGTCGTCGGCGCATCCGCGCCGGTCGTGCTGACCAGCCGCGCGGACGGTGAGCAGACCAAGCTCAACTCCATCGCGCTCGCAATGCGCGTTGCATACGAAAGGATGGCCTGACCATGGCGCATCGGATTCTCGCGATCAACCCCGGCTCCACCACGACAAAAATAGCGGTATACGACGATTGCGAGGCGTTGTTTGAAACAACGCTGACGCACTCGCGGGACGAGCTGACGCCCGGCGCGGGGCTGATGTCCTCGCTTGCGTTTCGCAAAGCAGCCATCGAGGCCGAGCTTGCCGCGCATCAAGTCGCGGTTGCCTCGCTCGGCGCCGTAATCGGGCGCGGCGGGCTGCTTCGACCCATCGCGGGCGGAACGTATGCGGTCAACGAACGCATGCTTGCCGACCTGAAAAGCTGCCGGTACGGCGAGCACGCCTGCAATCTCGGGGCGATGCTGGCCGACGAGATCGCGCGCGAGGCGGGCGTGCCCGCGTATATCGCCGACCCCGTCGTCACGGACGAGCTCTGCGGCTTTGCGCGGCTCTCCGGCCATCCGGACATCAGCCGCGTCTCCATTTTCCACGCGCTGAACCAAAAGGCCGAGGCGCGGCGTTTCTGCGCCGGGCACGGGCTGAACTATGAAGAAGTCAACCTGATCGTCGCACACATCGGCGGCGGCGTAACCGTCGGCGCGCACGAAAAGGGGCGCGTGATCGACGTCAACGACGGCCTCGGCGGGGACGGCCCTTACAGCGCGCAGCGCTGCGGTGGGCTGCCCGCAAACTCCGTTATCAAACTCTGTCTGCGGGAAAACCTGCCCGCGGCGGATCTGATTCGAAAGCTGAACACACAAGGCGGCCTAACCGGCTACCTCGGCACGGACGACGGAAAAGAGATCAGCCGCCGCGCCGAAAGCGGCGACGAGACCGCACGCTTTGTTTACGAAGGCATGGCGTATCAGGTTGCAAAGGAAATCGGCGCCTGCGCGGCCGTGCTCAAGGGCGACGTGCGCGCCATCATCCTCACCGGCGGCTTTGCCTACGACCGCATGTTTACAAATTGGATTGCCGAGCGGACGTCGTTTATCGCCGAAATTGCGATTCTCCCCGGCGAGAACGAACAAAAAGCGCTCTGCGAGGCCGCGCTCCGCGTATTTTCCGGCGAAGAGCAGCCAAAAGAATATTAAAAAACCTGAACGAACGCATACCCGAACACAGAAAGCGAACAAGCCATGCGAGATCATCTGATCATCATTACGGGGCATTACGGCAGCGGCAAGACGGAGTTTGCCGTCAATCTTGCGCTCTCTTTTGCGCGCGAGGGACGCGAGGTATCCCTCGCCGATCTCGACATCGTCAACCCGTATTTCTGCTCCCGCGGACAGCGGACAGCTCTGGAATCACAGGGTGTGCGCGTCATCGCGTCCGCAGGCGGGGACGCCGATCTGCCCGCGATCAACCCGGCGGTCTTCTCTCTTCTGGAGGACGGCGTGTGCGGCATCTTGGACGTCGGCGGAGACGCGGCGGGCGCGCGCGTGCTGGGCCGGTTCGCCGGGAAGATTCAAACGATCGAACACGAGCTGCTCTGCGTGCTGAACTTCAACCGCCCCGAAACGGCGACGGTCGAACAGGCGCTGCGCTATCTGGACGAGATTCAGCAAAGCGCGAAGCTCAGGGCGACGGGCCTCGTCGGCAACACGCACCTCTGCGGCGAAACGAGCGCGCGGGACGTGCTGCGCGGCGCGGAGCTGGCGCGGGAGGTCGCCGCACGCGCGGGCATCCCCGTTTGTTTCCACGCGTTTCCGCGCGGGCTGGCGGGCATAGACGCCCTGCCGCCCGAAACGCGCTTTCCGATGGATCTGCTTTTGAAAAAGCCCTGGGAGATTGAAGACAAGCAGAAGAATCAATCTGCTGCTGAAAAGCCTCTAAGCGATTGAAGAAGGGCAGGCGAATACATCTTCTGCTGAAAAAGCCCTGAGAGATCAAAGCAAAAAATGAGAACAGTGACAACACTTTTGAATAAGGAGCGACCGTTGTGAAAGGACTCGTAACATTCGACAGGGACCGATGCAAGGGATGCGAGCTTTGCGTCGCGGTCTGTCCCCGGCACATCATCGAAATGGACACGGCCACGAACGCCAAGGGGTACCATCCCGCGACGGTGATTCGCATGGGCGAATGCACCGCCTGCGCGAGCTGCGCGCGGATGTGCCCGGACAGCGTGATCACCGTAGAAAGGTTGTGAACCGATGGCAAAGGAACTCTGGAAAGGCAACGAGGCAATCGCCGAGGCCGCAATTCGGGCGGGCTGCCGCTATTTCTTCGGCTACCCGATCACGCCGCAGAACGAGATTCCCGAATATTTTGCACGGCATCTGCCGGAGCACGGCGGCTGCTTTCTGCAGGCGGAGAGCGAAATCGCCGTGATCAACATGGTTTACGGCGCGGCGGGCGCGGGCGCGCGCGTGATGACGTCCTCCTCCTCCCCGGGCATCAGCCTCAAGCAGGAGGGCATCAGCTACATCGCCTGCGCCGAGCTGCCGGCGGTGATCGTCAATATGTCCCGCGGCGGCCCGGGGCTTGGCAACATCGCCCCCGCGCAGGGAGACTACTATCAATCGACGCGCGGCGGCGGAAACGGGGACTACCGCACGGTTGTGCTCGCGCCTGCGACGATTCAGGAGGCGGCGCAGCTGACGCAGGAGGCCTTCGACATTGCGGATTTCTACCGCATCCCCGTTCTGGTGCTGGCGGACGGCATGATCGGCCAGATGATGGAAGCCATCGAATGGCACACGCCGGAGCCGCGCGCACTGCCGCCCAAGGATTGGGCTACAAACGGAACGCAGGGCAAGCGCGAACATAACATCGTTACGTCCCTGTTTCTCGATGCAAGCGAATGCGCCGCGCAAAACCGGCGGCTGCAGGAAAAATACGACCGCATCACGGAACACGAAATCCGCTTTGAGGAGTTCATGGCCGACGACGCGGAGATTTTGTTTGCAGCGTACGGCACAACCGCGCGCATCGCGCACGCCGCCGTGCTGCTGCTGAGAAAACAGGGTATAAAGGCGGGTCTGTTCCGCCCGATTACGCTCTGGCCGTTTCCTTCGGAGGCGCTGGGCACGCGCGCAAACTCGCCCGCGCTAGCGGCGGTGATCACCGTTGAGATGAGCATGGGACAGATGATCGACGACGTGCGGCTGTCCATAGACGGCGCAAAGCCCGTGCACTTTGTCGGCTCGGGCGGCGGGGTCTTCCCCACGCCGGAGGAACTGGTCCGCGCGGCGGGCGCGGCGCTCGGGAGGAATGCGTCATGAGTATCGTATATCAGCGCTCCAGGGGGCTGACCAGTGCGGAAATGCACTACTGCCCCGGCTGCACGCACGGCGTGGTGCATAAGCTGGTTGCCGAATCGCTCGAGGAGCTGGGGCTTATCGGCAGCGCGGTCGGCGTTGCGCCGGTCGGCTGCTCGGTGTTTGCCTACAACTACTTCGCCTGCGACATGCAGGAGGCCGCGCACGGACGCGCCCCCGCGGTCGCGACCGGCATCAAGCGCACGCGCCCTGATCTGACGGTATTTACCTATCAAGGCGACGGGGACCTCGCCGCCATCGGCACGGCGGAGATCGTCCACGCGGCCATGCGCGGCGAAAAGATCACCACAATCTTCATCAACAACGCAATCTACGGCATGACCGGCGGACAGATGGCGCCGACTACGCTGCTCGGTCAGAAAGCAACCACCGCGCCGCAGGGTCGGCAGAAGGAGCACTACGGCATGCCGATTCGCATGGCGGAGCTGCTCGCCACACTGGACGGCTGCGTCTATGCCGAGCGGGTGACGGTGACGGACGTCCCGAACATACTGAAAGCGAAAAAGGCGATCAAAAAGGCGTTTGAACTGCAATCCGCCGGCGCGGGCTTTACGTTTGTCGAAGTGCTTTCCACCTGTCCGACCAACTGGGGCCTGACGCCGCTGGAAGCCATCGGCTGGCTGAAAGAACACATGATTCCCTATTATCCGCTTGGCGTAACCGCAGACAGAACGGAGGAAAAATGACATGACACACCGAATTATCGTTTCCGGCTTTGGCGGCCAGGGCGTCATGGCGCTCGGCAAAACGCTCGCCGAGGCGGGCATGGAGGAAGGGCTCTGCGTCAGCTGGATACCGAGCTACGGCCCTGAGATGCGCGGCGGCACCGCGAACTGCTCCGTCGTGCTGAGCGAGGAGGAGATCATCTCCCCCATGGTGCTGCATCCCACGGAGCTGATCGTGATGAACAAGCCCTCGCTGTTAAAATTTGAACCACTGCTGGTCTCCGGCGGCATACTGCTGGTCAACAGCAGCATCATCGAGCTCAAATCCTCCCGCGCGGACGTCGCGGCGCACTACATCCCCTGCCTCGACATTGCAAACGAGCTGGGCAGCGCGAGGGTCGCCAACATGGTCATGCTGGGCGCATATATGGAGGCGACGGGGCTTCTCAAGACCGACACTGTGAAAAGCATCTTCACGCATCTGTTCACGGGGCCGAAGGCGGCGCTGGTCGAGCTGAATATCGAGGCGCTCCACCGCGGCGCGCGCTGCGTCGCAGAGGAGGCAAAGCCCGCATACCAGAGTTTTCAGCACCGCATCGCCTGAAGCGGCGCACACGAAATTCGCTACGACAACGAACGAAAGATCCTCCCGCGCAGACGATCGACCGTTTCATTGCATAATAATTCACATATTTCGCATAAATTTTACATATTGCAACGAATTCCCCGCCGGAGACGCACGCTCTTCCGGCGGGTGTTTTATGCTTACAGCGTCGGGGCGTTCATTGCGCGGATCACCGGGAAATTATACTGTTTTTACTAATAATTATAAATTTTATCTTGACAGTATATTATATATATGCTATCTTTGTTCACAAACAAAGGTGTTGATCGGTCAACACTTTATTTTTTGGGAGGTTCGGTACAAATGAAAAAGAAGATTTTAGCAATCGTATCCGCAGTGCTGGTTCTGGCAATGTTCGCAGCCTGTTCCACGCCGGCAGCGGTAGAAGCAACCCAGGCACCCGAAGCGACGGAAGCCCCCGTCGCGGAAGCGACCGCCGCGCCCGAAGAAAGCGCAGCTCCCGCCCCCATTCTCATGCAGGACGGCGTTCTGACCGTCGGCATGGAAGTCGGCTATCCGCCTTTTGAGGATTTTGCCGAGGACGGCACGACCCCCGTCGGTTATGACGTCGACTTCGCCACTGCCCTCGGCGAAAAGCTCGGCCTTACCGTCGTCTTTATCAACACCGCCTGGGACGGCATCTTTCAGGGAATCGGCGTCAACTATGACTGCGTCATCTCCGCCGTAACCATCACCCCGGAGCGCCAGGAGACCATGCTCTTCTCGGATCCGTACATCAACAACTATCAGGCGGTCGTCGTCCGCGCCGACTATGACGGTACCATCGCGAGCTTCCAGAATCTGGACGGCTTTGCTATCGCTGTGCAGAAAGAAACGACTTCCGACATCCTGATGTCCGACTATGTCGCAACCGGCTCGATCAACTGCACGATCTCCGCCAACGAAAAGGTTACAACGTGCTTCACGCAGCTGTCGAACGGCGAAGTCGACGCGGTTGTCGTGGACTCGACCGTCGCGGCCGGCTACATTGCCGCCAACCCCGACATGTATAAGCTCGCGTTCCAGGATGAGAGCGAACCGGAGCAGTTCGGCGTAGCCATGAGCCTCGACAACACGGCTCTGCAGTCCGCAATCAACGATGCCATCGCGCAGCTGACGGACGAAGGGTTCTTTGAAGACGCCATTGCATACTGGTTTGGCAAATAACAGTAACGAGTTAATCGTTGTTCCACCGGCACGAAAACGCTTGAATCGTGGTATGTAATGCACAAACTAAAAAAGCTATTCGATATTAAAAACTGGAAACGTTCCACGCTGACAGTCGCCATAATTATTATGGCGGCTGCAGCGCTTTTTGTCGTTCTGTCGGCCATCAATGTTTCCGAGCAGGAAATGATCGATCGCGCTTCCGATGAGATGAAGCAGATGATAGAAGACGAAAAGGACAGCGCCCGAAAATATGTGACGATCACCTATAACAACCTCGGCGCGGTCAGTTATATTTCGTTCTCGACCTCTGGGGCGAGCGCCCTGAAAGAATCCTACGTCGGGTTCGCGGGCAAGATCTACAGCGCCGAAAGCGGCGGCTGGAAGTTTGTCGGTCAGATGGTGAACTACACCTACAGGATGCTGGGCTCCGGTGAAAACCTGCTGCACGGCGTGAAACTGACGCTTCTGCTGACCACTCTGTCGATGACGTTTGGATCCATCCTCAGCATATTCCTCGCGCTGGGAAAAATTTCGGAGAACAAGTTCATCAGTAAAATCAGCAGCGCCTATATCTTCTTCTTTCGAGGAACGCCGCTGTTGATCCAGCTGTTTGTGGTGTATTTTTCGGTGCCGGGCATTTTCGGCTTCTCCTGGCGGAGTCTGTTTAACGCGGCGGATCCGGAGGCGGTCTACAAGGGCGCGTTTCTCGCGGCACTGATCGCGTTTACCCTCAACGCGGCGGCGTACTGCGCGGAGATCGTCCGCGCGGCGATCCAGTCCATCGACAAAGGGCAGAACGAAGCATCTCGCGCGCTCGGCATGAGTTACGGTCAGATGATGCGCACCATCATCATTCCGCAGTCGATCCGGCGCATGATTCCGCCGCTGTGCAACGAGTTTGTCATGATGATCAAGGATGTCTCGCTGGTGTTCGCGATTTCACTGATGGACATTACGACGATTTCCAAGACCATTATGACCAGCGAGGGGAACTATCTCGTATTCGTTCCGGCGCTGCTGATCTATCTTGTGATCACGGCGATCTTCACGTTTATATTTGGCAAGATCGAAAAACGGCTTTCGATTTACGAGTAAGGGAACGCAATGAACGATTATCAGTACATCATTAAAACAGAACACCTGTACAAGAGTTTCGGATCGCTGGAAGTTCTGAAAGATATCAACCTTGCCGTGAAAAAGGGCGAGGTCATCTGCATCATCGGCCCGTCCGGTGCCGGAAAATCCACCTATCTGCGCTCGCTCAACCAGCTGGAGAAGATCACCAGCGGGATGATCTACGTCAAGGATCAGCTGTTTTTGCACAGGGAGCACAACCGAACCATCCACCGGGTCAGCCCGGAGGAGCAGAAAGCCATGCTGCTGGAGATGGGCATGGTCTTTCAGCGGTTTAACCTCTTTCCGCACAAAACCGTGCTGGAAAACGTCATGATCGCGCAGGTTCTGGTTCGGAAAAAGACCAAGGAAGACGCAAAAAAGCTCGCTGAGCAGATCATTGAAAAAGTCGGCCTGTCCGATAAGATGGACGTCTACCCAAGCAAACTCTCCGGCGGACAGCAGCAGCGCGTCGCAATCGCGCGCGCGCTCGCGATGGAGCCCGAAATCATGCTCTTTGACGAACCGACCAGCGCGCTGGACCCGGAGCTCGTCGGCGAGGTGCTGAACGTCATGAAATCCCTCGCCAAGCAGGGCATGACCATGCTCTGCGTGACCCATGAGATGGGGTTTGCCAGAGAGGTTGCCGACCGCGTGGTCTTCATGGCGGACGGCATGATCCTCGAGGAAGGCGCGCCGAAGGAGCTCTTCGACCACCCGACCAATGAAAAGGCGATCAACTTCCTGCGGAGCGTTCTGTAAGACAGAATCTGCCAACGGTATATCAGACAAACACAAAACGGGCGAAGCGCTGCTTCCGCCCGTTTTTGATTGATGGCCGTCGTCGTTTTTATACCCGTTTCAGCGAATAGGTGCGCTCGGAGGAATAGACGAATATCTCAATCGAATCCTTATCGACGATGGTGAACCGAGCGATCTTTTTCTCAACGTCTTTCGAATCGGTAATGTACAAGTCTCTCTTCTTAAAATTCCAGTGCCCATGTGGAATTCCGGTGACTTCCCATTGCGCCCACCAAGATCCGGCGTCGGTATAAAACTTGATATACGACGGCCCCCCACGCCATTCTCCCAATAAAAACAGAAAAGCAGTATCGGAATTGTACATCAGAATATCGCTTGCATCTTCAAAATCCAGAATGTCAATAAGGTCTTCCAGCTGTTCTTTTATTTTGCTGTCTTCCTTGCCGTTGCCCAAATTCCAGGATAACTGATCCGCTTGTGCTTTCTCCTTGGTATCAATCAGCAAAAGATAATCGGATGATCTTCTGTATAATCCTAACATCGAAAAGAGAGTCTTTACAATGGTGGTATTCCGGGCATGATAAAGTTCTATTCCGTACTCATATAATTCACTTACATGTTCTTCTATCAGGATTTGCATAATCATTTTATCGGATGATTCAAGCTTTTGAAGCTCTAATACCGCTTCAAAGTACTTCTTGTTTGAAAACAACTCTTCGATCCTTTGCGTCGCAATCTCCGTTTTGACGCTGTTCAAATCATAAGCGCTCGGATTTTGAATATCCTGAACCAAAGTTTCCGCCCGCCCGTAATCGCCCTGCGAGAGAGCGTCCTTTATCGTCTGGTACGTGATGCCGTCCTCAATGGAGGCCATATCAAACCTGCTTGTGTCGACAATCCGGTCCTTCATCGAATCCGCCGCTTCGTACTGTCCGTTCGCCAGCAGGCTCTTTGCAAAGCCATAGATCGCCGTATCGTACTCGTCGTTCTTCTGTTCGACGCCGTCGGCAACGGCGAGCGCGGAATAATAGTCTCCGCGGTCGATTTCGTCGGATATCTCCTGAATTTCAGTCAGCAGGATACTATGCCGAACCGCAGGCACAATGATCACAAAGATGACAAACAGCGCCGCCGCAACTGCCGCAATAACTATCCCGCGTTTCTTTTTCTGCGTGTTTTTGACAAGGTCATCATATATCTGCTTTTCCGCTTCTTTCCAGCCGCTCTCTTCTGCCAGGACGGCCGGTTCGAGCGGATGCAGCGCCGCGGGATTCTGCGCAAGCACTTCCGCGCCGTGATCATCCGGCTGCTGCGACAGAGGCTGGAATCTGTCGGCTGCGCTGTCGCCGTACAGCTCTTCCGCAAACTCCAGCATCGAGCGCGTCCGGTCGGTCGCCCGCGGCGCAAGTCCGTGCAAAATCGCTTTTTCCTGCTGTTCCGAAAGCACAATGCCCAGCGCGGACGGCGCAACCAGCTCGTCCTCATTATACAGCCGATCCAGCGCCTGCGGCGGCATCTGCCCCGTGATCAGCCGGTAGATCGTCGCGCTGGTTGCGTAGACGTCCGTCCACGGTCCCTGCTCGCCGCGCGTGCGGTATTGCTCCTCCGGCGCGAACCCGTGCTTGACGTTGATGGTATTGGAGTGCTCGCCGCCGAGCGACATCTGTCTCGCCGCCCCGAAATCCAGCAGCGCCAGCCGTCCGTCCGTTTTGAGAATGATATTGTCCGGGCTGATATCCCGATGCAGCAGCCCCGCGTTGTGGACGCGCTCAATCGATGTCAAAAGCGGCCGAAACAGCGCGAACACCTCCGCCGCCGGGAGCTTTCCGCCGGAGCGCGCGGCGTATGACTTCAGCGTTTCGCCTTCGACAAAGTCCATGACGATATATGCCGTTCCGTTTTCATAGAAAAACGTGCGCACGCCGACGACGCCGCTGTCCCCTGCAAACTTCGCCAGCGAGCGCGCCTCTTCGACGAAACGCTCTTTCCCCTTCTGGAAGTACGCCTCTTTCGCACCCGCATAGGTCAGCACGGAGATATGCGTGTGCGTATCCCGCGTGACGCAGCCCTCGGGATAATATTCCTTGATGGCGACCTTGATGTCCAGATTCAGGTCCCAACCGGCATAAGTGATGCCAAACCCGCCCTGGCCGAGCACTTTGCCGACCAGATACGTCCCCGCCAGAATGCTTCCGCACTCGATTTGGTGGGCTTCGTTGGAAAGAGTCGCGTTGTCGCATCCGCAGTGCGGGCACACCCCTTTGGGTTCGTTCAGCTGCGAAAAGCAGTTGAGGCAGGTTTTTTCAGGCAGCAGCACCGTTGTCCCCTCCTGTTTTTAATCAATACGCCAACCGTCAACTTAGTCGATTTTCGACAGCGACCCCAACAGTTCCCAGTTGAAAATTCTGTTCGCTCCTGCTAGCTGCGCTGCCGGAGCACATCGACCAGCCGCGTCGAGACATAGCCCCCGGCGTCGTAAAACGAAAGAATCGCGGCTCCCTTGACCGGCGTTCCCGTTTTATCCATTGAAAACGTTCCGGTCACGCAGTCATACACGAGCGTTGTGTCGGCCAGCGCGTCACGCACAGCCGCCGGATCGGACGTACCCGCATGTTCGATCGCCGTCTTGAGCATATACATCGCATCATAAGCCAGCGCGGAGATTGCGTTTGGCGTGGAGCCGTACTTCTCCTGATACGCGGCAACGAACGCGCGAATCTTCGGGTTCGTGTCGGCCGGATCATAGTGATTGGTCCAATAGACGTTGTTGTAATCGGACAGATCCGCGCCGGCGGCGGTATACTCCGATGTACCGTCATACCCGTCGGCGCCCATGATGACGCCGGTATATCCCGCCGCGCGCGCCTGCGGAACGACGAGCGGGCCGATGGTGTCATAGTAAAACGGCGCATAGACGAACTCCACGCCGGACGTTACCATGGCGGCAAACTCATTGGCATAGTTCTGAACGTCCAGAGAGGAGGTAGCCTCAACGTCTTTGATATTCAGCCCATAGGTCTTGGCCGCGTCGGCGAACGCGTTGTAAAGACCCGCGGAATAGCTGTCCGCCTTGCAATAGACCACGCCGACGTCGCTGTAACCGGCCTGCTTTGCGTAGTAAGCGGCAATAGCCCCTTGCGAGCTGTCCGCATAGCAGGCGCGGAACACGTAATCGTCCTTCGTCGTAATGCTGTCCGCCGTTGCGGACGGCGTGATCAGCACGACCTGCTCTTCGTCGGCGGCTTTGGTGATGGCCGCGGTACAGCCTGATGTTACAGAGCCGACGATCAATCCGACACCTTGGGAGACGAGCGAGTTGAAAGCGTTGAGCGCTTCCGCCGGGGCAAACTGGTCGTCGGCATTGACGACGCTGACATGGCGGCCAAGAATACCGCCGGACGCGTTGATCTCCTCAACAGCAAGATCTACCCCGTTCACCACGGCTGCGCCATAGATAGAAAGCGCGCCGGAATTCGGCGAGATCGTACCGATGACGATATCTTCGCCTGTCAAAGTAACTTCGGCAGGGCTTTGCGGCGTCTCCGTCTGTCCGGGGGTCGCTGTCGCCGCCGCGGCGTCCGTTCCGCCAGCAGGTTCGCCAACCGGCGCGCGCGCCTTTGCCGCAAGCGCAATCGCCACAATTGCTATGCAAAGCACGGCCGCCCCTATATATGGCCAGGGTTTGAGAAGCCAGGAACGTTGTTTCCCGACTGAATCCCGCTGCGCCGCGCTCTTGCGTTCGGCGCCCGTGCTCCGCTTGGCCGGCCCGTCCGGTTTTGTGTTGGGCTTTGCGTGCCGCGCGTTGCCGCCCGACGCCGAAGCCGTCCCCGAAACAGCGTTAGGGGAACCATACAGCTCCGCCGCCAGCTCCCGCATGTCGCGCGTACGCCTGTTCGCCCGAACCGCAAGTCCGTGCAAGATCGCCTGTTCCTGTCCCGGCGTAAACGCCGCGCCAAGCTGCGTGGGCGGCGTCAGTTCGCCTTCGTTTACGATGCGATCCAGCGCTTCTGTCGGCGTAATGCCCGTGGTCAGCCGGTAAATCGTTGCGCAGAGCGCGTAGACGTCCGTCCAGGGTCCCTGCTCGCCGCGCGTGCGATATTGTTCCTCCGGCGCGAAGCCATGCTTGACGTTGATGGTGTTGGAGTGCTCCCCCGCAACGGACATCTGCCGCGCCGCGCCAAAGTCCAACAGCGCGAGCGTTCCGTCCGGGCGCAGCATGATGTTGTCCGGGCTGATATCCCGATGCAGCAGCCCGGTGTCATGCACGCGCGCCAGCGAGCGAATCAGGGGACGAAACAGCGCAAGCACCTGCGCCGCCGGAAGTTTTCCGCCCGAGTGCGCGGCGTACGCCTTGAGCGTTTCGCCCTCGACATAGTCCATGACGATATACGCCGTTCCGTTTTCAAAAAAGAACGCGCGAACCCCGACGATGCCGCTGTCCCCCGAAAACTTAGCAAGCGTGCGCGCCTCCTCCACGAAGCGCTCCTTGCCCTTGGTGAAATAGGCTTCCTTGGGTCCGGCATAGGTCAGCACCGAGATATGCGTATGCGTATCGCGCGTCACGCAGCCCTCGGGATAGTATTCCTTAATGGCAACCTTGATGTCCAGATTCATGTCCCATCCGACATAGGTGATGCCAAACCCGCCCTGGCCGATCACTTTGCCGACCATGTATGTCCCCGCAAGTATGCTTCCGCATTCCAGCTGGTGGGACTCGTTTGAAAGAGTTGCGTTGTTGCATCCGCAGTGCGGACAAACGCCTTTGGGTTCGTTCAGCTGCGAAAAGCAGCACAAACAAGCATTTTCAGGTGCGAGCACAGTGGTTCTCTCCGTTCTGTTTCGTCGACCGGACGGAACCCGATGCCCCGCGCATCGCCTTGATCAGCATGCCTGAACGGGGCAGATCGGAATTCCGCCGCGATACGGCTGTATTATCCAACGTCAAATCTGATGTTTGTCACATCATACCGGATCGAAGCCGAAAATTGATTGTATTCTTTCGGCGCCTGCACGATCAGTTCGTTAAACGTGATCGGTCGATCGAACGTGATCTCATGGTTTTCGTAATCCCCGTCCGTCGCGTCAATGTCGCAGACGAACACCCAGGTATCGCCGTTTTCACGCACCCAGACCGACCAGTTCGTTCCCGCGATCTTTCCGGAATTCAGGTCGTATCCGAACATCAGCGTAAAGCCCAGGCAATCCGGTATTTCTGGCGTTGCAATGTAGGTGTACCCGTGCACGGTCTTCATATTGCGCGCGGTATCCGACCAATCGAAGCTGTACGTCCTGCCGTTGCCAACGATCACCTCATATTGCAGCACAATGCCGTCCGATGTCCGTCCGCTGATATAAACCGGATCATTGTAGCTTAACGCAGGATCAAATTGAATATTGGTTGCCTGCAGCGTCCCGCCCGTATTGCACGTAACGCCGGAACCGTCGTTGAAGTTCGGCCATGACACGTCGGTATTCGTAACGGAATCCGGCAGGTCGAAATCCTTGATGGAGCACCGGTACGTCTCGCCGTAGTCCAGCGTAACGATGACGGTGTCCGGCTGCGGGATCTGTGTCGGCGTTGCCGTTACGACCGCTGTTGCCGTCGCCGCGGGCACCCTTATGGTCGAGGCGGAAATCACCTGCACATCGTCGGATTGGGAACCGCTGTTGCTCTTTCCGCCGTTTACCGCCACGATAACGAGCAGCACCACGAGAACCGCCGCAGCGGCGATTAACCCGGCGATCAGTCCTTTGTTCTTTTTCCGTTTTGGCGGATTTACAGGCGGCGTATTCCCCGTATATGAGGGCGGCGGCGCGCTATACTGCCCGTTTCCGGTGAAATTCGTTGTTCCGCCGGTCGTCTTTGGCGCTTCGTGTTGTATCGGTGCGTTTTGCGCAGCGGGGGAGCCGTCAAAAAGCTCGCTTTCAAACTGCTCCATCGAAGGCGTCCGGTACGCGGCCTGTACCGCCAGCGCATGCATGATTGCGCCCTCTTGGGCGTGCGTAAAGTTTGCGCCAAGCTGATTCGGCGGCGTGATTTTTGCCGAATTGGTCAGCCGGTCGAGCGCCTGCGGCGGCATTTCTCCCGTCGTAACACGGTAGATGGTCGCCGCCAGCGCATACACGTCCGTCCAGGGGCCCTGCTCGCCGCGCGTGCGGTATTGCTCCTCAGGCGCAAATCCATGCTTGACGTTGATGGTATTGGAGTGTTCCCCCGCAACAGACATCTGCCGCGCCGCGCCGAAGTCCAGCAGCGTAAGCGTTCCGTCCGGTTTGAGCATGATGTTGTCCGGGCTGATGTCGCGATGCAGCAGGCCGATTCCATGCACTTTTGCCAGCGAATGCATCAGCGGTCTGAACAGCTCGAGCGCTTCCGCTGCGGGAATACGTCCGCCCCGGCGCGCGGTATACGCCTTAAGCGTTTCGCCCTCGACATAATCCATGACGATATATGCCGTCCCGTTTTCATAGAAAAACGAGCGTACACCGACGATGCCGCTGTCCCCGGCAAACTTTGCCAGCGTTTTTGCCTCGCTGACAAACCGCTCCTTGCCCTTTTCAAAAGCCTCACCCTTTGGGCCTGCATACGTCAAAACGGAGATGTGCGTGTGCGAGTCCCGCGTGACGCTTCCTTCCGGATAATACTCCTTGATCGCCACTTTTAAATCCAGGTTAAGATCCATGCCGACATACGTGATCCCAAACCCGCCCTGGCCCAGCACCCGTCCAATGATGTACGACCCGGCGAGGATGCTGCCGCACTCCAGCTGGTGCGCGGCGTTTTCGCAGGAAGCGTTGTCAAATCCGCAGTGCGGACAAACGCTCTTCGGTTCGTGTAGTTCCTTCATGCAGTTCATGCAGATGTAATCTGGGTTCGTCATTCATATCATCTCCGTTTCTTCAGCATTCCTATATGATAAACTTCATTATTACACATCGTCTCGGGTGCGTCGCGGGCATCTATTTCCGGGTATGCGCGGAAGCTGTCCCGGCCTGTTACTCGTTCAGGTAATTTACCCGAATGTCAGCCTTTGGCTGCCGATCGACATTTTCGGCAACGGTGTATGCCCCGCTTTTTAATTTGTTGTACAGCGTCAAATATTGATCTATTGAAAAATTGGAAAAACGCCACGCTGCCGTATACACCGGAAGGTTGACACAGTCCTGAGCCGCGCCCAGTTTGTTTTCATTCCCGGCAAATGCCGCGGACCAGGTTCCGCCGTTTGCCTGCAAATCCGACAGCGCCAGCTTTACGGCATTTTCGATGTTCTTAACGGCGGTGGTCACAATGCAATCGGACAGTTCCGATAAATCAACATCACAGCCGATCAGCTTACTGTCCGTATCGTCCGCCGCCGCCATGATAGAGTAGACAATTCCGCCGCCTACGGAAAAAATGATCTGCGTTCCCTCTCCGTACAAGGCTCTCGCCTTGCTGTACACTTCGTCGTTCGCAACAAAGAAGTTGGAATACCAATACTCAATCGATACCTGATCCGCGATGCCCAACTCTTCGGCCGCCTGATTGGCTCCTTGTATGAACCCATACCCATAGCGCACAACGGCAGCCACCGGCATTCCGCCGATAAAAGCCAGTCTGGTATACCCATCCATCACAGCCGCATAACCGGCCAGATACCCGCCCTGCTCCTCGCGAAAGCTGACCAGCGAGGTGTTCGCCTGCAGTCCGGGAACATCCCCAAGGCCGAGGTCGACGCCAAGAAACATGACGTTCGGATACTGCTGCGGCACTTGCTGCAGCACGGCTCCAAACGTGAAATTGGAACAGACGACGACATTCGCCCCGTTTTCAATTGCGGTTTGAATGGCCTTGATTCGGGCCTGATCGCTATCCTCCGACGGCTGATAATAAGTTGCATCCGTTCCGTTTTCCGCCGCCCATTTGCTGCAGCCAACCCATGAGGCTTCATTATACGATTTATCATTCACATTGCCGCCATCAGTGATCATTGCAATGTGGAGTTCTGCCGGCAGCACAGCTGTTTGCGCATCATACGTTTGGCCAGCAACTGTAGCCGCTTCCAGCGTCGGCGTCTGTTGAAACGGTGTCTCTTTTGTTGCTGCACTCTCATCCGTTACAGATGCGTCATTCGATAAAAATGATACACCATCCTTTGTTTGGTCGCGCATGAACATCAATATAAACGCCACAACCACAACCACGAATACAGCAACGCTCGCAATCGTGAACAGCGCTGCCTTTCTCCTGGGCTGGGTATGTTTCGGATGATCCTCCAACACCGGGTTTGCGCTCTTATTCGTTTGACCCGCGCGCGTTTCTGGCACGCTCGGCTTCGCGGCAGGCGCTTGCGTCCCTTTCAGTTCGCTTTGCAGTTGTACGATGGTCTGCGTGCGGTGCTCGGCGCGAATGGCAAGCCCGTGCAGGATCGCCTGCTGCTGCGCAGTCGTAAAATCCGCGCCCAGTTTGTCGGGCGGCAACAGCGGAGCATCGCTCATCGCCCGATCCAACGCCTGCTGAGGCGTCACGCCGGTCGTCAGGCGGTAGATGGTTGCGCAGAGCGCGTACACATCCGTCCATGGCCCCTGCTCGCCGCGTGTGCGGTACTGTTCCTCCGGCGCGAACCCATGCTTGACATTGATCGTATTGGAATGCTCGCCCTCGATGGACATCTGCCGCGCCGCGCCGAAGTCCAGCAGAACGACGGAGCCGTCGTCGCGCCGCATGATGTTGTCCGGGCTGATATCTCGGTGCAAAAGCCCCGCGGCGTGCACGCGCGAGAGCGACGCAAACAACGGCTCCATCATCTTCAGTACTTCCGCCGAGGGCAGTTTTCCGCCGCGCCGCGCCGCATACGCTTTCAGCGTTTCGCCCTCAACGAAGTTCATGACGATATACGCGGTTCCGTTCTCCTGGAAAAAACCGCGCACGCCGACGATGGACGGGTCTTCGCTGAACTTTGCAAGCACGCGCGCTTCGCTGACAAATTTCTCTTTTCCGCGTTCAAACAGAGTTTTACGTTCTCCCGGCAGTGGATGCACCGTCGTGTGTGTCCGTCCGTCCCGGGTTACAAACCCCTCGGGATAATATTCCTTGATCGCAACCTTCAATTCCAGATTGAGATCCATGCCGGTATATGTTATTCCAAACCCGCCCTGGCCCAACGCACAGCCGACCAAGTACGTCCCCGCAAGGATGCTGCCGCATTCCAGCTGGTTGGCGGCGTTTTCACAGCTCGCGTTGTCAAACCCACAGTGCGGACAAACGCTCTTCGGTTCGTCCAGTTCTTTCATGCAATTCATGCAGATGCAGTCCGGGTTTGTCATTCGCATCATCTCTGTTTCTTTCGCGTTCTTATATCCTATGCCTCATTTATACAGCGCCAGAGTTTTCCCCGCTGGCATCACTGCCACTGCTGCCAAATGGATTCGCCGTCACCGGAACGGTAACCCGCGCCCGCAGGCCCGGTGATATGGATGACGCCGTATGTGTCGATGCCGATTGTGTGAAACTGGCCCGCGCAGATGGCAACGATATTCTCCCAGTTCAAAACCTCGTATTGGAGGTTTGTATTTTCCCCTGCTACCTCGACGGTTCCGTCGCTTCTAAGCCCAACGGTGTGCTCGTCCCCGCCATCAACGTAAATAATATCCGACCAGCCGCGAACATCGTCCTCGCCGTGCCAGTCCTTTCCGAACGGCTCCACCGTTTTGTCTTCATGCAGAACATAAGTTGTGCCGCTTGAAACCGTTCCGCCAATGGCGTCGACAACATCCTTTAGGTCGCATTGTCCGTCAGCGTTATATCCCACCGCGGCCATGGACCCGTCGTTGAAAATCACCGCAAGATGGTCGTCCCCGCCAAGCAGCTTCTTTACGCTGGTCCATTTTTCGCAATCCGCTCTTCCGTGCTTATTATAGCCTATATAGTGAACCTTTCCATCCGCAGTCAGGGCGACGGTATGCAGATATCCGGTGATCACCTGCGTGACATTTTTCAGGTCGCGAACCTCCAGTTCACCCCGCTCGTTTGTTCCCGCCGGGACAAGCGTTCCGTCCTTGCGAAGCCCTACGGCATGGTTATCATATCCGGATATGTAGACGATATTCTTCCATGTTTGCACATCGTCATACACGCCGCTCGTCATGCCGCCGAAACACCGGACCGTGCCGTCGTCCAGCAGCACCAGAGAATAGTCGCTTCCCGCCGCAAGGCGGCCTTCTACAAATGTTCCCACCGGCGCAAATATCCTCGGCGCAGCTGTTGGCATGCTTGTTGGCGCAGATGTCGGCTGGCTTGAAGGCTCGCGTTCCGCGGCGGTCCCGCTTGCTGCCGTCTCATTGCTCGCTTGTGCCGGGGCTGCCGTTTCCCACTGGTTATTCGTAAACAAGATCGCCAATATCACAAGCGCCATGGCGACGCCAAACAAAGTGAGCCATAGCGGCGAATTATTCGAGCGCTTTGTGCCGGGTAGATTGATTGGAGCCTGACCTGGTTTCTTTTTCGGTTGAGACGGACGAGTTTCGGTTACCCCCGCCTTCGCGGCAGGCACTGGTTCCTCCTTGAGTTCGCTCTGCAGCTGCGCAATGGTCCGCGTGCGCCGCTCCGCGCGCAAGGCCAGCCCGTGCAGGATCGCCTGCTGCTGTCCCATCGTAAAATCCGCGCCCAGCCTGTTGGGCGGCGCAAGGGGAATGTCGCCTATAATACGATCCAGCGCCTGCTGCGGCGTGACGCCCGTCGTCAGACGATAGATGGTTGCGCAGAGCGCGTACACGTCCGTCCATGGCCCCTGCTCGCCGTGCGTGCGGTACTGCTCCTCCGGCGCGAAGCCGTGCTTGACGTTGATGGTGTTGGAGTGCTCACCCTCGATTGACATCTGCCGCGCCGCGCCGAAATCCAGCAGAACGACGGATCCGTCGCTGCGCCGCATGATGTTGTCCGGGCTGATGTCGCGATGTAGAAGTCCCGCAGCGTGCACGCGCGAGAGCGACGCAAACAACGGCTCCATCATCTTCAGCACTTCCGCCGCGGGCAGTTTGCCGCCGCGCCGCGCCGCGTATGCCTTCAGCGTTTCGCCTTCAACGAAGTTCATCACGATATACGCGGTTCCGTTCTCCTGAAAATAACCTCGCACGCCGACGATGGACGGGTCTTCGCTAAACCGCGCCAGTATTTGCGCTTCGCTGACAAACTTCTCTTTCCCGCGTTCAAACAGGGTCTTGCGCTCTCCCGGCAGGGGATGCACGCTCGTATGCGTCCGCCCGTCGCGGGTTGCATATCCCTCGGGATAATATTCCTTGATCGCGACCTTCAGATTGAGGTTGAGATCCAGCCCGATGTAGGTGATGCCAAAACCACCCTGTCCCAGCGCGCAGCCGACGAGGTATGTCCCCGCCAGAATGCTGCCGCAGTCGAGTTGGTTTGCGGCGTTTTCACAGCTCGCGTTGTCAAACCCGCAGTGCGGGCAAACGCCCTGCGGCTCGTTTAGATGTGAAAAACATTTTTTACATACCAGTTCCGGGTTGATCATTTCTACTCCTTGTCGGCGCGGCTTCCATCCGGTTTTATTCGCGATCTGTTACCAGACGTTGATCTCGGCGTTCGGGAACATGTCCCGAATTGTTTTCTCCTGCGATGAATCTACATAAAACGTATTCAGGTTCAGCGCGGCAATCGGTGAATAATCCTTGATTTTCGACCCGCCGATGCCCAGCGTTTTCAGCAAATGAAAGTCGGACAGAATGCTGATATCGGTTATCTTCGTATCGCGCATCCAGAGCGTTGTAAGCCTGGTCAGATTCTTGATCGGCGACAAATCCTTTACGGATGTGCCATCAAACGACAGATAGTCCAGCTTTGTTAAATTCGTCGCAAACGATAGATCCGATATATCGCATCCATCCAACAGGAGCGATTGCAGATTGGTGTGGCTTGCAAGCTGCTGCATATCCGCATCGTCCAAATCGCAGTAAGGCAAATACAGACTTGTCAAATTCGACAGTTGATCCAGAGACGGAAGCGCGCTGACGCCGCTTTCCCCTAAGTTCAGAGACAACAGCCCCTTCATGTTCGTTATAAAATCCACATTCTGAATGCCGGTACCGTTCAGCCCAAGATACGAGAGGTTTGTCAGGGTTCCAAGCGCGTCCGGATTTATCAGCGGGCCTCCCCAGACGGAAAGCGAGGTCAGCCGCGAAAACTCCGCGAGTTCCGTGCCGCTGACGGTTCCGCAGTTTTCAATCGTCATATCGTTGATGGAAGAATCTGCCCCTGCGCCGGTTAAAACCACGGAATCGCAGTTGCGCACCATCAGATACGTCAAGTTTTGACAGCCATTCAGCCAGTTGAGATCGACCTGTCCGCAGGTATCCAGCGTCAGCGTGATCAGTTCATGACAGGACGACAGTGCTTCCGCGTCCGTCACGGACGTTGCCATAACGCTCAGCGATTGCAATCCGTAAAAATATTGCAGATCGCTCAGGGAAATCGTCTGCTTGGGAATCGGAAGCATGGTTGTGCCCCCGTCCACCGAATACGTGTTGCTGTAGTTGTCGACATAGGCCCAGAACGACTCGTCGTTGACGACGATGGTATCCCCGGCGATAGAGAGATTGGTGATGGCGGCCAGATCGTCTGTTGTAATCGTTTCCCCGTTCGTTTTACCGAGGGAGTCACGAATTCGCGTCTCGAGCAGCGGATCCTGCCAATCGACAGCGATGGTCGGAGCCTGTGTCGCGGCGGGCTGCGCATTGACCACCGCCCCCGGCGCTTCGGTGGCGCCGGGCACTGAAGTCGCCGCCTGCACATAAGCCGCGGAAGAAGTATTGGTATCATTACTGCTGTCAGTTATTAATGCAATGACCACGAACAGCACCGGTATTACGACAATCGTCAGCGCAATCGCCGCCAGGCTGATCGGTTTTTTCGGTTTGCCGCTTTTCCCGCCGTCCATCTCTCCGCGCTCGCCGCTCTGGCTGGCGCTTGCGCCGCGGGCTGGCTCATCCGCCGGGTCGCGATTGACCGGAACGGCGGAGATGGGCGTCAGCGGGACGGGCGCCGCCGCGGGTTCGCGCGCAGCGGCCTGCGGCGTCGGCACTCGCTGCGGCTGGGCCGCCGCCTGCGTACCATACAGCTCCTGCATTAGTATATGAAGATCCCGCGTGCGCCGCTCCGCGCGCACGGCCAACCCGTGCAGAAGCGCCTGCTGTTGATCGACTGTAAAATCCGCGCCCAGTTTGTTTGGCGGCGCCAGGGGTTCATCGTTGGCCATCCGATCCAGCGCTTCCGTCGGCGTAACGCCCGTGGTCAGGCGATAGATGGTTGCACAGAGCGCGTACACGTCCGTCCAGGGGCCCTGTTCTCCGCGCGTGCGGTATTGCTCCTCCGGAGCAAAGCCATGCTTGACGTTGATGGTGTTGGAGTGCTCCCCCGCAACGGACATCTGCCGCGCCGCGCCGAAGTCCAGCAGCGCGAGCGTCCCGTCCGGACGGAGCATGATATTATCCGGGCTGATGTCACGGTGCAGCAGGCCGTTTTCATGCACATGCGTGAGCGACCGGATCAGCGGTTGAAAGAGCGCGAGCACGCGCGCGGACGGCAGCTTGCCGCCCATGCGCGCGGCGTACGATTTGAGCGTCTCGCCCTCGACAAAGTCCATCACGATATACGCCGTGCCGTTTTCATAGAAGAACGCGCGTACGCCGACGACGCCGCTGTCCCCGGAGAATTTTGCCAGCGCGCGGGCTTCTCCGACAAACTTCTCTTTTCCTTTTTGAAAAAAGACGTCCTTCGCGCCGGCATAGGTCAACACGGTGATGTGTGTATGGGTGTCGCGCGTAACGCAGCCTTCGGGATAGTATTCCTTGATGGCGACCTTGATGTCCAGATTCAGATCCCAGGCGACATATGTGATGCCGAACCCGCCCTGACCAAGCACTTTTCCGATCAGATATGTTCCGGCCAGAATGCTTCCGCATTCCAGTTGATGGGACTCATTTGCAACCGCCGAATTGTCGCAGCCGCAGTATGGGCACACGCCCTTGGCTTCATTCAACTCCTTGAAGCAGCAAAGGCAGGCGTTTTCAGGTGTGAGCACAGTTCTTCTCCTCTATCTTCCCGGGCCGCCGCGCGGAATCGACCGTGCGGCGGCCTCATATGCGTTCGTTTGTATTCGTTTGTTCAGCGTTTTTCCCAGAAAATGCGATATTCCAGCGACCCAAGCCGCAGCACGTCTCCGGTTTTTACGGCGGCGATACGCCCGACGGGTACGCCGTTGAGTTCCGTTCGCTGGTGTTTGCTCAGTTCTTCCACCCAGATCGATCCGTTTTTCCAGATCAACCGGCATTGTACGGGCGAAATTGCCGGATTGCCGCTGAGCGGGAGCTGCGCGCGCTTCGGATCGCCGCCGATGACGAGCTTGTCCGGCATGCGCATCTCACAACAGATCTGTTCCTCCGCGCCGAGCCGAATCAGGCAGATATCCGGGCCGGCTGTATCAACCACCTTGTCGCCGGACTCGTCGAAGCGCACGATCGTGCCCGCCTCTTTACGCCTGCGCTGTTTTTTCAGCAGCGAGAGAATCACGATCAGCGCGATCACCAGCACGAACACCGCGCCGGCAACATAATATGCCCAAACGGGCAGCGTTTTCAGAAGCGCCAGAATATCGCCTTTTGCTTCGGGTGTCGGCGCCGGGGCCTGCGAGACGGCGGGCGTCACCGTCGTTTCGGCGGACGCTTCGGCCGTAGGTTCCGCGGAGGGCTCGGGCGTGGCCTCCGCTGCCGGAAGGCCGGTCAGCGAGATGGTTCGCTCCGAAGAGAGCGCGCCGGCGTCGTTCGTCATGCTGATCTTTACGTTCGCCTGATCCGCGCTTGTCACCGCGCGCACCGCGCTCGCGTCCAGCACCGCCAGATAAGTTTTCTCACGCTCGGCGAGAATCTGATTTGCCGCATCCGCCGCTCCGCCGGTTTTGAGCAATATGCTCAGCCCGCCGGGCGCCAGTCTGGCAAAGCTGGTGATGGTTTTCGCCGCCTGAACGCGGGCGTCCGTCTTGGTATTGTATGTCAGCGCGATCACATAGACGGGAATCTGAACCTGTTCCACAAGTTTGGAAAGCTCCATTTCCGATACGCCGGAGATCTGGTCGTCCAACCCGTCGGCGATGACGATGAGGCACTTGCGCGCGCGAACGCCATCCGATTCCGACAGGAGTTTCAGCGCGTCGTACATGGACGAATACAGATCCTGCGCCTCGCTGCCCTTTTGCAGGGAATCGATCTGCGCGTTGAGTACGTCGGCGTCATCCAAAAACCCGTCCTTGCCAAGCGTTGCGCCAAGCGGGGCGATCAGCACGTTGTCCTGCGCGCCCATGCTGTTTACGACCGTATGCGCAATCGTCCTCATATCCGGCAACGCCCGCTCGGTCACGGCGGTGTTTGTGTCGAACAGAAAGACATACGACGTGCCGGGATCCGCATATGAAATCGGATTGACGCTCTTGAGCGCCACGGACTGCCCGTCCACCTCGACGGAGAGATTCTCTGTGCTCGGCGCCTCAGCCGCGTCGCTGTAGATCACAAGCTGCAGCACGTTTCCGCTGACGAGGCCGCCTTCCAGATTCAGCTGCTCTTCCCCCTCCGCCAATGCGGCGGGAAGGAGCGTCATGACAAGCGCCAGCACGGCAAACAAACTGAAAAACTTTTTCGCAAAACGAATTCGCATTGAATATTTCCCTCCTCTGATCCTTGGGTTCCGTTTTTTTTGTAGATCCCCGGACTCTGGTTTCGTCGTTCAACTCTGTTGGCTTTATTTACGATCCGATGAAACGATCGGCTGAAGCACGATCGGTCGGTTATTTGCGCTGTTCTTTTTTTGCGTCACCTTTACGATCCTGCAAAAACCGGATGGCGACGGCGGTGTTGTTGTCGTTGTCGATGCCGCGCGTACGCTTTTTAATCGAATGGGTCATGCCATTCAGCCAGTCTTTGGCCGTTTTCGTCCAGGCAAGCGCGCGAAGCATTTCCTTCTCCAGCACATATTCCCAAAATCCGTCCGAACACAAAAGCACCGCGTCGCCCGGCTTCAGCGTGTGCTCGAATATTCTGACCTCCGCCGTGGCGGCTTCCTCGCTGCCGAGCGATCTAAGCAGCTTGCTGCGATCTTCATGAAAACGAATCTGTTCGTTCGTGATTTCGCCGGAGAGGACGGCAAGCTGCGACACGCTGTGATCCGTGGACTGGTAGCGGATCTTTCCGTCGCTGAAATAATAGATGCGGCTGTCGCCGACATGGACGCACGCAAGCGTATCGTCCGTAACGGCGGCCAGCGCCAGCGTCGTTTTCATCCGTTTCCGGTCGCTCTGCGCGCCGAGCACGGCGCTGTTGAGCTCCGCGCAGACGGTTCGAAACGCTTCCTCCGTCCGGGGAAATTCTGTTTCGGCCAGCGCATCCAGTCGTTCCAGCGCGACGGACGAAGCAATATCGCCGCCGCCGTGTCCGCCGAGACCGTCCGCAACGGCGGCGAGCACGAAATCTTTGTAGGTCTTTGCCATCGAGGAATCTTCATTGACGGCTCTGCCGCCGATGTCCGTATAGCGCGCTGTATCGATTATCATGATCAACCGCTCCTTTACCGGGAAGTTCCGTTCGTTTCCTCCAGCGCGACGACCATGAACAGTTCGTGCCCCAGATAAAACGCACCGCCGAGCCCAAGCGCCTCTTCCTGTCCTGCGGACAGCTTATTTCCGCCGACGATCTGCGTGCCAAAGCTCGAGCCGATATCCCGGAGAAAAATTCTTTTGTTGCGCATATCCGCGCGTACTTCGCAATGCGAACGGCTCACCCCGCTCGCGTTCGGCGGAAGCACGATTTCACAGACGCTTGCGTCCCGTCCGATGCGAATCGGCGTATCCGAAAGCGGAAAGAGGCTTCCGGTATAGACGCCGGACACACAGCGAAGACCGATTGTCAGGACCGCGCGGCCGCCGCCGGGATCCCCCGATGCCGAAGATCTCTCTTTTCTGCGAAAAAGCCCGCCCGACCCGGCGGCTTTCTCCTGCCGAAACAATTTGAGCAGCGTACTGGCGGGCGTCACGTCGCTGGAGAGCGCGTGCGTAACGCGAAGGTTCGCCGCAAGCTGCAGCTTCATCTCCCGCGCGCTGGAAAACCGCATCCGCTCGTCCAGCTCAAGCGCCTTCAGCAGCGCGGCCTCAACCGTCGGCTCAAGCGTCACCCCAAGCTGCGACGGGGGAATCAATGTGTCCTCCATCGCGCGCTGCTGGGAATCCGGCGGAACGGTGCCGGTCAGGCAGAAGTAAATCGTGCTGGCGCAGGCGTACAAATCCGACCACGGACCGACGTTTCCGCCGACGAGATACTGCTCGATCGGCGCGTATCCCTGCTTGACCACCCGCTGCATCTTCTTCAGATCGTCCCGACGCTGCGCAAACGCCGCGCCGAAGTCGATGAGTTTGACGGCGCCGCTTCTGCAAAGATAGATGTTGTCCGGGCTGACGTCGCGATGGATCACGCCGCGCGTATGGATATAGTCCAGCGCGTCGAGCACGACGGACATGGTCTGCAGCGTTTCTTCTACGCCCAGCTTGCCCCCGGACGCAAGCACATGCTTGCGAAGGTCTCCCCCTTCGAGGTACTCCATGCAGAAGTAGGCGGTGTTGTTCTCTTCAAACAGCTTCTCAACATCCACGATGCCCGGATATCCGCGCAGCTGATAGATGGTCTGCGCTTCTTTTAGAAACTGCTCGCGCGCGATGGAAAACACGTTTGAATCGCGCGAAATGCTCTGTACATAGGTGCTTCCCTCGACGCGGACGGCCGCGTCGACAGGCAGAAACTCCTTGATTGCGATGCGCCGTCCATCGGCGATGTTCAGCGCGATGTATGTAATGCCGAATCCCCCCGCACCGAGTACGGAGCCAACGAGATAGCGCCCATGCAGAACCGTGCCGCACTCTAGCGCGTACGGCACGGACTGCTTTGTCTCCTGTGCTTTGCCGCCGCATTGCGTGCAGACGCCGTTTTCAACGGCGCCCTGCATGCAGCGGTAGCAAAGATTTTGCGGAATGAAACGCTCCAAGTATTCGCCTTCCATCGGCCGGGGCAGCCGTTTTTTATCTCACGCGGAACCCGTTATCCTTGGATGCCAGATAGAACGCTTCGCCGATCGGCACTGTGTAGGGCTTGTTCGGTTCCATCTTCGTTCCGTTTTCAAGGAAGGTGCCGTATGTCGAACCCAGATCCGTCACGACCACGCCTTCGGCAATTTCCTGCACGGCGCAGTGCACGCCGCTGATACCCGGCGTCTTGGCCGGATATACGGCCTGGCACTTTGCCGGGTCGCGTCCGATGACGATCTTGCCGCGGACGGGGAACGACTTTCCGGTCAGCACGTTCGCCTGGCCGAAGCCCGTGACCTGGCGTCCTTTATACGCGCCTTCGCTCCTGACGGGTTTGACAGGCGTCGTGACGCCTACGTTCCCGTTCACCGGTCCCTGCGGCTGCTCCTGCTTTTTGCCGCTCTTGACCACGAGGATGATCAGAAGCGCGATCACTGCCGCGGCAGCGACGCCGATTGCGGCGTAGATATACCAAGCCAGCCCCGGAGTCGGGGGCACCGGCACAGGACTATCCGTGACAACCGGCTCGTCTGTGTCAATATTCGGACTCGGCGACACGTCGGGCGAAGGATCCGCCGTAAAGTACGGATATCCCATGGTGTCGAGATAGTCCATCGCATAATCGATATAGAGGGCATAGCCAAGTTCCGACCCCGCGGTCGGCATGACCACCCAGGTATTGATACCGATGACGCTGCCGTCGGCGTTGACCAGCGGGCCGCCGGAGTTGCCGGAGCTGATGGCGTTGTCGACCTGCAGATATTTGACGTCCCCGTCGAGATACTGCTGTTTTGTGATGCTGCCGTTGGTAATCGTTACGTCGTCAATCGTGGACTTGTAGATGCCGCCCGAATCGTCCGCAATGGCCGGGAAGCCCAGCGCGTACACTTCTTCCATGATGTCGACGGATTCGGCTTTGGCCAGCGGCAGAGGCTTGCGCAGCGTGGTCGGCGCCTGCAGGCGAAGAATCGCCAGATCCACGCCGTTGTTAAATACTTTCAGCACCTTCGCCGTAGCCGTCGAATCCGAGTCGTATTCGTCAAAAACGACGTCCACTTCATCGAAATACCCGATCGGCGATCCGGTGGTGGGATCGTAAGCGGTTACGACATGCGCGTTTGTCAGAATAAACTCGACTGGCTCGCCTTCGGTTCCAACAAAGAAGCCTGTGCCGGTCTGCGTATACCAGTCGGTGCCGTCGTTGAAAAACGACACAATCCGAACCACGCCGTTGCGGGCGTCGGCAACAGGATTCGCCGCCGCCATGCTGCTGGAAACCGCGCCCAGCGCCATCAGCAGGACAAGAACCAAGATGAACCATTTACGTACATTCTTCATGAAGTGTATCCTCCCAATTTCATACCGTCATTCTATAGTTTCACTGTTCTCAAAACGCTAAAATACACGAAGCAGTACGGCGGTCAGGTTATCCTGATGCGGATCCCCTTTTGCCAGAACCAGCTTCTCAATCCGCTCCGCCGCGTCCGGCGCGTTGCCGGTCAGCGCGTGGGCGATCTCTTCGTCGGTCAGTTCGTTGAACACGCCGTCCGACATCAGAATCACCCAGTCCCCGGGAATCAGCGCGAGCGGGAACTGGCTGCAGTCCACGTGTTCCAGTTCGCCCATGCCGATGTAGCTCGTCAGCGCGCGCCGCTGGCTGTCCGCCGCGGCCGCTTCGAACGACGTGCCGTACCCGGCCGCTTTGCGGTACAGGTCGGTCTCGTAGATATGCGCGCGCGTCAGCGGAATCAGGCTGCCGCCGCGCAGCAGACAGATGCGGCTGTCCCCGACGCTGGCAAACCAGAGGTCGCCGTTGGCAATCAGCGCGGCGATCATCGTGGAACCGCCCTGGTTTTTCACGCCGCCCGTGACGGCGTTGCCGGCGTCGTTTGCTTTCTCCACCAGATAGTGCAGTTTCTGCAGGGGCGACCAGTTGGGCGAGAGCGCCGGAAACTCCCGCATGATGCTGGACGTTACGCCCGCGCTGACGACTTCGCCGTCCGCAAGACCGCCCATGCCGTCCGCAACGACGGCAAGGATACCGTTTGTGCGGCAGAGTCTGTCGTTTGTCAGATCGGATATGGCAAAGGAATCCTCCTGATTGCCGCGGCGGCCGATGTGGTGCGCGTTTCCGACCTCGAGTCCCTTAATCGTCATGCTGGCGGAAGCGCCCCCGCTCTTGCGAGCTATTTTCCGCTTTGCCCGAACCAGCGCCCGCGCAAAGAGAAACACCAGAAAGCACAAAAACGCACAGGCAAGACCAAGCCCGATCGCCAGTGTTTTCAGGCCGGCGTCGTCGACCTCCGGTATCGGCGTGGCCGCCGGCGTAGCACTCAGTGTTACGGTTGCAATTGCGGCCGCTTCCTGCGTCGTTTCCGGACTTGGCGAGACGGATGCGGTTGGGCTGCTGCTTTGCTGCGCGGTCGTCTGCGCCGGCGCAGTCGGATTGATATTATTGTCCGTATTCAGCGGAGACGGAGCCGGTTCGCAGCGCACAGCCGAAAACAGCGTTCCTTCCCGAACGGACAGGTTTTGTGTCACTCCCAAGAGAATGCCTCCCCGCAAAGCGGCAGGAACAGCAGCGTCGTCTGTCCAAGCAGAATACGATCATACGCTTGAAGCTCGCGCGACTGATGCGGAAGGAGCAGTTCTTCGTTGACGTAGACGAGGTTGCGCCCGGCGCCCGCTTCAAAAAAGAACTTGCGGGAGCGGGGGTCGAACGCCGTGTGCGCCATGTTTTCCTTGGAGATAGCCGTGTCGTTGAGAATGCGGATCTGCATGGTTGAACCGCGCCCGATCGCGTTGTTGCCGCTGTGGATGCGGTAGTCCACGCCCTTGTCCTTGCCGTCCACGCAGACGAACCAACCGACGACCGGGTCGTAGGTGTGTCCGGCGGAGTCGCTCGGCGTGAGCGCACGCGTTACGTCGCTGCCCGGCTGGAGCGGCATCGTCTTGCCGATGTCTCCATCCAGAGGCGTCGTTCCCCAGCCGGTGGGCGCTTCGTCGCCCGGTATGCCGCCGGTTGTGGTATCCAGCGGGATCGTACGGTTTTCAGAGCTCGTTGCCGGATTGCAATACGGGCACTGGTCGTACTTGGACTTGTCATAAAAATGGCCGCTCGGGCAACGCTGCATGTTCATTGGGATACCTCCAGTTTAATAATATGAATAAAGTGAACGATCAACGGAATGAAGCTGACTCGCGCGTTCGCCGCAGTCAAAACGGCAGGCAGCGGGAACGCGTTCCGTTATTCCAGTAAAAACGCGTTTTTCCCGCGTTTGTCCAGATAGAGTTTCGCCCCGCGCGAAACGCGATACGGCTGTCCGAACGGCAGCCGCTCTCCGCCGGTGACATATGTGCCGTTTCTCGAGTAATCCGTGAGGGTATAGCCGTTCTCGTTTTCTTTGAACTGAACCAGCACATGTTTGCGGCTGACGGCTGCTTCGGCGCTCGGAAACACGATTTGGCTCTCCCTTGGACTGCGGCCCATGACGACAGCCGGCGACCCGCTCAAATCGAACCGCGCCCCGGCAAACGCGCCGTGCGTGCCGACGATAGACCCGCTCGTGCGCGGCGAAACCGGCGGCTGAACATTGCTTCTGCCGCTGCCGCCGGGAATCTGATACATCACGCGCGGCAGAACACCCTGGCGGTTATTCAGGATGACCGCGGCCACCAGCACCGCCGCGCCCAGACCGACCCATAAAGACACGGCTCCGGCGAACATGCCGAAGAGCGACTGACTCAGTTGGATGCGGACGTAGAGCAAAACGGCAAAGAGAATCGTTCCGATCCCGAGTGAAATCCAGCGAAAAACGGAAGCCGCCTGATCTATTTTTCGAAACAGGTTGATAATCGTAATCACAACCGATGCATAAAGCGTTGCCGCGATTACTTTAAGGACGATCAGGAAAAGACCGGCATCCGAAGAAAGCTGCGCGATCATGGAGAACATCTGTCCGCTGACAAGCCCGCCGAACGCCAGCTGGTTGAAGCTGATTCCGCCAAACCCGGTCAAAGGACAAAACAGTAAAAATAATGCGCCGAATGCGGTCAAAGCGGCGACTAACATATCCCGCTGTGTCCGATAGGCGCCGCCGTTCTGATGAGGAAACGGCTTCCCGCAAAAAGCACAGACATCTCCGCCGCTGCTTCTGCCGCAATGCGAACAATACCGCATGATTTATCTCCCCTTCCCTGCAATCCGAACCCGAAATAAAAATGCATATACAAGTAAAACCATTATAGCACAAAGTCACTCGGGATAAAGCCGTCGCTACAAGATTTTTCCATAATTTCGACATATTTTTTACGTCTTTCTGTTTTTTAGAGCAGCGATTGTCAACTCGACAAAACAGCCGGGAAATGTTGCCGAACGAACCTCCGTTCATCCGGAAAGACGATTGATTGCCCGCACGTTTTTAGCTATACTCAAATAAGGCGGCATGCTGCCGACGCAGCCGCGCATTTACGCAGACTTTTCCGAAACACGAGGCCCGCGAATGGATCGAACCATATTGCATTGCGATTGTAATTCCTATTTTGCTTCGGTGGAGTGCATCGACCGCCCGGAGCTTCGAAGCGTGCCCATGGCGGTCTGCGGAGACCCGGACAGCCGCCACGGGATCATACTCGCTAAAAACGAACTCGCAAAAAAATACGGCATCAAAACCGCCGAGACCATCTGGCAGGCAAAGAAGAAGTGTCCCGAACTGACGCTCGTGACGCCGCACCATCATCTCTATGAAGAATACTGCGAGCGAATCAATAAAATCTACAACGAGTACACCGATCTCGTGGAGCCGTTCAGCATAGACGAATCCTGGCTGGACGTCACGGGAACGACCTACCGCTTCGGCAGCGGCCCGGAGATTGCAGACGAGCTGCGCCGGCGCGTGCGCGAGGCGTTCGGCATCACCATATCGGTCGGCGTTTCTTTTAATAAAATATTCGCCAAGCTCGGCAGCGATTATAAAAAACCGGACGCGACAACGGTGATCTCGCGCGAGAACTATCAGGCAATCCTCTGGCCGCTTCCGGCGACGGACATGCTGTTTGTCGGCAGCGCGTCCGCAGAACGGCTGGCAAGCATGGGCATCGACACCATCGGCGCCATCGCCAAAGCCGGGCGGGAGCAGATGGCGGCGCTCCTCGGCCGCGGCGGCGAAACCATCTGGGAATACGCCATGGGGCTGGACGAGAGCCCCGTGAAAGGCCCGGACGACGCCGAACAACCCAAGAGCATCGGCAACAGCATCACCTTTCCGCACGATTTGCGGGGGCGGCAGGAGATCTGCGCCGGCCTGCTCGCGCTGAGCGACAAGGTCGGCTCCCGCCTGCGCAGACACGGCCTATACTGCTCCACGGTGCAGATTCAGATTCGGGACCCGCAGTTTCGGACGATTTCGCGCCAGCAGAAGCTGAAAGCACCCACCAACGTCACAAAGGAAATCTACGACGCGGCGGTCGCCATCGCGGAAAAGTCCTGGTCCATGTCCGCCCCGGTGCGGCTGCTTTCGGTGACCGGAGAATCGCTGAGCGACTGCTGCACCGAACAGATGACGCTCATCGACGACACCACGGAGGACAAACTTAAGAGCGCGACGCTGGACAAGGCCGTGGACAGCATCCGCTCCCGCTTTGGAAAAGACGCAATCGCCTTTGGGCGGCTGATCAAAAAACCGGACGAGTGATCAAGTAACAGAAAAAGCTCTCGAGCGTTCACGCCCGGGAGCACAGTTTCTATGATGTTCAGCTAAATGTTCGGCTTGCCCCGCAGGGGCTTTTTTTATTTTCCCCCAACGCAGGCCGCGCCGCGGCGCAGCGCCTCGAGGTTGACGGCGCTCAGCGCCGCTTTCGTACCCGTAAACATGCGGGAAAGCACCTCACGCACCGTCGAGAGCCGCAGCAGATTCGTCGCCTTGAGATAGGCGCCGAGCATGACCATGTTGGCGACCTTCGCGCTGCCAAGCTCGCCCGCAATCTCCGTGCAGGGCACGTAATACGCCAGGACGTCCCTGCGCTGCGCCGGAATATCGACGATAGTGCTGTTGACAAACACCTTTCCGCCGCTTACCATATGCGGCTCAAACCGCAGCAGGGAGGGTTTGTTCATGGCGATCAGCTCCGTCGGCTCTATCACCATCGGCGAGATGATCTCCTCGCTGCTGAGCACGGCGGCGCAGTTCGCGGTGCCGCCGCGAATCTCCGGGCCGTAGCTTGGCAGCCAGCTCACGTTCATCCCCTCCTGCATACCCGCCTCGGCAAGCAGCCTGCCCATCGCCAGAACGCCCTGTCCGCCAAAGCCGGAGATGATGATTTCATGCGTCATGGCGCAGTTCCTCCGCCCTGTCGGCATAGACGCCGAGCGGGAAATACGGTATCATCCGCTCTTTGATCCACTCGAGCGATTCCTGCGGCGTCAGTCCCCAGTTGGTCGGGCAGGAGGAGAGTACCTCCACAAAGGTAAACCCCGCGCCCGCGAGCTGGAGCGTAAACGCCTTTTTGATCGCCCGCTTTGTCTTGAGAATCCCCGGCACATCCGTAACGCTCACGCGCTCGGCATAGACGCAGCCGTCCAGCGTGGAGAGCAGCTCCGCCATGCGAATCGGCGAACCGTAATGCTCCTTCTGCCGCCCGAGCGGCGCGGTGGTCGCCTTCTGCCCGAGCAGCGTCGTCGGCGCCATCTGCCCGCCCGTCATGCCGTAGATGGCGTTGTTGACGAACACGGTTGTGATCTTTTCGCCGCGCATGGCCGCATGGACGATCTCTGCGGTGCCGATGGCGGCAAGATCCCCGTCGCCTTGATAGGTGAACACCGCGAGCTCCGGATGCGCGCGCTTGATGCCGGTTGCAACCGCGGGCGCGCGCCCGTGCGCGGCCTCCTGCATGTCGCAGGCAAAATAATCATAGGCGAACACCGAACAGCCGACCGGCGCAATGCCGACGGTTGTGCCGATGATGCCGAGCTCCTCCATCACTTCCGCGACCAGCTTGTGGATGACGCCGTGCGTGCAGCCGGGGCAGTAGTGCGTCGGCGCGTCAGTTAGCCCGACGGAACGCCGGTATACGACGGCCATGGTTCCACACCTCCCCGATTGCGCTGCGCGCTTCGTCCATGAGTTCCTTCGGCGTCGGCACCGTGCCGCCGCCCGTTCCGACAAAGCGGACGGGCTTTGCGCCGTTGACGGCGATCTTCACGTCGTCCAGCATCTGCCCCATGCTCATCTCCGCCGTGACGACGGCCTTCACGCAGTCCTGCCGTGCGCAGGCGCCGAGCGCTTCCTCCGGAAATGGCCAGAGCGTAATCGGACGGAACAGCCCCGCTTTCACGCCGTCGTCCCGCAGCTTGAGCACCGCCGCGCGCGCAACGCGCGCCGTCGTGCCGTATGCGACAAACAGGACTTCCGCGTCCTGCGTCATGAGCGCTTCGTACCGGGTTTCGTTTTGCGCAATCAGCTCGTGCTTCTGCTGAATCTTTCGATTGAGCGCCGTGCAGTCATCCGGCTCGATATAAAGGGAGTTGACGATGTTGTGCGCGCGCTTGCCCCTCGTTCCGTCGGTCGCCCAGTCCTTGGGCGGCAGCACGCGTTGTTTCGGCGCGCGCCACTCGATGGCCTCCATCATCTGCCCAATCAGCCCGTCCGCCAGCACCAGCACGGGAATGCGATACTGATCGGCAATATCGAATGCCTCCTGTGTGAAATCCGCCGCCTCCTGAATCGTTGAAGGCGCGAGCACAACCGTGCGGTAGTCGCCGTTTCCGCCGCCGCGCGTCGCCTGAAAATAATCCGCCTGCGACGGCGCGATGTTGCCAAGCCCCGGGCCGCCGCGCATCATGTTGACGATGACCACCGGCAGCTCCGCGCCCGCGATGTAGGTAATACCCTCCTGCTTGAGGCTGATGCCGGGCGAGGAGGAAGAGGTCATCACCCGAACGCCGGAACCCGCCGCGCCGTAGACCATGTTGATCGCGGCAATTTCGCTCTCCGCCTGCAGAAAGCAGCCGCCGTGCTCCGGCAGATGCCGGGAGAAATACTCGGGAATCTCGTTTTGCGGGGTGATGGGATAGCCGAAGAAATAGCGGCAGCCCGCACGGATTGCGGCCTCCGCGATCGCCTCGTTTCCTTTCCAAAGCTCTTTTGCCATCGTTTTTTAAACCCTTTCTACGGTGATCACGCTGTCGGGGCACATCCGCGCGCAGCTCGCGCAGGCGGTGCATTCGTCCATTCGCTCCACCGCCGCGTAGCGGTATCCCCGCGCGTTTGTCGCCGCGCTCATGACGACGATGTGCTTCGGGCAAACGCCGACGCACAGCTCGCAGCCCTTGCAGCGCTCGGTTTCAAAACTGACCAACCCAGTCAAACTGAATCACTTCCCTGTCCGATTGATTTATGTTGATAAGCTAAATTTATGAAGTTCTATCCTGCCGATTCTATGTCAATTTCCCACGGCTTTTTCATCAGGATGCGCATGGGAAACAGCGTTTCCCGAGGCAACTGCAGGCCGCCCGCCAGCCGCTCGTCAAAGGCATAGTATCTCACCGGGATGCCGGTCGCATCCGAAAGCGCTTCCGTCAAGCGCGCGCCGCGCAGCACATCCTCCGTCGCGGTATCCGCGCACAGGTGCGTGTTGCCGACGAGCCCCGTGACCGTCAGCCCCGCGCTGCACTCGATTTCCCGAAGATACGCCTCCGCCCGCTCCGGCGTGCCGGTCTCGGGCCGGCTGAAGTTGACCACGCAGAGCAGCTCGTGCTCCGCCTCACGGATGCGCCGCGCAAACCGCCCGAGTACACGCGCACCCGCGGGATCGCCGCCGACGTCCATCACGCCGCAGACGCCGCGCTCCAGCAGCGAAAGCACCTCCGGGTTGACCGCGGGAACGTCCGCGCCGCCGCCGGAGGAGCACACCACGCGCACGCCGCGCGCCGTCAGCTCCGCCTTTCGCTCCCTCGAGCAGAAATAAGGGTTCACGATATCGAGATCGGCCAGCGTCACCGCATGCCCCGCGCCCTGCAGCGCGAGCGCGAGGTTGACCGAAAACTCGGTCTTGCCGCTGCCGTAATGACCTGTTATGATGTGCAGATGATCTTCCATTTTCAGTCCCCGTCCCCGCTCCGCCATGGCCGGACAGCCTAGCGGGCAGGTTATGTAGATTGCATCGCCCACAAAAATTGCACGTGTTTTGAGCGCTTTTATGCTCAGTTTGCATCGTCTTATTAGTTAGTACTACTAACTTTTTCGCATTATACCGCAGCTTTTTCAACTTTTCAACAAGTAATTGCCGCCGTGATTCAGCGCCGTCTGTTTCCAAAGCCGCCGGAGTATGGGTTTTCAATTGAATTTGGATATGCTATGCTTTTGTTCGTAGTACGAATCGATTGCGCCCGCGAACCGACGAAAGGAGCCGGTATTGATGAACGATCAGGAGATCGAGGCCCTGCTGAACCAAACCCTGAAAGACATGTTTTACAGCGTTCTGCGCCTGCAGGAGCAGAGCGTATCCAAGCTCGCCAAAGGCAACGTCAGCCGCACGGAGATGCATACGCTGGAGATCGTCCAGGACATTCCGGACGCGACGCTCACGCAGATTGCCGAAATGCTCGGCATCACGAAAGCGACCGCCAGCGTCTCCATCAACCGCCTGGTGGAAAAAGGCTTCCTCGTCAAAGCGCAGGAAAGCGGCGACAGGCGAAAACAAATCCTCCGCCTGACCGAGGCGGGAGACGCGCTCTGCAAAAAGCACACCCAGTTTCACGACATGCTCATCCACAGCGTCATGAACGAATTTCAGGTTGCCGAATATCCGGAGGTGCTCAAGTCCCTGCAGGCGCTTGTGAACTTCTTCAATCGCCTCCGCGTATAGCTCTTTGCATATTACGCACAAAGCGTGTATTATTATGCGCGTTCTGCGGAAGCAACAGCCCATTTAACCTGTATTTCCACGCATCTGTCAAAGCATCGGCGAACTGGATTTCGTCGATGCTTTCTGAATAAATGTACACTCATTTCATCTTGTGTTGATTTCAATCTTATTTTCTGCGCGACAGCACGGACTTGACAAGGAAAACGAGCCGTGTTATTATTCTGCGCATGATTGTTAGCACTGCTAACCATATGCCGGCGTATTTTGTATTTTCATGCGAAAAGGAGCCGCAGAATGGATTTTGAATCGATATTGAAACTCATGGACCGGGTGGAGCAGTCTTCCTATACCAAGGTCGAGATAGAATCGGACGGCACGCGTGTTCTATTGGAGCGCGGCGCGGTCGTTCCGTTGAGTCTGCCCGCGCAGGCCGAAACCGGCGCGCAGTCCGTCCCCGCGCAGCAGGACGCGGCGAACACCGTCCACTCTCCGATCTCCGGCGTGTTTTATCCCGCAAGAGAGCCGGGCGCGGAGCCGTTCGTCTCCGTCGGCGCGCGCGTTGAAAAGGGCGACACGCTCTGCATCATCGAAGCCATGAAGACCATGAACGAAATCCGCTCGCCAAAGTCCGGCGTGGTCGCGGCAATCCTTGCCGAGGACGGCGCGAGCGTCGCCTCCGGCGACGCGCTCTTTCTGCTGAGCGAAGGAACCTGACATGCAAACGGTACTCGTTGCAAACCGCGGGGAGATCGCCGTGCGCATCATCCGCACCTGTAAAAAGCTGGGCCTTCGCGCCGTCGCGGTCTATTCGGAAAACGACGAGCGCAGCCTGCACGTGCGCCTTGCGGACGAGAGCGTCTGCATCGGCCCGCGTCCGGCGGACAAAAGCTATCTGAATATCGACACGCTCCTCGCGGCGGCGAAAGCCTACCGCGCGGATCTTCTGCATCCCGGCGTCGGCTTCCTTTCGGAAAACGACGCGTTCGCGGCGGCCTGCGCCGAAGCGGGCGTCGTCTTCATCGGGCCCGCGCCGGAGACCATGCGCATGCTCGGGGACAAGGAGGCCGCGCGCAGGGTCATGCTCGAAAACGGCTTTCCCGTCGTGCCCGGATCGGACGGGACGGTGGAAACCCTCAAGGACGCGCTCAGTGCAGCAAAAAGCATCGGTTATCCGCTGTTGATCAAGGCCGCCAAGGGCGGCGGCGGCAAGGGAATCCGCATTGTGGAGGACGCGTCCGCGCTTGAAAAGGAGCTTCCGCTCGTGCGCCGCGAGGCGCAGCAGGCGTTTGGCGACGGCAGCGTTTACCTCGAAGTCTACCTGCCCGAGGCGCGGCACATCGAGGTGCAGATTCTCGCGGACACGCACGGCAATGTGCTGCATCTTGGCACGCGGGAGTGCACCCTCCAGCGCAAGAACCAGAAGCTCATCGAAGAAGCGCCCGCGGCGAACGTGCCCGCAGATACGATTTCCGCCATTGAACAGACGGCGGTGGACATCGCCCGCGCGGTCGGTTATCAAAACGCGGGCACCGTCGAGTTTCTCCTGACAAGAGACGGTCGTTTCTTCTTTATGGAGATGAACGCGCGCATTCAGGTGGAACATCCGGTTACGGAGAGCATCTACGGGCTGGACCTCGTCAAGGCGCAGATTCAGGTTGCGCTTGGACACCATCTGCGCGTTTTACAGGAAACCCTGATCCCGCGCGGACACGCCATCGAATGCCGCATCAACGCCGAATGCCCGGCCGAACAGTTTCGCCCGTCTCCGGGCGTGCTGTCCGCCCTGTCGCTGCCCGGCGGCCAAGGCATCCGCATCGACAGCGGATACGCCGCGGGGGACGAGATTTCACCCTATTACGACTCCATGGTGCTCAAGCTCATCGCCCACGCGGACGACCGCGACGAGGCGATCCGCCTCTGCTCCGCCGCGCTGACGGAGCTGGGTATAGACGGCATTGAGCACAACGCGGACTTTGCGCGCGCCATGCTGGCGGACGCGGACTTTCGCGCAGGAAACGCGCACACCAAGTGGATTGAACAGACATTCCTTCCGCGCTATCTCAGAGGTCGGCCATGAATCTTTTTTCGGAACAGATCGAACACGAATCCGCCGCCGCGCACGCCGAATCGACCGGCATGCTCGACATGCTGCGCTGCACGCGCTGCGGGCGCGACCTCGTCGCGGAGGTCGTGCTGGCCGGAGACGCGACCTGCCCCTATTGCGGCAGTCTCTTTCGCCAGCCCGCGTACCGCCGCATCGAGGCGATTGTGGACAGCGGAAGCTTCATCGAAATCGAACGCGAAACGGAAGCGGGCGATCCGCTCTCGTTTCCGGGCTATCGCACCAAGCTCGAAAAGGAGCGCACCAAGTCCAAAATGCAGGAGGGCGTGGTCATCGGCAAGGCGACCATCAAGGGCCTTCGCACCGCGCTTGCGGTTATGGACAGCTATTTTATGATGGGCAGCATGGGCACCGTGGTCGGCGAAAAAATCGTCATCCTCGCGGAGTTCGCGCTGCTCAACCGCCTGCCGCTCGTGATCTTCTGCGCCTCCGGCGGCGCGCGCATGCAGGAGGGCGTGCTCTCGCTGATGCAGATGTCGCGCACGACCATCGCGCTCGCGCGGCACAGCGCGGCGGGACTGCTGCACATCAACGTGCTCACGCACCCGACCACGGGCGGCGTGACCGCAAGCTTTGCCATGCAGGGGGATATCACGCTGGCCGAGCCCGGCGCGCTGATCGGCTTTGCCGGCCCGCGCGTGATCGAGCAGACCGTGCGGGACAAACTGCCGGAAGGGTTCCAGACGGCGGAATATCTCTATGAACACGGACTTATCGACCGCATTGTAGACCGCAGGGACATGCGCGAGACGCTCGCCTCCCTGCTGGCGCTGCACAACATTGAGCGCGCGGCCGCTCCGGACAAGGAGGGGCGCAGATGAACAAACCGGAAGCGATTGCCGAACCCGCCTGGGCGCGCGTCATGAGCGCGCGCAAGGAGGATCGCCCGCAGGCGCGGGACTACATTGAAAAGCTGTTTCACGGGGTGTTCGAGATACGCGGCGACCAGTGCATGGGCGACGACGAGGCGATCGTCACCGCCGTGGCGTGGTTTGAAACCTATCCCGTCACCATCATCGGCCAGCAGAAGGGTCACACGCTGGAGGAACGCATGCGCTGCAACTTCGGCATGCCTTCCCCGGAGGGATACCGAAAGTCCATGCGCGCGCTCAAACAGGCGGAGAAATTTTCCCGCCCCGTGATCTGCCTTGTCGACACGCCCGGCGCGTTCTGCGGCGTGGACGCGGAGGCAAAGGGTCAGGGCCGCGTGATTGCGGAGCACTTGCGCGCCATGGCGACGGTGAAAACGCCGTGCATCTCGATCATCATCGGTGAAGGCGGCAGCGGCGGCGCGCTCGCGCTCTCGCTGGCCGACCGGTTGATCATGCTCGAAAACAGCTACTTTTCCGTGATTTCGCCCGAGGGCGCGGCATCCATCCTCTTTAAGGACAGCTCGCTCGCCTCCGAAGCGGCCAAGAACCTGAAACTTACGGCGGGGGACCTCAAGCGCTTCGGCATCGTGGACGGCATCATCCGCGAGCCGGACGGCTACTCCCGTTTTCATATGGACGAGAGCGCGGAGGCGGTCAAAAAAGCCATCCGCAGCGCGCTCAAGCGGCTGAGCAACATCCAGCCCGAACGGCTGGTGGAGCAGCGGCAGCAAAAATACTTAAATATGAGGTGGTACTGATATGCTGGCACCGGTATCGATTGCGGGCGTTGCAAAATGCGTGCCCGAACGCGTGGTTACAAACTTCGATCTCGAATCCATCGTGGAGACGAGCGACGAATGGATCGCAAAACGCACGGGCATCCGCACGCGCCATGTGGTTGTGGAAGAGACCGGCGTCGGCATGGCCTGCCAAGCCGCGAAGGAAGCGCTCGACATGTCCGGCGTGTTACCTGAAGACGTCGGCGTCGTCGTCGCCTGCACGATTACAGGCGAGGACCTGACCCCCTCCATGGCGGGCAGCGTGCAAAAGGCGCTCGGCATCCCCGTCTGCGCGGCGATGGACGTCTCCGCAGGCTGCACGGGGTTCATCTACGCGCTTGTCACGGCGGCCTCGCTGATGGACACGCTGCAAAAGGACGCGGCCATCGTCGTCGCCAGCGAGGTGATGACAAAGTATCTGGACTGGACGGATCGCTCCACCTGCGTGCTCTTTGGAGACGGCGCGGGCGCGCTGGTGCTGCGCCGCAGCGAAACGGCGCACGTGCTCTGCCCCATCCTTTCCGCAACGCCGGACACGGACGAGGTGATCACCGTTAAAAAAGAAGCGCGCACGACGCCGTTTACCGGCCCCGCCGAGCCGACCGACAGCTTTATCCGCATGAAGGGCGCGGACGTGTTCACCTACGCCGTCGGCGTGATGGAACAAACGCTCATCGAGCTGACGCGGCAATGCGGCGACGCGCCGTACACAAAGGTCGTTCCGCACCAGGCGAACGAGAAGATCATCGATTTTGTGGTTCGCACCATGGGATTAAGCCGGGAGCAATTCTTCGTGGACATCTCGAACTATGCCAATACATCCTCCGCCTCGATTCCGATCGCTCTGTGCGACGCATGGGAGTCCGGCTGGCTCACCGCGGGAGACCGCGTGGCGCTTGTCGGTTTTGGATCGGGCCTGACCAGCGGCGGAGCGGTGATCGATTGGACTATACCAAACAAAAAGGAGAACTGAATCATGCAGGAAAAAATTATTGAAACTTTAATGTCGCAACTGGACCTCGAGCGCGAGGCGATCACGATGGAGAGCCGCTTTGTCGAGGATTTCTCGATGGACTCGCTCGACATGGTCGAAATGCTCATCAACCTCGAAAAGGAAACCGGTATCAAGGTTCCCGTCGAGGAAGTCGGCGACATCCGCACCGTCGGCGAGCTGATCAAACACCTCGAAGGAAAGCAGCAATGAAGTACCCGGGCACCATCTGCGCGCTAACGGGAACGGAGTATCCGCTGATCCAGGGCGGCATGGCGTGGGTTTCGGACGCAAGTCTGGCCGCCGCCGTGTCGATGGCGGGCGGACTCGGCGTCATCGCCGCGGGCAACGCGCCGCCGGACTGGGTGGAAGCGCAGGTAACCGCGCTCCGCGCAAAGACGGATAAACCCTTCGGCCTGAACGTCATGCTGCTCAGCCCCTATGTTGCGCAGGTTGCCGAGCTGGCAGCGGATCTCCGCGTGCCGGTGGTCATCACGGGCGCGGGCAATCCGGACGCCTACGTCAAGCGCTGGAAGGCGGCGGGCTGCCGCGTTGCGCCCGTCGTGGCGAGCCGCGCGCTGGCGATGCTCATGGAGCGCATGGGCGCGGATTTCGTCATCGCGGAAGGCTGCGAGGCGGGCGGGCACATCGGCGAGCTGACCTCCATGGTGCTCTGGCCGGACATCGCGCGCAGTGTATCCATCCCGGTGGTCGCGGCGGGTGGCATCTTTGACGCAGCCGGCGTCGCCGCGGCGTTCTGCCTCGGCGCAAAAGGCGTGCAGGTCGGCACGCGGTTCATCCTCGCCGAGGAGTGCACCGCGCACGAAGCCTATAAGGAACGCGTGCTTCGCGCCAAGGACATCGACAGCAAGGTGACGGGCCGCATCACGGGACATCCCGTGCGCGTGCTCAGAAGCCCGCTGCAGCGGGAGCTCGCGAATGCGGAATACGGGCCGGACGGCGCGGCGGCGGTTGAAAAGCTCGGCGAGGGGTCGCTCATGCGCGCCGTGCTGCACGGGGACAAGGACCGCGGCTCCTTCATGGCGGGGCAGTGCGCCTGCATGGTGGACTGCATTCAGCCCGCCGAAACCATCGTAAAAGAACTATTCGACACGGAGCGGATCAACCGCGCGCTGACCGGCGCGGCGGCGCTCATGGAGGCAGACAGATGAAGACGGCGTTTCTTTTTCCCGGACAGGGCGCGCAGACGCTCGGCATGGGTTCGGACTTATATCATTCATACGGCCGTTACCGCGAAACCTTCGACCGCTGCGAAGCACAGGCCGGGCTGGATCTGAAAGCCGCCTGCTTTCTGGGCGAGGGCCTCGACGGCAGCGACGCGATTCAGGCCGCGATCTATACGCACTCCGTCTCGACGCTGCGCGCGCTCGAGGCCGAGGGCGTCAAAGCGGACGTCGTCGCGGGGCTGTCGCTCGGCGAATACGGCGCGCTCTGCGCCGCAGGCGTGTTTGCCGATGCGCGGGGCGCCTACCTCGTGCGCAGGCGCGGCGCGCTCATGGACAGCGCGGTGCCTCCGGGGACGGGCGGCATGCTCTCCGTCGTCGGGCTGACGCTGGAGCAGACGGAGCCGCTGCTTGACGGCTTTTCAAACGTCTACATCTCCAATCACCTCGCCGAAACGCAGCTTGTGCTCGGCGGCCTTATCACCGAACTCGACGCGATCAAACCGCTGCTGGACGGCGCGGGCGCGCGCATGACGGTGCTGCTTGCAATGAAAGGCCCGTCGCATTGCCCGATGCTCGACGAAGCGGCGCGGCAATTCGGCGCGGAGCTGGCGCAGGAAACATTCCACCAAGCGCTCATCCCGGTCTACAGCAACGCGCTCGGCGCGCCGTATCCCGCTGGCGCGGACGTCGCCAAACTGCTCTGCGCGCAGATGAACACGCGCGTGCGCTGGCACGACTGCGTGGAGGGTCTTCTGAAAAGCGGGGTCACCCGTTTCGTGGAGATCGGCCCCGGCGGCGTGCTGACCAAGATGCTCAAGCGGCGCGCGGGTCGCGACGCGGCGCTCTACAGCGTGCAGGACGCGGCTTCTCTGGAGGCGTTTTTACGCGTGTACAGGGAGGATCCGGCATGAGTAAAACCGCGCTGGTCACCGGCGGCTCCGGCGGCATCGGACGCGCGGTCTGCCTCCGCCTTGCGCAGGAGGGCTTTGACGTCGCCGTGCATTACAACAGCAACGCCGAACGCGCGGAGCAGGTCTGCCGCGAAATCGAGGCGACGGGACGGCGTGCGGTCGCGCTCGGCGGAGATTTAAGCGATTCCGCGGCGTGCGCGGCGCTTGTTCAGCACTGCGTAGAACGCCTCGGCGGGCTGGACGCGCTCGTCAACAACGCGGGCCTCACCTGCGACGCGCTGAGCATGCGCATGACAAACGAGCAGTATCAAACGGTCATCCGCGCCAATCTCGACAGCTGCTTTTACTGCACGCGCGAGGCGCTGAACCACATGGCGCGCGAAAAGCGCGGCAAGATCGTCAGCATCACGTCCGTGGTCGGGCTGACCGGCAACGCCGGGCAGGCGAACTACGCCGCGTCCAAGGCGGGCATCGTGGGGCTGACCAAGTCCGTCGCCAAGGAGGTCGCCCGCTGGGGCATCTGCGTCAACGCGGTTGCGCCCGGGTTCATCGAGACCGCCATGACCGAAAAGCTCGGCGACATCGCGCGCGACGCGCTGAAAAAGAGCATCCCCATGCGCCGCATCGGCAGTCCGGAGGACGTCGCCGCCATGGTTGCGTTTCTCTGCTCCAACGGAGCCGATTATGTCACCGGCCAGGTGTTCGTCGTGGACGGCGGCATGGCGATGTAGTGTTTTTTTCTATCGAATCAGGGAGGACAGGACATGAACGTGTATATCACCGGCATCGGCGCGGTGTCGCCGCTGGGCATGACCGCGCGGGACAGCTTCTCCGCCGCGGCAAAGGGCGTTTGCGGCATCTCGGCGCCAGAGCTGTTTTCTTCGGAGACCACGCAGATTTTCGCCGCGGGTCAGGTGAAGGATTTCACCCCGGAGCCGTATATCAACAAGCGCGAGGCAAAGCGCATGGCGCGCTTTACGCAGATGGCCATCGTCGCCGCCGCGCAGGCCTGGGAAGACAGCGGTCTTGGCGAGGAGGGGTTCGATCCCGACCGCGTCGGCGTCGTGCTCGGCAGCGGCATGGGCGGGCTGGACGTCATCTGCGAGCAGTATGAGGAACTCCGCACCAACGGGCCGCGAAGCGTCTCCTCGCTCTTCATCCCGAAGACCATCATCAACACCACCGCGGGGCAGATCGCCATTCGATACGGGCTCACCGGCCCCTGCTACTCCATCGTGACCGCCTGCGCCTCCGGCGCGGACGCCATCGGGCACGCGTATTACGCCGTGCGCGAGGGCCGCGCGGATGCGATGCTGGTCGGCGGCGCGGAATCCGTCATGAACGAGCTGGCGGTGCAGGGCTTCCATCAGATGGGCGCGCTGACCGAAAGCGCGGACATCCAGCACGCGAGCATCCCGTTTGACAAGGATCGCCAGGGGTTCGTCATGGGCGAAGGCGCGGCGTTTTTGCTGCTCGAGAGCGAGGCCTCCGTGCAAAGGCGCGGCGCCAAAGTGATCGGCGCGCTGGCGGGCTACGCGCAGACCTGCGACGCGCACCACATCACCGCGCCGCAGCCGGAGGGCAGGCAGGTTGCCCGCGCGATGGCGGAGGCCATGCGCGACGCGGGCATCGCCAAAGAGCAGATCGGCTACATCAACGCGCACGGCACGAGCACGCCGCTCAACGACGCGACCGAGAGTGCGGCCATCGAAAGTTGCTTCGGCGAGCACGCGGCAAAACTGAAAGTCAGCTCCACAAAGTCCATGACCGGGCATATGCTCGGCGCAGCGGGCGCGTTTGAGGCGGTGGTTTCGCTGCTCGCGCTCAACGAAGGCATCGCCCCGCCGACGATCGGGCTGATGAACGAGGCCGAAGAATGCCGCCTGAACTACGTCAAGGGCACGGCGCAGCCGCTTGAGAGCGAATACGCCCTCTCCAACTCGCTCGGCTTCGGCGGGCACAACAGCTGCCTCGTTCTCAGGCGCGGCGGGAGGTAAAGCACCCATGGAATCCATCGGCATCGATCAAATCAAGCGCATTCTGCCGCATCGCGAGCCGTTCCTGATGGTGGACCGTGTGGACGAGCTCGTCCCCGGCGTATCCGCAAAGGGCGTAAAGGCCGTCTCGGCAAATGAGTGGTTCTTTCAGGGGCATTTCGCCGAAACGAAGGTGATGCCCGGCGTGCTGATCGTCGAGGCGCTCGCGCAGGCGGGCGGCATCGCGCTGCTCACGCAGGAAAACATGCGCGGCAAGCTCGCGTTTCTGGGTAAGCTCACCAACGCGCGGTTTCACGCGCCCGTCGTCCCCGGCGACCTGCTGGAGCTGGACGCGCGCATCGACGCGGTCAACGGCGCCGTCGGCAAAGGGTCGGGCGTCGCCACCGTGCGCGGGCAAAAGGTCGCGAGCTGCGAATTCGTGTTCGCGCTGAAGGATCCGCCGGAAGCTTAAATCACAAAAAGAGCACATTCCGATTGAACTGGGATGTGCTCTTTTTTAACTTAGGGCGTTTTTCAAAAATCAATTTATCCGCCTTTGCCGGCGAGCAAATGAACCGCCTTGGATTGGTTGGTCACGCGGATGGTCTCGCCGGAGCCGCTGCCCTCGTATTCGCCGTCCAGCGCCCAGGCGACCGTCTCGTCCGAGCAGATCGTCAGCTCATTAGCCTGAAAGAACTCAATCACGTTTGAGTCGAACTTTCCACTCAGCACGGAGTTGATCGCCGCCTGCCATTCCAGCAGCGAAACCGGCTCCCGGATCAAGATCACCTCAAACAGTCCGTCGTCGGTGTGCACCTTTCCCTCCGGCAGCTTGAGCAGCCCCGGAAACGAAAACAGATTGCACACCGCGCCGAAGAGATAGTCCCCTTCGTGCATCTCCTGCCCCGCGTCGATACGAATATGGATCGGTCGGATCTTTGGCAGATTGATCATGCCGTCGAGGATATACGCGGGCGAGCCAAGCATGTTTTTCAGGTTTTGCGGCGTGGTGTACGAAGACCACGAAAACGCCCCGAACGCCGCGATGAACGAAAAGCTCCTTTGATTAAACCAGCCCGCGTCGATACGCTTGACGCCGCCAAGAGCGATGTTTTTTGCCGCCGTGAGGATGTCTGCGGAGAGGCCGTGGCTTACGGCGAACACGTTTGTGCTGCCCGCGGGAATATATCCAAGCGGCACGTCCGCGCCGCAGCGCAGCGCGCCCGCGACCGTTTCGCTCAGCGTGCCGTCCCCGCCGACGCAGACGACGGCGTCATGCTTTGCGCCGTAGCGTTCGGTAAACGCGGCCGCATCGCCCGGCGCGCCGGTTACCATGACGCTTACGAGATATCCCGCGTCCATAAAGACGCGCACGATATCCGCAAGCAGCCGCAACGCCTGCTTGCGCCCGGCGACCGGATTGACGATCAGCAGCAGTTTTCGATTCAGCGCCGGCCGTTCGGCCATCGCTGTGTCGCCGCCCATTCCCGCCACCCCTTTCTGTCAAGTAATCATGATTCTCTCTTTACAATTATTATATACCCAAACCTCACATTCGCCTCAACAGAGGGTCTTTGTTTCGCGTCTGCGTCCCTCGCTGCACTGATCACAAAAAAGGCGGGGAACTCCCCGCCGAGCAGTAAACGCCCCGTCCATCAAGGCCGTATCCTTTAAAAATAACTCGTCTTGACCCGTTTGCCCATCCGTTCCAGGCAGTCGGCAAGCTCACGGATCAGCTCCATCTTGTTTCCGAGACAGGCGGGCAGCGCGGAATCCTGATAGGCCGGGTTGACCGCGCGGCCGACGAAGAGATTGATATCCGTCGCCTCCTCAAACAGCAGCCGCGCGACGCGGGACGCGCCGTCCTTCCCCTCGCTCCAGCGCTCCCAGTCGCTGTTGTCGCCGAGATAGTTGTTTGCGTACTTCAGCACGCGCCCGAGCGTGACGACGCCCTCGGTGACGAGATCCACGCCCGAAATCCGCGCCGTCGGCGGGATGTCCGGATCCGGAATGTCAAGATCCGCAACCAGCGGCTTTTTCAGATAGTCCGCCGCAATTTCGGAGGTCGTGCCGCCGCAGACGACGTGTTTGCCCTCCTTGCCGAAGAAGAGCGACATCATCTTTTCGCCGTCTTCCCGATTGGCGGGCGGCCCGCAGAGCAGATTCAGCGGCGCGCGCGCGCGGATGCGGACAGTGCAGACCGTCGCGTCGTCGGCGGGCACGTCTTCGTAGAGGCGGCATGTCTCGCGCAGCAAAATCGCCGAAAGCGTCTTTGCCGAAAAGCCCACGTGCCAGAGCGTCTCCATATACCGCGCGATGTCCGCGCGCCGCCAGCCGAAGTTATACACGCCGCCCGCGCCCGCGTGCTCCACGCCGTCGCTCATGGCGATGAACACGTCGTTTTCGCGCAGCGTGACGTCCGAACGCACGATCTGCTTACCGCCGACGCTCGTCGTTACGGACGGCAGCTCGACGTGTTTCCCGTCCCGCAGCAGAATCACGGGCGGGTTGTCGTATTGAATGATCTCCGCGCGCTCGTTGTCGATGAGCCGCAGAATCGTAAACGTAGAATAAGCAAGCCCGCGCTCGCTGCACACCGGAAGCGTCGCCGCGATGGTCTCCACGCAGTTTGTCAGGTTCAACCCGGCAGCGAGCATGGTCGATATGATTTTACTCGTCAGCGTAGAGAGGATATTCGCCTTGACGCCGCTGCCCAGCCCGTCCGCCAGCACGATCACGGTGGAGCGGCCGTTTTCCTCCGCAATTTCTATATGATCGCCACAGAGCTGTTCACCCGCGTGGTTCAGGCTCAGATATCCGATATCCGCGCAAAGATTGCTATAGGCGCGCATGACGTTTCGCCTCCTGTTCCGATCGACCGAAGTTCATCGGGCCGTTTCGTCGGCGATTGTTTCTTTGAGTTTGGTGAGCGCAATCTTCGTCTCGGCGGTCGTTTCGCCGAGCAGGGAGGCGATCTCCTGCACAATGCGCATCTGCTTTTCAACGACGCGATCCGCAATTTCCACTGTCTGCCGGCCGATCTCCTCCTTCTTGCGCCGCTCCGTCTCCTCCGTGGTCACGTCCCGAAAAATCGCGAATATAGTATGCGTCGTTTTGTCGTGCAGGATGGTCAGTTCAAGATATTTGTGAAACTCCGCGTAATAGTCTCGTTGATCCTTGACGGTGCGCCCGTCCTCCAGTACGCCGAGAAACGGAAGCGGATCCATGATGCGCACCAGCGGCTCGCCCAGCACGTCCGACTCATACCGGACATGCAGCATCTCCATCGCCGCCGGGTTGATCTTCTGCACCTCCAGATCCTCGTTGACCACGAGGATGCCGTTTGGCGTGTGGCTGAGAATGTTGTTGGAAAAGCGCTCCGCCCGATCCATTAAAAACGGCAGGCACATGCTGATATCCGCCTTGCCGCGATACACGGCGGCGGCTTTTTCGCGGCAGGTGTTGTAGCCGCAGCTGCCGCAGTTGAGCTCGTCCTCCGGGCGCAGCTTGCCCATCTTTGCGAGTATTTCCCGAATCTCCGCCTGAGACGGCGCGGCGTTGGTAACACCGAGATACGAATGCCGCCGCTCCAGCGCGCCGTCCGCAGCCGCCTGAACGGGAAAATCCCGCCGCCCGGCATAGCGCGTCACCGCCTGATAATGCCGCACCGGCGAATTCTTATATTTCTCCATCACGGGTCCGCCGATGCAGCTGCCCGCGCAGGCGCTCATCTCGATGAAACAGCGGTGCAAATTGCCCGCGGCGATGTCCTCCAGCGCGGCGCGGCAGCTGTCCGTTCCGTCCACCGTGAGGCAGGTATAGCCCGTGTCCGGAATATCCATGGTCTTGAGGATGCCCCCGACGGTCGGGAACAGCCTGGCGCGGCTCTCCTCCTCGCCGTCCATGCGCGCCTCCGGTTCAACGCCCGCCGCGGCAAACATCTGCGAGAGTTCCTCAAAGGTGAGCACCGCGTCTACGGGACTGTTTTCCGCCTCGTCTTTTTTAGAAAGGCACGGTCCGATGAATACGGTCCTCGCCGACGGAATCCGCCGCTTGATGTCCTGACTGTGCGCGATCATCGGCGACACGACGGGCGAAAGACAATGGATCAGATCGGGGTAATACTTCCGCACGAGCAGATTGACCGAATGGCAGCAGGAGGTGATGATCACATCCTCGCTTTGCGCGGCGAGCTGCTTTTCATATTCGCGCTTGACCAACGTGGCGCCGATTGCGGTCTCCTCCGCCGAGGCAAAGCCGAGGCACGCCAACGCCTCCTTCAGCGCGGAAAATCCCACACCCTCGAAATACGCCGCAAACGACGGCGCAAGGCTCGCGATCACCGGCGCCTCGTCGCCAAGCAGCGCGCGCACCCGCTCCGTCCCGTCCGCAATCTCCTTTGCGTTCTGCGGGCAGACGACGAAGCACTGGCCGCAGAGGATGCACTCGTCGCCGAGGATATGCGCCTGATTTGCCGAAAATTTTATGGATTTCACCGGGCAGTGGCGAATGCACTTATAGCAGTTTTTACAGTTTGACTTCTTCAGACGAAGCACGTCCGACATATCGATTCCTTCTCCCAGTCTGCTTCTTCCGCGCCGCTCGTCCATAGTTCTGCGACGAATTTCAGCGCGGTGCATCATTCAGTCTTTTGTTATCGATATTATATTACCGATAATGGTAAAAGTCAATTGTTCCGCCGTTGTCTTCATTGTCACGATCGGCGGCCTATGGTATACTTTTTATTAAATTCTATCCGTACCCCCGCCGTAGAAAATCGAACGTATTCCCCGAGGAGAATCCATGAAAGCGTATTTCAAGCTGCTGCGCGTCAAGCATTACAGCAAAAACATACTCCTGCTGCTGCCGCTGGTATTCGGGCGGGCGCTGTCCGATACGGCGCTTCTGTTCAGGGTTGGACTCGGGTTCGTCGCGTTTTGCCTGCTCTCGTCCGCCGTGTATATCTTCAACGACATTCGGGATGTAGAAAAAGACAGGCAGCATCCGGTTAAAAAGAACCGTCCCATCGCCAGCGGCGCGGTTTCCGTGCCGTCCGCGCGTATAATTGCCATCGTTCTTTTCGCCGCCGCGCTCGCGATCAACGCGTTCGCCAGCCGGGGGACTTTGCTGCCCTGGGTTCTGCTGATTCTCTACGCGCTGCTCAATGTCGGCTACAGCATGGGGTTAAAGACGATTCCGCTGGTGGATATCACCATACTGATGTCCGGGTTTTTGCTGCGCCTTCTGTATGGTTCGGCCCTGGCCGACATCAAGATTTCCGAATGGCTGTATCTGACGGTGGTTTCCATGTCGTTCTTCATGGGGCTCGGCAAACGCAGAAACGAGCTGACCGCACAGCAGTCCGGCGAGATGCAGGGCGAGACACGCGCCGTATTGAGCAAATACACCGCCTCGTTTCTCGACAAGAGCATGTACATGTGCATGCTGCTCGCCGTCGTCTTCTATTCTCTCTGGTGCGTGGATGCCTCGACAACGGGCGTGATCTCCGGCAACTATCTGCTCTGGACCGTGCCGCTCGTGCTGCTGATCTGCATGAAATACAGCATGACCATAGAGGGAAAGTCCGACGGCGATCCCGTTGAGGTGATCTTTGGGGATAAATGGCTGCTGCTGCTTGCCGCGCTGCTCGGTCTCGCCGTGCTGGCGATCATCTATATTTAACCGGTCCGCCCTCGCGGCAGAGCGCCGCGCGTTTTCAGAAAACCGCCGAGCGGGCATAAGTTCACAAGCGCAAAAAAGAGCGGGGACATCAACCGATGTTCCCGCTCTTTGTATTGTAAAAGCGTATTGTAAAAGCGAAATGTAAAAACTGTAATGTAAAGAAAGTTGTATTGCGGTCGTTATTTTTTGCTGCCGATATAGTCCATATACGACCCCTCGGGGCGCAAAACCTGCATCCGCGGCGGATTGGTGCGCTGCGGCGCGGCGTCGCGCGAAGGTTCGCCGCTCGCCCTGAGTTGGTTGATGAGCGCGTATGCCTCCGCAAACGTGTCGGCCAATTTGTCGATAATCTGCGAAAAAAGCTCCTGCTTGTTCTCGCTCTGCGGCGGCTCCTGCTGCACCTGCTGAAAGGACTGCACAGGCTGCATCGGCTGCGCCTGACGAACATACGCTGTCTGACCGGGGTTGTTCCAGCCAAAGTCGGGCGCCTGCGTCGGCACAACGGGCATATTCTGCAGATAATCCAACTCCTGACGCAAACGCGTATTGTCGTCCATATAGCGCGCGCGTTCGGTTTTCCAGGTCTCCATCTTCTTGCCGGCCTGGGACAGTGCCCCGCGAAGCTGCTGCGCTTCTTTTTCCAGCAGCTGCACGCGCTCGGCTGCCGCGCGCGCTTTCTCCGCCGCCTCGCGGATGCGGATCAGCTCTTCGCGATCCGCCGCGCCCGCCTTGACGGACTGAACCAGCGTGGTAATCCGAAGGTTTGCAGAGGCCAGCTGCGCGTCCCGCTCGGCAATCGTCTCTTTCAGAGAACGAACCGACTGAACCAGGGCGCCGATCTGTGAATTCGCCGCGGTCAGCTGCGCTTCCTGCTGGGCGAGCGTCTCCTTGAGCGTCGTGATTGCATAGTTTCGCGCCTGAATCTCGCTTTTTGCGGAATTCATTTCAAAAATCAGAGATTCCTGCTCCTGCTTGGCGGCAATCGTCTGCTGTGCAAGGACGCGCTTGACCTGCTCGACATAAGCGCGAACCTCGCTCGGGTCGTATCCGGAGACGACGCGGCGAAATCTCGCGTCCGCATCCATTCGGGTGCGGAGCGCGTTGACGCCCTCATCCCGGCTTTCTCGCCGTTCGTTCATGGCACTACCTCCAATACATCTCCTGTTCGGATCGAACTGCTGGCGGCATAGCCGGCGGGCAGTTCAAGAACCCGTCTTGCCCCGCGTTGCATCGGCCAGAACCTGCCGCTTGCCAGCGCTTCATCCACCCGCAGGACGCGCCCCGCGCGATCCAGATAGACGGCGTCGATTTCATAGCGCATACCGATCGTATGAATCGAGTTGCAAGGCGTAAGCAACAGTCCGCCGCCATCCTCAATCGTACGTCCAAGCAGTCCGCGAAGACGCTGAAAATAACTTTTTGCGTCCCAAACCGTCGCTATCCGTTCCGTGTCTTTTAAAATCGTTACTTTTCTCATGCCATCCGTCCTCAGGTGAATGTGGAGATCAGGTTCAGCACGGCCGGGCCGAGCAGGATGATAAAGATCACCGGGAATATGAACACCACCGTCGGGAGCATGATCTTGACCGGCGCTTTCGCCGCCTGTGCCTGAATCATCTGTTTCCGCTCGATTCTAAGACGCTCCGCCTGTGTTGACAGCACGTTTTTTATGGGAACGCCGAGCTGTTCCGCCTGAAGCAGCGCGGTAACAAACGTCGAAAGCTGCTTCACGTCGCAGCGCTCCGCCATCTCCTTGAGAGCGACCTTGCGCGGAACGCCCATCTGCACCTCGCGGATGGCGCCGTTGAGTTCCGCCAGCACCGCGTTTTTTTTCTTGGCATATTGCCGCACAATCGCCGCGTCCATCCCAAGCCCGGCCTCTACGCTCACGACCAGAAGATCCATCACATCCGGCAGGGTGCGGACGATCTCCTCTTTTCGGGATTTGACCTTAGTCCGCAGGTAAATCGTAGTCCCGTATACGGGGATGGCGAACATCACAAGCAGGATCAGCAGACGCAAAATTTGCTGAATTTGGAGCAGCATGGCAAGAGCAATCCCGCCAATCAAAAACACCAGCCCCAATATTCCTTTGATAAACGTAAACTCCTGTACCGTAACCGACAGCCCCGCGGACTTGAGCTGTTTTTCCAATTTGATGTTGCTCTTGCTTGGGCCGGGCGTTTTCCCCCTGCCCGCCACGCGGCGAATGCCTTCGGACACTCGCTTTGCCATGGGCTGGAACACACGCTCGGAGAACGACTTCCTGAGCTCGATGTCGCTGTAGGCGCGCTCGGTTTCGGTAACCTGCGTAAAGCGCCTTTGCATCGTATCGCTGCGGGCGCCCCAGCGGTACAGCATGGCAATCACGATGAAAAACACCGCAATCGCACTGGCCAACACAGCGAGTCTCATGTTGCCTCTCCTTCCTCAGAGCTTGAGATTGACGATTTTCCGCACGATGGCAAATCCGATCGCTTCCATCACAACAGATATCACAAGCATAATTCTGCCGGTTTTCGTCGTGAAAAACATATCCACGTAACTTGGATTGATAAACATCAGCAGCACAAGGATGAAAATCGGCAGCGCGCCGATGATATATCCGCTCAATCTTCCGGCGGACGTCAGCGTCTTGACCTCGCCGCGCAGCTGGATTCGCTGGTTGATCGTGTCGGTGATGTTATCGAGGATGACGGCGAGATTGCCGCCGATCTGCCGCTGAATGATGACGGCGGCACACATCAAATCGAGATCCGGGTTCATAGTTCGCTGCACGAGGCGACCGAGGCTCGTCTCAAGGGGCATGCCAAACTGCGTTTCGCGGTATACGCGCATAAACTCGCGGGAGATCGGCTCTTCCATCTCCTCCGCCACGTTTTTTGTCGCGGTTTGGAATGACTGCCCGGCGCGCAGCGCGTTGCAGATGATCGTCATCGCGTCCGGCAGCTGCTTATCCAGAAGCGCAAGCTTTTTGTTTCGCTTGATCGTGACGAACCCGATCGGCGCGGACGCACCGACGATCGCCAGGCCGATGCTCAGGCTCATCGGCGCGCCAAGGAACAGCGCAAACGCCGGAATCACAGCGCCCATGACGACCCAAATCGTGATGAACTCTTCCGCCCTCAAGGCAACGCCGGCAACATAGAGCTCTTCCGCAATCTGTTCCAGTCTGCGCGGCCGCGCCCGTTCCTTGCCGTTTTTCGAACGCCGCATCGACGGTGATTCCAAATTGCTGTCGAACAGCTGGTTGACGCGTTTTTCCATATCCAGCCGCTGTTTTGACTGAAGCGCCGCCAGAAGGTAAAACAAAAAAAATGCGGCGATTCCGCAGGCGAACACAACGATCAAACGCAGCATATCGTTTTTCCTCCTTTCGGCTTACGTATCGGCCTGTCCGATCCCGGGTTCAGGAAAACCAGTCGTCCTTAACCAGAACGTTGTTGATCGCCAGTTTGTCACAGCAGTGGGGTACGATTCCCGTTGAACGAAACCGCCCGGTCGTGCGTCCGTCGCCGTAATCATACCGGAAGATCTCCTGCATGACGATGACGTCGCCTTCCATGCCCAGCACTTCGCTGATGCTCGTGGTCTTTCTGCTGCCGTCGCGCAGACGGGACTGCTGCACGATTAGGTCGATTGCCGATGAAATCTGCTGACGAATCGCGGGAATCGGCAGGCTCATACCCGCCATCAGCACCATGGTTTCCAATCGCGCGAGCATATCCCGCGTCGAGTTGGCGTGTCCGGTCGTCATGGATCCTTCATGACCCGTGTTCATCGCCTGCAGCATGTCCAGCGCTTCGCCGCCGCGAACCTCGCCGACGATGATGCGATCCGGCCTCATACGCAGTGCGTTTCGAACCAGATCCCGAATCGTAATCTGTCCTTTCCCCTCAAGGTTGGCAGGGCGCGCCTCGAGCGTCAGGACATGGGCCTGCTGAAGCTGAATTTCAGCGGAATCTTCTATGGTCACGATGCGTTCGTCGTGCGGAATGAACGCCGAAAGAACGTTGAGCAGCGTCGTTTTGCCGCTGCCGGTTCCGCCGGAGACGAGGATGTTGAGCCGTCCTTTGACGCAAGCCTCTAAAAATGCCGCCATCTTGATCGTCATACTGCCGAAGCTGATCAGATTTTCGACGGTCAGCGGCGTTCTGGAAAATTTACGAATCGTCAGCAGCGGCCCGCTGAGAGAAAGCGGCGGAATAACCGCGTTGACGCGCGATCCGTCCGGCAGACGCGCGTCCACCATGGGGTTCGCTTCGTCGATATGACGCCCGATCGGTGAAACGATGCGGTCGATCACGTTCAGCAGCTGGTCGTTGTCGTAAAACGTGATGTCGCTGAGGTGGATCTTGCCCTTTCTTTCGAAAAACACCTGCTTGGCGCCGTTGACCATGATTTCTGTAATCGAATCGTCCGCAATCAGTTTTTCCAGAGGGCCCAGTCCGCGAATAGAATCGTAGAGCTCCACCGCAATCCTGTTTCGCTCCGGTCGCGCCATGCTTGCCGCGTGCTCTTCCAGCGCGGACTCGATGATGGCGCGCGTTTCCGTCTCGGTTATGCTACTGCCATGCTTCTCTTCGCGCTTATTCAGCGTGTCGACTACCTGCAAATGCACGCGGTCGCGCAACGCCGCGGCTTCGTCCGCCTCCGGCGTCGTCCCGGCGTTGTTCGTCGCGACGGGCGACTTTTTGTCCATCCGTTCCAGTAAACCCATCGCTATACGCTCCGAATCATGCTGCGCGCATATGCGCGAATCGCCTGCGAGGCCTTTGAGCGGGACGCGCAGTTGAGCATCGGTATCCCGCGGTTGACCGCCATTACGGCGGATTTCATATCAAACGGAACCACGAGCACCGGCTTCATGTCCAAAAGACGCGTAACGTCGTTGACCTTGATCGTGGATACGCCGTCCTTATTCACGATAATCCCCGTCTTATCCTGCAGATTCAGCGCCTCCATGACTTTCAGGCTGCGCTTTGCGTCGTGCAGCGCGGCAATGTCCTCGTTTACGATAAACAACACCGAATCCGCGATTTCGAACGCAGAGATCGCCGTATCGCCAAGAGAGACGCCCATGTCGAGGATCACATAATCAAATTCCGCCCTGAGATTGGACAGAATCGCCTCTATATGCTCGGGCCTTATCAGTTCGGCATATTCCGGCGAATTACTCGAAAGCATGACCATAATGCCGCTTTGATGGCGAATCAGATAGCTTCGTATGGTGGAAAGCTCAAACGTTCGCTCCTCAACCATATCCGCAATCGTATCGCCTTTGGTAATATCCAGAAAAACGCCGACGTCCCCGAACTGCAGGCTCAGATCGATCAGGGCTACTTTTTTGTTCATGGAGGCGAGCGCGTAGGCGATATTCACCGCAATCGTGGTTTTGCCCACGCCGCCCTTGGGAGAATAGCAGGCGACCACCTTGGAGTCATAGCTGGAGACCTTGATGGTACTGGATCGACGGTTTTGATCCCGGCTTGCGGTGGTCATGATCAGCGTGCGGATCGCGTTTTCGCCGCTGTCAATGTTGATGATGCGGGCAATGCCGCTTTCCATCGCGCGGGAAATCGCCGCAGTGCTTGGTTCCGGCGCAAGCATCAGAATCGTGATGTCACTTCTCGAGGTATACATGCGCTCGGCAAAATCAAACTCTCTGTCCGGCACGCCGCGCGTTCCGAGCAGCAGAACATCCGCCGGCTGTGAGCCTGCTTTTTTCAGGCCGTCCTTATCCGGTTGAAACGTGCTTACGATTCGAAGCGCCTCATCCTGCAGCAATCCCGAGATGTATTTCCTGTCCTCGGCGGAAAAAGCCGCGAGCATAATCCGTACACTATCCATCGCTTCCCCCTCAGCCCGCCGGCTCCAGCAGCGAATCGCTGACAACCGGGTCTTCCTCGTTTGCCGCATGGTCGCTTGAAGCGCGCAGCACCAGCGTGATGACGCCGCTCTTGGCGCCCTGAATCACGCGCATGGCTTCTTCCGGCGTTAATAACAGCGTCACGGTCGAATAAGCCATTTCACCGGGCACCGTCTCACCGGTTGTATCGGACAGCGACATGCCGATTGCCGCGATACGCACATTTTGCGCGGCAATGACGGTCGTACCCTGCGTTTTTGTATTATCCGCCGTTTCGTCCGTCGTTCCGTCCGCGTTCGTGGTCGTCGCCTGCACTGCGTCCGGCAGCACGTAGGACGTCGTGGTAAACGAGATTACATCCACATAATCCCCGCGCTGTAAAAATCCTGCGACGCCGGAAACCTCGTCCACGGCGATGGTCACGGCGCGCATACCGTCCGGAACGTTATAGGAAAGCCCGCTGTCCAGCTGTCCCGGCTGTTTGAGCTTGACCGGAATAATCTCTTCTCCCGCGAGGATTTCACTCTCGGTTACATAGCCGATGACCGCATCCGCCGAACGCGCTGCCTTTGAATAGGCGGAGCCTTCCGGCATCTGCTTTGTGGTGATCATCTCCGCGGTGATCGTCGTATACGCCGGAATGTCCGTCGACGCTATGATGACGCTCTCATATGCGACCTGAACCTCTTTCTGCTGTTCGACTCTGCCGAGGTAAAGGTACAATAAACCGCCCGCGCAAATCGCAGCAATCAAGGCAAAGAGGATAACTTTCTTCATAATGGCTTTCTCCGAATCCTATACGGCGGCTGTCGGCGAATCAAGCGCCGCAGCCGCCAAAATCAAATGATTATTTCGTCAGCACCAGACTGTATACCCCGTAGCTGTCGGCGGTACCCGTCATATCTCCGTCTGCCGAACCTATATTGACCATATCCACATAGGAGCCGATGACGCAGCCCTGATCCTCATAGGTTGCATAGTCTTCCAGCACAAACGCCGCAAACCCGACGACGCGAACATATTTATGCGAGCTGTCGGTATACTCGATGACCGAAACCTTCATTACCCGCGGACAATCGCTGACATAATGCTCTTCTGTGCAACCGCCGCTGGAGACGAAATGTGTGCAGGAATTATAGCGCGTAACGATTCCTGAGTAGGTGGGGCCGGTCATGTTGCCGGACTCGACGGGCAGAACGGTTCCAACCGTCAGCTTGGCCTGATACCCGTAAGCCAGCCAGGACGTGTAGTCGTTTGCACCGCCTCCCTTGACGCCGTCAAGATCGATCGCTCCAAACGATCCGTTTTCAACTTCGTCCGTATTCGAGCCGTATTTTAGAATAGCGTGCTCGGATTCTCCCGAGGCGATAATCGCCTCAAGCGTATCCTTTTCTATCGATAGCGGCACGAGGTCGGACATCGCCGTGCAGGGAACGATTTTTGCCTGCGCATCCCGCGTAAACGCGATTTCGTCAATGCCCAGAATTCGTGCGAACACTGTTTTGGACACGCCGGGCTGGGACACATAGACGGAATAATATCTGCCGTCGGTCAAGTCTCCAAACGTAACGGTGGCGGCCGAAGCATCGCTCACCCCGTTTTTCGTCAGATACTCGCGCGCAAGCGCCGTCGCCTGCGCAACGGCTGTCGCATCCGTGCTTTTGATCGGCAGTTTCACACCGGCCGCAAACACGGCGGCGTCCACGGCGGTCTGCGTCTGTTCCGTCTTGACATAGGCGACGCCGAGATCGGTTACCGTCGCCGCTACGCCAACAAGCGCCGTCAACGTAAACGCAACGACCATCGCCGACTGGCCGATTTCTTTCAGCCAAAGCCTGCGAAGCAGCTCCTTAAAACCTAATTTCAAAGGGATCACCTCATGTCAAATCAAACTTGTTCTCTTCGGAATCACCCGAATAAAATTTTCTGCTCTTTGTTTCGAGTTCAATTGACAAAAAATCGCTAGCTCATCTTCATAGTACACGTGGAGTGTAAGTGGAACGTACCGTCGGACGTAAATATCGCTGTCAGCGGCGTCAGCGTAGGTAAGTTATAGTTCACTGTAACCGTAACGTCTCCGTTACGATAGTCCGATGGATTCGAAAATGTGACCGTAATCGTCAGCGGACTCGTCATGTAGGACGGCTTTATGCCGTTGATGCTGTTGGTTACTTCAGTCGTAACGCCCGACATACTCTGCGCGACGATTCCGGCGCGCGCGCCTTCGCGCGTCATGTTGTCCATCACGAGGCGGGTGGACGCCATCCATCCCATCTCGATCATGCCAAAGATCAGCAGTAATAACAGAGGAAGCGTCAGCGCCATCTCCACAGCGGATTGGCCTTTTTCACGATGTTTTCTAACGCGTTTCATTTGCAGATCGCTTCCTCTTTCATCCGCACACTGGTAAAACGCCGACAAGCCGAGCACCCGGGACCTTTTTACCCCCGGGTTAACTCGCCTGCCGACTTGCAAATCCATTCTCAGTTTCCGCCGAACAGCTTGTTATTGGCATTGTTGACCATGTTGCTCAGCGAACCGCCAAACGCGGTAAGTCCGGCAATGACCACAAGCGCAACCAACGCAATGGCCAAACCGTATTCGACCATTCCCTGTCCGCATTCATTGTTGAGAATATGTTGCATTTTTTCTTCTTTTCTACAGTTTTTTCAGCTTCCCGCTGGAATACGTAGTTGCGTCGATTACTTCAGGTTGTCGGCAATCTGATTGAATTTGTTGCCAACGTTGCCGCCCAGCAGCGTGAGGCCGGCGATGACGACGACCGCGACAAGCGCGATGATCAGGCCGTATTCTACCATGCCCTGTCCGTCTTCGCTCTTAAAGAAGTTCTTCATTTGTTTTTCCTCCGTTATTATTATTTTTTTATTTTTCAGAGCGCTTTTCGTTCTGATGGAAACACATTATTTTCGCCGCATTCCGTTCAAATCACCGATACGATGACGAGCGCCAGAGCCAGAAACGGCCCCATGGGAATCACGGACTTCAATCGCTCCGCCAGCGGCATCCCGCGCGCAAACAGCATATAAAGCAGCACGAGCGCCCCCATACCGGCAATTGCATACATGCTCCGGGTAATTCCCAGCGCAAACCCCATCGCCGCGGCGAGCTTTACGTCCCCGGCGCCAACCGATTTTCCAAACAGCCCGGGAACAAAAAAAGCAAGAAAACATACCGCAAACCCGATCAGCGACGACCAGATTTGAAACGGGATAACCTTAGTCAGTCCAAAGCCGGCGGCAAGAACCAGAATCGCCAGCACGAGTTCGTTTGGAATGATCCGGTGCAACGCGTCCATATAGAATATGACGGCCGCATCCGCCAGCAGCAAAAAGAGATAAACCGCGCGGAGCGTGAATCCCGCGCGCCAGCCGATGACGCCGCCAAGCACCGCAAGGCAGGGAAGCATGATGGCAAGGTGTTTTTTCGCCATCCGCGACTCCAGATCACGGCGTTTGATCAGAAGCCTGCTTAAAAACCAGACGGGAACCGGCAGCGCCGCGCCGATTAAAACGCCGGCCGAAATGCTGATTGCCAAATCGAACATCCCGGGTTGTTTCCTCCTGTTTCAGCAGCATCCGCGCCGTCCACCCGACGGCGGAATTCGCGCCTGGTGCCGTGCGTGATCTGAAAATCGATTGTTACATTGTGACATCCGTATGCTATCAAATGCTTATGCAGTAACAATCGCAAAGTGACACAATTGATGCCAACCAAGGCTCATTTTGCGAAGAATACAAAGTCACAATGTAATATTTTCAGTCTTTCAAACGTATGCCGGTCGATATTGTGACAAATTTGCCGTCGCTTTTGTCGTCTTTATTCATTGTACCATCAACCGGCTACACGCCTGCTTTTTATTATGGAAATACTATTACATATGCATTGCTTTGTCAAGCGATCCGGCGTTGTGGTCAGGTCAGAAATCCGGCCTGTTATGGCACGGAAAGCCGCTTTTCCATGATAACTCAAGGGATTTACCGCGCATCGAAACCACGCGTTGTTACCGGTTAAACACGTGCTTTTCTATATATTGTGCTTGTTTTGGGGATTTTGAACGTTTATTACTATACATTGCGTGCCGATTTTTCCGCTATTTATGCCACAGGCCGCCTGTGTTATTCACAGATTATTCGCATGTAAAAATTCTATGAATTGTGAAAATTTATTGATTTTTTGATTGATTCTATAAGTTTTGTTTATTTACTTTATTTAGCAGTTTTTAACACGTTTATTATTTGTACTTTTGGAAGAATAACGCATTTTGATCCGGCCTGGCGCATGTAATCGCACCGTTTTCAAGGTGTAGAATATCAATAATATACATAAACTTACATTTTTCTTTCCTGGCGCGACGCCGGGCCTTTTTCGGGCGGCACGCAGAATTTGCCTGCCCGCGAAATCGTTTACGAATGAAAGCGCGACGAAACCAAAATCGGATCGCCGCGAAAGAAAACCCCTTTATTTATGTTCCATTCGTTCAAAGCGCAGTTCAGCCCAGGCTGCCTCGCCCTGCGTTACGCTGGCAACCCAGGGCCAGCCGCACGTGGTCAGATACCATCGTCCGTCAAACTCGACATATTCCGGCGCATGGGCGCGCAGCGTTCCGGCGAGCGAGGACGGTCGCTTTCTGCCGCGATAGACGCCAAAATCGTAAGGATTTTTGCTGTGGAAGACCAGCGTGTCGTTATAACTCTCTTTGTCCCGCCAGATCTTCAGCGGCAGCAGCATGGCGTCGAAGAAGAAGGATGAATTGTTGTACGTTACTGAAAGATAATACCCGTCCGCGTATTCGAACACAAACGGAGACTCCGTGGAGGCCTGCGGCGCGGCACGCTCGCAGCCAAAGCCGGTTTTCAAGGCGGAGCAGACATACTGCCAGCGCACGGCGTCGAAAGACTGATAGACATCCACAGTGGAAAACAGCCCGTGCCGCGCCGTGGCGTACATGAGCCAATGACTCTCGCCCGCCTCCAGCACCATGGGATCGCGAAACTGCGGGTAAGCGGGCCGGAACGCAAGCTCCGGCCGCTCCTGCCAGACCGCGCCGTCCGGGCTCGTCTGGCAGTACGCCGTATGCGGGGAGTACCACATGAAATACTGACCGTTTGCACGAACGACGCACGGCGCCCAGGCAAGCCTGCCCTCGTCCGCGAGGGGGGGCAGTTCGCGCACCGCCGCCTCTTCCGAAAACGGGAACACGTCGCTCACCCCGTGCGCGAAACAGCGCTCCTTTTTATAATCGCCCGTGCCGAACGACGTAATGCCGACGATATGCCAGCGACCGTCGTCGGCCTGATACACGGTATGATCGTTGAGATAGTCGCCGTATTCCTTCGGGCGAAAGAGCGTGTGCCAGCCGCCTTCGATCACGGGGCGGCAGGGTTCATATGCCCTCGCCTCAAGCGTGCGCGCGCTCAGCGTCTCCTCCACCGCGCCGGAGGAGGACGACACGCGGAACGTATACATTGAATCCGGCAGGAGGTTTCGAACGAGAAAGCTGCCGTACCGCGTATGTCCCAGCCGCCGGAACTTTCCGTCCAGGCCTTGCCGCCAAACGGTGTAGCGGTCCTGCTTCGGGTCGGCAATCCAGCCGAGGTGGATATAGGTGTCCCCGGGATTGACGCGAATGCCCGTGCGCTTTTGCAGCGCGGGGATGTCGGCGCGCGGGATGGAGCCGTAGAAATCCGTGCGCACCGGCAGATCGCACACGACGCGAACAACGATCTCGCCAAGCAGCCAAAGACCGCAGAGGACACCAAGCACCATCCAGACAATCGTCACGGTATTTCCTCCAGTTTATGAAGCGGTTCGTTTGCATTCAATTCCCGCAGGATCTGCGTCACGCGCGCCTCGGTCAGCTTCCAGAAACGGATTGCAAAGCTCATCAGCAGCGTGACAGCCGCCGGAATCAGTGAAAACAGCCAGAGGATGCCGCTCTCCGCAAGCGGTGTTTGCGCCTGATTGGCCGCATAGCCCGTCGCGTTGAGAACCATGCCGATGATAAACGACGCCAGCGAGATGCCGACGGTCTGCGAAAACACGAACACGCTGAAGTTGATGGCGCGCACATCCGCGCCGGTCTTCCATTTGCCGTATTCCACCGTATCGGACACCATGGAAAACGACGAAACCAGCGGCCCGGCCATCGCCGCCGCACCGATGCAGCCGCAGGCGAACAGAACAGGCAGATTGCCGTTTGCCAGAAAGATGCCCGCAAACGCCGCCGCCATGACCACGCCGCCCCAGAAGAACGCGGCTTTTTTGCCGAAGCGCTTTGCCAGCGGCGGCACGACGAGCATACCGAGCACTGAAAACGGCACGAGCGCGAGCATGAACAGGCTCATGAGCGTTTCGTTGCCCAGATTATATTTAAAATAATAAACCATCGCGCCGCTGAAGATGTAGTACCCGACATTGCGCAGGAAAAACGCGCCGACCAGCACGCTGAGCGGGCCGTTTTTGGACAGCGTCCCGACGACTTTGCCGATCGTGAGCTTCTGCGCGTCCTCAGGCCGAACCTGCACGCGTTCCTTAACGCGCAGCACGCAGACCAGCGTAGACGCCAGCGCCAACGCGGAAAACGCGGACGTCGTGATCAGATACGCTTTCCCCTGCCCCATGGCGCTGCCGAGGCGAGAGAGCATCAGCGGCGTAAGCACCGAGACGAGCACCACGGGCACGGTCGTGATGATAAACCGCACCGAGTTGATGCTCGTGCGCTCGTAGGGATCCTGCGTAACGGTGGACGCCATCGCGTTATAGGGAATGACATAGATCGTATGCGCGATGGTCCAGATTGAAAAGCTCGCCAGCGCGTACGCAGCCTTGGCGGCCGGGCTCCAGTCCGGCACGAGAAACATTGCTACAAACAGCACCGCCGCCGCGAGCGAACCGACCAGTACCCATTTTTTATACCGCGCGGACTTGTCCGCCAGATATCCCACGGCAAAGTCGTTGAGCGCGTCGAAGATGCGGCTGATCATCGAGACAATGCCCGCCGCCGCCGCCGTGATGCCCAGCACATCCGTGTAAAAGTTGAGCAGAAACACGCCGATGATCTGCATGTAGATATTCGCGGCGACGTCGCCCATCCCAAACGCGATCTTCTCGCCAAGGGACAGCCTGACGGCTGAGAGCGATTGCTTTTCCATATGCGGTTTCCTTCCTGACGCGCAAGCGCGGCGGCTGTTCGGAACAGTTTGAACGGACGAAAAAAGAATCCTCAACAACGTAATCTGTGGATAGTTTACCATTCCGGCCGATTGGTGTAAATCGCATGCACATCGATTTCCATCGTGTTTTTTTGCTTTCCCGGGCGCGGCAAAAGGGCCGCCGAAGCAGCCCTCTGATAACCGAAGAGCGTCGATCATGCGGCGGCGGCGCGCTTTGCCTGACGCGCGGCGTTTCCGGCGATCTGCCAGAGCACCGCAGCGGCGAAGAGAACACCGGCAATCACCCAGTAGAGCGAGTCATAATCCGTGTATCGGCCGGAAATGTTGATCACCGCGCGCACGAGAAAGCCCGTCGTCAGCGTCGCAACCGCGCTGTTCCAGAGCCGCACCGCGGCGGCTGACGGCCGCCGGGGAGCAAGCCGCCCCGCCAGAAACGCGGGCAGTGCGCCGGAAAGCAGCGGCGGCGCGAACAGGAACACCAGAAACGGCGAGCTCTGCCCGTAACTAAAGCGCAGGTACACCGCGGCGAACACGCCGCAAAAGGCCGAAAAAAGCACATACCGCCCCGCCGCGCGGCGAAGGCGCATCCGCCAGAATTCACGCCGTAATGCAGACAATGTCGCTCACCGCCCTTTCGGAAATTTTGCTTCCATTCGTCGTGGGGTTATTGATCACAACACCGTTGAACACCATCGTGGAGGAGCCGCCGCCGTCGAGATTATAGGCCGTCTGGCAGCCGTACTGCTGCATCACCTGCGCCAGCTCATACAGGCTCAGTCCGTCGCTCTCGCTCGTGCGTCCGTCCGACACGACGATGATGTAGCGCAGCCCGTCCACGATGCCGATCGCCGTGCGCGGGTTGCTCGTCATCGCCCGGCCGACCTCCTCGCCGGAGGAAACGACGATTTCGCCGTTTTCCAGCAGCGCGGGCCCGAAGGCAAAGAGCTGCACGACGCCGCTGTCCAGAAGTTCCTGCGCGCTGACCTCGGTTTCGTCGATGACGGCGAAGCTGCCGTCGCGATAGATCGCAAGGTCCTCCGTGTCCGTTCCCTGCCGGACGGTGTCGCGGTAGAGCACGCCGTTTTTAATCACGTAGCCGCGCTTGTTCGCGCCGTAATAGTCGCCGTTGACCGCGAGGATCGCGCCGCTTGCCTGCGCCATCGCGCTGGTGGTCTGCGTGATATTCGTGCCGTAGGTGTCGTTCGCCAGCACGGTCTTGAGGCTGTCCGCGCTCGATAGCTGCACATCCGCAACGTAGACCGTCGTGTCCGAGACGCGGATCGTGTCGATCGTGATGCTCACGCCGTTTCCGACATAGCTGTTATCCGTCACCACCGGTTCGCTCGCCGCACTTTCCGCGGCTCCCGCCTGCGCGTCCGCCTGCGCCGTTTCCGTCTGTGTGTCCGCCGTCACCACCAGCGTTGTGGAGGCGGCCACGCCCGCCGTCTGCGCGCTCGGCAGAACGAACGTATCGAGCAGCACATACCCCGTCATCAGGGTCAGCGCGAGTGAGAAGAGAAACGCGTAAATGTGTCTTCTGAAAAAACCGCCGCGCCGGGATGCATTCTCACGCCGCATGGCGATCACCCCCGCCGTCCGCCGCCCGGCCGCGTCCCGCCGCCGGGGTTCTGCCCGCCGTCGAAGCCGCCGCTCATGCCGCCGGAGCCGACCGTCGTCACAACGCCGGTGAGCGTGACGCTCTCGACCAAGGCGCTGCCGCTGTAGAGCGTGTAGGTCTGTCCCGATGCAAGGCCCGGCGCGCTGATGATGACGTTTTGATACGCCTTTTCCGGCGTATAGGTGGCGATGACATTGCCGGACGCGTCCTTGAGCGTCACGCTCGTACCCGCCTGCTGCGTTGCGGAATAGGTATAGGAAAGCGACGCCTGCCCAGAGCTCTGGTCAAAGCCCTGCGCCATGCCCGACGCGCCCGCCGCAATGATCACGCCGCCGGAAATCGTCATGCTCACGCCCGCGTCAAGCGCGCCGTTGCGCGAGTCCGTCGGTCCCGAGACATAGACGGTGCCGCCCGTCATCGTAAAATAGCCGTTGCTGTCGATGCCGTCTCCATCCGCGTTGACCGTGACCGTTCCGCCGGAGATGAGAATGGTCTTGCTCGCGTCGGACGCAAACGCGTCCATCTGCCGCCCGCCCTGCGCACTCGTGCCGTCGGATCCGCCGGCCGCGTTGAGGCCGTCGTCCGAAGCGGTCACGTCGATCGTTCCGTCTGAAATCGTGATGGTGCCGGCTTCGATGCCTTCGTAGCTCCCGGCAACGGTGATATCCCCGCCGGAGATGACCAGAAGGTCGTCGCTGTGCATGCCGTCGTCGCCGGAGGTGAGATAGATCGTGCCGCCGGTAACGGTCAGCGCGGACGCGCTGTGGATCGCGTCATCCTCGGCGTCGATGACGATGCTGCCGCCGTTGATCGTGACAAAGGACTGCGCCTTGATGCCCTTGGCGCTGTTCGCGCCCGCGCCGCCTGTCGTGATTGTCAGCGTTCCGCCGTCGATCAGCACACTGCCGAGCGCCGCGTCATCGTCGTTTTCGCTGACGATGCCGTCCCCGCCCGCCGTGACGTCGATCGTTCCGCCGTTGATGCTGACGCTGTCCTTGCCGACAATGCCGTCCGACGCTGCGGTGACTTTGAGCGTCAGGTTCGCAATCACGACGTCGTCCTTGCCCACGACGCCGAACTGATAGCTGCCGTTTACGCTGAGCGTGCCGGTGCCGTTGAGCGTCAGATCGCAGCGGGAGAAGATCGCGCCGTCCGGACTGTTGCCAAAGCCGTCCCCGGCATAGTTCGGTCCGTCCGAAAGCGAGTTGATTGTGCCATCCGCGGCCGTGACAAACACCTTGTCCGCCGAGACGGCGTAGATCGCCGGGCCGTCGCTGTTGGTGATGCTCGCGCCCGAGAGCACGATCTGCACCTTGTCCTCTTCGCCCGCGTTAACGATGATCGAACCGTTTGCAAGCATGCCGCCGAAGACGTACACGCCCTCCGACGTAATCGTATAATCGCCGGTTACGCTCGAAAGGTCCACCAACACCGCCTCATTTACGTCATAGGAGGCATCCAGATCCCGGTCGGAATACGCATCCGACTGGGACGCCTGCGCGTTCTGCACCGCTAAGACTGCCTCCGCGCTGATGGTAACTACGTCCGCCGTAGATGCCGCCGAAGCTGCAGTAGACGAACTCGTCGCAGTCGACGTCGTCCCGCACCCCGCCGCAAACGCAAGCGCCCCGGCGGTCAGCAACGCAAACATCACTTTGATTTTCTTCGTACGATATCCTTTTATCCAATCGGTCCGCGTCGCAGCCGTTTTTTTATTCTGTTTCATAGGGTTCCCCTCATCATATCGGTTGAGTTTCGTGTTACAGTTCGTCCCCGTTCCCCGGCGTGTGGGAAAGCAGGATATTCAGGTTGCCGTTTCTGGTGCGCAGTTCGTCGATGAACCGCTTCTCCTGCGCCGGATCGCGCAGCGTCACGTCGTAGCTGAGTTCAAACATGCTGCCGAGGTTGGTGGTTCGCACCTTTTTCAGCTCCGCGCGGGTCGTATAGGCCGCAAACACATCCTCGAACACATCGTTGTAGTCCAGATCCTCCGGCATGGTCACCCGCAATCGCCGGTGATTGACGTCCTGCTCGCCAAAGCGGAGCGAGAGCAGCAGCAGGCTCGCGCCTGAAACGGCGGCAAAGAGCAGCACGGCGATGCCGATATACCCCATGCCCGTCGCCAGTCCGATCGCCATTGCGGCGAAGATCGCGGCGATCTCCCGCGCGCCGCCGGGGACGGATCGAAAGCGCACCAGCGAAAACGTGCCCGCCACGGCGACGCCCGCGCCGAGGTTGCCGGAGACCAGGAGGATGATCGTCTGCACCACGACGGGCAGCAGCACGAGCGTTACCACAAATCCCTTGGTGTAGGTGTTTCGATACATATACACCAGCGCGGAGAAAAACCCCAGCGCAAGGGACACACCCGCCAGGAGCAGAAACTGCGCCGCCGTCAGATCGGCGGAGGAAGAGAGTATGGTTTCAAGCATAGATCGAATGTCCTTTCTCCGCCTGCTTCAGCCGCGGGTAGAGACAGTCCCGATAGCAAACGCCATATTTGGAAAAGCTCGCCGGATACACGCCGTTTCGGTTCAGCAGATCGCAAAGCCAGAGCGGCATCGCACCGGCGGCCTTGATCTCCATGAGCGTCGTCCCCTGCGGAAGGAGTTCCTCGCCCCAGACGCCCGCCGTGAGCGAGAGCACGCCCGTTCGATAGCGGATGCTGTCGTCAAACGTGATGCGAAGCCCCGACTCCGCGCCCGTATAGGCGACACGGCGGTAGGAGAGCAGCACGCTCGGACGCGGGTTGTAAAACTTCAGAAAATAGCGGATTTCGCGGATGACCTGCGTGTCCGCCGCGGTCGGTTTCCCGGCGAGCAGCGCGCTCGCTTCCGCCAGCGGCAGCTCCGTGCGCCGCTTGTAGACCACGCCGTCGAACTTCTTTTTCAGCTCGACAAACACGCGGCTCTCCGGCGTCGTCGTCCCGTAAGCGCGGACGCGGAGCTTCTCTTTATAGTCCGGCTTCTCCAGCGAAGCGCGAATGAGGCGGTAGTCCTCCGTATCGTAATAGATGCTTGTCACAGTGCTTCTGCCGAACATATCCGGCTGCATCCTGCCGCGAAGGCCGGCCAGCACGGCCTTATATTGCGCCGCGCTGAGCAGGTATTTTTCTTCGATGCGTTCAAACGTGTTGTTTGTCATGGGATTCACCTCTCATGGCGCAATTGTAAAACCCTTTGCTGAAAACTTGCTGAAAACTTAATTTCAGACTGATTTCAGCTTTTTGCCGTATACTCTGCCTGTATTAAAAAAGAAAATCCGCCCATACAGAACGGAAGCGGCATTGCCCGCGGGTATGAGGCGGGGTATACTGAATTTGACAAAGCAGCCGCCCGCTTGTCTGCGGGCGAAAGGGGGGGCGAAATCCCGTGCGGATTTTAATCGTGGAGGACGAAAAACGTCTTTCCGACGCGTTGACGCAGATCATGCGCGAGCAGAAATACGCCGTGGACGCGGTCTACGACGGCGAGGACGGCTATCAGTACGCCGTCAGCGGAGAGTACGACGCGGTGATTCTGGACGTGATGCTGCCAAAGCGCAGCGGGTTCGAGGTTGTCCGCGCGCTGCGGCGCGAGAAGATCGCCACCCCGGTGCTGATGCTCACCGCACGGGACGAGCTGGAGAGCAAGGTCAGCGGCCTCGATTGCGGGGCGGACGACTACATGACAAAACCGTTCGCGCCGGAGGAGCTCACGGCGCGCATCCGCGCGCTGACCCGGCGGCAGGGCGAGGTCGTGCTCGAGGAGATGGCGTATGAGGATGTGGTTCTCGAGCTAGGCAGCAGCGATCTGCGCTGCGGCGCGAAGCGCATCCGATTGAGTTTTAAGGAGTTCGAGGTGATGAAGCTGCTTCTTGCCTCTCCGGGCGTCATCGTACCCAAGGAGCAGCTGATTGTAAAAGTCTGGGGCGCGGAGAGCGACGCGGCGGACAATAACGCGGAGGCGTATATCTCGTTTCTGCGCAAAAAGCTCTTCTACATCGGCTCCCGCGTCACAATCCAGACCGTTCGCAAGCTCGGTTACCGGCTCGGAACGGAGTGACGCAACGATGCGAACGCATAACAACCCCCTGCATCCGGAATAAAGCGAGGCTGTGCCGATGATCAAAGCATTAAAAAAGAAATTTATTCTCGTGAGCATGTCGCTGGTGCTGATCGTGCTGCTCGCGGTGTTCACCGCGCTCTGCGTCTCCACCGCGACGAGTCAGCGGCAGACCGCCGAGCGCACGCTGGAAACCCTGCTGCGGCGCGACACGAACGACGTTCCGAAATATGAAATCGGCAAGCCGAGCGCGCCGGGCGGCACCCTGCCGCAGCGCAGCAACGACCTGCTCGCCAGTTTTACCGTTACGATTGACGAAAGCGGCACGGTCACCATAGACGCCGTGGATTCCGTTGTGATCAGCGACGATACGGCCCGGACCATCGCGTCCATCGCGCAGAGCGCGGCCAAGGACACGGGCCTGATCCACGCGTATTCGCTGCGCTATCTGCGCGTGAACGAGAACGGCGTGACGCGCATCGCGTTTCTGGACGCAAGCAGCGACGTCGCCGCCATGGCGGAACTGATCGTCACCTCACTGCTCGTCGGCGCGCTGGCGCTGCTTGCGTTCTTCTTTGCGAGCCTCTTTCTGGCAAACCGGGCGCTCAAGCCCGTCGAAGCCTCCTGGAATCGACAGAAGCAATTTGTCGCCGACGCGAGCCATGAGCTCAAGACGCCGCTGACGGTCATCCTCGCCAACCAGAAAATCCTGCTTTCGCATCCCGGGCGCACCGTCGCCGAGGAGCGGCAATGGATTGAAAACACCAGTTCCGAGGGCAGCCGCATGAAGCTGCTGATCGAAGATTTGCTGTTTCTGGCGAAGACCGACAGCGAACGCATGGATCGAACCACCGCGGAGGTCAGCCTTTCGGACGTTGCGCAAGGCGCGCTGCTCTCGTTTGCGTCCGTCGCGTTTGAGGCGGGCGTTACGCTTGAGGACGAAATCCAGCCCGGCGTTTCGCTGCAGGGAAACGAAGCCCAGCTCCGACGGCTCTGCGGCATTTTGCTTGACAACGCGGTAAAATACGCGGGCGCGAGCGGCGCGGTCCGCGCCGAACTGCGCGCGGACGGCGGCGGGGCGGTTCTTCGCGTACACAACACCGGCGCGCCGATTCCCGAAAGCGACCTGCCGCACCTGTTCGAACGCTTTTACCGCGTGGACCGCGCGAGAAGCGCGGGCGGTTACGGCCTTGGGCTTTCGATTGCGGACAACATCGTGCGCGCGCACGGCGGGCGCATCCATGTGGTTAGCAGCGCCGCCGCGGGAACGACGTTCACCGTCTCCCTGCCGTTGCATGCACTCGCGAGGCGGCACGGCGCAAAGGAACGCACATGAGAACGCTTTTCGCGCGCGCCCGGATCATCTCGCTCTGTCTTTCGCTTGCGCTGCTGCTGACGTTTGCTTCGTGTTCCGCCGGGCAATCGACTGCCGCGACGCACGAGCCGGTGGACGAAGCGGACGCGCCGGTCGTACTCACGACGCAGGCGCCCGCCGCGACGCAGTCCGCCCCGACCGCCTCCGCCTCCCCCACGCCCGAGCCGGAGATGACCATCGACGAGGACGGGGACATCACGCTAAGGAGCGACATCGCCGCGCAGTTTTCGACGGAACAGTTTCCCTTTGACCACAAGCCGGTCGTGCTGATCTACCACACGCACGCGACGGAATCCTACTTAAAATCCGAAACGGACAGCTATGTCGAAACGCAGACCGGCCGCACCGAGGATGAGCGCTACAGCGTGATCGCCGTTGGCGAGGCGTTAGCGGACGCGCTGCGCGAGCGCGGGTTCACCGTGCTGCACGACACGACGAACGTCGAAGGCGAGGAACTCACCAGCGCGTATTCCCGCTCGCTCGAGCTCATGCGGCAGTACGACGGCATCGATCTGTATATCGACCTGCATCGAAACGCCAGCAAGCAGCGAGGCCGCTCGGACAACACGATTATGATCGACGGTACGCCGGCGGCCAAGCTGTTCTTCGTCGTCGGCAGCGGCATCGGCACCTACGAAGGCGAATACGACGCGGCGCCGGACTGGGAAAACAACTACACGTTCGCCTATTCGCTTACGCAGGCGATCGCGCGGGAGCAGCCTGACCTCGTCAAGCCCATCCGGCTCAAGGTCGGACGCTATAACCAGCACATGGGGCTATGCCTGCTCGCCGAGATCGGCACCAACGCGGACACGCTCAATGCCGCGCTGAACACCGTGCCGTATCTGGCGGACGCCATCGCCGAGGTCTGCCCCATCGCCTGACACTCAATTTTGCATCGCCCGCACAAGTAAAAACCCGCCGTTGCCCGGCAGTCCGAATCCGAAAGAACTTCGCGCATACAAAAACGCGGCTGTCGAAAGCCGCGTTTGTTTTTTTGTGTAGTTTTTGCGAAATCAATGGATCGTGACCCTGTCCCTGCCCGCGTTTTTGGCACCGTAGAGCGCGGCGTCCGCGTTTGAGATCAGCTCCTGTTCGTTTGCTACGGAGGTCTCCGGCAGGGAGTCCCCGCCCGCGCTGATGGTCACGCCGATCTGGTTTTCGCCATACTGCGTCTTGTGGTCGCGCGCGAGATAGCGCACGCGCTCGGCGACCATATACACGTCCTCCCGCGAGGCGCCGGGCAGAATCAGAAGGAACTCCTCCCCGCCGTAGCGCATGAGGATGTCGCCTTCGCGCATGCCCTGCCGGATCAGCGCGGTGATGCTGCGAAGCACACGATCGCCAACGACATGGCCGTAGGTGTCGTTCACCTGCTTGAAGTGGTCGATGTCGATCATCAGCACCCCCAGCGGCGAGCCTTTTCGCACCGCGCGCGAATACTCCTCCCGCAACCGCAGCATCCCGAAGCGGCGGTTTAAAATGCCCGTGAGCGGATCGAGCGCCGCGAGCTTCTGCAGCTGCTCGTGCTCCAACGCGTTATGCAGCGCGACGGCGAGGCTCTGCGAAAAGATGGACAGCTGACGCGAATAGTCGGACTGAAAAAGTTCCGCCTTCGCCAGCAGCATGACCGCGATCGGCACGCTCTTGAACAGCACCGGCTCGATGATCACCTCTTTGGGATGGAACTGCGTCAGTGTGCTCTCCACAATGATATCCTCGGGAAGCGTGAGCCTGCAGGACTCGCCTCTGGTGAACGCCAAAAGGACATGCGGGTCGCTCGTGAGCGACTTTACGTCCCGAATGCCGAACGACTGCAATACGCCGATATCGCCGTCCTGCTCGAGCAGAACCGCGCCCGCGTCGGCGCCCGTGCCCTGCATCACGCGCTCCAGCGCGTATTCCGCAAGCACATGCAGATCGAGCTGACCGGAAAAGATAGCCGTGTATGTTTTGATGTCGTCCAGCATGCGTAGCGACTTGGAAAACGCGGAAATCAGTTCGTTAAACGCCTGCGCGCTGCTGCCGAATTCGTCGTTCGTCTCAACCGCGATGCAGCAGTGCTCCGGGCTGCAGTTTCCGATCTCCCCGCTCTCGGAGACCGTGATGATCGAATCCTTCACTTCGCCCATCTTTTGGGTCAAAAGCGTCAGCCTGCCCTTCACCGTCACCTGTGAGATCACGATGTTGACAAACCCGACAAGCACGCCCGCCACCACGCAGGAGATGATGAACATCTCGCTTCTGGCGATGCTCCTCGGCACGCCGAGCAGAATCATAAAGTACGGAAACACAAGCCCGATTAACAGTCCGAATCCAATCATACGATAAGCGAGCGCGAAAAACGTGTTCTTTGCTTTTTTCATCGAATTTGCTCCTGCCGGAAAATGGGTTAATTTGGCTGAATTTGTCTTCTAGTGTAACACATCCTATATGCGCGTTCAACCGCGGCAAGCGGTGCCCGGTCCGGTCAAAGAAGCTTTTTGCGTTTGAAAAAGACGAGGCTCAGCACCACGACGAGCACGCTGAGCACAATGACGGCGGGATAGCCGAGGCGGCTCGCCAGCTCCGGCATGAACTTGAAATTCATGCCGTACCAGCCGACGATCAGCGTCAGCGGCAGAAATACGGTTGTAACCACCGTGAACACCTTCATGATGCGGTTTGCGTTGTAGTCCAGCGCCGCCATGTACGCCTCCCGCACCTGAACGAGGCTCTCCCGCAGCAGCTGCGCGTCCGCCGAGAGGCGGGCGATCTTGTCCCGCGCCGTTCGAAAATGATAGAGGTTCTTCGCCGAGAAGAGATCCGCTTCGTTTTCAATCATCGCATCGAACAGATCGAGCAGCTGTTCATAATAGTTTCGCACGACAAGCAGACGCCGCCGCAGAGAAAGAATTTCACCGTTGAAGCTCTTTCCCGTTTCGTTGTTTTCAATCTGTGCCTCCATGCCCGCGATGCGCTCGTCAAAGGTCTCGAGGTCGAGCCCATCCCGGCTCAGCAGCCGCTCGAAAAACGCGCTGATCAGCCGCTCGAGCGACGCGGTTTTCAGGTTGATCAGGTGCGCCGTCTCATCCAGCGCGGGCGGGATGCTTCCGTCGTCGTCTTGCAGCAGCACCAGCAGCATCAGGTTTTTGCGAACAAACAGGCCGATGCGATCCCGCGCGCCTTCCTCGTCCGCCGCGTCCCGCACGGACACGACGGCAAAGAGCCGCCCCTCCGCCATCTCGACGGCGGATCGAAAGCGCGTATCCGGCTTTTCACATTCGCGCATGAGCGCCGCGCCAAAGCCGATGCGCGCGGCAAGATCGCCACGCAGCGCGTCGAGCGTCACGACGCCCGCCGTCAGGCGCGTTTCGTCCAGCTGTTCCGGCGCAATCTGCAAAAGCACGTCCGAAAATTCATACAGCATGTGTTCTGTCCCCCGTCATGAATCGATGTTGCCTGGCGCACTCCGTCGCGCGCGAGCAGTTTGAGCGCGGCATATGTTATACTGGTGCTGTCAGAAATAAACGTTTCGGGAGGGTTTTCATCATGGGCAGAGACGATCGGTTCGTCAGGGTGTATTCCAAGGGCGCGATGGCGTCCAACGAAATCTGGGTCGACCGGGAGACCGGCGTGAACTATCTCTTCCACGCGGCGGGCTATGCGGGCGGGCTCACGCCGCTGCTCGACAAGGACGGCAAGCCCGTCGTCACCGACGCATACACGCTGGAGCATACCTACAACCGCTGACACGCGGCGGCTTTACCGGCGGGAGGCGGTTTTGTCCGCCTCTTTTTCGCGCCGCGGTCAGTCGCGGACGAGTTCGAGCCGGTACACAACGGGGCGCACCCCGTCCGTGCAGCACTGGATGCGCGTGCCGCCGTCGAGATACCAGTCGTTGTCCACCCCGCCGGAGTAGAGCGTCCGCACGGCGGAGTACAGGTCGATCCACGCCCAGGGACAGAGCCCATCCGGCATCTCCGCGCCGCCTTCATAGAGAAATGTATCGCCGACGTTCTGCAGCGGACAGGCGCCCGCGGCCTCGCCTTCGGCGAGATACTGTTTCGCAAGATCGGGATAAAACTCCCGCTTGAGCACCGTGATTCGTACACGATTCATACGCCCTCCCCCTGCACCTGCACATAATATTTTCGCGAGCGCGGGCCGTCGAACTCGCAGAAGTACACGCCCTGCCAAACGCCGAGCAGCAGCCTGCCGTTTCTGACCGGCACCAGCGCGCTGGCGCCGACCACGCTCGCCTTGAGGTGCGCGGCGCTGTTGCCCTCCATATGCCGAAACTCCGGCCGGTCGGGATATGTCTTTTCCAGCGCGAACACGAGATCGCGCACCACGTCCGGATCGGAATTTTCGTTGATCGTGATCCCCGCCGTCGTGTGCGGGCAGTAGACGAGGCAGACGCCGTTTGTCACGCCGCTTTCGGCAAGCGCTTCGCTGACCCGCCCCGTGATGTTTGTCCAGCTGTTTTTGCCCGTCGATAACGCGTATTCGCGCAGCATGCCGCCGTCCTCCCCAAAGTTCGTCCGTATTGGGCACATTATATCACGCCGGACGCGATTTCGCGTTTACGAATACCGGCGTTGCTGATAAAATAGGCTTATCAAGCGAGCTAGGAGATGTTTCGATATGGCAACCGAAAAAGCACCGGTGAAACACGAGAAAGCGTCCCGCATCCGCGGCTATAATATCGAGCTGAACGAAGAAAAGCTCTCCCGCATCGACAAGATGGTGGAGAGCTATGAGCGGCGCGTCGCCGCGCGGCTGGACGAGGAATATGAGCAGCACACCAGGCGATCCGACCGCGTTGCGGACAAGGTCGCCGCGTTCGGCGGGAGCTGGACGTTCATCCTCATATTCGCGTGTTTTCTCGTGATGTGGGTACTGTTAAACGTGCTGCCGTTTCTCGGGGTGCAGTTCGACCCGAAGCCGTTTATCCTGCTCAACCTCATCCTCTCGTTCATCGCCGCGTTTCAGGCGCCGATCATCATGATGAGCCAGAACCGGCAGGCCGCGCGGGACAAGCACGAGGCGATTATCGACTTTGCAATCAACTACAAGGCCGAGCAGGAGATTGACGACCTCCAGCGGCATCTGCACCGCATGGAAGCGGAGCTGGCGGAGATGAAGGAGCTGTTGAAGCTCCATAACAATTCATGAGCGCTATTGTGCCTACGAACGAATCCATATAGGAGTTAGTCATGAAATACTTGCGACCGGATTTACGTGAAGAATATACTAGACTTACAGAGCTTAATCCAGATTTGGTCGGTATATGCCATCCGCTTATAAATATCTCTGATGCATTAAAAGCTTATTTTATACTGGCAGACTATTTCACTGATCCTTCGACCCCCCTTCCAAACCAGGAAAGCATGTTGGTTGGATTACGTAGTGCTGACTTATTAGCCTCTGCTTTGGGAAGGCAGAATACAGAATACGAGGGGCATATCAAGTATAGTCGTCCACTTGATATATGTGCGACACTTTTTTATGGGATGGTAAAAAATCATGCTTTTAGTGATGGAAACAAAAGAACAGCATTACTATTACTAATATATCAATTAAATATGTATGGCTATTTGCCATATGAACCAGTTCGAGAATTTGAAAGACTTGTGGTTTCTGTAGCAGCCAATCGGCTTAGTTCTGATTTTTCAAAAGACTGGAAAAAGTTCAAAAAACACGACGATTGTACGATTGAAACGATTGCATTCATTTTAAAAAGATTCGTAAAAAAGAAAGATCATACTTATCATATACAAATCAGCGCAAAAGATTTCTGTGCTGCACTTGGACAATTTGATGTGACTTACTCTGAAGATAATAGTAAACTGCATTTTTCACGGGTTGTATCAGTTAATATATGGGGGAAAAAAAGAGAAGCTAAATATTCAATACCTTTTAATGGCTGGACACGGGTAATAGGTCCAAAAGTCGCACGAGATGTTCTTGAAAACCTTAAATTATATGATCAGCTTGCTTCTTATGCTGATTTTATTGAAGGGGCTGAGCTTTTTTATAGCTTAATTGATGAATTTGAGGTGCCTTTGAGACGTTTGAAGGATGAATGAAACCGATGTATTATAACATGCTATTCTATTTCTCGCCCCCCCCTCTTCCCCAACTCGAAAATCCCGTTATAACTCTTAGACTAAAGTAATAGCAGTATTTTCTTTCAAAATCCAAAACCAACGGACGGAGCTCACGCCCCGCCCGCTTTTTTCGCTGTATTTTTATTCCGCTATATACGAGCAGCAGTAATCGCAAACGCCCGCCGCCTCCACCTCGAAGCGGCTGCTTGCGGGCACCTCGAACGCCTCTCCTTCGGCAAACGCGCGCCAGTCGCTCTCGCCGGGCAGCAGCGCATTCAGCACGCCCGCGAGAATCTCCATGTGCTCCCGTTCCGCCGTGCCAAACGAATACCGCCCGGGCAGAATGATGCCGAGCGTCTTTCTCGTCCCGTCCGCAAAAAGCACCGTGCGGCTCGTCACCTTGCCGTCGTAGTATACGTTCGCCTTTTTGACGACGCCGACCTGTTCAAAACGATCCATCCGATTGTCCTCCATACTTATATGAGTCGATTGCCTTTATCCCGCCGCATCGCGAGCCGGAGCGAACGCGCCGTCCGCCTCAGTCCGCAGCGCCCAGCAGCGCCATGAGCTGGCCGTATCCGCCGACGATATAGGTCGGCTTGATCGTCTCGCTCGGCGCCGCGCCCGCCGGACGCAGCCAGCATGTGTCGATCCCCGCGTTGATGCCGCCCTGGATATCCGCGCTCAGCGAGTCGCCGATCACGAGATATTTCCCCCGGTCCTGCTCGCCAAGCTCGTCCAGCACACGGTCGAAATACGCTTTGTCCGGCTTCTGCACGCCCATCTCCTGCGAAACGAACGCCGCGTCCAGATACGGCAAGAGGCCGGAGCGCTCCAGCCGCGGACGCTGCACAAGGTGCAGGCCGTTTGTCACGGCCACGATCCTGTAATCCGCGTGCAGCCGCTTGAGCATATCCAGCGCGCCGTCCATCACGATCGCCTGCCGGGCGAGGTTTGAAACGTATTGCTCGTTGAACGCGGGTCCTTCCGCGGCGTTTCGCCCCAGATGAACCGCAAATTCCTCAAAGCGCTCGCGCTGCACGGCGGCGCTGTCCAGAAGCCCCTTTTCAAACTTCGTCCACATGACGCGGTTGATCTCGCGATACCGTCGAAAATCGGCCTCGGAGAGCAGAACCCCCGCTTCCTCCATGGTTTGAAACAGCGCGGCGCGCTCGCCCGCGTTGAAGTCCATCAGCGTGTTGTCGATGTCGAAAAGCAGATAGCTGTATTGTTTGGATCGTTCCTGCATCATCGTTCCGTCCGTTTTTTTATTTGCACCAGTGTATCATGTTTGCGCGCAAAGGAAAACGGGCAGTTGCGAATAGATGCTTCGCCGCCGCGTTTATTTTTGTTTCGGAATCGCACCATCTTTGCGGGTTTTTCCCAAATTCGACAAAATGTACCTTTTTGTTTGCTATTTGCTCTGTCATTCCGCCGCCAAATCATCGTGTATAGAGTAACAGCAAAAACCAAACAGAAAGGATAAGAGGTATTCAACATGAAACGACGGATCATTTCTCTTGTCATCGTACTGGCGCTGTGTCTGACGCTCGCGGGAAACACGCTGGCGCTGACCAGCGACGACACGGTCATTCAGCCGCGCGCCGCAATTCTCGTCACCTGCGGCCTGACGGCGGTCAGCGGCCAGTACAAAGCCTGGTCGCGAACCGAATCGAACATTTCGGACACGCTGACCGCACGGGTAACGCTCTACCGCATCGTGGGCGGCAGCCTGATCTATGTCACCTCCGCAAGCGCGTCCACAACCGGAACCTCCGTCACCGCGAGCAAAACGCTCTCCCTGTCGTCCGGAACATATCGCGTCTACGGCTACGGCACGAGCAGCACGACCTCCGGCAGCACCAGCACAACGGTAACCGTGCCGTAATACAACCCGCATAACCGACAGAAAAGCCTTGCCGTCGAACAGGACGGCAAGGCTTTTTATTTCAATGAACGTATGGGTGTTATTCGGTTAGATTGGGCAGCTCCGCCGACATGTCGACCGAGGCTTCCGCGGTGATCCAGACGACGGAATCGCCCAACACCGCAAACCCGTCGAACACGCCGTCCTTCGGATCGATCATGTAGTGCAGTTCCGTATCCCCCAGTATCTGCGCGCTCTGCCAGCCGTCCCCGCCGCCGTATGCGTTCATGCTGTCGCTGACAAGCCACTTCTGGACGATGAAGATGCTTCCTTCTTCGGATATGTACTGCGACGAGAGCGAGATGCCGGACGATTCATATTTCGTCAGCGTGATGCCGGCGCAGACAAATCTATCGGATACGAAGCGTACCGGCGTCAGCCCATAGTCGGCGGCAAAATCGGCAAGGCTGCCATAGCGAACGACCACATCCCCGCCGGTTTCGTCCCCGGCTACGGATATGACGCCTGTTTCGGCGCCGCGGTTCTGCTGCGGCAGCTGACTTTCCGGGCCGATCTGAATCCGGTTTTCAAACGCGTTCGCAAAATAGGAGTACGCGCTTCTTGCAAGCGTCCGCCCACCCGGAATCAGCGCAAAGAACGCGACGATGAGCAGCAGCGCAAGCGCGGCGGCCGCAAGCCGCCGGACTCCGGCGCGGTTCCAGGCGCGCTTCCACAGGTCGGTTCTCCCGCTTCGCGCATGACGCGCGCCGTCCTTTTGCAGCAGCGCGCGGTCCACCCGCGTCCAGGCCTGCTCCGGCATGTCCGAACGTTGCCGGGCGGAGAGTATCACCTGCTCGATGGTCAGTTCCGACGCGAGCGCCAACCGCTGCGCCTCCGCTTTCGAGCGCTGAAACATGCCGTCCATCAGATACGGCTTGTCCTCCATCAGTTTTTTGAATTTCCGCTCCGTCATATCCTTACCCGATGCTCAGAAACGCCGCGAGCATCACAGACAGCGTGATCGATTCCAGATTCAGCCGCCGTCCGAGTTTGATGCGAAACCGCCGGAACCGCTGGCTGAGCGTGTTTTTTTCTATGCCGACGAGCGCCGCGGCCTCCTGCAGCGAGAACCCGTCGAAATAGACCATCATAAACGCTTCGCGCATCTCGGGCGAGAGCGTAAGCAGTTCGGTTTGAAGAATCGCCTGCGCCTGATGATACTGCGCGGCTGTTTCAACGTTTTCAACCGTGGCAAACGAATCTATGGTCTCCGCCGGGGACGGCTGCGTGCGCGCCTGTCCTTTCAAGTCGTCCCGGCGTTTGTTGCGCATGATCTTGGAAAAATACGCCAGCGGCTTTTCGTAGCTCGATGCCGCCATGTCGTTGCGAACGATCTTCTCGGCCAGATCCTGCACGAGATCGCGCGCGTCCGCATCGTTGTCCACCATCGTATACGCAATCGCCAATATCCTTGGATATTCGTCGACCAGCACATCGGAGAGCCATTTGTCCATCGGTTCGCTCCTGTTTCGTTTGGAAAACGGCACGCATTGCAGATGTTGAAACACCAAATTGCCAAATGCACATACTTTCCATTTTATCTTAATTATTGTAGCACGTTTGGGCGCGCATAACTATGGTGCCGCTGTGATAAAAGCACGCACATTGCGATATTTTCGGCACGATTTGGCAACAATTTTTTATTATATGACGCGTAACGCAGAAAAATCACGCCTTTTGCAGGAATCCGACAAAAAAGGCTTTTTTGTTTTGCGGGAAAAAATCTTGATCATAATTCAACCATAATCGACCGTTATATTGAAACTGCAAAGAGGCAAAACCAACAGCAAAGGAGTATGAATGATGAAGAGAACATTGCTGATTATCCTCGCCGTCGTGCTGCTGCTCGTGCCGGTTGCGGTATACGCATTCGGACACACGCAGGCTGCGGCGGTAGCAACCGTCCGCGGGTACCGCATGTATGACTATAGCACTGATGAAACAGAGCTGACCGACCAGCAAAAAGCAGACCTGGACGAGGCCTTTCAACAGATGATCGATCTTCGGAAAGAGTCGATTGAAAAGCTGGTGCAGGACGGGCTTCTGACCGCGGAAGAAGGTCAGGCACGGCTGGATTGGCTAGACGAGATGGTCGCCTACCACGAGGAAACCGGCGAAACGGGATTCTACGGGATGGGCGCAGGCTGCTACGGCGGCTATGGCAGGTTTGATGAAGACGACACATATGGACGCGGCGGTATGATGCGCTATTACGGCGCCCGCAGCTGGAACTAATAAACGAAAGGCGGAACAGATTATGTTTCTATTATGGCTGGTACTCATCGGCGGCGCGCTGTATCTGATTTTTTCAAAATCCGGCAAGCGCACCGGCAACCCGGCAAAGACCGGGGAGGATCCCGTGGAACTGCTGAAAAAGCGGTATATCAACGGGGAAATCACGGATGAAGACTACAAAAAAATGCTAAAAATAGTGAATGAATAAGGAGGTATGTTACAATGTTGTATATGAGAAGTTTAGGTGACGCCGCCATGTTTTTCCGGCACACGAGGTTTGTGTATCCCGGCGTATGGCTTTCCCTCGCGGCGGTCGTGGTCGCGGTTGTGATCATCGTCGCGCTCATCGTTTCGGGCAAGAATAAGAAGAAGGCCCAGCCGGACGCCGCCGCGGAAGCGCTCAAGCTGCGCTATATCAAGGGCGAGCTGACCGAAGAGGAATATACGAAGATGAAAGAGGTTCTCGGCCAATAACCGGGCGCCTTGAATAAGGACAAAACGAGGTGGAACGGTGAACTACCGCATATTGGTCGTGGAAGACCAGCAGGAGATTCGAAGCATCGTCGAAAAGTACCTTCTCAAAGAAGGCTACGACGTATTGACCGCGGGCGACGGCTTCGAAGCGCTGGCCGCATTCAACGAAAACACCGTCCACCTCGTTCTATTGGACATCATGATGCCGGGGATCGACGGATTTGAAGTACTGACGCAGATCAGGAAACTATCCGAGGTTCCCGTGATTTTTTTGACGGCGCGGCAGAGCGAGGTCGACCGCGTAAGAGGCTTTCGCGGCGGCGTGGACGACTACGTCGTCAAGCCGTTCAGCGTCAGCGAGCTCATGCTGCGGGTCAGGCGGCTCTTGATGCGCGTCTATCGCGAGTCGGACGAGCTCATCTACCAAAGCGGCGCGCTCACATTGCACACGGGCAGCATGAAGCTCTACCGCGGCGACGAGGAAATCCCGCTGACGACGGCGGAATACCGCCTGATGCACGCGCTGTTTCGAAACGAGGGGCTGGTGCTCTCGCGAGAGCAGCTCATCGAGCAGGCGTATGGCGACGGCTACGAGGGGTTTGACCGGAACATCGACAGCTATGTCAAAAAGATCCGGCAAAAGATTGAACAAGACCCGCGTAACCCGGAAATCCTCGTTACAAAATACGGCGCGGGATACCGCTTCGGAGGGAAACGGCAATGACGATCCGGCGGCAATGGATGCTGGTGCTGATGATTTCGGCGGCGCTCGCGGTGCTCGTCAATTCCTTTGTGCTCACCGCGCTGATCAACCGCTATTTCGTCGCATACGCAAAGGAAAACTACAACCAGCATATCTCGCAGCTTGTCGAGTTTTCAACCGAGGCGCTGGCGGAGGAAGACTATACCCGCGAGCAGCTCGAGATGCAGCTTGTGTCGCACTTAAGCGACCCGATCAACCGCATCCGGCTCTACAGCGCGGACGGCAAGCTGATTGCAGACGTCGGCTCGAGCGGCACCGCGATCGGCATGATGCGAAGCGGCGTGATGAGCCGCATGATGGGCACCGCCGCCGCGGAGACCGACGCCGTGGACATTACCAAGGACGGCGCGGTGATCGGCAAGCTGATCGTAAGCCGCTACAGCTCCATCGTTAAGTCGCTTGCGACGCGGCGGTTCATGGTTGCGCTCGGCGTCAACAGCCTCCTCTCCTTTGGCATCGTGTTTGCGCTGGTGTTCGTCATCGGGCTGTTCATCAGCCGGAAGATGAGCCGCGACCTGCGGCAGACGGCGCAGCAGGCGCTCGCCATCGACATCGGCGGCGACAGCCGCGTCAGGCAGTCCCGCGTGAAGGAGATTCAGACCATTCAGCAGAGCCTTGAGGCGCTGCAGTCCCGCCTGCGGCTCAAGCAGACCAGCCGGAAGAAGCGCATCGACGAGCTCGTCCACCAGACGCGCACGCCGCTGACGATACTGCGCACGCATCTGGAAGGGTTCCGCGACGGGGTGATCCGCTTTTCGCCGGATGAAATTTCGACCTGCGAGGCGCAGATCGAGCATCTTTCGTCGATCATCACCAACATGAGCGGGCTTCTGGACGCGGCAAAGGAGATCGACGAAGCCAAGATCGAGCCGGTCGAGCTTTCCGCGCTGCTTAAGCAGATCACCGGCGGGCTGACCGCGCAGTTTGAAAAGAAATCGATCCGGCTGCAGACGCTCTCCGCGCAGAAGGTCGAGCTGAATACAGACCGCTACAAGCTCAGCCAGGCGCTCTACAACATCCTGACGAACGCGTACAAGTTTACGCCGTCCGGCGGCAGCGTGAGCATCGACTATGGCTCCGGCGCGGGCGCGTTTTTCGTCAGCGTGCAGGATACGGGCGTCGGCATCGCCAAGGAGGACAGGCCGAAGATATTCGAGGCGTATTACCGCGGCCAGAATTCGCTGGATTCGCAGGGCGACGGAATCGGACTTTACATCGCAAAGGAAAACATTGAAAAGCTCGGCGGCGCGATCGAGCTGGATTCCATCTCCGGAACGGGGAGCAAGTTTACGATTCGGCTGCCGGGAGGAAACAAAAAGGAGTAGTTGGGGTTCCGGTTTTGATCTGCGTAAGGGCGCCATCCGTGGGGGTGGGGCTCTTTTTCTTTAAATGAGAATTTTTCGATAGCGCATTCCGCCTAAAGCAAGAGATTGATTGTATACGGGAACTCAATGTGACCGTTCATCAATTATAGCGGCAAGGAGGTTGGTTGTATCAGGTGCTGACGACAAACCTGAAAAAAATTAAACTTGGTTTGCGTTTTCACAAAATCCATCCGTAATTTACCATTATCTATTAAAAGAATATGATAAAATAATACTTATTAGGAGGTGGGTTCTATGGCTCGAAATCGCAGGTTTGGCTCAATAAAGGATGAATTAATTAAAAAATCGCGCGAAGCAGCAATCGCTGCTGTACAGATTTTCAATAATCCTAGTTTATATTTCAAAACCGAGTTGTTTATTGTTACTATGATGATTTCGTGGACTTACCTTATGCACGCTTACTATCGAGATATTGGAATAGATTATCGATATAGTGAACCAAACGGACGAAGGAGAAAATTCTCGAAAACAAAACGAGGTGCATATAAATATTGGGAACTTGAGCGTTGTATCGACGATGATAACTGCCCCCTAAATCCAGGCACAAAGAATAATCTCCGCTTTCTGATTGGACTACGACATGAGATCGAACATCAGATGACAACTAATATAGATAAAACAGTTAGCGCTAAATTGCAAGCATGCTGTCTAAACTATAACACGGCTATCAAGTCTCTGTTTGGAGATGATTACGGTGTTGATAAGTATTTATCAATCAGCCTTCAATTTTCATGTATAACTCCTGAGCAAGTGGAAGATCTGAAAAGCGCATCTGATTTGCCTGCAAACATATCGACTTTTATTGAAGATTTTGAGCGGGATATGACTGCCGACGAGTTGCGAAGTGAGGGATATGCTTATAGGGTTCTTTTTGTTCCTATAGCGGCAAACCGCAAAGGTCAGGCTGACGAAGTAATTGAATTTGTTAAGGAAGGCACTGAATTAGCAGCAAGTGTGAATAAGAGTTATGCATTCATTAAAGAAACAGAAAAAAAGAAGTATCTACCAAAGCAAATCGTCACGCTTATGAATAAAGAGGGCTTCCTTAGATTCAGCATTGTAGATCACACACGCCTGTGGCAGAATATGGACGCGAAAAATCCAATTCGTAATTTTGGGACAATTGTTGCCGGAAAATCATGGCACTGGTATGAGAATTGGGTTGCAGTTGTAAGAAAACATTGTCAAGAACATAAAAATTGGTACGAATGAAAATCCCATTCCCGCTAGAACGGGTTTTCTTATGTCCAAACGGAGATGTTTGCCATGGGAAGCAAAATTGCTACTCTTACAGGCGAGAATCAAGCATTATCAGAGCAACCACACCGCACCATTCAGTCAGCAACAGCAACGAGGAAGAGCATATACGACAATACCAGACAAAAAACTCATCTGGAAGGCTTTCCCTCATTTAACGTCCCCAGCGTGATTCTCCGGTAATACACCATAGAACATCAATACCCGTTCCTGCCCCCCCCCACACACACAGCAAAAAACGCCGTCCAAACGGCGTTTTTTTGTTCCCCAGTCCCGCAGCGCGGCAACCGGGCGCAATTTCATTCGACAGCAAGCCCGAGCGAATCGGCAATTCAGTCGATTCGCTTTGCGTTTTGCAGCAAATACCGCTCGGCCTCCGCGTTCCAAAGGCCGTTGTTCTGCGCAACCAGGCGGGCCAGTTCCAAAAACAGCGGGTCGCTCTTGCCCAGCGCCGCCATGTCCGCCAGCGCGGTCAGCGGCAAGTCGAGATGGGTATAGATCAGCTTCTTTCCGCCGGGGATGTTCGGCAGGTTCTTCGTCGTCTCCGCCGCGCTGTTCAGCCCGCCGACATGCGTGATCATCGCCGCCGGGTTAATCCTGCCCGCGTTCATGAGCGCGATCGCTTCGCGCATATCGTCCGTGTTCCCGCCGGTCGTGCCGAGGATATGGTGGGAGGTATAATGCACGTCGTAAAAATTCATCTCGGCCTTGAACGCCTGATTGGTCGGGCCCGCGAAAAAGCTCAGGCAGCCGTCGAACCCGAGGATCGCGTCCGCCTGCTCCACCACCGCCCGGACGGGCGCGAAGCAAACGACGTCGTCAAACCCCGTGCCGCCCGTCAGCGCCTTGAGCGCGGATACCGGGTCTTCCAGCTTCGCGGTGTTGACGTAAACAAGCTCGATGCCAAGCGACTTCGCGTGCTCAACGGTGTAGATGCTCTCTGCGCGCGAAAGCCGCGCGTCGTCGATATCCGTCACCACCAGCAGCGAAGGGGTTCGCTCCCCATGGAGCGCATAGTCGATTGCGCCGAGTCCCATGGGGCCGACGGACGCAAGCAGCGCGAGTTTGCCGCCGGGCACGATGCCCATGCGATGATCATAGCTGCCGGGCGAAGTGTGATAGACACCGTGAAACGTGCCGATGATGCAGCTCATCGGCTCGGCAAGCGAACCGTAAAAGAAGGTGTCGCTCCGGTAAGGCAGCAGGCAGTCCATCGCGAGAATTTCGTAGGGGATGTTGACGTAAGTCGCGTCTCCGCCGCAATACTGGTAGGAATAGCCCGGCGCAAGCAGCGAGCCTTTGTAAAAATGCGCGGGCTGAATGGCGATGTGCTCGCCAGCCTGATATTTACTCTGCCAGTTTTTGCCGACCTCGACGACTTTTCCGCAAAACTCGTGGCCGATGATCACGGGATGCTCCGCCGCGCCCTTCGGCACGCGCTTGTGCGCCGTTCCCTGCAGCGCGGCCTTGTAGCTCGACATGCAAATGCTGTCCGAAACAACCTCAACCCTGACGCCGTCGTCGCCAATCTCCGGCAAATCAAACGTCTCCGTCCGTAAATCCATTGCGCCATAGAGGCGCACAGCAGTCGTCTTCATCTCTGTTCTCCTTTTGTCAAACCGGAATAACGCTCTCTTGATCTTTTGATTTACACCACGCCGGTGTTACATCTTGCTTTTGCGTTCTGCGCCGCGCGCCGGAGGTTTGCAACCGGCTCTCCCGCGGCAAAAATTTCGTAATACGCCAGAATCATCGCGCTTAGATCCGCGTCTTCCAGCGCGGAAAGTTGGCGCAGGGTTTCGGCCGCGTGCGCCCGCGTCTGCTCCATCTCGTTCTGGCGCAGATATTCATACAGCGCGCCCGCCGCGCCGACGCAGAGAAAAACAGGCGCAACGCCCTGCTCAACACAGAGTTTCGCCGAGCCGATCAGGCGATCCTCCGGCGAGAGTTTTCTCGGGATATCCGCGCCAACGCGCGCGCAGGTATCTTTGAGCGCGCTGTTGGTAAAGCGAAACAGCAGATCCTGTATGTGCCGCATGACGTCGTCCAGCGAAACCCCGTACTTTTTCGCAAGCGCCTCCGCGCTCTCTAACATGGCGTTGAGCGCAATGCCATACGTATCCGCGTCGTCAATCGACTCAAAGATATACTCTTTCCCCGTATAGAGCCCGAGATAGGCGCATGTCGCATGGCCCATGTTGTGTACATAGAGCTTTCTGCGAATGTAAAAATCGAAGGGCGAAAACGGCACCATGTTCCGAATCTGCGGAATTTCCCCGCGAAACGCGTCCCGGTCGACCGGCAGATATCCATATCGCTCAACGCAAACCCGGAGCAGATCGCCGTCCTGCATTTGGGGCGTCTGCACGGGAACCATGCGTCCGATGGAGGCTTCCACCAATCCGACATTCTCTAAAAACCAGGCCTGTTCCGCCTGGTCCAAATGCGCCAGGATCAGCTCTTTCAGCCGCTCGTTTGCGTCGATGAGGTTTTCGCAGATGATGATATTCAGCGGCTTTGCGCCGGATGCATATCGCAATTTCAGCCCCGCGGCGATGTTTGGCGCGATGAACTTGAGGATATTTGCGCCGACAGCGGTCGCCATGATATCCGCTTCGGCAATCGCTCTTGCGGCAGCAGCCGCGTCGCCGCCGTCGATCGCGTCCGCGTGTTCCACCAACACATCCTCGTGCCCGTTTGAGTCCAGTATCCTGACCGGGTAGCCGCCGCGCCGGTGAAGCGCCTCCACAACCGGCTTTGCCACGTCGATAAACGTAACATGATAGCCGCTTTGAAAAAGCAGCATGCCGATAAATCCGCGCCCGATATTCCCGGCCCCGTACATGACCGCCTGTTTCATTTGATTTGACATTCCTTATCCCCTTGCCTTTTCCTGCTTTCTCAGTTCGCCGCAAAACGCCAGCGCTTGTTCCGCCGTGCGCAACCCCTCCGTCGCGCCGTTTTCCGTCAACGAGCAGGCGGCGGCGGCGTTGCCAAGCTCAATGGCGTCCTCCAGCGGCAGGTCGCAGTAGGCGCCGTACAGCACGCCGGAACAGAACGCGTCGCCCGCGCCGACCGTGCCCTTGATCATGCTCTTCAGCAGCGGCGCGCTTTGCGTTTCAATGTATCTTCCCGATTCGTCGACGCCGTACGCCCCCTCCGGCGAATGGATGACCGCCCAGCGGGAAACGCCAAGTTCCTTGATTTTTACCAGCGCCCGGTGCAGTTCTCCCTTGAGCAGCGCGCCGCTTTCGTCGCGCAGTTTCACGCCGGTGGACGCTTCCGCTTCCAGTTCGTTGATGACGCAATAGTCCGTGTACTTCAGCGCGGGCGGCACGATGCGCCCAAAGCGATCGCCGGATTCGCTGACTACGTCGATCGAGGTCAAAATTCCCTTGCTCTGCGCTGTATGTAAAAGCCGTGCCATCTTGGTTCCAAACGCGTCGTCCGGCGCGTCCAGCGCGTCCAGCAGCAGGATATATCCGATATGCAGCATATCCGCGTTCAACTGGTCCCAGTCGATGTCCGCTTCCGAAAAGCGCGCGTTTGCGCCCCGGTAGTGATAGAACGTGCGCTGCTTTCCGATGGTGTCGGCCATCACCGCGGTGAACGACGTCAGCCCCTCGCGCAGCACCTGCGAGGTGTCGATATTGCTTTGCTCCTGCAGTTTTTCGAGGACATAGTCCCCTTCTTTATCCGTGCCGACGCGCCCGAGCGCCTTGAGCGGCATGGCGGGATCCAGCTTTGCCAGATCCACGATTACATTGCAAAGCGCCCCGCCGGTAGAGCGGGAGATGCCATCCGTAATGGTCGTCAGTTCACCCGGCTTCGGGTGTCCCAGAATCGGATAGAGCACGTCTACGATCATATTCCCCGCAACGGCAATTCCTTTTCGCTTCATGCATGTCTCCTTTTGCAGCCGGTCAGCGCGAACGAAGCCGCTGCTGAATTTCCTGTCCGCTTGGCATCGAAAGCAGCGCGCCGCGCCGCTCACAGCAGATTGCCGCAACCACGTTGGCCAGGCGGGCAAACTCCGTCACCTCATCCAGCGACAGCGCCTCGATCCTTTTTTCGCTGCGAAGCAGGCCGTGCAGAAATCCGCCCCAGAACGCGTCGCCCGCGCCGGTTGTGTCCACGCGGACGCACTCGTGCGGCCCCGTCATCGCCGTTTCCCCGCGCAGCATCGCAAGCGCGCCCTTCGGCCCCATCGTCACCGCCGCGCAGGAGACGCCCGCATCATTCAGAAACCGCAGCGCGTCCGCCGGGTCTTCGAGATCCGTCAGCAGCACCGTCTCCTCATCGGAAAGCTTCATCACATCCACATAGGGCAGGAGGGAACGCATCTGCGTCTTTGCCGCCTCCACGCTCTCCCAGAGCGGCGCGCGATAGTTCGGATCGTAGGATATGATCGCACCCGCGGCCTTTGCAATCTCAACGGCGCGCAGCGTCGCACCGCGCGCGGGTTCATTGGTCAGCGACAACGAGCCGACGTGTAAGATGCGCGTGTTTTCCAGCAGCGATTCGTCCAGTTCTTCAGCCGTCAGGCACGTGTCCGCACCCGGCTTTCTCGCAAATGAAAACGACCGCTCGCCGGAGTCCGAAAGGTCAACGAACGCCAGCGTGGTAAAAACATCGTCCGCCTCGATCAATCCGCGCGTATCGATGCCGACGCTTTCGATCGATTGCTTCAGAAACGCGCCGTGCATATCCCTGCCGATCTTCCCGATAAACGCGGTTTTGTCGCCCTGTTTTGCCATGGCGGAGAGCACGTTGCATACCGCGCCGCCGGGGTTTTGCTCAAACAGGCGCATGCCGTTTGCTGATTTTCCGCTGGCCGTAAAGTCGATGAGCAGTTCGCCGAGTGCAACTATATCGTACATATTCACCCTATCCTTTCTATAAGCGCATCTGAAAACGCGGTTGTTTTGTGTCCCCCGCTTCCGTATTATCGCGTTTCGGCGCTCAGGGCTGCCAACTCCTCTTCCCCGGAGAGAACGTCCAGGGTAACGGTATAGGAGCGGGTTTCTCCGGCTTTGAGCACGCAAAGCGTTCCGCGTTCGCGCTCTTTGTCCATCCCCTCCACATGACAGTTGCCCGGTTCCATGCCGAGCACATAGTCCCCGGAGGCGATGCTCTTCCACTGCGTGAAAAACGGCAGTTCATTTTTGTTGAACGAAAGCTTCAGCGCAACGCCAAGTCCGCTGTTTTTCAGCGCGCAGAACGTGTTTCCATATTGATCCGCCGTCAGGTCGTGATAAAACACCTGCTCGGGATAGCAGTCACGCGGCGCATCCATGATAAACAGGCTGCTTTCTCCTTTGGCCGCCTGCGAGGCGGCATCCCGCGGGGTCTGCGTCTTGCTCGGGGCAATGAACTCCGCCCCCTCGTCCAGCAGCGGATATCCGGCGTTGAAATGATAGAGCAGCATGATTTCCTCGTCCGCAAATCCCTGATTCTCTATTTCATCGCGAATGACGATCGTACCGCTGTCGTATTTTGTCGTTATCGTTCGCTTTCGCAGCAGATTTTTGGAAAACAGCCCGGCCTCGCGCACCTCGCCATACAGGCGGAGCAGGAGCGTTTCCGCTTCATACCCGACAAACTGGCTGCAATTCTCCGCGGACAGAAAGCGCTGCCTGCCGTGCGCGGGTTCGCCCGCCGTCTGCGGGCCAACGTTTTTGAGCCCGCAGGTGAAAAACATGCCGCCGGGGATAAAGTTTGCATAGTCCGCGCTGTTGGCCAGCCATCCCGGCTTTGTAATATGGCAAAGGTTCACGCCGCCGGCGCGCAGCTCGGCCATGTCCATGCCGAGCGAGGCGGAAATGGTGAACGTAAGCCTCCCGTTTTCTACGAGATAGGCCGTCTGCAAGTCCGCCGCGTCGCCCTGATAACGCACCTTTCGGATGCTGCAGAGCTGCTGCAGATGTCCGGTTTTCCTGTTCAACTCGTCATGATCCATCATATTCCCCCCTCTATCACAGACCGCGCGCCATAAAAAGCCCGACGATCCATTCCATCGTAATTCATATCATTCCCCCCTTGATCACAGGCCGCGCGCCATAAAAAGCCAACGATCCAAGAAGAAAGGCAAGGGATTTCCCTCGCCCTTTTTGTTCAGTTATGCTGCAAGCGCAGGAGCTGATCATATGTTCCGTACTTCTTCGCCGCGGCGACCATCGCCGCGATATTGTCGGGCGGCGTGTTCGCCCCGATGGCGCATCCCGAACTCAGGATCAACCCGCGCCCTTTCGTCTTTTCAATGATCTCCTTCGCTTTGCGGTCGACGTCCTCAGGCGTCCCCTGCACCAGCGGATCGCTCGGGTCGATGTTACCCATCAGAACCACGTGATCTGGCACGGCGGCGCGCGCCTGTCCCATATCCATCTGCCAATCCACTTCCAGTATTTTCGACCCGGTCAGCGCCATCTGGTCGATGATGCTGGTCGTATTGCCGCAGATATGGATCGAATACGGGCGGTCGTCGCTTTGAACCGCCTCCACCACCCGCTGCTCGTAAGGCAGCGCAAGCGAACGATACGTTGCGGGTGAAACAAGGTTCGGCCCCGCGTACGAGTCCCCCATGCTGGTGCTGTGCGCAATCTCCATCATCGCGTTTGCAAAGATGATGTGCGCCTTTGTCGTCCATTCCAGCGCGTGATGAATGACTTCCGGTTCCTCCGTGATGAGGTCCATCATGAAATCCTGCGGCCCGCGCAGCAGGCAAAGAAGATCGAACGGTCCCTGATCCGCGCGTCCCATCACAAACACATGATCGCCGATGGCGTCCATGATGCGCTTCGTCGTCTCCAGCCATTCCGGCAGGCGGCCGGACCGGTAGGGATCGGGCAGGGTAAGATCGTCGATGTCGCGCAGATCCTTCAGCGCGGGGTGTCCTTCGTCGACAATCGCAACCCCATCCTCGCGAAACAGCGCGCGCGCGCCGCATGCTTCCGCAAGCGTCGCATCGTCAACGTCGATCACGCAGCCGTCATAGCCAAACTGCTCCTGCGTCAGAATCTGTGATTCCGCCATCTTCTTCGGGTCGCGGTTGATCCGCCCGATTTTTGTACCGATGTTTGCCGCGCAGAACATGAATGCCTGCGGAATTACGGGCACGCGGTCCGGCAGTTCGCCGCTGAGCACGGCGCGGACGCGCTCGAGAGAGGTCATCTGATTCATGCGCACAACTCCTTCGCTGTTCGGTTGTTTGAGTTCCGGCCGTCATTCCCGCCCGCACGGCGCGAACGCGCGCTATGCCTTTCTCGCATCCAGTCCCGCCTGATAAATCGCCATGATCTTTTCCGGCGACACGTTTGCCTGAATGTTGTGAATCTGGTTAAACACATAGCCGCCGCCCTTGGAAAATATCTCGATCAGCTCTCTGGATTCGTTGTATAGATCCTGCGGCGTGCCAGTTTCCGCGGTGGTTTGCATGCGCGCGCCGCCGCCCCAGAAAGTCAGGTTTGCGCCGAACTCACGCTTCAACGTACTCGGGTCCATGTTTTGCGCCGTGATCTGAACGGGGTTGAGAATCTGCACGCCCGCTTCAATCAGATGCGGAATCAGCGGATAGATCGCGCCGCAGCTATGCAAAAACACCTTGGTGTCGGGAAAGTTTTTCCGCACGTACTGGAACATCTCCGCATGATACGGCTGAATCATCTCGCAGTACATGGCCGGCGAAATCTGCGGCGCGTTCTGCGTGCCAAGATCGTCTCCAAACTGGATGACGTCGATGCGCTTTCCCAGGCGCGGAAGCAGTCTTTCCAGCTGCGCCATATACCCCTGGGTCAGTTTTTTGAAATAGTGGTGCAAAAACTCCGGTTCCGCCGCCATGTCGCAATAGAACCGCTCATACCCGAAATCCGACTGGCCGGCCTCGAAGATATTCCCGCCGAAAGCAAACAATGTCGCCTTGCCGGTTTTTTGCGCTTCGTCGCATTCCGCTTCGATAAAGTCCAGCTCCTCGTCGGTCATCTGCTGAATCTGCATGACGCGATCCAGCTCGGCGGCGTCATAATCGATGTCGGTCAGATACCGTGTCACCAAATCAAAATAGAACCCGTCCTTCGGCATGCGCGCAATGATCACGCCCGTCGCCGGGTCGATGATGTCCAGCCCGCCCGAGGCGTTTTCCACCGGGTTATAGTCAAGCGGCGTCAGACAGGGACTACCGTCCTGCAGCGTCCCGCGCTTCCATTGCCTGATGGGAATGCCGAAGGCCGGGCAGAGGCGGTGCAGCTGCACCACGTCGCCGCCAAATCGATCGACAACCTCCAGTTCCGGTTCAGCCAGCTGCTGGAAAACATCGTACAGTTTGGTGGTCTCAAGCGGCAGTCCGAGCTTCTTTTTCAGGTTGTTATAAGCAATCGCCGCAATGCCCGTCGAGCGCATGCCGCCGAAATCGATCGCCAGCTGATCCGGCTTTTCGTGCGCGATGGTCGAAAGAACTCTCTCTCTGGATGTCATCATATCTTACTCCTAACTTTTCGGGTCATACCGTCAGCGGCGCGTGCGGTTGACATAGGTATTGAACATAACCGCAAAGAACATCAGACTTCCGTTGACGACATATTGCATGTATTCATTCACGTTCAGCAGCGTCATGCCGTTTGAAATCACGCCCGTAAACAGGATGCCGACGAACGTTCCCCAAACGGTTCCAATGCCGCCGCTCATCGCCGCCCCGCCGATGACCGCTGACGAAATGACCAGAACCTCCCAGCCGCGGCCGAAGCCGAACGTTGCGGAGCGCACCTGCGCGCTGTTCATCGTGCCGCCCAGGAGCGCCATGACCTGCACCGCCACCATGATAAAGATCTTGATGTTTCTGACATTGATGCCGCTGAGCCTTGCCGACTCCGCATTTCCGCCGACGGCGTAGATGGATCTGCCCAGGTCGGTTTTGGACATTAAAAACCAACCGATCAAAAACACGATAATCAGGATGACCGCCTGAAAAGGAATGATGCCCAGCACGCGGCCTACGCCGATGTAGTTATACCATTCCGGATAGACATTGATAATCGGGAACCCTCCGCAGATGATGGCGGCCAGGCCGTACATGATGCTTTGCGTTGCAAGCGTAATGATAAAGGAAGGCATCCGCAGATGATAAATCGCGATTCCATGAAAGACGCCGACCAGAATTGCGACGAGCAACGCGACCAGAAGCCCTATCAGCGCGCTGTATTCCATCGGCACGCCTTTGGCGATTAAAACTTGAGAGATATAGGCGGTCAGCACGCCGCCAAGCGCCACCTGCGAGCCTATGGAAAGATCGATTTCACCGCCGATGATGACGAGCGTCATGCCGATTGCAACGACGCCGCGCAGCGAAACGTTCCGGAAGATATTCAGCACGTTGTTCGTGCTCAAAAAGCCTTTCGCGCCGATGGACATGGCGATAATCAGCACGAGGAGGAGCATCTCAATCATATGCTCCACCAGGAATTTTCTTAGGTCAAAGGTCTTTCTCATTTTACAATACCTCCCATAGCCGCTGCGTAAAGCTCGTCAATTTTAATCTGGTCCGGATTGATTTCGCCCACAAATCTGCCCATGTACATGACGATGATTCTATGGCAGACTTCCAGAAGTTCTTCCAGTTCGGAAGATACAAAAATCGAAGAAACGCCTTTGCGGGACTGGTCCCACATGATTTGGAAAATCTGCTGTTTAGCCACGACGTCGATGCCGCGCGACGGCTCGTCATATAGCATGATCTTGGGGGAGTTGTTCAGCCAGTTGCCGACGACCACCTTCTGCTGGTTGCCGCCGGAGAGCGAGCTGACAAGCGCGCGCGGGCTCGTGATCTTGATGTTCAGATCGGAAATCTGTTTTTTGGCAAACTGGCTGTGCTTTGTCTTGTTGATGACATGATGGGTGCAAATGCGATCCATGCAGGCATAGCAGAGGTTGTCCTGAATGGAATGCATCAAAATCACGCCCTGGGATTTCCGCTCTTCCGGTGTAAGCCCCAGTCCGAATTTTTTCATGACCTCCGGGGAGAGGCTGCGCGGAACCTGCTTGCCTTCGACCGTGATCGTTCCGCTGTCGATCGAGTCCGCCCCGAAGATTCCCCGCAGCAGTTCCGTCCGGCCTGATCCGAGCATTCCTGCAATGCCGATAATCTCGCCTTCGTGCAGGTCGAAGGAGATATCCTGATACTTATCCTTCTTGGAGAGATGTTTGACCGACATGACGATCTTTTCGCCGACCTTCAGGTCTTCCGGGCGCTTGTGAATCTCCACATCGCCGAACATCATTCGAACGATTCCCTTGTGGTCGATATCCTTTATATCAACAGACCCGATCAGTTTCCCGTCCCGCAGCACCGTCACCGTATCCGCAATCTCCCACAATTCCTGAAGCCGGTGCGAGATGTAGATGATGATCACGTTTTGCTTGCGCAGATTGCGAATGACTTCAAACAGGCTCTGCACCTCGTGCTGAGCCAACGCGGACGTCGGTTCGTCCAGCATCAAAACCTTCGGGTTCGTGCTCATTGCCTTAGTAATTTCAACGACCTGGCATTGCCACATGCTGAGCTTATAGACCTTCTCCGTCGGGTCTATGTCTACATTCATCTTCTTTAAAAGCTCGCGCGCCTGTCTGTTGGCGGCTTTCCAGTCGATGATCTTTCCCTTCTTGGGCAGTCTGCCAAGGAAGATATTCTCCGCAACGCTCAGATACGGGATCAGGCTCAATTCCTGATACACCGTCGCAATACCGGTTTCCAGCGCCTGATCCGGCGACTGAAAGTTAAGTATATCGTCTCCCAGACGAAACTCCCCGCTCGTAGGAGCGATGACGCCTGAGAAGATTTTTACCAAAGTTGATTTTCCGGAGCCGTTTTTGCCGATTAACGCGTGTACGCGTCCTGCGTCGAATTGTACGGAAACATCGTCCAGCGCGCGGCATCCGGGATAGTCTTTCGTAATATTTCGTGTGGAAAGGACGCTCATTGTATCAACCTCTTCCAGAAATTTGACTGCAACGCGATTGAATTCAGCCTGCACGCAGTCCAATGCATATTGTCATTTTATCATTGATTTACGACCGAAAAAATAGATGGCAACTGTAAATATTGTCTGTGGTTTGGGCCGAATCCCCTCATATAACCGTGGATTCCCTTTCCACTGTATCCAGCGGACGTTTCCCGAATTGAAGCCGGTATCCCGGCTGTCTAAGCGGAGGGATCCGAACGGATCCCTCCGCTTCGCATTAACCGCGATTGAGAGTGGGCTGCTGTCAGCCGCCCATCTTCGCCTGGAGATCCGCCAGGAAGGCATCGAGTCCGGCAACATCGTCTCTGGTCAGCGTTGCGCCCGGAACGATGATGGTCTTGCCCTTCGTGGCAGAGATGTCTCCGCCTTCGATTGCGTTGATGAGCGCTTTCATCGTGTCGTAACCGATGGTGTACGGATCCTGACCGGTAACAGCCTGCAGAATGTTGCTGCTGTCTTTGAGCAGGTCGACGATCTGCTCGGAAGCATCGGTACCGAAGACAACAACTTTGCCCGCATAGCCCGCGTTATCAAGGCCCAGCGCTGCACCGATGGTGCCGCCTTCATTCGCGGCAAACACCAGGTTGATTTCCGGATGCGCGGTCATCATGTCGCCGATTGCGGCAACGGCTTTGTCCTGCAGCCATGCATCCTGATCGGCCACGATTTCATACGTGATGCCGGCTTTGTCCAGTTCGCTGAGGAACCCGTTCACACGCGCGGAGGACTGCTCCGGCAGCAGGGACTTGAACTGAAGAATACCGATCTTTGCTTCGCCGTTCATGTTGTTCTTGATATACTCGGCCGCGACCGCACCGGTCTGTGCGCAGAACGCGAAGTTGTCCGAAGTATAACCGCCGACGATGAAGTCGCTCTTGTCAATGTTCGTGTTAGAAACGGCGATCATCACGCCCTGTTTGCTTGCTTCTTCCAGAGGAGCAATCGAGGTTGCTTCGCTCACGGGCGAAATCGCGATGCCGGCAACGCCCTGCGCGATGTAGGTGTTGATCAGTTCCGCTTCTTTGGTTGCGTCGTTGGCCGTGTTTGCCGTGAGGCACTCATAGCCGGCGTCTTTTGCCGCGGCCTGATAGCCGAGCTGGAGCAGCTTCATGAACTGGTCTTCCTGGAACACAACACCAGCCACAACTTTGTTGACCGCCGGCGCTTCGGTAGCGGGCGCCTCGGTTGCGGCTTCGCTTGCCGGAGCCTGCGTAGCGGCGGTTTCGGTCGTCTGCGCAGCGGGTGCACAGCCAAACGCCATTGCGGCTACGAGGAACAGAGAGATCACAATCAGTACGGATTTCTTCATTGTTTCTTCCTCCTTTTTAATATGCCTTTCGGCTTATTCCCTTTTCGGGAAATTCAATTCTCAGGTGCGGAGCCGCTTTCCGGCATTTCATCCGAGCAATTTGTCGTATTCGTTGCAGAGAACGACCGTTGCGGGAACATCCTCCTCAATTGCGACAAACCGCAGTACATTCTCATGAAAATTATTGTCGATGTTGTCGTCGTTGATGGAAGAGACTTCGCCAACGACCAAATCGCCCGCCCCCGCCTTCGCGCCGAAGATGTGATACATGCCCGGCGTCAGCGAAAGACTGTTGCCGCGAGTAACATAGAACTCCTCGCCGGCCTTTACCGTAATGGGCAGCCCGTCGGAATACACGGTTACATCGCTCTCAAAGTCCGGCTGGCCGTTCGGAAGGGAGTTATACAGCTTCATAAACATCACGCCGCCGCCGCGGTTGATGATATCCTCGGTCTTGCTGTGATGGCAGTGCATCGGCAGGCGCTGGCCATCCAGAATCGGAATCAGTTTTTCGGCATATGGCGTTCCGACGCCGGGTTCGAGAAGACTGCCGTTGCGCACCGTAAAAAGAACGTTGCCAATCGTCCTGAAATCCCCCATGCCGTAGTCGGTCACGTCCCAGCCGAGCATGACTTTCTTCATGCCGTCTGTGAGCGCGCCCTTTTCGCGCCATTCTTCCAGCGTCCAGTATGCAAACGAAGGCAGCGTGCAGCCCGTTTCCTGGATGAGTCGCTTTGCCCAGGCAATATGCCCTTCGACTTCAGATCTCTTCATGATTCTTTATACTCCGATTCTTACTTTATACAATGAATTAAGTTGATGTCGATACTATTTGTCGTTGCTTAACGCAGCGATTGCAGGGAGTTTGATTGCTTTGTCTGTCAGATCGTTTTTTGATGGTTTCTCGTTTGTCAGTGATGGGATGTTCAGATCCTGTTCGGATCGATGTTTGGGACTACATATTGAAGTATTTCTGCAGTACGAGCGCAACTCCCCCGAGCGGAAAAATGCTGGCTCCGAGTCTGCTTCTGTATATCTTGATCTCCGGCATGTGGCTGAAGTAATGCCTTGCTTTCACGGTACGGATAATGCGCTCGGCGAGCAGGTTGCTGTAGTCCACAAACTCCCCCGCCATCACGATGGTATCCGGGCTGTACATCTGAATGACGTTTTGCAGCGCGATACCGATATAGTTTGCGCTTCGTTCGAGTTCGCGGACGCAAAGTTCGTCACCCTGTGCCGCCCGCTCCTGTAAAAAATGCAAATCGACTTTGGAGATGTCCTCCACGCCAAGTTTTTGCATCTCCAGATGATCCAGTTTGAGCGCGCGGCGGTAGTGTTCGGTGGTTGCGCGCCCGTCCGCCATGGTCTCGAGGCACCCGAAGTTTCCGCAGGCGCACTGTTTCCCCGCCGGATCGATCGTCATATGCCCGATTTCCGCGGCGCCGCCCTTAAAACCATGATAAACGCGGCCGTCGAGCACCAAACTTCCGCCAATGCCAACGTCGAAAATACTGATTAAAAACAGGCTGCGCGCACGGGAAGCATCGCCAAACCAGTATTCCGCAAGCGCCGCGGCAGGCGTTTCTTTTTCAAACAACACGGGAAGTTCCAGAGCCCCGCTGATGATTTCCTTGATATGGACATTATCCCAGCCCTTAAAGTTCGGCGGGTTGATCATCACGCCGCTTTCATAATCATAGGGCCCCGCGGACACCATACCGACGCCAAGAATCTTTTCCTTGCTCACACCGGAAGCGACGATGCAGCGCCTTGCCAGCTCGATGACCTGATCCAGAATTGCGTGAACGCCGCGCTCGACATCCACGTCCTCATTTTCCGAAATCAGAATGTTCGCGGAAAAGTCCGTTACGATGCAGCAGACTTCGGTTGCGGTGAGATTGATGCCGACGACGTATCCCACGTTCGGGTTGATGTCCAGGAGGATCGGCCTGCGGCCGCCGTTGGACTCCGCTTCTCCGGTTTCAATCAAAAAGCCGCGCTGAATCAAGTCATTTACGATATTTGTAACCGATGCCTGCGTCATGCCGATTCGCTTTGCCAACTCTGTTCGGGAGATGTTTTTCCTGCGGCGGATGACATCCATCACCAGTTTGGAATTATTTTCTTTCATAATTTCGTTGTTGATGTTGCGAGTTGACATTTTCCGCCTCGATTGATAGATTTACGACATGATCGAGTCCATCAGCTGTCGCAAGAACGAAATAGCAAGAATTGATTCGCTTTACTTAATTCATTGTATTAAGATCGCACGGTTTTGTCAAATACTATTTTGGGGATTTTTCATTTTTTTGTTTAGTCGGCCATTTTTGAGCTGGTTTTTGTATTTCAAACACAGTTTCCGCTCTTTACAAACAAAACTACGTTTGATAACATCAAGTTAATCGACTGCAAGGGTGGTATTGATATGAAAATCGAGCCGAATTACGAATACTTTGTTAAAGCGATGAATAATGAGACGCCGGAGCGGATGCCGATCTATGAACACCACATCGACGCGCCTTTTATTGAAAAAGCGACCGGTGAAGAGCTCTGCCGGCTGATCGATGGCACGACGGAAGAGAAGAAGCTGTTTTTCCGGCGTTACATCGACTTTTGGAGGGATCACGGTTACGACATCGTATCCTTTGAACGCGGTATTCCGCAGTCCATGCCCGGCAGCGGGTCTTTGCGCGGGCACGCGCCCGGCGTCATCCGCAACCGCGACGATTTTGACCGCTATCCCTGGGACAAAATCCCCGACTGGTACTTCGAACAAAACGGCGCCTATTTCGACTTGCTTGCGGAAGCGATGCCGAGCAGCATGCGCGCGGTCGGCGGGCCTGGGTACGGCGTGTTTGAAACGGTCGAGGACATCACGGGCTATATGGATCTTTGTTATCTTTCGGACGACGATCCGGAGCTGTATGCGGATCTTTACAGCGCGGTTGGAAACGTATATCGCAGCATCTGGAAGCGCTTCGCGCGGGAGTATTCCTCCGCCTACTGCGTTTTTCGCATGGGGGACGATCTGGGATTTCAGTCCAATACGCTGATCTCATATTCGGATATTCGCACGCATGTTCTGCCGGTATATCGGGACATCGTTCAGATTGCACACGACGCGGGACGGCCGTTTCTGCTGCACTCCTGCGGGCGCATCTTTCCCGTGATGGAGGATATCATCGCCACCGGCATCGACGGAAAGCACAGCAACGAGGACGCCATCGCCCCGTTCTCCACCTGGGTCGAGCTCTATGGCGATCGCATCTGCAACCTTGGCGGCATCGACATGAACGTACTCTGCCTCTGCAGCGAGGCGGAGATTCGCAAAACCGTTTTTCGGACTATTGAAGAGAGCGTCCCGCACAAGGGATTCGCGCTCGGCAGCGGCAACTCTATTCCGGACTACATCCCCGTAGAAGGATTTCTGGCGATGAACCGCGCGGCAAACGAGTTTCGAAGCTCGCAGACGAAGTAAACGCCGCTCGCGCAAATCTTCTGTAAGCCGCGTCAGCCTTCGACTGCCGCGCGCTCTGTTTCGCAATCAATTATATCGATATCCGTTCCTGCAAAGCTATGATTTGGCATCCGTGTTCAAAATGCCTGCCTGTCAAACCTCCGTCCGGGTTACCGGCTGGATCTGCTTCGCGTATATGCGTCGATTCCGATGATTAAAATCAACAGCACGCCGCGTATTGCCGTTTGATAATAAGAGAACACCCTGAGCAAATCGAGCGAGTTGGTGATCAGCGTAAAGATCAAAATGCCGATGATGCTCTTGAAAATACTCCCAACACCGCCGGACAAGCTCGTTCCTCCGATGACGACGCCGGAGATGACGGACAGCGCGGCGCTGTCGCCATGCAGCGCGGAGCCGGTGTTCAGCCGCGAAGCCAGCAGAATTCCCGCGGCAGCGGCGGTAAACGAGCAGATGACAAACGCGGCGATCTTCTGAAAGATTACGTTGATTCCGCTGTTGAACGCAACCTCCATATTTCCGCCGAGGGCATAGTTGTTCCGTCCGAATTTCGTTCGCGACAATACATACATCGAAACCGCGACAAACCCGGCAAAGATCAAAATCTGTGTTGGAATGCCCGCCACTGTGGAATTTCCCAGCGCATTGAACCATTCGTTCTGGCTGAGCACCGGGCTGCCGCCCGAAATCTTCAGCGCAAGTCCTTTGACCAGGCTCATCATCCCGATTGTAACGATAAACGAGCTGATCTTCGCCCGGGCGATGAGCAGCCCGTTTGCAAGTCCAATCACAACGCCCGCGAGCAGCGCGACGACGATTGCCAGAAACTGTCCCATAACCGGCGCGAGCAGAACGCTGATCAGCCCGCAAAGCGACATGGTGGAGCCGATGGAAAGATCGAATTCCGCGCTGATGATGACAAACGTCATTCCGCAAGCCATGATCCCGTAGGACGACGTCTGCATCAGTATATTCTCCATATTCGACGCGGTGAGAAAATACGGCGATGCAAAGCTCATCGAAACAAAAATCGCGAACAATAATACGATCATTTTATTTTCGCGCAAAGCATTGATTGTAAGGCGCATGTGATCCCTCCTATACCCGAAGCAGCTGTTTTCTGTTGATTGTAA
>CAYLIG010000007.1:0-124307 GCA_964383635.1 uncultured Christensenella sp. | reverse complement strand
CTGGCATAGAATAGTAGCTTCAAAAATCGATTGCCGCAAAAAGAACCCGCCGTTTTGAGGGTGCGTCTTAGGGATTAACCATCCCGGAAAAATATCGGCATAGTTTGGTATGAATGTACCGGCTATGCCGATTTTTCTTGCTCCGGTGCAGGTGTAGTTGCTGTCGGCGTGAATTCACCTATGCAGTTCCAGACGATTCCAATGCGCTGTACCCGTCTGCCATCGATGCGCTCGGCTTTGTAGACGATGACCTTTCCTGCGAATTCGCGTATCATTTCCGCTGTCAGTTCCCGAACATCTGTGTACTTCCGTACTATGGTGAGGAACTGGTCAACATTGAGCGCACTTTCGTGTTCGGTGGTCATGGTGCGTTTCAGTTCCGTCACACGGCTTTCCAGGGTATGCTGCTCTCCCTCGTAGCTGGCGGTCATCTTGGCAAAACGCTCGTCGGAAATCTTGCCGGACAGGTTATCCTCGTAAAGGCGCTGGATAATATCGTCCAGCTTGGATATACGCGCCTGTGACTGCTCCAGCTCTCGTTTGCTGTCCCGGAGGCTCTTGTCGAGGTCTGCCCTTGACTTGGATGTCACCATCTGCACGAACTCGCTTTCACGCTCACACGCAAACGCCGTTATCTGACGAATACCGTCAAGGAGCGCCTCCTCGACCACCACATTTCGTATCTGATGCGAACTGCAGCCGCCCTTGATTTTACGGTAGGTGGCACATACGAAATACTCCTTATCGTGCTCCCAGCCTCGATGTCGGACTTGGTACAGCTTGGCTCCGCAGTCAGCGCAGAACAACATCCCGGAGAGGATCGGCATTTCACCCATCGGCGTCACTCTACGCCTGCTATCGCGTATCTTCTGCACTGTCTCGAACACCGACTGCTTGATAATCGCCTCGTGTGTATTCTCGAAAATTTGCCACTCGGATGGGTCGTTCTTGAGCTGCTTTTTGTTCTTGTAGGACTTGCGGTAAGTCTTGAAGTTTACCGTATGCCCCAGATACTCCTGCCGAGAGAGCATATGGACGATGGTGCTGCTACGCCAAATATAGTCATCATCGTGACCTCTGTTGTCTGGAATAGCTACGCCAATCGCTTTGGCGTGTGCCGTGGGATTCATTATGCGCCTTTTGTTGAACTCCTTGGCAATCTGCGTCGGTCCGTAGCCGTCCATGCACAAGTGAAACGCCTGACGCACCACCTCTGCGGCTTCCTCGTCAATGACCCAGTGCGTTTTGTCCTCCGGGTCTTTAATGTAGCCGTAGGGAGGATTCGTACAGAGAGGTTTGCCGTTTTTCCCTTTCGCCTTGAACACAGCGCGAATTTTCTTGCTCGTGTCCTTGGCGTACCATTCGTTGATGATGTTGAGGAATGGCGTAAAATCGCTGTCCTGCTGGTTGGCGCTGTCGACGCCGTTGTTGATAGCGATGAAACGGATGTCAGAGCCGGGAAAGAACACTTCCGTGTAGTATCCGACTTTGAGGTAGTCTCTACCGAGACGGCTCATGTCCTTCACGATGATGGTGCTGATGCCACCTTCCTCCGCAAGCGCGATCAGGCGCTGCCAGTCGGGACGGTCGAAGTTCGTGCCACTGTACCCGTCATCAACGAAAAGCTGCGTGTTGCCGAATCCGTTGTCGTCAGCGTACTTCTGGAGTATGGCTTTCTGGTTCTTGATGCTGTTACTATCGCCTTGCAGCTCATCATCACGGGAGAGGCGGCAGTAGAGTGCTGTGACCTTGCTATCATTCTTCACAGTAGTAAAAGACTGTCTGTTAATATTCATTTTTTCCTCCTTTCCGACAGTCTTCAAGCGGTACTACATATTCGCGTACTACTGCGAAGAAGTCAAGCAGTATTGTGTTATGATGCCAGCCTTATTTTCTGGCGTTCCAGTTCGCCCAGAATCATGCGTTTCAGCTTGTCATAAGCGGTTTCTTTAGCGGTATCGCTGACCGCTGATTCTATAATATAGAGCGTGTCACCGATGACTTTTTCGGTCACGCTCACAGGCTTGTTGTCCATGTGGATTCCTCCTATCAATTAAAATCGTATATGACGGTGAACGAAACGTTCAGCTTAACATGACGTCTCGAATCGTTACCCCATCTGATGATGGGCATAGGGGGATAGCAAATCTCTACACCCTTTCATCTCGGACAACGGTGTGGGGCTTCGTGTGAATAAAAAGCGAATTCAAACGGGTAATATACCCCCGCAGGGTCGGTGGACTGCCAAATTGCAGACAATCCACCGATTTTCGGTGTTATTAGTTGCCGTCAGCGCCAGCCATTTTCAAGACTTTAACGGCTTCATTTCGGACAAGCACGCCGTCGATGCGCTCATAAGCAGCAAAGCCTATCATGCTGGAAACCATGTACTTTTCGGTAAGAATACGCACTGACAGTGGCTTTCTTTCAAGCAGCCAGAAGTAAGACAGGTCGCCGACAGCGACAGCAGCATTACCTGCAGCCATATCGGGCATGAAGTTGGAGATGACGACGGGCTTTCCGAGAATGGTATCATCGGTGCTGCGCCAGAGATAGTTGCCGGTGCTGTCCTTAAGGCTGCGAAGCGCCAGTGCCGTTGCATCGTTCATCAGCCACACGCTGTTTTTGCGATATTCGGGTTTCACCGAGAAGTACAGCGCAATTACCTCGTCGCCGGTGATGGCCGTCCCGCCAGCGGCTGTAACGCCTACATCTGCGGAAGTGAGCAAACCGGTAGGCTCGTCAACACCAGTGCCGTTCAGAAGAACATTTTCCTCGGCTCTGCCAAAGCGACGGGCAAAATCCGATTTGAGATATTTGTCCACATCAAAATGAGCATCCGTGACAAAACTGTGGTTCAGCTTAGCGAGAGCTGCGATTTTGTAAGCACTGAAGGTCAGCTTAGTGAAAGCGTCACTGTCCTCCGGGTATGCGACCTCTTCCGAAACGACTTGCGCGTCTGCGGTTGAGGCAACCGTCTGGAGATAGCCGTCGCTGACATTAGTCAGTACAGTGCCGTACCTACGGAAAAGGTTCTCACGTGTGAGCGCCTCTTTGTAGTCTCCGGCAAAGCCGTAGGGCAGCATATAGCTTCCGCTGTCAAAGCCCTCAAACAGGCTACGATCGGTGTTGGCATCCGTCTTGCAGCGGATTAGGTTCTGAAATGCTCTGTTGTAGTCCAAAGAAGTGTACATGGTAAATCCTCCTGTTATATAAGTTTTTTTAATCTGGGGTCACATTCTGTACAGACAAGCGTTTTGCTGTCGATTGCCTGCAGAAGATGTTCGTTTGTTTCGTGCCAAGGACAGAAGATGCGCATATGCTTGGCGTTCACGGGCAAACCGTTACCGGTTCTGCCGAGGGTAAACACACCGCTGCTATCTTCCTTGAGATAGAAGTCAGCTCCGGCGTTTTTGGCGCTTTCGATGGTGTGGTCGGCAAGCATTTTGCGATAAATGCCTTTGTGGATTTTTGATTTATAGAGTGCTATCACGCACTCTGACCAGCTGTGATTCATGTTTGCAGCATCCTTTCCGGGACAAAGCCCTTATTGGAGAAACCGGTATTCACGCTTAGTGCAGAAATCCGTGACCTCTGCATAGCTTCTGAAGTGCCACAATCATAGGCACCGCCTCCTTTCTCACGCTGGGGCAGGTATGTGGCAGGTTTTTATGGTCATCTCAAATGTTCCTATATAGAGAAGGACTGTTTTTGTCTGCCACAATCTGCCCCACGCATTATTTCAGAAATTCCATCCCTTCTCGTACCTTGTAGCCGAGCAGAAGCGTGGTCTTCTCCCCGCCGGTATTGGGACGCCGCCTGACCACAGTGCCGAACTTGCGGAGCTCATGGTTGAAGTTGCGACTATTCTCGGTGTAGCAGCCGTTGTCACTGCACCAACGGCGGTATTCGTCATACACAGTGGCTGTACGGGTCTCGGCATCGGTGTCCTGCTCCAGTCGTTCATCCGCGAACTGTGCGATTTTGTTGCTTTCGTGAGAATACGCCAGAGTCGCCTCCGTTACGGCTTTCGGGACAATAAAGTCCTCCTGCCGTAGTAGCTCATAGCCTTTGAGCAGCCAGTTGAGAATAGCGCTTTTAGCTTCCGGTTCGGAAAATGCGGCTTTCAGGGTCTTGTCCTGCTCCCATTCCTCGAAATGCCTGTCGAATGGGATAATGAGAACGCGTCCGCTGGAGAAGAGCGTCATGTCGCTGATGATGGGCAAGTAGTTGGTGTTGACATACAGTTTGAATTGCGGTTGGAAGTCAAAGCTGTTCTCATTGAGAAAACGGGCGTTAAGGGTATCGTTGCCGGTCATGCTCTTGACCTGTGCCGCATTGAGCACCAGCCCACGGCTCGGCTCCGAGATATTTGCGAAGCGGATACCGGCAAGGCGGGCGATGTCTTCACTGGGATTCTGGCTGTTGATGTTCTGCTTTTGCGCGATTGTTTCCGGTCTGACGGCTCTGCCGTAATCGCCCACGACGCGCAGGATACTTTCCATCAGCGTTCCTTTGCCGTTGCGTGTGGTCTCGCCGTATAGGAAGAACATACACTCGTGTCGGGTATCGCCGCTGACCGCGTAGCCCAGAGCCTTTTGCAGAAATCGCGCTCTCTCCGTATCGCCGCTCATGATTTCGTCGATGTAGCGCTCGAAACGGGTACAGGTCGCCGCAGGGTCGTAGCTGACATGAGCCATTTTGGTGAGTCTGTCCTCCGGGTTGTGGTCGCGGAACTGCATCGTCCGCAGGTCGAGAGTACCGTTCTCGCAGTTGAGCAGGTAGCGGTCGGCGTCGAATTCCTCCATCGAGACCGGGTACACGCTCTGCGCTTCCTTGAGATAAATGTCCCGCAGCCTGCGCTGCTGCCACTTGCTGTAGTCCTCCAGATTGCGGATACGGACGGTTTCGTCTTTGAAGGTCAGCAGATATAGGAGCAGCCCGTCTGCCAGTTCCTTGCACAGTTCCATCGCCATCAGACCGCCGATATCCGGCACCCAGCGTGAGCCGTCGTAGATGTACCACTTCTTGCGCTCCGGCACATACCGGGCGACGCGCTTGTGGACATCTGCAAAGAGTCTGCCGAAGCCGATGTCGCCGTTGCGATACCTGTTGTTCTGGGCGGGATTGAGCTGGGCGAGTACCTGTGTTGTCTCGTTGAAGTCAACTGATGCGCTGTCGACGGCGATGGGCTTGTAGAATTCCGTTGTGATTGCCACAGCGTTTTCCAGCGTGGTAGCGCTGTAATCACTGCGTTCCCACTTCTCGCGCATCAAGCCGGACAACCGAAACAGCCTGTCCATCTGCGCCGTGTCACCACCGCACCAGAATGCCAGCATGGTGCAAAGCGCCTGATCTGCCTCGCTGTGGCTCTTATCCTCCGGGATAGTACCGTTCCAGAGTGACTTGAACTTTTCACCCTGTTTGGAGGACATCGCCTTGGATATGACAGACTCATCGGTGAGGTAGCTGCCCGGTACTGCGGTTTTCGGCTTTCTCTCCTTGACTGTTTTTATCATGTACTTTTCGAGAATTGTCAGAAGCTCAGTCGTGCGAACCTCGATACCGCACTCCCTGATGGCGTTCCCCGTGAGCGTGACGAATCTGTTGGTCATACCGGCTACATACACCTCAAGACCGATTTTTCGGTTATTGATGTAGTACCGCTTCTTGTCGTAGGACAGGCCGAGCACCTTGAAAATGATACGGATGCCGGTACCGGATGGACTGAACTCTGTATAGCTGTTCATGGTATCCACGATGTCCTGCGCCATGCTCGTCAGCTTGCCGCCTGCGACACAGTGGTCGATGTCGATGGCACAGAAAGTGCCGAACACGCCCATGCCGATCCCGTCATAGCCGGATGCGGCGTTTACCACGAGACGGAAATCCGCGAAGTCTTGCTTTTTCGTAGAATCAGCGCAACTACCGTTTAGCCTATAAGGGACTTTGGTGATCTTTCCGTCGCGCTCCTCATACCGCCAGAGGCAGAACAGACCGTTTTCTTTGAGTTTGATTGGTAGCTTGTCATACATTGTGTTTCACCTTCTTTCTGAGGGCTGGTTTCTTTCGTCCTTCACTACCCAATGGAGATGAGAGAGCCGTTTTGACGAAGGCTTCGGAGATTTTTCTGTCCTCTACTACCCAATGGAGGTCAAAAGGCGGTTTGAACGAAAATTCTTTGAATTTCTTTCTCCCTCACTACCCACTGGAAAAAAGGAGCGCGGTCGTACAAAGAAATCCGAAATATTTTTTGCCTCTCACAGGTCGGTCACGAAAACGGTTGGAGTAAACCCTCTCACTTCGTACAGGACAGTCAGAAGCGTAATCCGTACTAATTTAAGGAAATAATTTTGTCCCTCACCTGATAGCCACGGAAGAAATGCGAAAAGGACGTTTTTAATTAATCTTTTCATCGTTCCTACTGGTAGGTCACGGGAACGCAGGAATAAACCCCTCACCTCGTACAGGACCGGCAGAAGATAACTCCGTACCAGAATGGGCAAAAAAATAAGCTATTCGATAAAATTCATCGAATAGCCATAGGCAATTTCACTTTTGCGTGATATAATAAATGCAATACTCTTGGAGGTGCAATATGGCAGTCAGCTACAAGAAATTATTCCATATGCTCATAGACAGGGATATTTCCAATGCCCAGCTACAGAAGATGGCCGGGTACAGTGCGAATATAACCACACGGCTCAAGAACAACACCTATGTGTCGCTGGAGTCCGTGGAAAAAATATGCCGGGTGCTCAATTGTAAGGTTGATGATATTGTGGAGTTCATCCCGGATGAAAAGTAGAACGAAAAAATTGATTGATATAGTTCTCACATGGTCGAGGCGTAGAGAGTTAAACCTACTCTTCCATGTGTGGAACTTCGATAAATGCGCTCATACAGCGCTGGACGGAGGAAAACACAATGGCAAACAAACTGGAGCTTACATGGTACGGCAAAGACGAGCCGTTAAAAATAGAGCCGCGCCTTCTGATAGAAAACACAGCTCTGTCGAATACCGCCTCTGACCCGGACACCACGAATATGCTGATTCATGGGGATAACCTCCTGGCACTGAAAGCACTTGAGCAGAGATTCGGCGGACAAGTTAAATGCATTTACATAGACCCACCATATAACACAGGGTCAGCTTTTGAACATTATGACGATAATATGGAACACAGTATTTGGTTGCGTTTAATGAAAGCGAGACTTGAAATACTGAAGGGCTTGCTCTGCGATGAAGGTACTATATGGATACAAATAGATGATGAAGAGCAAGCCTATCTAAAAGTCCTCTGCGATGAAGTATTTGGCAGGACAAATTTCATTAATATGATTTCCGTAAACATGAAGAATATTGCCGGTGCGTCTGGCGGCGGCGAAGATAAACGACTGAAGAAAAACTGCGAATATATCCTTATTTACGCAAGAAATTATACGCTTTTACCGCTTTTCAATGGGCCTTATGTTTATACTGAAATGTCAGAGCTCATTCAACAATACACAGATGAGGGAAAAAGTTGGAAGTACACAACTGTTCTTGTTGACCCGGGTGAAAAAGAATACTACGGCTCCACAGTAGACGGTGATGGTAATGAAATTAAAGTTTTCTTACGAAAAGCTCCTGTTATGCTTTCCATAAAACAAGTCGCAAAGCGTGATTGTATAACTGAAAAGGAAGCTTATAAGAAATACGGTGTTTCAATATTTCAAACCACAAACGCCCAGAGCTCCATAAGAACTCGCATTATGGATTATCGTGCTGAAGAAGGAATACAAGAGGATGTATTGTCGATTGAGTATATTCCTAAAACAGGTAAAAACAGAGGCGTAGTATACGAGCAGTTCTATAAGGGCGATAAATGCAGGTTGTTTGTTTGGCTTAGAGACACTTCTGAGGTGATCGACGGAGAATTATACAAAAAAGACCTCCAAGGCACATATTGGGATATGAATGCATGGATGAAGAACCTTACAAAAGAGGGTAGCGTTGAATTTGGTAACGGGAAAAAGCCGGAGCAGCTTGTTCGGCAGATTTTAGATATGACCACCGAACGTGGCGATTTGGTATTTGACTCATTCCTCGGCTCCGGCACCACAGCGGCTGTCGCGCAAAAAATGGGCAGACGCTGGATAGGCATAGAAATGGGCGACCACGCTTATACCCATTGTAAGGTGCGTTTGGATAAAGTTATCGCAGGAGAAGATGCCGGAGGCATAACAAAATCTGTTGATTGGACAGGTGTCGGCGGATACCGTTTTTACGAGCTTGCTCCATCCCTCATCAATATAGACCCGTTTGGCGAAGCGGTCATCAATACCGATTACGATGCGGATATGCTGGCAGCGGGTGTGGCTCTACATGAAGGCTTCACATATCAGCCGGATACCGCCTTGTTCTGGAAACAGGCCAAAGGCAACGAGGATTCGTATTTATTCGTTACCACACGCCATTTGAGTTGCGCGTACCTCGATTCCATTAAGGACACAATGGAGGACGGCGAATACCTTGTCATCGCCTGCCGCTCCTTCGACCGTGGTCTGGACAAGGCATATCCGAGCATCACCGTCAAGAAAATCCCGCAGATGCTCCTTGACCGCTGCGAATTCGGAAAAGCCGATTACAATCTGAATATCGTACACCCGCCTGTGTATGAGGATGAGGAGGTCGATTGCGATGAGTGATAGATTTCCGCAGTATTCCACCGACTATATCAGCGGTGTGATGTCCCTACGCAAGCCACAAGAAACCTCTTTAAAAATCTTGGAGGAAATCGTCACCAGCGTTTCGCTCCGAAAAGGCATGAATCTGAAAGCTGCTCTTGGCGCTGTTCATGCCATGTATCCCATATGCTCCGATTTTGAGCGGGAGTTCATGTCGTTGACCTTCGCCCTTGCCACTGGCGTGGGCAAAACACGCTTGATGGGTGCGTTCATCGCTTATCTGTATACTCAGCATGGGATAAAGAACTTTTTTGTCGTGGCCCCGAACACCACCATATACGACAAGCTGAAGAAAGATTTGAGCAATTGGAACAGCCAGAAATATGTTTTTAAAGGACTCGGTTGCTTCAGTGCGCCGCCGCAGATAATTGCAGACGATGATTACAGAACAAAAACCATTGATATTTTTGAATCCGATATCCATATTTTCGTATTCAACATTGACAAGTTCAATAAAGAAGATGCGAACATGAAAAAGGTCAACGAGCTCATCGGTGACTCCTTCTACCAGTACCTTTCCAATTTGCCGGATCTGGTGCTCATTATGGATGAGTCCCATCATTATCGTGCCGAAAAAGGCGCGACGGCACTCAACGAGCTAAACCCGATTCTGGGCTTGGAACTGACAGCCACGCCGCTTGCCTCGACCGGGACGAAGCAGGTGCCGTTCAAAAATGTGGTTTATGAATATCCACTGTCAAAGGCCATCGAGGACGGATACACCCGTACACCCTTTGCCGTGACCCGTTCGGACATTGATTTTTATAACTTCGGTGATGAGCAGCTTGATAAAATGATGCTCTTGGACGGCATCACCTGCCATGAGATCGTCAAACAGAAGCTGGAAATGTATGCTGCCAATCACAGCACACCCGACCATCCTATTGCCGTCGTGAAGCCTTTTATGCTCGTGGTCTGCAAGGATACCGACCATGCGGCATGGGTAGAGACTTTTATCCGTAGCGACGAGTTCCGAGGCGGCACTTATCGCAACAAGACCATCATCGTTCATTCGAAGCAAAAAGGTGCTGAGAGCGAAGCAAATATGCGTCTGTTGCTCGATGTCGAAAACTCGGAAAACCCTGTGGAAATCGTTATTCATGTCAATATGCTCAAGGAGGGCTGGGATGTGAATAACCTCTACACCATCGTCCCTTTGCGTACTGCTGCGTCAAAAATCCTACGTGAGCAGATGGTAGGTCGAGGTTTACGTTTGCCTTATGGCGAGCGCACCGACGATAAAGATGTGGATGCCGTCATGCTCACGGCGCACGACAAATTCAATGATATTCTGGCAGAGGCACAAAAAGGCGATTCCATCTTTAAAGCTGGTAATGTCATCAAAGTCGAGGATATCGTTCCGGAACAGGTCGTTTGTACACAGCTTACGATTGAAACCGAGCCGAATAAAACGCTGGAAACGGCATACGAGCAGACACATATAGAGAAGTCCGATACGACGGATGCGCTGCTGAAAAAAGCCAGCGAACTCATAAGCCAAGAGGTGTCACAACATATACAATCTACTCCTGCCCACACCGTAACTCCGGCGCAGGAGCAGAAAATCGTCGAAACCGTCACAGAAATAATCTCCGAGGACAAGGACTTGGGCGATGTTTTCAAGGATAATGAGATGCCGCTTGCTGCATGGCTGCGCTATCAGACCGAGGAAACGCACAGGGCTGCACAGGCGAAGTTTATTCCCATTCCTCGTATTAAAATCACCGATGCCGGTGTCGAGGAATATGGCTTCGTTGACTTCGACCTCAATTTATCGGGCTTTACCCATGTTCCTATCAGAAATGAGCTGCTCATTCAAAACCTTGAGGATATGAACGACCGCCAGCGCGTCAAGGGTGATGCAATTGATTTTGACGGATATAATCCGAAGAAGGTCATTTTGGAGGAGCTTCGTAAAAAGCCGGAAATTGATTATGAGAAATGTTCCGCGCTCCTATTTAAGCTAATTTCACAGCTCTGCGACCATTATGAGCAGCGATACGGCTCGAACGGTATGCAGAATATCACCATGATGTATAAACGTGACATTGCAAACAAGATTTATACGCAGATGCTGCAAGATGACCATTTCTTCTGTGAGAACGGTTTTTTACAGGAGGAGGTCATAGGTACCCGCAATTACAATTTACAGCAGACATACAGCTATGTCGAGCGTGTCGGTCTATATGAAGCTTACAAGGAAAAGATTCAGTCCGTCCTGTTTGACGGCATTAAAAAGGGTGTGTTCAGCACAGCCAAGTTTGACAGCTATCCAGAACTGCTTATGGCGCGGGTGTTGGAAACAGATACGGATGTGCAAAATTGGCTTCGTCCGGCTCCGCAGGAATTCAACATAACCTACAATCACGGCAGAAATTATGAGCCAGATTTCGTAGTGGAAACGGAAGCTACTATCTACCTTGTTGAGGTCAAGGGAGAGGATAAATTGACCGATGCGGATGTTATTGCTAAGAAAAAGCGCGGTATTCAATATTGCGAAGTGGCTTCTCGCTGGGGTAAGGCAAACGGCTACAAGGAGTGGCGGTATCTGTTCATCCCATCAAAACAAGTGATGCCGAACTCTTCATTCATGCAATTGGCGAACCAGTTTATCGCCGTATAATCGGCGCTTTCATCAAGCACAGAGACCACACTGGGATTTTTCTCGGTGTGGTCTTTTTTGCGCTAAAACGCATGAAGGGTGGTGATGCTCATGAGATTCAGATTTTTTGCGGAAAGGAGGGTTTTCGTCTTGGAAACGCATAGCAATATGAACGCGGAGGATGGCTAAATGGCAAAAAAGTTAGATGCAGATCGCATCGAACAGGCTCGGCAGAAAGGTCAAACGGCCGACCGTCGTGAGGAAGAAAAACGCCGTATACAGGAAACCATAGCTAAAAACCGTAGTGGTGAGCGCAAAGGCCATGTCATCATGCCGGAGCGAAAGATGTATGCGTATCAAGAAGCGCCCAAAGTGCGTGTCGCCGCATACTGCCGTGTCAGCACTGCGGAGGAGGCACAGGTGGGCAGCTTTGAGATGCAAGTACAGCACTTCAAAGCCGTTATAGAGAACAATCCCACATACGAGCTGGTAAAAATCTATACGGACGAGGGTATTTCCGGAACTTCGCTGAACAAGCGTAAGGGCTTTCAGAACATGATTGATGATGCAATGAACGGCAAAATTGACCTCATTCTGACGAAGAGCATCAGCCGCTTTGGACGCAACATAGTGGACATTCTGACTACGCTACGGAGCCTCAGCGACTTGGAGCCGCCCGTGGCTGTGAGTTTCGAGTCGGAGGGTATTTTCAGCAGCGACGGTAAAAACAAGCTGATTATATCCATTCTGTCGGCGCTTGCAGAGCTTGAGAGCCAGCAGAAAAGCATCGCAATCAAAGAGGGCATACGCTACCGGATGCAGGAAGGGCTTTACAAATTTCCTGTGAAAAATCTAATCGGATACTATCGAGACTACAGCGGCATGGTAAAAATTGAGCCAGCCGAGGCAGAAATTGTAAGGTATATCTTCGATAGTTTTCTTGAAGGTGCGTCTCCGCAGGAGATAGCAGTATCCCTCACCCAGCAAAACATAGGCTCGCCAATGGGTATGGAAGCATGGCGTCAGGCAACGATACGCAGCATTCTTTCAAACGAGAAATACTGCGGCGATGTCTTATACCAAAAGACATACTCCAAAGACTATCTGTCGCACAAAACCGTGAAAAACAAGGATGTTCTCCCGCAATGGTTCTGGGAGAATAATCACCCGGCCATCATCAAGCGTGAGAATTGGGCGAAAGCACAGGAGCTGCTTGCCTTCGGCAAATGGAGCAAACGCGCCACTACGCTTCAAGCGATGAAGCAGCAGTTCACTGTTGCAAAAGTGAAATCCGGCATTTTACGCGGTTATTTCCTTATGGATATGAATTGGACGAGTGACGAGCGTGAGCAGTTCATTAGAATCATTCACAATATAAACGAGCTTGGCGATTACCAAGCAGAAAAGGAGTAATATTATGACTATCAAGTTTTCCAATATCAATCTGGAGGTACTCGACCTCACAACAAACGCGACCCCGGATATCTTCGTCAATCAAAACGGCATCACCTTCAGCAAGCGCGTCCTTGAGGATTTGAACTATCCCCAGACAGTGCAGTACTGCAATGACCCGTCCCAACACATTTTTGCAATTCGCGTGTGCAAGAGCAACGAGGCAAAAGCTGTATCATTCTCCAAGCCCCGCGCTGAGCAGACAAATACACTCGGCTGCAACAATAAGAATCTGCACGATGTGATTGCTGCGCTCATCCCGGATTACCAGCCCAAGAAACGCTATAAGGTCGTGGGCGAGTACGATGCCGAAAACCGTGTGATATACTATGATATGTCCGCGGCAGAGGTTTCTGAATTCCGCGCAGTCAAAGAATAATTATAAGGGCGGCTGTTCCCAAAAAACAGTAAGACCACACTAAAGGTTTTATCCTTTGGTGTGGTCTTTACTGTTTTGGCTCCGCTTGAAGAGTGTCGGTCAAAAATTTACTTGTTTCCGTAAATCCCTTTGACGAACGCTCTTTCAGGCGGGTTCTTATGCATGACATCAGGGGAGGGATCAATGCCGCCGACGGCGGCGCGGGGCGTTGTAGATCTGCATAATCAGCAGCACGACGCCGAAGAGGAGGACGATGCCGCCGCAGATGTATACCCAGGTAAAGGTACCGCTCTGAACGGGCGCAATCGGCGAACTCGCGGCGGCCTTGCTAAAGAGCCGCGTGGTGCCGCTTTGCTGAATCGAAGCGGCGATGTAGTTGCCGTCGCTCTGGCGCGTCGCGGTCAGGGCGTACGGCTCGCCCTCGAGCGCGGTGACCGTGACGATATAGGTGTTTTCCGAGCCGCTCTTTGGGCTGACCTTGCAGCCGGAGGGATCGAACTCCAGCGCGCCGCTTCCGCTGCCGCCGGAGAGGCTGATTTCAAACGAATCGCCGGAATAGACGCTCTCATTCCAGCCGGTGATCGCAAGGGCGGTCTGCACCGCGCCGCTGGTCGTGCCGGAGAAGGTTTGAAGCATGGCGGATTCGTAGGTTGCGTCTCCCGCCTTGCCGACGCTGATGGAATAGTCGTTGCCGGCGAGCGGATAGACGGAGATGATATAAACGTTGGTTTCGCCATCCTTGAGGCGCGCGGCGCAGCCGTCGTCGGTGGTGAGCGTCGTCGCGCCGGTGCCGCTGCCGCCTTCGATCGTGATTTCAAAGTTGCTTCCCGCGGGCGCGCTGCTGATCCAGTTGTCGATCTTCAGAGCGTTTTGCGTCCCCTTGCCGGACAGGCCGTGATAGGTGCGCGTCTGCTCGGCTTCATAGTTGTCCGTCTCCGCCATGACCGCGCTGAGCGAGTAGCCGCCCGCCGACGTGACGGTGACGGTATAGTTGATGTCCGTCGTACCCGTCGCGGGGGAGACGATGCAGCCGCTGGCGACAAAGCTGATGGAAGCGCCGGATATGCCGCCTTTTACGCTGATCTGGAAGGAGTCGTTGCAGTTCTTCGCCTCGGACCAGCCGGAGACGGAGAGCGTATGCGAGCGCGTCTTTTCCGCGACGCCGCTGACTGAAGCGAACACGCTGTTGTAGCCGTAATTGCCCGCGCGAACCGCCGTGACGGCATACGGGCCGACCGCGTCGATGGTGATCTGATACTCGTCCGAGGAAAGCTGCGTCGCCGTGCAGCCGATGGTGGTGAGCGTCAGCGCTTCGCTCGTGCTGCCGCCGTAGATGCGGGCGGTGAATGTTTCGCCGCTCTTGGCGTTGCTCACCCAGTCTTCAATGTGGATGGGCGACTGGTTGGACTTGCTCGAACAGCCGCTCAGCCGCGCGGAGTAGGCGCTGTTGTAGTTGGTGTTCCCGTCCATCATGGCGGTGAGCTCATACGCGCCCACGCGCGTAACGGTAACCTCAAACACCGTGTCAACGGTGCCGACGGCGGGACTGACCGTGCAGCCGTCCGCCTCGAACGAAATTTGTCCGCTCGTGGTGCCGCCGGAGACGCGTATGCTAAAATGATCGTAGTAATCGCTTCCGCCGCCCCAGCCGGAGACGCTCAGCGCCGCCTGATCGGCGCGCCCGGCCACGCCCGTGCGCGTGTCGCGGCATAGATCCGAAGTTCCGCTCGACATGGCGGTTACGGAATACGCGCCGGAGCCGGTGACGGTGACGGTATAGATGTCCGCAGCGGTTCCGCTCTGCGGAAACACGGTGCAATTGGTTGCGTTGAACTGGATGGGCTCGGTTTCGGCGACGCCTTTGAGCGTAACATCGAAGCTCTCGCCGCAGTTTTTCGCGCCCTGCCAGGAGACGATGGAAAGCGCGTTGTCCGCGCGAAGCGCGAACTCGCACGCGCCGGGCGAAACCACGAGATCCGCCACCGGCTCCACCTGCACGACGTTTTGAACGATCGGCGCGGCGGACACCTCCTGCTGCTCCTGCGCAACGCGGAACGACTGCAGCAGCGTCTTGGTCGCGGCGCTGGCCGGTTTGTATGCAAACAGGATTGCGAGGCCGAAGAAGAGAATGAATGCGACGAATGTATATACTCTGCGTTTTACGCGTTTTCTTGCAGTACGAACAGACCTGCCGCGTCTTGTATAGCGACTGGGCGGAGCAACGTTTTGATAGGTGTACCTACCCGTCTGACCCATTGCGTTTCCCCCGACTATGCGACAAAAATCGTGCTTTAAAACGAATTCCGGCGGCGAGTGTCATCTTGTAACAAAAGAGTTACGGTATATTCATGGAAATTTAATATTATACTATCGTGTTGAGTATACAATGTCAAGAGAAATTCAACAAATTCTGGTATATTTTCGGAAACAGAGGCACAAACTATTGTGGTTTTATGATTTTTGAGAAAGCCAGCGAAGCGGCGAAATTTTTACGGTTTTTGTATAAGAATTCCCCGGTTTTATGAACGGTGGGGGACGGGTATTCAATTTCCGTGTAATTTGGTATAATGAGTGAGATTTCTGCAAGAAAATACATCGATTTTCCTACCATGTGTGGTTAATCTTCAAAAATACGAAAGGAGCGGCCAAACCGCCATGCTCCATGTCTTAACGCTGGAAGAGGCAAAAAAACAGCTTTTTTCAACTGTGAAAAAAAAAGAGGGTTTGATCGAGCTTTTACCGTCCGAAGCGGCGCTTGGACGCGTTTTGGCGGAAAATCTGCTTGCGGAAGCGGATCTGCCCGCGTTTGACCGCAGCGCGGTGGACGGCTTTGCCGTCGTATCGCGCGATACGTTCGGCGCGTCCGCCGCGCAGCCTTCGCTGCTTCAGCTTGCCGGCGAGGTCGCAATGGGGGAGCGGGCGGATTTTGCGCTCGACGCCGGGATGTGCGCCGCGGTCTGGACGGGGGGCGAGCTGCCGCAGGGTGCGGACGCGGTCGTCATGCTCGAGGAGACGGAGGCGCTGCCGGGCGGACTTGTCGCCGTGGAGACGGCTGCGGCGCCGGGGAAAAACGTTGTGTTTCGCGGCGACGACATCCGGCGCGGCGAAGCGCTGCTGCCGGCGGGGAAAACGCTAGACGCGAGGGATATCGGGCTGCTTGCCGCGCTCGGGGTTACGAGTGTGTCCGTTCGCGCGCGAGCGCAGGTTTGCGTGCTCTCGACAGGGGACGAGCTGGTCGATCCCGCGCAGATGCCGACCGGCGCGCAGATTCGGGACTTGAACGGCCCGATGCTGACCGCAGCCTGCCGCGAGGCGGGCGCGGACGCGCGCTTTGCCGGACGCGTACCGGACGACGAGGACGCGCTGCTGCGCGACATGCGCGAGGCGGGCGCTTCCTGCGATTTGCTGATTCTATCCGGCGGAAGCTCGGCGGGGGCGAAGGACGCGGCGGCGCGCTGCCTCGAAAAGCTCGGCGGCGTGCTCTTTCACGGGCTCGCGCTCAAACCGGGCAAGCCGACGCTCGCGGGAATGACCGGCGAAACACCGACCATCGGGCTGCCCGGGCATCCGGCGGCGGCTTATCTCGTGTTTCACGCGCTGGTGCGTCCCATAATCGCGGCGCTTTCCGGCGGAATGCTGGCTGAAACGATTGTGCCCGCCGTATTGACGCGCGCCGCGCCCTCCAACCACGGGCGGGAGGAGCTGCTGCCCGTGCGGCTGTCCGGCGGAGAGGCGGAGCCACTGTTCATCAAGTCCGGCCTCGTGCTGCCGCTCACCCGCGCGGACGGGTATGTCCGCATCCCGCGCGACACGGAGGGCCTGCAAAAAGGCGCGCGCGTGGACGTGATTTTGTTTTGAGTTATTTTAAACGATGATAATTGTGTGTGTTTTATATCTGGTTTATCGGAAAAGAGGAATGGTATGAACAGCTATGAATACCTGAGCAATACGCCGCTCGGCGAGGCGCAAAAGAGTTATCTGGATTTTCTGGAGCGGCGCGGGCTGCGGTATCGCACCGAGGAAATTCCCGCTTCGGACGCCCTCGGGCGCATGAGCGCGCGCGCGGTCTACGCACGGCTCTCCAGTCCGCACTACGCCGCCTGCGCCATGGACGGCATCGCGCTGTCGACGGAGCGCACCTTCGGCGCGACGCAGACCACGCCGACGCTGCTGCGGGAGGGGGAGTTTGTTCGCGTAGACACGGGCGACCCGCTGCCGGAAGGATGCGATGCGGTCGTCATGATCGAGGACTGCGAGGAGAGCGGGGACGGCGTGACGCTGCGCGCGGCGGCGACGCCCTGGCAGCATGTGCGACAGATCGGCGAGGATCTCTCGGCGGGGGACATGATATTGCCGTCCTATATAGAAATTGAGCCCGCCATGATCGGCGCGCTGCTCGCGGGCGGGGTGCTCTCGCTCGAGGCGATCGCGCGGCCGCGCGTCGGCATCATCCCGACGGGGGACGAGATCGTTCCGCCGGGCGGAAGCCCGAAGGACGGGGATGTGACGGAGTTCAACTCCGCCGTGTTCTCGGCCATGCTGCGGCGCTGGGGCGCGGAGGGGGTCGTGTACCCCGTCGTGCCGGACGACCCGCAGAAGATCGAGGCTGCGCTTGGCCGCGCGGCCGGCGAATGCGACATGGTGCTGCTCTGCGCGGGCACGTCCGCAGGGAGGGACGACGGAACGGCCGCGGCGATTCGCGCGCTTGGCGAGGTCTGCGTCCACGGCGTCGCCATTCGCCCCGGCAAGCCCGCCGTGCTTGGCGCGGTCGGGTTAAAGCCAGTCGTCGGCGTGCCGGGCTATCCCGTCTCCGGCATCATCGTGCTGGAGGAACTGGTGAAGCCCGTGATCGACCGCCTGCTCATGCGGGAGCGTGTGTCCCCGGAGGCCGTCTGCGTCCGGATGGGGAAAAAGTACGTCTCCTCGCTGAAATACCGCGAGTTTGTGCGCGCCGCGCTTGGCTACGGCGAGGACGGCAGCCTGTCCGCCGTGCCGCTTGGCGCGGGCGCGGGCGTGATCACGTCGTTTACAAAGGCGGACTGCATTCTGGATGTGCCGCAGAACTGCGAAGGCTACGAAGCCGGGGAGCGCGCGCATGTGCGCCTGCTCAAACCAATCGAGCGCATCGCGCGGACGGTGCGCATCCTCGGCAGCCACGATCCGTTGATCGACGAGGCGGCGGACGAGCTGCGGCGGCAGGACATCCGCGCGTATGTCGGTTCCTCGCACGTCGGCAGCATGGGCGCGCTGCTCGCGGTCGGCCGCGGGGAGGCGCAGCTCGGCGGGGTGCATCTGCTGGACGAAACCGACGGCAGCTACAACGTCTCCTATGTGGAGCGGTTCATTCCGGACGGCGGCGTTGCGCTCGTCGAGTGCGTACGGCGCACGCAGGGGCTGATGGTCGCCAAGGGCAACCCGCTCGGCATCCGCTCCGTGGCCGACCTGCCGAACGGCGCGCGCTATGTCAACCGGCAGAAGGGCGCGGGCACGCGCGTACTGCTCGACTATCTGCTCAAACAAAGCGGCGTATCCCCGCGCGAAATTGCAGGCTACGCCCGCGAAGAACTCACGCATACCGCCGTTGCGGCGCAGATTGCCGCGGGGAGCGCGGACTGCGGCCTCGGCATCCTTGCCGCCGCGCGCATGTACGATTTGGATTTCGTGCCCGTCTGCGAGGAAACCTACGACCTGCTCGTTTCGCTGAGTGCCATGGAAAACCCGCAGGTGCGCGCTTTTTTACGCGTGCTTTCCAGCGAAACGTTCCTGCGGCGGCTCGACGCGCTGGGCGGTTACGCCTACGATCAGCCCGGACGCATCAAAAAACTCTGGCCGAAGAAATAAACAGGCGATGAAGCTGCGGATAATATATCCTGCAAAATAAAATGATCGTACTTGAAAAATTTTGCGTGCCGCCGTATGATAGAGCTATCCTGCGGCGGTATTCTTTTGAAACCATATCGGTTTTTTGCAATCCAATCGGACAGCCGCTTCAGTAAGCAGCAAAAACGCATCCCGCGCGCCGGATGACACGAAGGCGGGACGATCGTTAAGCAGCAAAAACACATCCTGCGCGCCGGATGGCGCGAAGGCGGGACGATCATTTAAACGATCAATTTGACCGATCAGGATGAAGAAAGGACGGTGAGGCCGATGGACGCGGTGCTGACGCACGTGGACGCGCGCGGAGAGGCGCGCATGGTGGACGTTTCCGAAAAGGACGTGACCCACAGAGAGGCGGTTGCGGAGAGCTTCGTCGTCATGAAACCCGAGACGCTTGCGCTGATTGAAAGCGGCGCGGCGGCCAAGGGGGACGTATTCGCAACGGCGCGCATCGCGGGCATCCTCGCGGCAAAGCGCACGAGCGAGCTGATTCCGCTTTGCCATCCCATTGCGCTGACCTCGGTGAAGGTGGATCTCGTCGCCTGCCCGCCGGACCGGGTGCATATCGTATCGCTGGCGCGATGCGACGAGAAGACCGGCGTGGAGATGGAGGCGCTGACCGCCGCGAGCGTCGCCGCGCTGACCATCTACGACATGTGCAAGGCCGTGGATCGCGGCATGGAGATCGTCTGCACGCGGCTGGTCAAAAAAAGCGGCGGCAAGAGCGGCCTGTATGAGCGCGAGGAAAGCGGATGCGAGCCGAACGACTGACGCGCGCGCCGGAAAGCGGCGGGCGGGAAGCGGTGGAAACGCTCGCGCTGGATCCGCGAACGGGCGTTGCCGGTGACCGCAAAAGCGCGAAGGACGGCTCGGTCAGCCTGCTTTCGGGCGAGGCGGAGGAGCAAATTCGCGGCCTCGGGGGCCTCTGCACGGATCGGTTCATGGCAAACATCGTTACACGCGGGCTGAACTACGCCGTGCTGAAAGCGGGCGAACGCCTGACGATCGGAGATTGCGAACTCGAGGTCGTCCGCGTCGGCAAGCCGTGCTACGAGGTCTGCTCGCTGGTTCGCCGCAAAGAAGTCTGCCCGCTGCCGCTCAGCTGCGCGTTTGCGCGCGTCATCCGCGGCGGAACGATACGCCGAGAGGATCATATGACGGTGCTTGGCGGATCAACGCAAAGATAATAAACTCGCACTTTTCGGCGGTTCAACGCCGATCAAAAATATTGAATCGACAAATCAGGAGCCGAATGAACGACCAATTTGGAAGAAACATTACCTATCTTCGCCTTTCGCTGACGGAACGCTGCACGCTTCGCTGCGCCTATTGCCGCGCGGGCGAGGGCGTGTGTCCGAAGAAGAGCGAACTCAAGCGCGAGGATTTCCTGCGCATCGTGCGCGCATTTGCCGCTCTCGGGGTGAACAAGGTTCGCCTCACGGGCGGGGAACCCATGCTGCGGCGCGATCTTCTGGACATCATCCGCGACGTCCGCGCGGTCGAGGGCATAGAGGAAATCGTCATGACCACAAACGGCCAGCACCTGCCGGGCATGAGCCATGCGCTGAAGGAGGCGGGGCTCGACCGCCTCAACATCAGCCTCGACTCGCTCAAGGCGGAACGCTACACCGAGATCACCGGCGGCGGCTCGCTGGAGCGCGTGCTCACCGGCATTGAGGAAGCGTTTGCGGAGGGGTTTTCGCCGGTCAAGCTCAACGTGGTGCTGCTGCGCGGACAGAACGACGACGAGGTCGGCGATTTTATCGAGCTGACGAAACACCGGCCGCTGTATGTGCGGTTCATCGAATACATGCCGCTGGGTGAGACGGATCGGGCGGATTTGCGCGTGACCGGCGGCGAGATTCTTTCGCGCTATCCGGCGCTGGAGTCCGTATCGCCATCGTATACGGGCCAGCCGTCGCGGGACTATTGCATGCCGGGCTATGTCGGGCGCGTGGGGCTGATCGATCCCGTGTCGCACCGCTTCTGCGCGGACTGCAACCGTGTGCGCGTCATGAGCGATGGCATGCTGCGCCCGTGCCTCGGCTCCAACGAGGAGTTTTCGCTCAGACCCGCGCTCAAAAGCGGCGGCGACGAGGCGCTGATGCAACTCATCCGGCGCGCGGTTCAGCTCAAACCCGAGTCGCACTGCTTTGGCGAAGGGTTTACGGCCGAAAAGAACATGAGCCGCATCGGCGGATAACGCCAAACATAAATACCACGCGTGGTAACGCGCGCGAAACGCAAAATAAACAAACCAGTCAGGAGCGAACGTGGCAAAGATTACATCCATCAACATCAGCCCGAAAAAGGGCACATTCAAGCAGCCGGTTGAACAGGCGGAGCTCAGAGTGGATCACGGCATCGTCGGCGACGCGCACGCGGGCAACTGGCACCGCCAGATCAGTCTGCTGGCGCAGGAGAGCATCGACAAGATGATCGCGCTCGGGCTGGACAACCTCGTGCCAGGCATGTTCGCCGAAAACATCACGACCGAGGGGATCGAGCTGTTTACGATTCCCGTCGGCACGATGCTGCGTATTGGCACTTGCCGCGTCGAGGTGACGCAGATCGGCAAGGAATGCCACCAGCACTGCGAGGTCTACAAAAAAGTCGGCCAGTGCATCATGCCGCACGAGGGGATCTTCGTGCGCGTCATCACGCCCGGCATGCTTCGCGTCGGCGATGAAATCGCCGTGGAGGCATAGGCCGTTTTGCTGTTTGAACTGCGGGCGAAGCCCGCTTTTTTTCACCATACCAAAATATATTTCAGGAGATCGGAGGAAATACCGTTGTTTTTTCAGAAAAATAATGGTAGTATACGCGTATGAAGCTCATCGACACCAAAGACGCGGTCGGCCATGTGCTCTGCCACGACCTGACCCGCATCGTCCCCGGCGTATCCAAAGACGCGCAGTTTATAAAAGGCCACGTCGTGACCGAGGACGATATCCCCATGCTGCTCTCGATGGGCAAGGATCACCTCTACGTTTGGGAGGTGGACGAAAACACCCTGCACGAAAACGAGGCGGCGGATCTGCTCGCAGCGCTCTGCGAAAGCGAACATATGCGCCGCGGCGCGGTCAAAGAGGGCAAGATCGAGCTCTTTGCCACGGAGGACGGCGTGTTCACCGTTGACGTGCCGCGCCTCGACATGCTGAACGATTTCCCGGACGTCATGGCCGCCACGCGGCACACGAACACCGCCGTACGGGCGGGGGACAAGCTTGGCGGCACGCGGATTATTCCGCTGCTGATCGACCGGCGCCGCATCGAGGAGCTGCAGGCGCTGATTGGCCCCGAGCCGCTGATGCATCTCTATCCGTTTCGAAAGGGACTTCGGGCGGGCATCGTGACCACGGGCAACGAGGTGTTCCACGGGCGCATCACCGATAAATTCACGCCCGTCGTTGAGAAAAAACTCGCCGCGTTCGGCGTTTCGGTTGCCGAACATCGCATTACGGACGACCAGACCGAACATATCGTGCGGGCGATTGACGAGGTTCGCGCCGCGGGCGTGGACGTCGTGCTCTGCACGGGCGGCATGAGCGTCGATCCCGACGACCGCACGCCCGCCGCCATCCGCGACAGCGGGGCGGATATCGTCACCTACGGCGCGCCGATTCTGCCCGGGGCAATGTTTTTACTCGGATATTATGACGACGGCGTGCCCGTAATGGGCCTGCCGGGATGCGTCATGTACTCGCGCGCGTCCATCTTCGACATCGTTTTGCCGAGGATCGTCGCGGGCGTCCGCATCAAACGAAGCGACCTGACCCGGCTCGGCAACGGCGGGCTCTGCCTCCAGTGCGAGGTTTGCACCTATCCCAACTGCGGGTTCGGCAAGGAGTAAGGCGCAAAAAGCGCCAGGATTCGTTTTTCATGCGGCTGATGCGATGGCATTCGCGGGGCGAAACCGCCGCGCGTACCATATATCAAAATCAGATGAAAGGTATCAGACACATGAAAAGATGGATTGCCCTGATTTGTGCTGTCGTCATGACGGCGGTGCTCGGCGCATGCGCGCAAAGCGCCGCGCCCGCGGCGAGCGAAACGCCCGCCCCGACGCTGGTCGCGACCGAAGCCGCGACCGAAGCGTCCGCCGTTACGCCCGAACCAACCGCCGCGCCACTGGAAGCGGCCGAGGTGCAGCTCTTTATCGCCGCGAGTCTGGAAGGCGCGTTTCAGGAGATCATTCCCCTGTATAACGCAACCCAGCCGAACGTCAAGATCACATACAACGCGGATAGCTCCGGCACGCTGCTGACGCAGGTGCAGGAAGGGTTTGCCTGCGACGTGTTCTTCTCCGCCTCGACAAGCCAGATCAAGACGCTGGAGGACGAGGGATACATGATCGCCGGAACGCGCGTGGATCTTCTGTGCAACAAGCTCGCGCTGATCACGCTCAAGGGCAGCGGCACCGAGGTGACCGGCTATGCGGATCTGGCTAAGGCCAAGAGCATCGCGCTGGCGGACGGCAGCGTGCCCGCGGGCAAGTATACCCGCCAGCTGCTCATCGCCCTCGGCGTGCTGGACGGCTCGAAAGCCGCAAAGGACTACACCACGACGGAGGTTTCCGAAGCGCTCGGCGGCGTTGAAATCAACGAGTGCAGCAACGTCAGCAAGGTTAAGGAAGCGGTTAAGGAGGGCTCCAACGAGGTCGGCTCGGTCTATTATTCGGACGCTTATTCCGTCAAGGACTATGTGGACATCATCGAAGTGGCCGACGCTTCGCTCACCGGCGACATCGTCTATCCCGTCTGCCGCGTGAACAACCCCGAAGCCACGGCTACCGAAAGCGCCGCCGCGGACGATTTCATCGCGTTTTTGCAGACGGACGCGGCCAAGGCCGTGTTTGAAAAATACATGTTCATCATCTACGGCTAAGCGGCATGCCGCGTCGGATCATCTGAAAAAAGAGCCGAAAGGTTTGAAGAGATGCCCGCCGCCATGTGATTTGGCGGCGGGCATTTCCGCGGATTCTGACGATTCGGCCGCGGCAAGGATAAGCTGTCGGTCAGACGAAACCGCGGCCGCACGGAAAGGGAAAAGGGATGCAGGAAATTTGGGACATCCTCAAAACGCTTGATTACAGCCCGCTCTGGATCTCGCTGAAAACGGGTCTTGTCGCAACCGTGATCTGCTTTTTCCTCGGGGTCTGGACGGCGCGCAGCGTCATGCGCATGGGCAAGCGCCAAAAGGCGTTTGTGGACGGGCTTCTGACGCTGCCGATGGTGCTGCCGCCGACGGTCGCGGGTTTTTTCCTGCTGCTCATCTTCAGCCTGCGGCGTCCGGTCGGCACGTTTTTGTATCAGGAGCTTTCGATCAAGGTGGTGCAGACTTGGCTTGGCTGCATCCTCGCCGCGAGCGTCATCGCGTTTCCGCTGATGTACCGAAACGCGCGCGCGGCGTTTGAGCAGGTGGATATCGAGCTCATCTACGCGGGGCGCACGCTCGGCATGAGCGAACGGCGCATCTTCTGGCGCGTGGTGCTGCCCTCCGCCGGGCCGGGCGTGGTGAGCGGAACGATTCTCACGTTTGCCCGCGCCCTCGGCGAATACGGCGCGACGAGCATGCTCGCGGGGAACATCGCGGGAAAGACCGGCACCATCTCCCAGCGGATTGCGATGGTGATTCAAAACGGGGACTATCTCACGGCGGGTGTGTGGGTCGCCATCATCCTCATCATTTCGTTCGGCATCGTGGTGGTAATGAACCTTTTTGCCGACGCAAAGCTGAAAAACATCAAAAAATGGTGACCCAAACAGGATTTGCCGCCGGAACAAGTATTGGATATTTTTAAAAACGGAGAAGCCATGTCGCTATCGGTCAACATCGTCAAACGATTGCAGGGGTTTACGCTGAACGTCTCCTTTACGGCGGAGGCGGGCGTGACCGCGCTGCTCGGCGCAAGCGGCAGCGGAAAGAGTATGACGCTTCGCTGCATCGCGGGCGTGGAAAAGCCGGACGAGGGCAGCATCGTGCTCGACGGGCGGGTGCTCTATGACTCCGCAGAAGAAATCGACCTGCCGCCGCAGGCGCGCCGGGTCGGCTATCTGTTTCAGCGCTACGCGCTCTTTCCCAACATGACGGTGCTGCAGAACATCGACGCGGGGCTTTCGCTGGAAAAGGACGCGCACGCGCGAAGGTACAGGCGCGAGAGCCTGATCTCCCGCTTTCGGCTGGAGGGGCTGGAGGGGCGCTATCCGCGCGAGCTCTCCGGCGGGCAGATGCAGCGCGTTGCGCTCTGCCGGATGCTGGCGGGCGAGCCGGAGGCGATTCTGCTGGACGAACCGTTCGCCGCGCTGGACAGCCACCTAAGATGGCAGCTCGAGCGCGAGGTAAAGCAGACGCTGTCCGAGTTTCCGGGCGTGGCGCTGCTGGTTTCCCACGACCGCGGGGAGGTCTACCGCATGAGCGAACGCGTCTGCGTGCTCAACGCGGGCGTATCCGAGCCGCTGTCGCAAACGCGCGAGCTCTTCGAGCGCCCGAAAACGCTTCAGGCCGCGCTGATCTCCGGCTGTAAAAACGTTGCGCGCGTGGAACTGCCGGGCGCGGGACTGGTGCGCGTGCCGGAGTGGAACGTCACGCTCGCCTGCGACGAATCGCAGAACAAGCGCGCGACGCACGTCGGCGTGCGGGCGCACTACATCCTGCCCTGTGAGCCCGACGCGGAAAACGCCGTTCTCTGCCGCATTGAAGACGCGGCGGAGGATGTGTTTACCCGCATCCTGACGCTCCGGCCATCGGGCGCGGCGGCGACCATCCGAACGGAGCTGGGCAAGGGGACGGGCGGCGCGCTGCCGGTCGGAAGCGAGCAATGGTTTTGCCTGCCAAAAAAGGACGTCATGCTGCTGAGCGAAACACACGGGGACTAGCCATTCATAGAATTCGTTTGGTATACTGAACCATACCCGGTTTGAATCGGGAATTGCCGAATTTTTCAGAGGTGGAGCATATGTTCAAGGCGTCCGTCATCACAGTCAGCGACAAGGGATACCGCGGGGAGCGCGAGGATACGGCGGGCCCGCTTGCGGCAGAGATGCTCAAAAGCGCGGGATACGACGTGATCGCGTCGTCCATCGTGCCGGACGAGCAGCCGCTCATCGAGGCGGAGCTGCGGCGGCACGCGGACGAGCTCGGCGCAAATCTGATCCTCACGAGCGGGGGAACGGGCTTTAGCAAGCGGGACGTCACGCCGGAGGCGACCCTCGCCGTCTGCGAGCGCCTCGCGCCGGGCATACCGGAGGCGATGCGCGCCTACTGCCTGCCTATCACCAACCGCGCGATGCTCTCGAGGGCGCAGGCGGGGCTGTATCACGATTCACTGATCGTCAACCTGCCCGGCAGCCCGAAAGCGGTGCGCGAAAATCTCGAGCCGGTGCTGCCCGCGCTGGAGCACGGGCTGTGCATGCTGCTCGGCACCAAAAACGAGTGCGCAAGCGAGCAGAAAAAATAAATTTTTGCGATTGACGCAAGCCGAAACAGCCGGATAAAGATCGGCTTTTCGGACGGAATGAAAGGGTTTTTTTATCGCCGCAGCAGACGGTATGACATTGACAAAAACCATCTGTTACCGTACACTAAAATTAAATTTTTCTGTGGGGGGTTCAATATGGCAGTAGCATCGTTGGTACTCGGTATCATCTCTCTCGTCATTGGTTTGTTCATCTCCTCTGCCGGCTGGCTGGGAACGATTGTGGCAATCGTCGGTATCATTCTCGGCGTCGTTGCTCGCAAGAGAATGGACGACAATTACAAACTGGCAACCGCCGGTATGGTCTGCTCAATCATCGGCCTCGTTCTGAGCCTGATTCTGTACATTGCCTGCGTCGCCTGCGTTGGCGCTCTCGCCGCCGCAGCACCGAACTTCTAAGAAGCGGGGGACAGCAGCTTCGGCTGCTGTCTTTTTTTTATGGTTCCATACTTCAGAATATTTCAACGGAACATCCCTTCCTACGGGATTTTTCTTGCTGCGGCAATCGTCGTTGCGGGCGCGCTGGCGTATCGCCGCTGCAGGAAAGCAAATTTGAGCGGGGACGATTTTCTCATCCTCGCCGTCTCGGCCATCGGGGTCGGGCTGGTCATGGCATGGGGTCTGTATGTCGCGGTGACGTTTTCGATCCGGGAGTTGGTTTCGATTGTTCAAAGCGGCGGAATCGGCATGCTCTTTCAGGGCGGCATGGTCTTTTACGGCGGCGCCATCGGCGGATTTTTCGGCGCACTGCTGGGGGCGCGGATCGCTAAGGCGCGCTTGCTGGATTATGTGAACCCTGTCGTGCCATGCCTGCCGCTGGCGCACGCGATCGGGCGGCTTGGATGCTTCAGCGCGGGCTGTTGTTATGGCGTGCCGACGGATTCCTGCCTTGGGGTCGTGTTTCAAAACCCGGTTGGCGGCGCGCCCGCGGGCGTTGCGCTGTTTCCGGTGCAGCTGCTCGAATCCGGGCTGAATCTTCTGCTGTTTGCCGGACTCGTGATTCTCACGAAGCGGACGAAGGTGAGGGCGATCGCGCTGCCTGCCTATCTTCTGGGTTACGGCGCGGTGCGGTTTACCACCGAGTTTTTCCGCGCCGACGCGGTGCGCGGGTTTCTCTGGGGGCTGTCCACGTCGCAGTGGATCAGTCTGCTTCTGATCGCAGGAACCGGCGTGTATCTGCTTCTTCTCGGCAGGCGGCACAAGAACAGGGCGGGGTAAGTCGTGCCTTGCCCGCGCGCGGAGGTGGTACGTGTCCGAAATGAAAACCAAACGGGACTGCTTCAACGGGAATTTCTGATCAAAACTTTGGCTGGAGGCGCAATATGTCCGCAAATTCCATCAGCGCGCTCGAGATTCTGCGTAATCCCGCGCTCACGCTCAAGTGGTACGTCGTACCCATGCTTCTCATCGTCATGTACATCTACAACAAGGAGATCGCGGCAAAAAACTGGAATGTCGTGCTTGGCGGCGCGGCGCTCTGGGGCATGGATCTCTTTAACGAGATCTGGAACAGCATCGTCTTTCACGCGACGGGCTTCGCGCCCGTCTGGGGTACGCCCGCGAGCGCGGGCGGAACGGCGCTTCTGCTCCTGATCGGCTACAACATCGAGATTTCGTTCATGTTCGCCATGATGGGCGTCGTGGTCTGCCTTACACTGCCGAAGGACCCGAAGGCGAAGATCCTCGGCGTCAACAACCGCGTGTTTATGGCAATCGTCTACACCACGCTCGCGGTGATCATCGAGTGTTTTCTCAACTATTCCGGCCTGCTCACCTGGGAGTATCCCTGGTGGAGCCGCTCCGCGCCGTATCTGATCTGGCTGTTTGGTTATCTGCCGTTTTTCACGATGGCGTTTGTCGTGCACGACATGAAGAAGATGAAAAACAAGCTGATCACGCTCGGCATTATCTACGGCGTGGATATTCTCGCCCTGATTGTCTTTGGGTCGATGGGCTGGATGTAACGCTTCACGACAGCACGCAAAAAGAAGCTCCCGGTGTGGAGCGTCTTTTTTTATGCTGTTTCAGAGCTGTTTCAGAGCGAAATTCCGAATAGATCCATCGCGTTTTGATAGGTGATTGCCGCCGCCTCGTCCGCGGAGATGCCGCGCACGTTTGCCAGCATTTCGAGCGTGAGATGCAGGTTCAGCGGACTGTTGCGCTCGCCGCGCAGCGGAACGGGCGTCATGTAGGGGCAATCCGTCTCGATCACGATGCGCTCGAGCGGGAGCTTCTGTGCGATGGCGCGCTGTTTGGTCGCGTTTTTAAACGTCAGCGCGCCGCCGAACGCGATGTAGAACCCCATGTCCACATACCGCGCCGCGTCCTCATAGCTGCCGGAATAGCAGTGCAGCACGCCGCCGAGCCTGCCGCAGCGGGCCGAAAGCAGCGCCATGGTGTCCCCGTGCGCCTCCCGGTCGTGGATGATGACGGGCTTTGTCGCCTGCACCGCGAGGTCGAGTTGCTCGGCAAACGCCTCGCGCTGCTTTTCGCGCGGGGAGAAGTCGTAGTGGTAGTCCAGCCCGATTTCGCCGACGGCGACGATCTTCTTCTGCTCCAGCGCGCGCTCCACGCGCAGCAGGTTTTGCTTGTCCGCCGAGTCGGCGGAGTGCGGATGGATGCCCGCGCTGCCAAAGACAAAGTCGTACAGCAGCGTCAGCGCCTGCACCTTGGGGATGTCCTCCGTTTCGGTGCAGGCTTCCACGAAGCCAGCGACGCCCGCCCCGGCGAGCGAGCCGATGAGCGGGTTGCGATCGGGATCAAACTGCGCGTCCAGCAGATGCGCGTGCGTGTCAAATAGTTTCATCGTTTATTTATATCGTCTTTCCGTTGCGTTTGTTTGTTATGACTTCTGTGTGAGGTCGAGATCCGTCAAAATCTCGTCGCCGTTCGGTTTATATCGTCTTTCCGCTGCGTTCGTTTGTTATGACTTCTGTGTGAGGTCGAGATCCATTAAAATCTCGTCGTAATAGGTGCCGCGCACGTTGATGCGCGCCTTGTGCCGCCCGACCTCGACGAAGCCGAAGCGCTTGTAGAGCGCGATGGCGCGGCCGTTTCCTTCGCGCACCTCGAGCGAGAGCGTGCGAAGTATGCGGGTCTCTTTGGCATAGTCGATCATGGCGCGCATGGCGATGGAGCCGACGCCGAGGTGCCAGTAGGCGCGCTTAACGGAGATGGCGATGCCGGCGACGTGCGAGATGCGCTTTCGCGCGGCGGCGCGAACGTCGCAAAGCAGCACGAGCTCGCCCTCCACAAAGCCGAGGAACATCTTCGTATTCGCGGCGGCAAGCGTCCCGCGAATCCAGTCCCGTTCGCCCTCGAGCGACAGGCCTTCGATGCCGTTTTCATCCATCAGCAGAAAATCGGTTTCGCCGCCGACGGTTTTCGCGTAGGCAATCATCGCTTCCGCGTCCTCGATTACCGGGTCGCGCAAGATCAGCGTGCGCCCGTCCTTAAGCGTGTATTCGGACATAGGGGGGTTCACTCCTTTAAAGTCGCGCTTTTTTTATCTGACTTTCAGCCCGCTTCTGATCATATACTAGCAGGCGATCAGATCTTTATCTGACTTTCAGCCCGCCTCTGATCATATGCTGGCGTTCGATCAGCTTTTTATCTGACTTTCAGCCCGCTCTCCATATCGGCGAGCGTCGTCAGCGCGGAGAGGTGTTCATCCGCCGCGTCGGAGGCGCAGAGGATCATGCCGCGACTTTCCACGCCGCAGAGCGTGACGGGCTTGAGGTTTGCAACGAGCACCACCGTCTTGCCGACAAGGTCGTCCGGCGCATACCACTGCTTGATGCCGGAGACGACCGTCCTCGTTTCGTCGCCGACCTCGAGCGTGAGTTTTAAGAGTTTTTTGCTCTTTTTAATCTCTTCGCAGGCGGTTACCTTTGCAAGGCGCAGGTCGATCTTGGCAAAGTCGTCATAGGCGATCTCCGGCAGCGGCGTGTCTTCGTCTTCTTCTTCCTCGGGCGCGGGCGCTTCGGCTGCGGCTTTGGCTTTGTCCGCTTCGGCGGCAAAGAAGGCAAGCTCTGCCTCTGCGTCGATGCGCGGAAAGAGCGCCTCGCCCTTGTGCACCACGGCGCCGGGGACGCTGCCGCCCCAGGCGAGGGAATCGTAACCCGTCAATTCATCCGCCGTGCCGAGCTGGGCAAAGAGCTTCTGCGGCGTGCTCGTAAGAAACGGCTTGAGCAGCACGCCGACGATGCGCAGGCTCTCGGCGAGATTGTAGAGCACCGTTTTGAGCCGCTCGCGTCCCTCGTCGCTCTTGGCAAGCAGCCATGGTGCGGTGACGTCGATGTATTTGTTGCACGCGCCGACGAGCTTCCAGATCTCCGCGAGCGCGTCGGGAATGTGCAGCTCGTCCATCTGCGCGTCCACCTTGCCGGGCAGCTCGCGCGCGAGCTGAATCAGCGCCGCGTCCTCGTGTGCCGCTGCGCCGGGCGCGGGCAGAGCGCCGCCGAAGTATTTGTCGATCATCGCGACCGTGCGGCTCAGCAGATTGCCGAGGTCGTTGGCAAGATCCGTGTTGATGCGCGCGATGAGCGCCTCGTTGGAAAACGTGCCGTCGGAGCCGAAGGGAACCTCGCGCAGCAAAAAATAGCGAATGGCGTCCACGCCGTAGCGCGCGCAGAGCCGAACGGGGTCGACAACGTTGCCCTTGCTCTTGCTCATCTTGCCGCCGTCGAGCACGAGCCAGCCGTGGCCGAACACCTGCTTGGGCAGCGGTTCGCCGAGCGCCATGAGCATGATCGGCCAGATGATGGTGTGAAAGCGCACGATCTCCTTGCCGACGATGTGCACGTCCGCCGGCCAGTATTTGCGGTAGAGCGAGTCGTCCTCGCTGCCCCAGCCGAGCGCGGTGATGTAGTTGCTCAGCGCGTCCAGCCAGACGTAGACCACGTGCTTGTCGTCAAAGTCCACCGGAATGCCCCAGGTAAAGCTCGTGCGGCTTACGCACAAATCCTCGAGGCCGGGCAGCAGGAAGTTTTGCAGCATCTCGTTCGTGCGGCTCACCGGCTGGATAAACGTCGGGTTTTCCTTGATGTATTCGATCAGCCGGTCGGCATACTTCGAAAGCCGGAAGAAGTAGCTCTCCTCCTCCACAAGCTCCACGGGGCCGCCGCAGTCCGGGCAGACGCCGCCCGCGTCCTTGACCTGGCGGTCGAGCCAGAAGCTCTCGCACGGGGTGCAGTAAAAACCGGTGTATTTCGATTTATAGATGTCGCCCTGCTCGTAGAGCTGCCGAAACATCTTTTGCACGGCCTTGACGTGGTATTCGTCCGTGGTGCGGATGAACTTATCATAAGAGATGTCCAGAAGTTTCCAGAGATCCTTAAACCCCGCGACGATGTCGTCCACATACTGCTGGGGCGTTACGCCCGCAGCCTTGGCCTTGCGTTCGATCTTCTGGCCGTGCTCGTCCGAACCGGTCAAAAAAAACGTGTCGAACCCGCGCTGGCGCTTATAGCGAGCGATGGCGTCGGTGGCGACGGTGCTGTAGGCGTGGCCGATGTGCAGGCTCGCGCTCGGGTAATAGATCGGCGTCGTGATATAAAACGTCTTTTTTTCGTCCATGGGGCATTCCTCCAAACCTAGCATTCACATAATAAAAAACGCGCTCCGCCCTCGTGTAAAGACGGCACGCGAAACAAGCGAACCGAAATACCACCTTACTTCCCCGCAGAACCGGAGGGCATAAGTTTCCGCTGTATCGGGCGGAGTCCCGCCGCGGCTGAGGCGAATGGAGCATTCACCGCGTGGAGCTCGGGAGCCATGTTCGCAAAGGGCACGATTTCGGGCTTTCACCTAACCCCGAATCTCTTTTCAAACGCGCGAGATTGCTACTCTTTCCGTCGTCGCTCATATAGTTTTAATAGCGTATCACCAACAAAGCGAGGTTGTCAAGAGCGCGCGATCGTGCTAATATAGGTTGGAATTTCCGATGGGGAGGAGAAGCGGCATGTACATCGTCGCCGGCCTTGGCAATCCGGGGCTTATCTACAGGCGCACGCGGCACAACGCGGGCTTTCAGGCGCTGGACCGGCTTGCGGATGAGCTGCATATCCGCGTGACCAAGCGCGGCTTTTCCGGCGTATACGGCGAGGGCATTTACAACGGCGAGCGCGTGGTGCTCGTCAAGCCCACGACCTATATGAACCTTTCGGGCGATTGCATTCAGGCGCTGCTGCACTTCTATAAATGCCCTGTGGAGCGGCTGATCGTATTATACGACGACGTCGAGCTGCCGGTCGGTTCGCTGCGCATTCGGGACAAGGGCAGCGCGGGCACGCACAACGGCATGCGCTCCATCGTCGCCTGCGTCGGCAGCGGGGATTTTCCGCGCATCCGCATCGGCGTTGGAGACCGCAGCAAGGGCGAGCTTCGGGACCATGTGCTCGGGCGGCCGGGCAAGGACGAGCAGGCCGTGCTCGAGGGCGCGTTTGACGACGCGGTCTCGGCCGTCCGGCTCATCATAGAAGGAAAGCTGCAGCAGGCGCAGGCGCAGTTCAACAAGCGGCATATCGGCGGGACGAAGGCGGAAGAATAGTTCGCCAGCGTCCCGACTACAAACGTAACGGGGGACGCAATACGCCGGATATGACTCACAATCCCATACTGAATCTTCTCGATACCGCGACAGACTACCGGCGCATGCAGGATGCGCTGGAGGGGGGCAAAGGCCCGGTCGCGGCGTTCGGCGTTGCGGCAAACGCCAAGGCGCACCTCTGCTGCACGCTCGCGCGGACGCGGCAGGTGCTGTTTGTGACCGCGACGGACACCGCCGCGACGCAGCTTTGCGAAAGCGCGCGGCTCTTTGGCGTGCGCGCGGAGTTGTTTCTGCCGCGCGAGACGCCGCTGGTCTACGCCCTCGCCGCCTCCGGCGAGGGGCGGAGCGAGCGAATCTCCGCGCTCTGTGCCCTGCTGGACGGCGAACCCTGCGTGGTTTCCGCCAGCGCCGCCGCGCTCATGCAGGCGCTCGCGCCGAAGGGCGCGTTTGCCGAAAGCCGGATCTGCGTCTCGGTCGGGGATGCGCTCGACCCGCGCGCGCTGGTCGAGCGGCTCGTTTCGGCCGGCTATGAGCGCGTGGAGCTGGTCGAGGGGCGCGGGCAGATCGCCGCGCGCGGCGATCTGGTGGACGTCTACGCGCCGGGCGAGGAATACCCCGTCCGCATCGAGTTTTTTGGCGACGAGATCGACCAGATGCGCTCTTTTGATCCCGTGACCCAGCGCAGCGTGGAGCAGACCATGCGCGTTTGCATCCGTCCCGCGCTGGAAACGCCGCAGCCGAAGGAACTGACCGCGCGCGCGCTCAAGCGCATCGAAGGCAAGCCCGGCCTGAGCGATCAGGAGGACGCCTGGCGCGAGGGGGTATCCAGCGTCGGCGGGGACGTGCTGCTGCCGCTGCTCTACAAAAAGACCGACACGCTGACGGATTATCTTAGCGCGGACGCGATCCTCGTTCTGGACGAGGCGCTGCTTCTGGACGAGGCGCTGCGCACCGAGCAACTGCGCTTTGCCGAGAACGTGAAGGCCATGCTCGAGCGCGGCGAGGGCCTGCCGGAGCAGGGCGCGCTGGAGCGCAGCGCAAACGAGACGCTCGAACGGCTGCGTACGGGGCGCACCGCGCTTTTATACGCGCTCTCGCGCACGCACCCGCAGTTTGCGGCAAAGGAGATCGTCTCCCTCGAATCGCGCGGCGCGCCGCAGTTTCTCGGCGCGTTCGACGAGATCGCGCGCGAGATCAAGCGCCTCAACGCCGCGGGCGAGCGCACCGCGATCTACGCGGGAGAGCAAACGCGTGAGCTCATCGACAACCTCGCGGAATACGGCGCTGCGGCGATCGAAGCGGCTCAGCTGCCGGACGAGCTGCCCGCGGGGAAAACGCTGGTGCTGCCCGGGCAGCTTGCGCGCGGGTTTTCCTATCCGCAGCTGAAGCTGAATATCTTCTCGGAGTTCGAGGTGACGGGCCGCACGGAGCGCGCGGTGAAGCGCAGTCGCTCCAAAAAACAGCTTTCGTTCTCCGAGCTTTCGGTTGGCGATTACATCGTGCACGAAACGCACGGCATCGGCCGCTTCGTCAAGGTGGAGCCGCTGAGCGTGCAGGGCAACACGCGGGACTATCTTCTGATCGAATACCGCGGCGGGGACCGGCTGTATATTCCGACCGACCAGCTCGACCGCATCCAGAAATACATCGGCGGCGGGGAGGAAGAGCTCGCGCCGCAGCTGAGCAAGCTCGGCGGCGCGGAGTGGACAAACCGCGTCAACAAGGCCAGAAGCGCGGCAAAGAAGCTCGCGGTCGACCTTGCGGCGCTCTATGCCGAGCGCGCGAGCGCGGTCGGGTTTGCGTTTTCAAAGGATTCCGCCTGGCAGCGCACGTTTGAGGAACGCTTTCCCTACGAACTTACGCCCGACCAGAAACAGAGCATGGAGGAGATCAAGGCGGATATGGAGCGCGTGCGCCCCATGGACCGCTTGCTCTGCGGGGACGTCGGCTACGGCAAGACGGAGCTTGCGCTGCGCGCGGTGTTCAAGGCCGTGCAGGACGGAAAGCAGGCGGCGATCCTGGTTCCGACCACCATCCTCGCCCAGCAGCACTACAACACCATGCGCTCGCGCTTTGCCGATTTTCCGGTGAAGACCGCGTGCCTCTCCCGTTTTCAGAGCATGAAGGAGCGAAACGAGATTAAAAAAGCGCTCGCCGAGGGACAGATCGACGCGGTGGTCGGCACGCATGCGCTGCTGGCAAAGGACGTGAAGTATCAATCGCTCGGCATTCTGATCATAGACGAGGAGCACCGCTTCGGCGTGAACCACAAGGAACAGATCAAGGCGATGAAGAAGACCGTGGACGTGCTCACGCTCACGGCGACGCCGATTCCGCGCACGCTGAATATGTCCATGACGGGGATCCGCGACATCAGCGTCATTGAAACCCCGCCGGAGGCGCGCTATCCCGTGCAGACCTATGTGCTCGAGTATACCGACGCGCTGGTCAAGGACGCGCTCACCCGCGAGATTGCGCGAAAGGGGCAGGCATACGTCGTCTCCAACCGCGTGCAGAGCATGGAACAGACCGCGCGGCGGCTCGAGGCGCTCGTGCCGGAGGCGCGCATCGCCATTGCGCACGGGCAGATGGGCGAGACACAGCTGGAAAACGCGATGATGGACTTTCTGGAGCAGCGCACGGACATCCTGCTTTGCTCCACCATCATCGAAAGCGGGCTGGACATTTCAAACGCCAACACGCTCGTCGTCATGGAGGCGGACAAGATGGGGCTTGCGCAGCTCTATCAGCTCCGCGGCCGCGTCGGACGGTCCAGCCGCATCGGATACGCGTATTTTACGGTGCAGACCGGGCGCGTGATGAACGAAAAAGCCGCCAAGCGGCTCATGGCCATCCGGGAATTCACGCAGTTCGGCGCGGGCTTCCAGCTCGCCATGCGGGACCTTGAGATTCGTGGCGCGGGCAGCCTGCTCGGCGCGGAGCAGCACGGGCACATCTCGGACGTCGGCTACGAATATTACGTCAAACTCGTTCGCCGCGCGGTGGACGAGCAGCAGGGAAAGCCGCTTGAGAGCGTCACCGAGACCAGCGTGGACATCCCCATCGACGCGCACATCCCGCACGACTATGTGCCGAGCGAGCTGCTGCGGCTCAAGGCCTACCGCCGCATTGCCGAGATCGACGGCGCGCAGAGTATTCTGGACGTCACGGAGGAATTCATCGACCGCTACGGCGAGCCGCCGCAGAGCGTGACAAACCTCATGCGCATCTCCGAGGTAAAGGCTTATGCCGCGCGCGCGTTTATCGAGAGCGTTACGGTGCGCGAGGGAGAGGCGAAGCTGAAGTTTTCCGAGCACGCGCGGCTCGACGGCGGCAGGCTCATCGCCGCAGTAGCGAACATGGAGGGCGCGCGGCTGCTCGCCAGCGACCCGCCCGCGATTGAAATACGGCAGAAAAACGCCACGGCCGAGTCGATTACGGAGAAACTGCCACAATTCCTTTACACAATTGTCCGTTGCGTAGACGCGGAAGCGGGCATATAATGGACAAAGCGGAATTCTGCCGGAGCTTGGGCGGAAATCCGCCGTCCAAACCGGGATAACATCGTTATTTCGTATCCGAAGCGCAAGCTGCGCTGAATAAATAAGGAGAAATCACCGACATGAACAACACTCTTAAAAAAGCGCTCGCCGCGCTGCTGGCAATCGCCCTGACGCTCTCATTTGCGGCGTGCGCCGGAAAGACGGACAACGCAAGCGCTTCGAACGCAACGAGCTCGAACGCAACGAGCTCCGACGCGACCGAATACACCGACGAAGAACTCGCGCAGGTCGCCGTCAAAATCGGCGACAAGTACACGATCACCAAAGGCGATATTCTGGACGAATACAACTACATGGTTCAGATGTACACCTACTATGGCATGGGCGCGCCTTCGACCGACGAAGCGATTGAGCAGATGCAGGACAGCGTGATCGCCACGCTGGTTTCCGACAAGATTCAGCTCTACGAGGCGGATCTGCTCGGCGTCACGCTCTCCGATGAGGAGGCGGCGGACGTGCAGAAACAGGTGGAAGACCAGATGTCCTATTACATGGAGACGTTCCGTTCGCAGGCGCAGAGCGAAGGCGCTTCCGACGTTGAAGCGCGCACACTGGAAATCTTCCAGGAACAGCTTGATTCTGCCGGCATGGCGATGGACGTCGACGGCTTCCGCGCATACATTACGGACCGCTATACCGAAGAAGCCCTCAAGACCGCCCTCAAGGCGCAGGTCACCAAGGACGTCACCGCAACGGACGAAGAAATCCAGACTTATTATGACGACACGCTGGCAAGCCAGAAGGACGCTTACACCACCACGCCGGCGGACTACGGCTATTCCGCGGAAGATTATCAGATGAACGGCGGAGACCCGATTCTCTACACGCCCGAAGGATATGTGCGCGTGCGCTCCATCTCCATCTCGCCCGAGGGAGACGTTTCCGACGAATACACCTCGCTCCAGACCGAGCTGACCGACCTTGAGGCGCAGTACGGCGCGGCGGCGCTCGCGGCGCTGGCGGACAAGTATGCCGCAAAGGGTGCGAGCTCTTCCGACACGAGCATCAGCGTGACCACCTCCGAAATTGAGAACGGCGCGTCGATCGTCAGCGACTACGTCACCAAGAAGGCCGCCGCGGACGCGCTCTATGAAGACTACATCAAAGACGCGCGCGAAAAGGCGAACGAAGCCTATGCTTCGCTGCAGGCGGGCACGAGCTTTGAGGATGTGCTCAAGACCTACGGCGAGGACACGATGTATACCGACTATCCGGCGTTTGTTGAAACCGGCCTGACGATGTATATCGGCGGAGAGGACACAAGCTGGGATGCAGCGCTGGTTCAGGCGGTCGGCCTGCTCAAGGCGGGCGAATACACCCCCGTGATCCAGGTTGGAGACATGTTCTACATTCTGCAGCTTGTCGGCGATGAGCCCGCGGGCGAGCGCTCCCTGACGGACGCGTATGACGACGTCAAAGCGGCGGTCGTAGCCACGAACGCGGACACCGCGTGGGCTGCGCAGCTGGATGCCTGGCAGAACGACACCTCGATCGCCACGTATTTCGAGGATATTTACCGCGATATCGGGAAATAAAATCAATCTAACGCAGCTAAAGCGGACGGCAGAAATGCCGCCCGCTTTTTCTTCGCTTTTGCGCGCGGGTGTGTGCGGATTTTACTTGTGTTTGCCGGTTGGATTTGCTATATTGAGACCAGAACGAAACTGCCGGGGCGTTTCTAGGCACCTGACAACGGCCGGCTGGTTCAATTCAAACAGGAGGTTGTGAACTGATGAAGTACGAATGCGTTTGCGGTTATGTATACGATCCGGAAGTGGGCGATCCCGACAACGGCGTCGCGCCGGGCACCGCGTTTGAAGACCTGCCGGAAGACTGGGTATGCCCCGTTTGCGGCATGGATAAGGACGCGTTTACCGCGATCGAATAACGCGCAAATCGAGACAATCGACAAACAACGAGCGCTTCGGAATCATCCGAAGCGCTCTTGCGTTTCAAACGCGGTTGATGGTGGTTGATATGGAATCAAACATTATGGCTGGGTGTTTTCATACAGCACGGTGTAGAGCGCGGCGAGGCCTTCCGTGATGCGTGGGCCCGCGCGGGTTAAAAGCGCCGCGTCGATGTAGTATACGCGCCCGTTTTTCACCGCCGCGATGGTTTCCCACTCTTCGCGCGCCAGAATCTCCGCTGGTCCGGTCGGCGCGGCTTCGGTATCCGGATCGGTCGCCGCGTTCGGATCGGCTGTCGCGTTCGGATCCGGCGACGCGACTGCGTCGCCGGCGCTCTTTGCCGCGGTGATGATGATGCCCGGGCTACGGCCGATCACCTGATCCTGCGTGATGGAAAGCGCGCCAAGCTGATCTTCAAACTCGTTGTGATAGCCAAGCAGCGATACAAGCGAGCTGAAAATCGTTCCTCCGCCGACGGTGGTCAGCCCTTCGGAGAGCGGCGTGAGTTCGAGATAGACTGTTTCACTGTGCTGCGATATCTTGGTCTGCAGCTGCGCAATCGAGGTGATTAGGCTGGAGACAAGCGCGCTGGCTTCGGCGGCGTGGTTGGTCACCGTGCCGAGAAGCGAGATCGCGCCGTACATATTGTTGACGTCCGTCGAGTTGGTGACGATGTAGAGCACGCCCGCGCTGCGAAGCGCCGAGATCAGATCCGCGTCCGCCGCGGCGTCAGCGCCCATGACGACGAGCTGCGGCTGGCGCAGCAGAACCAAATCGGAATCCGTCTTGCCGTCCACGGTTACATAGGGAAGCAGATTTGCCTCGTCGGGATAGTCGCATTCGATCGTCCGGCCCACGATGGTGTCGCCCGCGCCGATGGCATAGAGAATTTCGCAGTCCGCCGGATCGAGCACGACGATGCGCTCGGGGTACGCGCTCAGGCGAACGGTGTTGCCCGCCATGTCGGATACTTCAGCGGCGTAGCTCACGCCGGACTGTATGACCGAGCTGTCGGACGGCGTAAAGTCCGCGGCGGTGTCCGACGCACCGTCCTCGACGGGGACGGGGGACGGCAGCGCGCAGGCGGACAGGCCGAAGCAGAGCAGCAGCGCAAGAGACGCGGCGAGCAGATGACGGATACGATGGTTCATATCTGGTTTGTGTCCTTTCCGGTTCGGGATGCGGCGCACAGGCTTTCAAAACTGGCTACAGTATAGCACCGCCCTCGCGGGAGGGTCAACCAACCCGGATCGAGCGTAAATTCACTGATGAAATCAGGAAACATTCTTGTTATGTATCGCACCGACTATGAAAACAGGGAATAAAAATTGCTTCGATAAATATCGGCGGGCGGGAGCGACCCCGCGTGCTAAGAGTGTTAACCGTTTTTTAGCAGGTTGTTCACAAGCGCGCGTTGAATCCATACATTTTCGGGCAAACGATGGATTGCGTTCATGCTGTACGTTTTCAGGCAAACGATGTATGATAAAAAGAACAACACTGCGTTGAATTTCCGATCTGATTGGTGATAACAACAGATCCTCTGGCGAACAAGAAGAAAGGGACAGGCTATGAAACGGCGATTTCCCATCGACGAGCATCTCACCCCCGCGCTGAACGGCACGACGCTGGATTTTCGTATTCGCGGCACGAACGGACAAAACCCCGTGCTGCTGTTTCTGCACGGCGGACCGGGCGTTTGCGACCGGCATTTTGTGCTGGAGGACCAGGCGCCGCTGACGGACGTGTTTACGCTCGCCTGCTTTGACCAGCGCGGCTCGGGAAAGAGCTACACGCGCGAGCAGGCCGCGCGGCATACGGACATGGAGACCGTGCTTGGCGACGCGGCAGCGGCGGTGGAGTGGCTGCTCGAACGATACGGACAACAGAAGCTGTATCTCGTCGGCCACAGCTACGGCAGCTATCTCGGCGTGCTGCTCTGCCAGAGGATACCCGAAAAGATCGCGGCGTATGTCGGCGTTGGGCAACTGGCGGACGGCGCGGAGAACGAGCGCATCTCGTATGAATTCGTGCTGAACGAGGCGATGCGGCGAAAGGACGCCAAGGCGCTGAAGGACCTCGAGCGCATCGGCGCGCCGAAAAACGGATATTACGATTCGCTGGACGATCTCATGGTGCAGCGAAACCTCATGACGAAATACGGCGGCGCGGCGCACGGCAAAAAGGAGAGCCTGATTACCTCCATGGTGCTGCCCATCCTGCGCTCGCCGGAGTATACGCTTTTTGACATAGCGCGGTATGCAAACGGCGCGTTTTACAACCTGCGCGAGCTTTGGAAGCCTGTCATCGGCTGCGACTTCATCAAGGATGCCGCTCAGCTCGATATGCCCGTGTTCATCACGCAGGGCAGGCACGATAGGAACACCCCGCCGGAGCTTGCAAAGTGCTGGCTGGACGCGCTGGACGCGCCGAAAAAGGAATGGATCTGGTTTGAAGAGAGCGCGCATTCGCCCATCCGCGAGGAATCGAATCGCTGGAACGAGATACTCAGAACTCACGTGCTCGGCGCATAACCGACACGAAAAAAACACTTGCGTTGCAAAACGGGGGATGCGGCTGCATCCCCTGTTCGATTCTGGATGGCGGGTGGGGAATCCGCACCATTTTGGAAAGAATCTGAAAACAAATTTGGCGTGCCCTTTTTATCCGGCGGGCGATCTGTTATGATACACGATGCATCAATGCGGGGCTTTGCCGCCGTGCTGCGCCGGTTTCCGTGCCGGCGGAGCCTGCCGGACGAGCCGACCGGGGCGGGAATCTGCCCGCGGATGCAGCGTAAAATCTTCAAGAGTCAATCGGAGAAAGAATGGAAAGAAGAGCCGCAGCAAAACCAAGACGCAGAATTGGCCATATCGATTATCCAATCGTGCTGATGGTCGGCCTGCTTTGCGCGTTCGGGCTGGTTATGGTGTTTTCGGCGAGCTATTATTACGCGCAGAATACGGCCTCCGTCGGCTACGACGGCTATTATTTCATCCGTAAGCAGGCGGTTTACCTCGCCATCGGGTTTCCGATGATGCTGCTCATCTCGCTGGTCGATTTTCGCAAGCTGGAGCGCTTCAAGCTCATCGGCATACTCGTCTCCATCGCGCTGCTGCTGGCGGTGCTCGTATTCGGACAGGAGACGAACGGCGCGAAGCGATGGATCGTCATTGCCGGACAGAGTATCCAGCCTTCGGAAATCGCAAAATTCGGCATGATGCTCTACATGGCCTCGTTTGCCGCAAAGAAGCACAAGGTCATGCAGAGCTTTACCAAGGGCATGCTGCCCATGCTGCTGGTCATCGGCATCATCTGCGGCCTCGTCATGCTGCAGCCGAATATGTCCATGGCCGTTATCATGGGCCTCATGGGCTATGCGCTGCTCTTTATCGGCGGCTGCGATACCAAGCAGATGCTGCTGCTCGCGGTCGTTCTCGCCGCGCTGTTTGCGCTGCTGGCGATCATCGAGCCTTACCGCCTTGCGCGGCTGACGTCGTTTGTCGATCCCTGGAAGGATGCGCTCGGCGACGGCTATCAGCTGATCCAGTCCTATTACGCGCTCGGTTCGGGCGGGCTCTTCGGCGTCGGCCTCAACAACAGCCATCAAAAGCTGCTGTATATGACGTACGGCGAGTCGGACTTCATCTTCGCAATCGTTGCGGAGGAGCTGGGACTCGTGGGCGCGCTGCTCGTGCTCGCGGCATACGGCTTCATCATCTATCGCGGCATCCGCATTGCGCTTTTATGCCGGGATCGGTTTGGCAGCATGCTTGCCGGCGGCATCACGGTTGTTTTCGGCCTGCAGGTATTCGTCAATATCGGCGTCTGCACGGGGCTTCTGCCCACGACGGGACAGGCGCTTCCCTTCATCAGCGCGGGCGGTTCGTCAATGATGATCTTCCTCGCGGCAATCGGCGTGTTGCTGAGCATTTCCCGCTTCAACAGCCTGCAAACCGCCGAAGCGGAACCCGCGCGGAAAAAGAACACGCGGAGCGTGAGCTCCGAGCGCGTGCGCGCGTAGCCGCAGACCGGCGCGGGCCGGTTTATATTCGCATCCGGAAAGTTTGAATCGATGGCGAGAGAGAGAAACAAACAATCGAATACCGGCGACAAACAGGCGAAGAAAAAGAGCTTCTGGTCCAATTTCTTCGAACCTGTTCCTTCGGACGACGAATTCGACCCGGCATCGGCAAACCGTCAGTACGGCGAGCCGCCCGAGCCGCCGCTGACGCATCTTTTCAGCGACGAGGACGTGGAGTTTTCGGACGAAGACGACGCGGCGGATCTTGCAAAGCTCACCTGGGAAGACGGCGAAAAGGTCGTTACGGACACCGAACGGATTCGATACGGCGCAAGCCCCGGCAAACCCACCAAACCGCAGGCGAACAAAAAGACGGAGGAACACATCCGTCTGTTCGACAACGTGGACGACGATTTTTACGAGGACGAGGAGGAGCCGCCGCGTACGCAGACGACGCGCACGCGCATCTTCCGCACGGGCGCATCCACCACCGCGCGCATCCATATCAACGAAACGGAAGAGACCATCCGCATGGCGGAGGCGGAGAAGAAAGCGCGCGCCAGGGAGGCGGCCAGAAAGCACGAGGAATATGTCGAGCGGCAGCTGCGCAAGAGGCAGCGCGGCGTCATCACAAAAAAACTGCTCGGTAACTTCGTGTTCGTCATTCTAATACTCGTTGCGGTCGGCGTCGCCCTGTATTACGGCTTTCTGCTCTCCGACATCGTCGTAATGGGAAACGAAAACTACGACTCGAACTATATCATTGAACGCTCCGGCCTCAAGCTCGGCACGCATATGCTGTTTGTCGACCTTGACAAGGCGGAGGAGAACATCGCGCAGGATCCGTATCTGCAGGTGGACTCGGTGACGTATATCTTTCCGAGCCGCGTGCGCATCGTCGTGACCGAACGAAAAGCCGTTGCCGGCATCGTCGGGCTGGACAGCAACGTGATCATCGATAAAAACGGTTACGTGCTCTCCATGGCGGGCGGAACGGATATTTCGGACTTGATTCAGGTCACGGGCGTCACGGTTTCCGGCTTCCAGTTGGGTCAACGACTCGGCCAGGGCAACGATTTTTCCACCGCGACGCTGGTGCAGCTTATCTCCGTGCTTGAGCAGTACGATCTCTCGGCGTCGATCAAGACCATCGACCTGACCACGCCGCTGGCGATTACCATGACCGCGCAAAACGGACTGAAGATCCATGTCGGACAGGCGACGGATCTCGACACGAAGATGGACGTGCTGGCGCGGCTGCTGCCGCAGTTTATCAGCAAAGGAATCACAAACGGCACGCTGTATCTCTCCGCCAAGGGCGGGACGGTGTACTCCACAACGTCCTATACCGACCGCACGCCGGTCGAGACGACGGACGATCCAAACGCGAACAACACCCTGCTGCAGACGGACGAAAACGGGGACGGCTTCGACGACAACACGGGCGAACCGTATGTGCCGCCGGTGTCAACGTCTCCTTCGCCGACTGCCGCGCCGACGCCATCCGGCGGTTCGGACGATTTTTCCGGATAATAAAATACTATCTTTTTTTACAAAAGATAGCATATGGAAGTCGACGCCATCCGGCGGTTCGGACGATTTTTCCGGCTAATATAAATCAAGGGCTGCGCATTGCGCAGCCCTTGATTTATGTACTTATTCCCAGCCTTGTTCCGCGTGTTTCGAGATGGCGGCGAAGGTTTCGGCGGAGATGTCGTGCTCCATTCGGCAGGCATCCGCAAAGGCGGTCTCCTCCTGTACGCCGAGGCGCATCAGAAACTGCGCGAGCACGCGATGGCGGCGATACATCTTTTCCGCGATTTCCCGCCCGCTTTGCGTGAGGGTGATGCACTTATCGTCGGCCATATAGATATAGTCATTTTCGCGCAGAAGCTTTGTTGCGTGGCTGACGCTCGCCTTTGTTACGCCGAGGCTCGTTGCGATATCCACGGAGCGCGCGCAGCCGTTTTTCTCCTGCTGTATGAGGATTTGTTCGAGATAGTCTTCGATCGACTCGTTGACCTGCATGTGCGCACCTCCCGATTTCTTAAATTCTATGCTACACCGCAAACGCGCGAAATTCAAGGATTTATCGCATATCTTCTCTACCGCGACGCGATTTATCCCTTGTTTTTCCGCGCGGGGGATTGACAACGCGGGGTTCACGCGGTAAAATTCTATCGCAGAGTTAGATGAATCTAACTACTGACAGACACGGTCGACAGCCTGCGCGCGCAGGCGGAAACACGGAGAAACGAACGCATGAAACTGGACGAACTGAAGATCGGGCAGACGGGAACCATCGCCGCCGTCGGCGGAGAGGGTGCGCTGCGGCTGCGGCTGCTCGACATGGGGCTGATCCCCAAAACAAAGATAACAATGATCAAGGTTGCCCCGATGGGCGACCCGATTGAGATATGCGTGCGCGGATATGAACTCACGCTGCGCAAGGACGACGCGCGGAATATCGCGCTGAAGGATGATGAGGGAGACGGATATGGTATTTGCTCTTGCAGGAAATCAGAACTCGGGAAAGACGACGCTGTTCAATGCGCTTACGGGGTCCAATCAGCATGTAGGAAACTTTCCGGGCGTGACGGTGGACCAGAAGACGGGGGAGATTCGGGGCGTTAAGGACGCGCAGGTCGTCGATCTTCCGGGCATCTACTCGATTCGCCCCTATACGCAGGAGGAGATCGTATCCCGGGATTTCATTCTCAACGGCAAGCCGGACGGGATCATCAACATTGTTGACGCGACGAATATCGAGCGAAACCTCTATCTGACGCTGCAGCTTCTGGAGCTGCGTATCCCGATGGTGGTTGCGCTGAATATGATGGACGAGGTGCGCCAGAACGGCGGCTCCGTAGACGTCCAGCTCATGAGCCGACAGCTCGGCGTGCCGGTCATTCCCATCGCCGCGTCCAAAAACGAGGGCGTTTCGGAGCTGGTCAGCCAGGCGGTCAACGTCGTCAAGCGGCGCGTTCTGCCCGCCGTGCAGGATTTTTGCCCCGAGGGCGCGGTGCACCGCTGCATCCACTCCGTTGCGCACGTAATCGAGGATCACGCGCACACCATCGGCATTTCGCCGCGCTTCTGCGCGACCAAGCTCATCGAAGGCGACCGCTCGTTTGCGGAGCTGCTGGAGCTTGACCAGAACGAGCTGGAACTCATCGAGCACAGCGTTCTGGAGATGGAGAGCGAAACCGGGTTCGACCGCAACGAGGCGCTCGCGGACATGCGCTATACCTTCATCGAAGGCGTGGTCGAGGCCTCGGTCGTCAAGTGCTGCGAGAGCAAGGAGCACCGGCGGAGCATGAATATCGATAAGATTCTGACCGGCAAATATACGGCGCTGCCCGTGTTTTTCGGTGTGATGTTTCTCGTGTTCTGGCTGACGTTCAACGTCATTGGCAGCACGCTTTCCGACCTGCTGACCGGCGGAATCGACGCGCTCACCGCGCTCGTGGACAAGGGGCTGACGCTCTACGGCATCAATCCCGTGGTCAAGAGCCTAGTGGTGAACGGCGTGTTCGCGGGCGTCGGCAGCGTGCTGAGCTTTCTGCCCATCGTGGTGACGCTGTTCTTTTTCCTCTCGATACTGGAAGACACGGGCTATATGGCGCGCGTGGCGTTCGTCATGGACCGCCTGCTGCGCAAGATCGGCCTCTCCGGGCGCAGCTTTGTGCCGATGCTGATCGGTTTCGGCTGCTCGGTGCCCGCCATCATGGCGACGCGCACGCTCGCGAGCGACCGCGACCGAAAGATGACGATTCTGCTCACGCCGTTTATGAGCTGCTCGGCAAAGATTCCGATCTACGCGGTGTTCTGCGCGGCGTTTTTCGCGCGGTTTCAGGCGCTGGTGATGATCGGCCTCTATGCCGCGGGCGTGGTGTTCGGCGTGCTCGTGGCGCTGCTTCTTAAGGGAACGGCGTTTCGCGGCGAGCCGGTGCCGTTTGTCATGGAGCTGCCGAACTACCGCATGCCGTCCCCGAAAAACGTGCTGCTGCTGCTCTGGGAAAAGGCGAAGGACTTCCTCGAGCGCGCGTTTACAATCATCCTGCTGGCGAGCATCGTCATCTGGTTTTTGCAGACGTTCGACATGCGCCTCAACGTCGTAACCGAGAGCGCAAACAGCTTGCTCGCGCTGATCGGCCAGCTCATCGCGCCGATCTTCCGGCCGATGGGCTTTGCGGACTGGCGCGTGGCGACGTCGCTCATCTCCGGCTTTGTGGCCAAGGAGGCGGTGGTCAGCACGCTCTCCGTGCTCATGGGCACGGGCATCGCGCAGCTGCACACGGTGCTGACGAACCTCTTTACGCCGCTCTCCGCCGTGAGTTTTCTGCTCTTTACGCTGCTGTATACGCCCTGCGTCGCGGCGGTGGCGACCATTCGAAAAGAACTCAAGTCCGGTGTTGCGACCCTCGGCGTGGTGATCATGCAGTGCGCCATCGCCTGGATCGTCGCGTTTGCCGCGTACCAGATCGGAGGGCTGTTCTGACATGCGCATCGCGGACTATATCGTTCTCGCGCTCGTCGCGCTCGTCTTGGTTTTCGTCGTGCGCCGCATGGCGCGGCGCAAAAAATCCGGCTGCTCTTCCTGCGGCGGCTGTTCGGGCGACTGCGCGCACTGCGCCGGATTCGCTTCTTCGGAACCGAAGGATCAAAAGAAAGAGCAATAGAAAGAGCAATAAAAAGAACATATAGAAAGAACAATACAAAGAACAAAAAACAATAAAAATCAAGCAATCCAGGCCGGAATCGCTCCGGCTTTTTTATGATTCATCATATCGATAAAATTCGATGTAAGTTTTCTGTAAAACCGCGCTGTTTCATATTGACAATCATCGATATGAGGCGTAGGATTGACTCATCGAAAATATTTGATGTGAGGCGAAAGATATGACACGCGAGCCTGCCGAACAGGCAAAGATTATGAAAGCGTTCTGCGACGAAAACCGTTTGAAGATTCTCGCACAGCTGCGCGGCGGGGAACTCTGCGCCTGCAAGCTGCTGGAGCATCTGGATATCGGCCAGTCCGCGCTGTCCTACCATATGAAAATACTGGTCGAAAGCGGCGTGGTCGCAAGCCGCGAGTGCGGCAAATGGACGCACTACCGCTTGAATACGCGCGGCTGCTCGCAGGCTGTTGCCATGCTACAGACCATACTTACGCCAAAGGAGCCCGCCGCCCGGACGCGGCGCGACGCGTCCTGCGGCTGCGGCGTATCGGACTTAGCAAGGGGATAACGGCAGACGACGCCGCGCAAGGTCGATTTTTACAGACGAATGATTGACAGACGAATGATTGACTGACGAACGATTGATAGAAAAACAAAAAGATTAGTATGAAGAAGATTAATATGAAGAAGGTTAATATAACAAGATGAACGCGATACTGGACTTTATCCAAAACCAAATTCTGGCCATGCAATGGCTCAACACGCTGGCGGGACGCCTGCTGGAAGCGTTTGGGCTCGACCTGACGAACCGCTGGGTCGGCAGCCTGCAGTTTTTTCTCTTTGATACGATCAAAATCTTCATCCTGCTCTGCACGCTGATCTTCGTCATCAGCTATATCCAGAGCTTCTTTCCGCCGGAGCGCGCGAAGCGCACGCTGTCGCGCTTCCACGGCGTCTGGGCGAACACCGCCGCCGCGCTGCTCGGCACGGTGACGCCGTTTTGCTCCTGTTCGTCGATTCCGCTCTTCATCGGGTTCACCGGCGCGGGGCTGCCGATCGGGGTTACGTTTTCGTTTCTCATCTCCTCGCCGATGGTCGACCTCGGTTCGCTCGTGGTCATTTCGAGCATCTTCGGCGCGAAGATCGCGGGGCTGTATGTGCTCTGCGGGCTAGTCATCGCCGTACTCGGCGGGCTTTTGATCGAGAAGCTGCACATGGAACGCTATCTCGAGGACATCGTGGTCAAGACGAAGCTGGCGGACGTTGCGGAGCAGAAGCTGACCGTGCGCGAGCGCGTGTCGTTCGCCGCCTCCGCGATGGCGGAGACGTTTAAAAAGGTGTTTCCCTATGTGCTCGCGGGCGTTGCCATCGGCGCGGTGATTCACAACTGGATTCCCGAGGAGTGGGTCGTCGCCGTGCTCGGCAGCAAGAACCCCTTCGGCGTGGTGCTGGCGACGCTGACCGGCGTGCCGATGTACGCGGACATCTTCGGTACGATCCCCGTGGCCGAGGCACTGTTTTTCAAAGGCGCGCGCTTAGGCTCGGTCATCGCGTTTATGATGGCGGTGACGACGCTTTCTTTGCCGTCACTGATGATGCTGCGCCGCGCGGTCAAGCCGAAGCTGCTCGCGCTGTTTACAGTCATCTGCACCGTCGGGATCATCGCAATCGGATACCTGTTTAACGCGCTGCAGGGCGTGCTTTGAGTAACAGCGTTATAAAAACAACAGACAAACTAAGCTTTGGAGGCTAACATGAACGAATATCGCAACCAGATCGACGCAAAAGAACCATGCTGCTGCGGCGGATCCGCCGCCGGAGAAGCGGACAAAACATCCGCGGGTACGGAGCGCATTCTCGTGCTCGGCGCGGGCTGCCCGAAATGCCGCGCGCTGGAGCAGTCCGTGAATAAGGCGCTCGAGGAACTCGGCTTCAGCGAACCGGTCGGCCACGTGACGGACTACGCCGAAATGGCGAAATACGGCGTGATGAGCACGCCCGCGCTGGTCATCGACGGCAAGGCCGTTTCGATTGGGCGCACGCTCAACGTGCGCGAAGCGCAGCGCCTGCTGAAAGAACACCTGTAATCCCCGCGCAAAAATCCCGGCCGGCAGGCCGCGGTTTTTGAATTATCATAACGACATTGCACGGAGGAACAAGGCTTGTTTACCTACATTCTCTACGCGCTTGCCGCAGTTGGGCTTGCGGTTTCGTTTTTCAAGGACCGCAAAAAGACGAAGGCGGCGCTGCTCAAGGCATGGAAAGCGTTTGAAAACATCCTGCCGCAGCTGCTGATGATCTTTCTGATCATAGGATTCGCGCTCGCGATCTTTCCGCCGGAGACTATCCAGAAGGTGCTCGGCTCCGGCAGCGGATTCTGGGGCGTGCTTGCGGCGGCGGCGATCGGCTCGGTGACGCTGATGCCCGGGTTTGTCGCGTTTCCGCTCGCGGCGGCGCTGCTCAAAAGCGGCGCGGGATACATGCAGATGGCCGCGTTTATCTCCACGCTGATGATGGTCGGCGTGGTTACAATTCCGATTGAGCGAAAGACGTTCGGCCTCCGCGCGACGATCGTTCGAAACGCGGCGGCGCTGGTATTCTCCATCGCCGTGGCGGTCGTAATGGGGGTGGTGATGGCATGAGCGAACAGAAACCAGTCATGCAGCCGCAGGGCGGCGCGCAGTCCGGCCAGCCCGGCCAGCCCGGTCAGCCCATGCAAAATCGCAAGCCGTTTCTGAAGCGGTACGGCGCGTTTTTCATCCTGCTTGCGGCGGGCACCGCGGCGGGGCTGATCTTCCCGGAAATCGGACACAAAGCGCTGCAAAATACGCTTGGCAATTTCAAGGAGATGCTCTCCGTGCTGCCGCCGATCTTCATCCTGCTGGGATTGCTGGACGTCTGGGTGGATCGCGCGACCATGATGAAGTACACCGGCAAGGGCTCCGGGCTGAAAGGCGCGTTGATCGCGTTTTTGCTCGGTTCGGCCGCGGCGGGGCCGCTCTACGCGGCGTTTCCGTTCGCCTCGGTGATGCTCAAAAAGGGGAGCAGCCTCATGAACGTGTTGATTTTCATCGGCGCCTGGTCGACGACGAAGATCCCGCTTCTCGCGTTTGAGGCGGCCAGCATGGGCCCGTTGTTCACGGTTGCCCGGCTGGGACTGAACCTCGTCGGCATTCCGCTGATTGCGTTTTTGACCGACAAGGCGCTGAATAAGCGGCAGGTGGACGAGCTCTACGCGCTCAACGGCGCGGAAAATCCGCAGGCATAACGAACAAAACCGGCTTTACACAACGTTGGGGGAAACGGTATGGAAAAGAAAAACGCAGGCATCGGCTTTTTTGAGCGGTATCTGTCCCTTTGGGTGCTGCTCTGCATGGCGGCGGGCGTGCTGATCGGGCACTATCTGCCGGGCGTTCCGGCGTTTCTCGGCAGGTTTGAGTATGCGAACGTATCGATTCCGATCGCGATTCTGATCTGGCTGATGATCTATCCCATGATGCTCAAGGTGGACTTTCAGAGCATCCGCAACGTCGGCAAAAACCCGAAAGGGCTGTTTGTAACGTGGACGACGAACTGGCTGATCAAGCCGTTTACGATGTTCGGCATCGCGTGGCTGTTTTTCTTCGTCGTGTTTCGGCGCTGGATTCCGGAAACGCTCGCGCGGGATTATCTCGCGGGCGCGGTGCTGCTCGGCGCGGCGCCCTGCACGGCGATGGTGTTCGTTTGGAGCCACCTGACAAAAGGCGATCCGGCGTACACGGTGGTGCAGGTTGCGACGAACGATCTGCTGATTCTCGTCGCGTTTACGCCGATCGTCGCGCTGCTGCTTGGCATTGGCGGCATCACGATTCCCTGGAACACGCTGCTGCTCTCCGTCGCGCTGTTTGTGGTCATTCCGCTTGCGGGTGGTATGCTCACGCGAAGAAGCGTGATCCGGCGGCGCGGGGCGGACTATTTTGAAAAAGGCTTTTTGCCGAAGTTTTCAAACGTGACGATCGCGGGCCTTTTGCTCACGCTCGTGATCATCTTCTCGTTTCAGGGCGAGGTCATCCTGCAAAACCCGCTCCATATCGTGCTGATTGCCGTACCGCTGGTGATTCAGACGTTTCTGATCTTCTTCCTCGCGTACGGCGCGAGCAGGGCGCTGAAGCAGAAGCATGACATCGCCGCGCCCGCAGGCATGATCGGCGCGTCCAACTTCTTTGAGCTGGCGGTCGCCGTCGCCATTTCCCTCTTTGGTACGGGCAGCCCCGTCGCGCTCGCGACCGTGGTCGGCGTGCTGGTCGAGGTGCCCGTGATGCTCACGCTGGTCAACATCGCCAACCGCACAAAAGGCTGGTTTCCCGGATGAGCGGATTTACCGTCCGCCCAATGACGGACGCGGACTGGCCGGATGTGGCGCGCGTCTATCAGCAGGGCATGGACACGAACCTTGCGACGTTTCAAACGTCCTGTCCGCCCTGGGCGGAGTGGGACGCCGCGCATCTGAAAGAGTGCAGGCTCGTCGCGGAGGCAGGCGGCGCGTTTGCTGGATGGGCGGCTCTGAGCCCCGTTTCCAGCCGCTGCGTCTACGCGGGCGTTGCAGAGTTGAGCATCTATATCGACGAGACGATGCGCAAAAAGGGCGCGGGGAAAGCCCTGCTGACCGCGCTGATTTCCGCTTCCGAGGCGGCGGGGTTCTGGACGCTGCAGTCCGGCATTCTCGCGGAAAACGCCGCCAGCGCCGCGCTGCACAGAAGCTGCGGGTTTCGCATGGTCGGCTATCGCGAGAAGATCGGGCAGGATCGCTTCGGCGTCTGGCGCGACACGCTTTTGATGGAGCGGCGCAGCGCGCGAGACGAATTTGCCGGTAATGCCGGAACAACCGGCCATTATTGCAACGAAACGGCGAAAGGACAAAAATAAATATGAAAAAAGTTGCTTTTATCTGCACCCATAACTCCTGCCGCAGTCAGATTGCAGAGGCGCTCGGTAAACTGCTGGCGGCGGACGTTTTTGAAAGCTATTCCGCGGGGACGGAGACGAAGGATCGCATCAATCAGGACGCGGTGCGGCTCATGAAGGAGCGCTTCGGCGTGGACATGGAGCTGACCCAGCGGCCGAAGCTGATTGCGCAGCTGCCGCGCGTGGACGTCGTCATCACGATGGGCTGCGAGGTCGAGTGCCCGTATCTGCCCGCCGAACGGCGCGAGGACTGGGGCCTTGCCGACCCGACGGGGCAGAGCGACGAGGTGTTTTTGCAGACGATTGCAACTATCGAGCAGAAAATTCTCGCGCTGAAAGAGAGCCTCCGTGCGGGTTGACGGGGGACGGACAACGCCTGATCTCTGAAACAAATAACAGACACGAAAGATGCATTTTGTTGTATCATAAATAAATCGGCTGACGACAGCGATTTTTCGATATCAGAACCTCAAAGCAAAGAACTTATAGCAGGAAAATTTCCAACGCGACTAACATAAATGTCAATCTAAACTTGACAATTCTTGTTGCACGCATTATAATGACTAAAAAAGCGAAAATGGTCAAACGGGTCTAGCGATATGCCAAAGACATTTACGGAAAACGAAAGGGAGTATATCTCCGAACGCCTGATGAGCGAAGCACAAAAATGCCTCGCGCTGTACGGCATCCGCAAAACGACCGTGGACGAGCTGGTCAGGCGCGTCAATATTCCCAAAGGAACGTTCTATCTGTTTTATGAATCCAAGGATCGGCTGCTGTTCGACGTGATTTTACGCTTTAACGACGCGGTGCAGGTCGATCTGATCAAGGAGGTTTCTTCGCTGTCCGGCGGGATGAACGCGGACGAGTTGACGGATCTCATATTTGGGTTTTATCAGCGGCTGGATGATTCCTTTATCCCCAAGCTGATTCGGGACGGCGAACTGGAGTTTTTCATGCGGACGCTGCCGCCGGAGCTTTCAAAATTGCACGCCGAACACGACGCGAGCGGCGTTCGGGAGCTGTTATCCAAAATACCGGGGATGCAGCCGCAAAGGGCGGAAGTATTCAGCGCGGCGCTGAGAAGCATCTTTTTGTCGCTGTTGCACAAAAGCGAGATCGGCGAAGATATCTATGACGATACGCTCCGCGTTTTGATACGCGGCGTCGTTTTGCAGATGATGGAATAGAGAGTTTTACAGATGATGGAATAGAGAGTTTTGCAGATAATGGAATAGAGAGTTTTATAGATGATAGGATAGAAAGTTTTACTGATGATGAAATAGAGAGTTTTGAAGATGATGAAATAGAGAAATACGGCCTGCGTCCGACAGCAACTCAAATAGAACAAGGGGGAAAAGCGCACTATGGGTTACGCCATCGAAACGAAGCAACTGACCAAGTATTACGGCAAGGCGCGCGGCATCATCGACGTGGATCTTGCCGTGGAGGAAGGCGAAATCTTCGGGTTCATCGGCCCGAACGGCGCGGGCAAGTCCACGACCATTCGCACGCTGCTGGGGCTGATCAAAAAGACGAGCGGCTCGGCGAGCGTGTTTGGCATGGACTGCGAAAAGGACAAGGTGAAGATTCTCTCCGAGGTCGGCTATCTGCCGGGAGAGGTGTTTTACTACGACAACATGCGCGCCGTCGACCTGCTGCGCTATTCCGCGAGCTTCTACAAAAAGGACTGCACAAAGCGCATCGCGGAGCTGGCGGACGCGCTCTCGCTCGACCTGAATAAAAAAATCGAGGATATGAGCCTCGGCAACAAGAAAAAGGTCGGCATCGTGCAGGGGCTTTTGCACTCGCCGAAGCTGATTATTCTTGACGAACCGACGAGCGGGCTCGACCCGCTCATGCAGCGGACGTTTTTCGACCTGATCCAGCGCGAAAACGAGCGCGGCGCAAGCGTGCTCTTTTCCTCGCACATCCTGGGCGAGGTGCAGCGCATCTGCGACCGCGTCGCCATCATCAAGGAAGGGCGCATCGTGGATCTTCGCAGCATCGAGGAAATGCGCAAAAATTCCTATAAGAAAGTCAGCCTCACGTCGCAGACACCGCTGACGGGATTTGAATTGCCCGGCGCGGCAAAGCTGACGCAGGAGGGCGCGCAGACGAGCTTTCTCTACAGCGGGGACGTCAACGCGCTGCTTGCCAAGCTCGCGAGCCTGCCGCTGGTCGACGCAAACGTCAGCGAACCGGAGCTGGAAGAGATCTTCCTGCACTACTACGAGGACGGGGAGGCGGCAAAATGAACGCCAACCAACGGATTGGGCAATCTTGTCAACGCGGGAGGGATGATCGATGAACGTCTTCCGCTTTGAACTGCGCCGCGCGTGGAGAAGCGCCGCGGTGTGGACGATCGTGCTCCTCGCGCTGCTCGGCGGCCTCATCGGCGGCGCGCTGCCGACGTTTCTGGAGAGCCGCACGGCCGTGGAGGCCATGCTTTCCAACTTTCCGCCCGCGTTTGCGGCGGCGTTTGGGCTGCAGCTGGACAACCTCTTCAGCTTCGGCGGGTTCTACGCGTTCGGGTTTCTCTACTATTCGCTCCTCGGCGCGATCATGGCCGCGGGCATCGGGCTGGATCTCTTTTCGCGGGAAAAGCGCGAGAAGTGCATGGATTTTCTCCTGACCAAGCCGCGCGCGAGGGGCCGCCTGTTTGCCGAAAAGCTGCTCGCCGCGATGGCGCTGCTCTTTGTCTGCAACGCGCTGTTTATCGCCGTGTCACTTACGCTCTATCGCGCGTATGCGCCCGCGCCGCTGCTGTTTGGCCGCGCTGCGCTGGCCGCGTCGGCGCTGCTGTTTACGCAGATTGTCATACTTGCCATCGCGGTGTTTGTTGCGGTGTTTGCAAAAAAGGTGCGCTCCGTCTCCGGCGCGGCGACGGCAATCGGCTTTGCCGGGTTTCTGCTCAGCGCGCTGCACAGCCTGCTTGAGGAGGAAAAGCTGCGCTACATCACACCGTTTCAATATTTCGACGTGTCGAAAATGTTCTTTGAAGGCAAGTTCGATCCGCCGTATGTCATTACGGCGATCGTGCTCACGTGCGTGCTGATGCTCGCGGCGTATCTTCGCTATACGCGCGCCGACATTCCGGCGCTGTAGGGAAGGGGGACGGAACGATGAATATCTTTTGGCGCGAACTCAAAACGGGGCTCAAACCGTTCTTCTTCTGGGTGCTCGGGCTGTTTATGCTGGTCTTCGCGGGCATCATCAAGTCCACGGGCGCGATGTCCGACGGGCAGTTTATGATGGAGCTGATCGGGAAATTTCCGCGCATCGTCGTGGCCGTGATGGGCATGGCAAACGTGGACATCTCGCAGTTCGGTGGGTTTTACGCGGTGCTGATGACATATGTCTTCCTCCTTACGGCGGTATACGCGGTGCACCTCGGCCGAAACGCAGTCTCGCGCGAGAGCGTCGACCGCACCTATGAGTTTCTCTTTACCAAACCGCGCTCGCGTTCGTTCATCCTCGCGCGGAAGCTGCTTGCGGCGCTGCTGCTTTTATCCGTGTTCGCCGCGCTGAACCCGCTGTTTTCCTCGCTTGCCGTGCGGCAGATCGATCTGACAGGGGACTTTTCGGATCTGTTTCTGCGCTTTACGCTGGCGATGTGGCTTGTCGGGCTGGTGTTTCTCTCGCTCTCGGCAATGCTCTCTGCACTCTTTGTCTCCGCAGAACGCGGGGCGCGCGCGGGCAATCTCTGCGTGCTCGGCGCATACGCGCTGGCGGTGGTGTACGATTTGCTCGAACAGCCCGGCGTGCTGCGCCTTTTGACGCCGTTTCGCTATTTTCTGAACACGGAAGTGGTCGGCGGTGAGGTTCGGGCGATCTATATCGGGCTGAGCCTGATACTGAGCGTCGTGTTCACTGCGGCGGCATTTTACCGGTTCGAGCGGCGCGACCTCGGCGCGCTGTAGCGGGAAATCGCTTCAACCGCCGGAAAACCGCGTGGCGAAACGGTGAATTTTACTCAAACAATCCGGCTTGACCGCCCGTAATCCGCGCTTGGCGCTTTGCGGGCGGGTCTTTTTTATGGTAACATCATGTGTGTCCGACAAACCGGACGGAAAGGCAGGACTGCCGAAGCGGCTATGAATTTTCTGGACCGAGTATACTTTCAAAACACCGTGCTCGACTACGCGTTTTTTCTTGGCGCGCTGGTTTTGAGCTTTGCGCTGATCTTCACGCTCGGACGCGTCGTGCTGCGGCATATCGCCGCGCGCGGCGAGTCGAATCAGGCGCCGTACAGCGCGGCGCTGCTTTCCGGCATCAAGAAATATCTGCTGCCGATTGCGTACTTTACAACGTTTTATTTCTGCACGCGCATCCTGACGCTGGACGACAAGCTCTCAAAGATCGTCACCAGTCTCTCGGTGCTGTTTGCCATCTTCATGGCGGCGATGTTCTTTTCCTCGCTCGCGGCGTATTTCTTTGGCAAGCTGGGCAAGGACAAGGACGAAAGCGGCCAACTGGCGGTCAAATGGCTCGTTCGCATCGCGAAGATACTGATCTGGACGCTCGCGCTGATCCTGTTTCTGGACAACATCGGCGTAAAGATCACGTCGCTGGTCACCGGCCTCGGCATCGGCGGCGTTGCGCTCGCGTTTGCCGCGCAGAATATGCTGACGGATATCTTCTGCTTTTTTACGATCTTTTTCGATAAACCCTTTGAGCTGGGCGACTTCATCATCGCGGGCGACCACATGGGCACGGTGGAGCACATCGGCGTGAAGACCACGCGCCTGCGCGCGCTCGGCGGGGAGCAGCTCGTCGTGTCAAACGCGGATCTCACCGGTTCGCGCATCCGTAACTATAAAACCATGCAAAAGCGCCGCGTGCTCTTTACGCTCGGGGTGACCTACGATACGCCGTCCGACAAGCTGAAGCAGATTCCGGGGCTGATCAAGCAGGTGGTTGAGGGGGCGGAGAACACGGAGTTTTCGCGCGCGCACTTCGCGTCTTACGGCGCGTATGCGCTCAACATCGAGGTCGTGTATTATGTGCTCACGTCGGACTACGACCAGTACATGAACATCAACCAGCAGATCAACTTCGGCATCATGGAAGAGTTCGAGCGCCTCGGCGTGTCGTTCGCGTTTCCGACCACGACGGTGCAGGTGGAATCTGCGATCAAGCCATAACCGGAAAAAGAAGCAGACCTTGCGTACCTTCGGGGAGCGGATTCGTCCGTTCCCCGCTTTTTATATCGTCACTCGTCCCGCCCGGATGTGCCGCGCTTGCCGCTGGATTTTTGCTGCGCCTTGTTCATCTTTGCAATTTCGGTGAACCGCTGCTGCTTCTGACGCAGATACTTCGCCGCGTCCCCGGCGTAGTCCGATTCCTTCCGCAGCTTCAGATAGCTTAGGTATCGCTCCCGCGGCAGCTCGCCGGAGCTGATCGCTGCCTGTACGGCGCAGCCCGGCTCGCTTTCGTGCCGGCAGTCGGAAAAGCGGCAGAGACCGAAATACTGCTCGACGTCCGCAAAGGATTCACTCAGCCCCGCGCCCGCGTCCGGCATGCCGAGCTCGCGCATGCCCGGCGTGTCGATGATCATCAGCCCGCTGTCGAGCCGGATCAGCTGGCGGTGCGTGGTGGTATGCCGTCCCTTGCTGTCGTCCTCGCGGATTTCGCTGACCGCCATGATCTCGCCGCCCGCGAGCGCGTTGACGAGGCTGGACTTGCCGACGCCGGACGAACCGAGCAGCACGATGGTTTTGCCCGGGCTGAGATACGCTTTGAGCGCGTCCAGCCCGAACCCGGTCTTCGCGCTGACGGGAAACACGTCCACGCCCGCGGCGACGCGCATCGCCGCCGCGACCTGCTGATCGAACGCGTCCGTCAGATCCGCCTTGGTCAGCAGCACGACGGGCACCGCGCCGGACTGCCACGCGAGCGTGAGATAGCGCTCCAGCCGCCTGGGATTGAAGTCGAAATTGAGCGATTGCAGGATGAACACGCTGTCAAAATTCGCGGCGACCGCCTGCTCGCCCTGACCGGGCGTCGGGTTTCGGCGGGCGAAGTAGGAGCGGCGCGGCAGCGTCCGGGTCACGACGCTGTCGCCCTGATCGTTGTGTTGAATCAGCACGAAGTCTCCCGCGGTGGGAAACGGCTCTTCGCCGCCGTTGAAGTAGACGGCGGACTTGAGCCGCCCGCAGCATTCGCCAAGGTCGCACACCAGTTCATAGCGCTCCCTGTGCACCGCACTGACGCGCGCGGGGATTTCGCCTTCCAGCCCGAGCGCCTGAAGCGGCGCGCGCATCGCGGGCGAAAATCCGTATGCTTCAAGCAGCGTTGACGCGTCAGAGTTGGGGATATTTATTTCGCTCATCTCGTTACTGCCTTTCATAGAAAAATTTCAGAAAGTCCTTCCAGCGAGCGACGGCGGGAATTGTTATTTCACTCATTTTTTTACTGCCTTTCTCACTGTCTTTCGTAAAAAAATTCGAGATAGCCTTTTGCGCGGGCGGGAGCGGGCTGAAATCCGCCTTGTGCCTGCTCTGCCGCGCAGCACATGCGCGCCGCCTCGGACTTCGGGGTGCGCCGGCAGCAGCCGAATCGGTCGAAATATGTTGTCGTCGTCTGCGGCGGATGCGCGGACGGGGGGTGTAATTTGCGTTTCATCGTTGTATTCCTCCGGGTTTGCCTGTCGATCGTACTTTGAGACATAAAAACAGCCGTAACACACAGCCCGTTTCGGACTGCCGTTACGGCGGTTGCGATCCTGCGCACCCGTTTTCTGCAAACAAAAACGAGCACACCCGATCGATATGCCCGTAAAAATACAGTTCTTCGAAAGGTTCTGCTGACGGACGCGTAATACTCTTTCGGCGCCGATTTTTGAAAGCCGCACTCTGGCGATAGCTTTACTTAACCAGGCAATGATGCCGGAAACAGCGTTGCGTCCGCGTATTCGGTTGTCAGGCTTTCGCCACCTCGACCATGTTCAGCATTGCGTTTGACTCCTTCCCGATTCGCCGTAGCGCTGTTGCGCCCGGCTGGTCGAATCGTTACGGCCAGAGTATAGCATGCAATTTTTTGATATTGCAAGCGAAATTCACGAAAAAAATTATATATTTTCGGATGATGCATCCGAGTCTATTGTATATACCTTAATAGATTAACAAAACGCAAAAAAAACCGGCGACAGGCCGGTTAAAGGATCGATCAGAGGGAAAACAGTTCCGCGGGTTATCGCACGACAAGCCCCGCGCTGTAGACGGCGAGCACGCACAGCACCACGCTCAGCAGCATGTACAAAAGCCCCGTGGCCGGTTTTCCGCCGGAGAGCAGCGTATGCGCCTCCAGCGCGAAGGTGGAAAACGTCGTGAACCCGCCGCAGAGGCCGACCTTGAGAAACAGCTCCGCGCGCGGATCCAAACCGACCGTGCGCCCCGTCAGCGCGACGAGCAGGCCGAGCACAAATGCGCCGAGCACATTGATGATCAGGGTGACGAGGGGGAAGCCGCTCTCGTGCCGCAGGGGGACGAGGCTGACCAGATAGCGCAGCACGGAGCCGACAAGGCCTCCGAGGCCGACGAATACGCAGTTTAGAAACGTTGCCAAAATTCGGGTTCTCCGTCAGGTGAAAAATTGCTGCGTCCGTGCGCGAAAGCGCGCGTAAACGCATTGGCAACAGGATAGCACAGGCAACTATGTTTGGCAAACGATATTTCGGCGCGTGTGCAAAACGCAGGCAAGAAAATTCAGCTATAAATACCACACATGGTATAATTCTAACAAAACAACTAAAAAACAGCTCGAATCGATCAAATCACTATATACCACATAGGGTAATTTTGGATATGCACTGCAATTTTCGCGCTATCAGAAATAGCGGAAGCAAAAAAACAGCCCGTACAAGCGGGCTGATTTAAAGTTCGAACGGGATTGATTGCTTGGACGCGCAGTGGGGAAGGTACTACTCGCGGGTCCGGCAGAGCACGCTCCTGCGCTCCTTGAGCCGCAGCGAGAGAGCGACTTTTAAAAGCCCCGATTCCTGGCTCGACTGAATGGTGTCCTCCGCTTCGATGCGCCGGTGCAGCAAATCCACGGCGAGGTTGCCGAGGCGCTCCTTAAACGCGTGCATGGTGGTAATCGGCGGGTCGATCATCTCGCAGATCTGCACGTCGTCAAACCCGATGACGGAAACATCCTCCGGCACGCGGTATCCGCTCTCCTTGAGCACGCGGATGAACGCGGCGGCAAGCATGTCGTTTTCGCAGAAATATGCTTCGGCGGGCGTGTTGCCCGCGCCAAGCCAGCGGAAGAGATCCTCGCGCGCCTTGTCCGGGGAGATGTCCACGTCCACAACCTGAAGCGCTTCGAGACCTTCGTCTTTGTGCTCGTTCATGGACAGATGGATGCCGAGTTCGCGGTCGTCAAAGTTGACGATGCGCTGACGGGAGCGGATGTAGCCGATCTTTTTGTGTCCGCAGTTGATGAGATGCGAAACGGCGGATTTTACGCCGTAGGTATTGTCGTTTCCGACGCAGTCGACATACGCGGAAAACAGGAAGTTGTCCACGATGACGAGCGGCACGTTGCCGAGCGTATAAAACTGGAGAAACGCGTCCCGCTGGGGAAGCGTGATGTCTGTGCCGAGCATGACCACGCCGCACGCGTCCGAGAGGATGCGCTTGATCTGGTCGTCCCAGGGCTGGTCCGCATAAAAATAATGCACGAGCATGCGGTAACCAAGTTCCTTTGCCGCCGCCTCCGCGCCGCGCATGACAAACGTTGAAAACGTCGTCTGCTCCGCAACGCCGACGCCGACATAGATCACGAAGCTGATGATGTTTTTCGCCTGCCGCTCGTTCTGGCGCGACTTGGGGGTGACGTAACCGAGCTTCGTCGCCGTGGAGAGCACCTTGGCGCGCGTCTGCGCGCTGACGCCGGGCTTACCGTTGAGCGCCATGGAAACGGCGGCGGTGGATATGCCAAGCATATTGGCGAGATCGCGAGCAGTGATATCAGCCATGTTGTACCCTTTAATTTTATACTAAATTTATTATATTATACAGGCTGGAGTTTAAGAAGTAAAGTCGTTTCTCCCGAATTCAGGGGGTATTTTTCAATTAAATCGATTCAAATGTGCGTACAGTCCAGATTACATCTTGACAAAAATTCAGAATCCGTTATGATTGAATTAAGTTAAATTAACCGACATTTAAAACTTACGTGGCCTCAAAATTAAGTAAAAACCAAGTAAAATCAAAAAACAAAACCAAATACGAAAGGAACAAAAAATAGTATGGCTGAAATTTTCGCGGGGATTCCCCGGATTCCATATGAAGGACCGAAGAGCACGAACCCGCTCGCGTTTAAGTTTTACGACGCAGACCGCGTCGTATTCGGTAAACCCATGCGCGAGCACCTTCCGTTTGCCATGGCGTGGTGGCATAACCTCTGCAATGCGGGCAAGGACATGTTCGGCGACCCGACCGCGGATAAATCGTTCGGCGCCGAGAAGGACACCATGGAGCACGCGCGCGCAAAGGTGGACGCGGGCTTTGAGTTCATGCACAAGGCGGGCATCGAGTATTTCTGCTTCCACGACAACGATCTCGTGCCCGAAGCGGACGATATCAACGAAACGTATCGCAGGCTGGACGAAATCTCCGACTACATGCTCGAAAAGATGAAAGCCACCGGCATCAAATGCCTCTGGGGCACGGCCAATATGTTCGGCAATCCCCGCTTTATGAACGGCGCGGGCAGCTCGAATTCCGCGGAGGTGTTCTGTTTTGCCGCGGCGCAGATCAAAAAGGCGCTGGAGCTGACCGTTAAGCTCGGCGGGCGCGGCTATGTCTTCTGGGGCGGCCGCGAGGGCTACGAAACACTGCTGAACACGGACATGAAGTTTGAGCAGGACAACATCGCGCGGCTCATGCACATGGCGGTGGACTACGGCCGCAGCATCGGCTTTACCGGGGACTTCTACATTGAACCGAAGCCCAAGGAACCCATGAAACACCAGTACGACTACGACGCGGCGACGGCGATCGGCTTTCTGCGCGCCTACGGGCTGGATAAGGACTTCAAGCTCAACGTCGAGGCCAACCACGCGACGCTCGCGGGGCATACCTTCCAGCACGACCTGTGCGTGGCCCGCATCAACGGCATGCTCGGCAGCATAGACGCCAACCAGGGCGACCTGCTGCTCGGCTGGGATACGGATGAATTCCCGTTCAACGTTTACGAAGCGACGATGTGCATGTACGAGGTGCTCAAGTCCGACGGGCTCACCGGCGGGCTGAACTTTGACGCCAAGGCGCGCCGCCCGAGCTATACCTACGAGGACATGTTCGAGTCTTTCATCCTCGGCATGGACACGTTTGCGCTTGGGCTGATCAAGGCCGCGGCGATCATTGAGGACGGCCGCGTGGACACGTTTGTCAAAGAGCGCTACGCAAGCTATGGCGACGGCATCGGCGCGCGCATTGCAGGCGGAAAAGCAACGCTGGAGGAGTGCGCGGCAAACGCGCTGGCGCTGAAAGCGCCCGCACTGCCCGGCAGCGGCAAGCAGGAATATCTGGAGAGCGTCGTCAACAGTCTGCTCTTCAGCTGAGGCGGATTCCAACATCAATATAAGGGCGGCGCAACAGCCGCCCCGATTTTCATGAGGTGAAAGTATGTATTACATCGGCATCGACCTTGGCACATCCGCGCTGAAAACGCTGCTTATGGACAGCGAGGGCGCGGTGCTTAACATCGCCTCCCGGGAATATCCGCTGGAGTTTCCGCATCCCGGCTGGTCCCAGCAGAAGCCGGAGGACTGGAAAAAAGCGGTGTTCGAGTGCATTCCGGAGCTCACGCGGGACATCGACCGCACGAAAGTCAGGGGCATCGGCGTCGGCGGACAGATGCACGGCCTCGTCGTTCTGGACAAAAGCGACGCGGTCATTCGCCCGGCCATTCTCTGGAACGACGGGCGCACGGCGAAACAGACGGACTACCTCAACAACGTGATCGGCAAAGAACAGCTCTCCAAATGGACGGGCAATATCGCGTTTGCGGGGTTCACAGCGCCAAAGCTGCTCTGGATGCGCGAAAACGAGCCGGAGAATTTTCAAAAGATCGAAAAGATCATGCTGCCGAAGGACTACATTGCGTATCTGCTCACCGGCGTGCACAGCACAGACTATTCGGACGCATCGGGCATGCTGCTGCTGGACGTGAAAAACCGCCGCTGGTCGCAGCCGATGCTGGACATCTGCGGCATTACCGAGGCGCAGATGCCGAAGCTGTTTGAAAGCTACGATGCCGTCGGCACGCTGACGTCCGCGGCGGCGGAAGCGCTCGGCTTGCCGCAGAGCGTCGTGGTCTGCGCGGGCGCGGGGGACAACGCGGCGGCGGCGGTCGGCACCGGAACGGTCGGCGAGGGGCGCTGCAACATCTCCATCGGCACCAGCGGCACGGTGTTCATCAGCAACTGCGCCTTCAGCGTGGACAGCCACAACGCGCTGCATTCGTTTGCGCACTCGGACGGCAACTACCACCTGATGGGCTGCATGCTCTCGGCGGGCTCGTGCAGCAAATGGTGGATGGAGGACATCCTCCAGAGCAAGGACTATAAGGGGCTCGAGAGCCCGATTACAGACGACAAGCTCGGCGCGAACCATGTGTTTTTCCTGCCGTATCTGATGGGCGAGCGCTCGCCGCACAACGATCCCGCCGCGCGCGGCACGTTCATTGGCATGACCATGGACACCACCCGCGCGGACATGACGCAGGCGGTGCTCGAGGGCGTCGCGTTTGCCATCCGCGATTCGGTGGAGGTCGCCAAATCGCTCGGCATCAAGATCGACCGCAGCAAGATCTGCGGCGGCGGCGCAAAGAGCAAGCTCTGGAAGAAGATGTTCGCCAACATCCTCAACCTCAAAATCGACACCATCACCTCCGAGGAGGGGCCGGGGCTCGGCGGCGCGATGCTCGCGGCGGTCGCCTGCGGCGAATATGCCTCGGTCGACGAAATCGCCGAGAAGATGGTGCACGTCAACGCGACCGTAAAGCCGGATCCCGAAATCGCCGCGCGCTACGAGGCGCAGTATCAGAAGTTCGTGAAGATCTATCCGACGGTGAAAGAACTCTTTCCGCAGATCGGGTAAACGGCAAAATCAACCGAATGCGCCGCCTGTAACGGGCGGCGCTTTTTATGCGCATGATGCAAGCTCTGCGGTATAATAAGCGACAAAGAGCAATTTCTTACAAGAAAGGGACGCGAAAAACGGGGTATACTGCGGCGATGAAACAGGCAGCGGACAACAGTGGAGAGCTGAGAACGGCGCGCTACGACGCGGAGCTGGCGGTGGAAGCCTACCAGTTCCGGGGCGTGATGCAGGCGTTTCCGAATCATTTTCACGAGCACTACGTCGTCGGCTTTATCGAGCGCGGACGGCGGGATCTGACCTGCCGCGGACGGCGCTATACGACCGCCCCGGGAGATCTGCTGCTCTTTAACCCCGGCGACAACCACGCCTGCGAGGGGCTGGACGGCCTGCCGCTTGACTATCGCTGCATCAACATCGGCCCGGAAACGATGGCGAAAGCCGCGCGGGATATCTTCGGCACGGACGGCAGGCCGGTGTTTACGCAGCCGGTGGTGTTCCATTGCGAGCTGGTGCAGGATCTTCGCGAGCTGCACGCCATGATCCTGCGCGGGGAAAAGGGCGTGCGCAAAGAGGAACGCTTTTTCCTTCTGCTGGAGCAGCTGCTGCGCGAGTTTGCCGAAACATCCGCGCCCGAACAGGAGCCGGAGCCGCGCGCGGAGGTGCGCGCCGTGTGCGACTATCTTCAGGCGCACAGCTCTGAGGCGGTTTCACTCGACGAGCTCGGCAAAATCGCGGGGCTGAGCAAATATCACCTGCTCCGCGCGTTTACGCGGGAGACGGGCATCACGCCGTACAGCTATCTCGAGACGCTCCGCATCGACCGCGCCAAGGCGCTGCTGCGGCGGGGCGACACGCCGACGGAGGCCGCGCTGGCGGCGGGGTTTTCGGATCAGAGCCACCTGACCAACGCGTTTAAGCGCTTCATCGGCCTGACGCCCGGGCAGTACAGGCGGATATTCGCCGCAAAGAGCGGAGAGAACAAAGGAGAAGAAACAGGGGAATGAGTCAACAGGAACAAAAATGCGTCATGGTTATAGACGCCGCGCTGCCGCTTGGGCTGATTGCCAACACCGCCGCGATGCTGGGCATCACAATTGGAAAGCTGCATGAAGAGATCGTCGGCGCGGACGTGACGGACGCTTCCGGCAGGACGCACGCGGGCATCAGTACGGTACCGATTTCAATGCTCAAAGGCGACGAAGCGCTGCTTCGCGACATGCGTCTTCGGCTGTTTGAACCGGAGTTTGCGTGCTTAACGGCGGTGGACTTTTCCGACGTGGCGCAGAAGATCAACGTCTACGAGGAATTTGTGCAAAAAGCGGCCGAAACGCCGGAGCGGGAACACGCCTACTATGGCATCGCGCTGTTTGGCGACAAAAAGAAGATCAACCGCCTGACGGGCATGCTGCCGCTGCTGCGCGCGTAAGCCGCCGGACCGTGTTGTTCCGCAGGAAAACTGTGGTATAATACCAAAGCGAGTGACCGATTTTTTCAAACGGGCAGGCCGCGCTTGCCCGTTTTGCGTGTTTGAGGTGAAAGATATGGATACAAGACCCATCGGCGTGTTCGACTCCGGCATGGGCGGTCTGACGGCGGTGCGTCAGATGATCCGCATACTGCCTGGCGAGGACATCGTCTATTTCGGCGACACGGGGCGTGTGCCATACGGCGGACGCTCGGCGGAGACCATCGTGCGTTATGCGCGGCAGGACGTCGCGTTTCTGCGCGGGTTCGATCTCAAGGCCATCGTCATCGCGTGCGGAACGGTGTCCACAACCGCGATGGACGTGCTCAAGCGCGAAAACTCGATTCCCATCCTCGGCGTGGTGCAGCCCGCGGCTGAGGCTGCCGCGCGCGCGACGAAGTCCGGCGCAGTCGGCGTCATCGGCACCAAGGCGACCATCCGAAGCGGCGCCTATGAGGCCGCCATCCGCGCACTGCTGCCGGAGGCGAGGCTCGTCGCAAAGGCCTGCCCGCTGCTCGTCCCGCTCGTGGAGGACGGGCGCGTGAAGCGCGGCGACGCCGTGACCGAGCGCGTGGTGGAGGAATATCTAGCTGCCGTGAAAGCGTCGGGGGTGGATACGCTCGTACTCGGTTGCACGCACTATCCGCTGCTGCGGGATGTGATTTCGGACTATATGGGCGCGGAGGTGACGCTGATCGACACCGGCGAGGAGGCGGCGCGCGCGGCGGCCGCGCTGCTCGGCGGACGGGGTATGCTCAACGACCCGGCGCGCGCGGGACAGCGGCGCTATTACGCCAGCGACAGCGCGGAGGACTTCGCCGCGACAGCCGCGCTGTTTCTGGGTTCGGACATCTCGGACCGTGTGGAACGCGTGGCGATTGAAACCTATCCGGCGGAGTATAAAGCATAAAAATTCATTGACAAATGTCGGGTAAGCTGATATCATGCATACAATTTCATAGGAAAAAGCTGTGACGAAGACGGACGAACAAGCCGTGTAAAGAGAGCCGGAGAGGGTGGAAACCCGGCGACGCGCGTGTTCTGGCTCCCATCCCTTCCGAGCTGAACATTCCAAAGGAATGCGCAAGCAGGCGAGTAGAGTGTTCCGTAGATGCCGCGTCAAGGCAGAGGGCTTGACTGAGCCTGAAGAGAGGCGCTTTTACCGGCGCAATTTGAGTGGTACCGCGGGGAATGATGATCCGATCACCCGTCTCAAGAGAACATCTTGCGACGGGTGTTTTGCTACACCGCGGGAAATATGGACCGACGCATACGGAAGGCGGGTGGACGCGGCTGTGAAAATTTCCTGCATACAGATGAATGTCCGCGCCGCCGCGCCGGAGCAGAATTTTATCCGCGCGGAATTGCTCATCCGCAGAGCCGCGCGAAGAAGGCCGGACGTGATCGTGCTGCCGGAGACATGGAACACGGGGTTTGCCCCGGGCAAGATCGACCCCGCGCTGGCGGACGAGGGCGGCGCGCGCACGAAAGCGCTCTGCGCCGCGCTGGCAAAGGAGCTCTCCGTCAACATCGTCGCCGGCAGCGTGACAAACCGCAGGCGCGGCGGCGTCTACAACACGGCGTATGTGTTTGACCGCGCGGGCGGCTGCGTCGCCGAATACGACAAGACGCATCTGTTTTCGCCCGCGGGCGAGGCGGAGGCGTATACGCGGGGGATGTCCCTGCCGCGCTTTTCGCTGGACGGCGTGTGTTGCGGGCTGATGATCTGTTACGACATCCGCTTTCCCGAGCTGGCGCGCTCGCTCGCGCTGCCGGGACTGGATCTGCTCTTTGTGGTTGCCGAATGGCCGAGGGAGCGAATTTCGCAGCTCGGCGCGCTGTTAAAAGCCCGCGCGATTGAGAATCAGACGTACGCGGCGCTCTGCAACGGCTGCGGAGAGGCGTTCGGCGTTCGCTTCGGCGGGCGCTCGGCAATCGTAAGCCCGCTGGGCGAAACGCTCGCGGCGGCGCGCGCGGGGGAGCGCATCATCAGCGCCAGGATCGACCCGGCCAGGCCGGAACGCATCCGCAGCGCAATCCCCGTTTGGAACGACCGGAGGCCGGAACTGTATGGCGCGCTTTGCCAGACGGTTCAGCGGCAGGAATAAGAGAGTATCGAGCAGAGGTGAAATGAAATGAGCTATCAATTTCCGGTGACAAGAAACACGAACCCCAAGCCGAAACCCAACCCGGACGAACTCGTGTTCGGTAGACAGTTTACCGACCACATGTTCATCATGGACTACGACGAGGGACAGGGCTGGCACGACGGGCGAATCGTACCCTACGGCGACATCCTGATCAGCCCGGCGTCGAGCGTGCTTCATTACGCGCAGATGATGTTTGAGGGCATGAAAGCCTACAAGACCGAGGACGGGCATATCCTGCTCTTCCGCCCCGAGATGAACGCGCGCAGGCTCAACCGCACCAACGAGCGCATCTGCATTCCGCAGATGGACGAGGAGCTGTTTGTGGACGCGGTCAAGGCCACCGTGCGCGAGGACGCGGACTGGGTGCCGGACGCGCCGTTTACGTCGCTCTATATCCGTCCGTTCATCATTGCGGACGATCCCGCGCTCGGCGTCAAGTCCGCCAAGCACTACCGCTTCATGATCATCCTCTGTCCGTCCGGCCCGTATTACGCGGCAAACCGCGGCAAGCTCTCGACCACGCGCATCTTTGTCGAGGACGAGTATATCCGCGCGGCGCACGGCGGCACGGGCTATGCCAAGGTCGGCGGCAACTACGCGGGCAGTCTTCGCGCTTCGAAAAAGGCATACGAATGCGAATGCAACGACGTGCTCTGGCTCGACGCGATCGAGCATAAATATATCGAAGAGGTCGGCTCCTCCAACGCGTTCTTCGTCATCGGGGACGAGGTCATCACCGCGCCGCTTGCGGGCACCATTCTCCCCGGCATCACGCGTGACTCCGTGCTGACGCTGCTGCGCGAGTGGGGCATTCCCTGCGCCGAGCGGAAGCTCTCCATCGACGAAGTGGTCGCTGCGGCAAAGGAAGGCGCGCTGAAGGAAGCGTTTGCCAGCGGCACCGCGGCGGTCATCTCCCCGATGGGCGTTCTGCACTATCTGGGCGACGAGTATACGATCAGCAAACGCGAGGTTGGTCCGATCTCGCAGAAGCTCTACGACACGATCACCGGCATCCAGACCGGAAAGCTCGAGGATACGCGCGGCTGGACGCAGCGCGTGATCTAGGGCGGATATATCGGTTGATATACCAGCTATAGTAAATTTATCTTGCATTTTTCTATGGCTGGGCTATAATACTCTCTGGTTCCGGCACGTTGCCTCGCAGTTTGGTGTGAATAACACGAACGCGCGGTGAGCGTGCCGGACTTTTTTCGTCTGTTTTTGCACGCAAAACGCGCGTATTTTTCCGGTTTACCCGGCCGGTTGCCCTCGCCATCCTCCGTTCACACTTTGTTTGATTGCCCGGCAAGGGGCGGCATGGTAAAATATATTGATATCATAGGGTATGTGTGTCCGTGCAAAACGGCATGAAAGCGGGGCTGGAAATGGGTTTGTTTGATACGTCCGACATCGGGATCGACCTCGGCACGTCCTCAACGCTGGTCTATGTCAGGAAAAAAGGGATCGTGCTCAAGGAACCTTCCGTCGTCGCGGTGGAGCGCGTTACAGGCCGCATCGTCGCCATCGGCGAAGAGGCGCGAAAGATGATGGGCCGCGCGCCGGCAAATATCGTCGTCATCCGCCCGCTGCGGGACGGCGTTATCTCCAACTTCGACGTGACGGCGCGTATGCTACGTTACTTTTTCCGCAAAGTGGTCGGAAAGCGGCTGCTGTACCGACCCCGCGCGGTGGTCTGCGTGCCGTCGGGCGTGACGGAGGCGGAAAAGCGTTGTGTGATCGAAGCCTCCGGCGAGGCGGGCGCGCGGTATACGTATCTCATCGAGGAACCGATTGCCGCGGCCATCGGCGCGGGCATCGACATCAACGAACCGAAGGGGCACATGGTGCTCGACATCGGCGGCGGAACGACGGACATCGCGGTCATCGCCTACGGCGCGACGGTGCTTTCGGACTCCATCAAGATGGCGGGCGATAAGTTTGACGAGGCGCTGCGCAGCTATATGAAGCGCAAGCATAATCTCTACATCGGCGAGCGCAACGCCGAGGACATCAAAATCGCCTACGGTCGCGCGCATATTGAAAAAGAACAGCGCGTCATCGAGGTGCGCGGCAGAAACGTGATTTCAGGACTGCCGGAGGCGATCCCGATCGGCACCAACGAAATGGTGGACGCGCTGAGCGAACCGCTTGGCGCCATCATGGAGCGCGTGCGCGGGCTGTTCGAGAGAACGCCGCCGGAGCTAGCGAGCGACATCGCCGAAACGGGCATCGTGGTCACCGGCGGCGGCGCGCTGCTGGCGGGGCTGGACCGCTATGTGACCGACCGGACAAGCGTGCCCTGCCGCATTGCGGAGGACCCGATTTCCTGCGTCGCGCTCGGCACCGGTCGCGTGCTGGACGACTTTAAAAAATACAACGCGGCGATCTATGATTACAGGCGCGGAGAGTATTTTGACGATTGACCGACCGGCGCTTCCGCCGCGGTATTATGAATTCGTTAAAAAAATGTTCAACGCGACGCCACGATTCATTGTTATACTCAACAGGAACCATGACTTGGATAGCAGCCGGAGGCGATGGTTCGCCGACCGGCCGAAAGGAGTCTGAACGTGCACGACGATCCCAGTTCCACGCGAGTTGTTTCGCAGGGAAAGACCACAAATCCAAAGCAGGCCTACCGGCACGATTCCGCGCAGACGGCGGGAAGAGGCGCCGTTCAATCGAATACGCATAAAGCCGGTTATTCCGGCGAATACAGAAGCACCTACGGATACGCAACAGCGAATTCCTCGCGCGGCGATTACGGCGCGAGTTCTGCCGCGCCGCAGAAGAAAAAGAAGATCCGTTTCAAACGGATCTGGAAAAACGTAAAAAAACAGTTCCGCGCGTTTCTGGCAAAGCTCTTTCAGGTGGAGGATGCATCCGCAAAGCCGAAACAGGCTTCCTCCGCGACGCATAGCCGCACAGTTGGCGAGCGGGCGTCCGCGACGTCGGCGCGCGCCTGGAAGACCGCGAAAAAAGGTCTGGTCACCGGCGCCAAGGCGGCCGCACGCGGCGCCTATCTCGGCGTTCGCCGGCTCTATTCTTATTTAATGAAACTTCCGCCGCGCACGCTTGCCATCGGCAGCGGCGCGTTCGGTCTTGTGTTTATCACCATCATCGTGCTTGCTATCGCCCTGCCGGGCAAGCAGAGCGACACGGACGCCGTGGATCAGTTCGCCGCGTTTGTCGCGCTGAATTCGGAGACGACCGCGCTCGAGAGCGCCGCGATGGACGGCTCGTCCACACAGGACGCCGCGGGCGATACGGCCGCACTCGAAACGGAGATTACCGAACAGACGGTGGAGGCGGCGGACGCGGCGGTGTTTGCGGGCGAACTGCGCTCGGGCGACAACGACGCGGTCATTGCAACGATTCAAACCCGGCTCATGGAGCTTGGGTACATGGACTCCGACGAACCGACGCAGCACTTCGGCTCCCTGACGCAGAGCGCGCTGAAGACCTTCCAGCGCCACAACGGGCTGGACGACGACGGCATCTGCGGACAGGCGACCTACAATCTGCTCATGAGCGGCGACGCCAAGATCTACGTCATGCAGCTCGGCGACGCCGGCCCGGACGTGGAGGGCGCACAGCAGAGGCTTTATGAACTCGGATATCTCGACAACAAGGCGAATATTCAAGGCAACTTCGGCGATAAGACCGAGGCCGCGGTAGAGGCGTTTCAGTCGAAAAACGGCTTGAAGGCGGACGGCAAGGTCGGCGTGAAGACGCTTGAGATGCTCTACGGCGAGGACGTCGTGAGCAACGCCTATCGGCTCGGCGACGAAAACCGCGTGATCAAGGACTGTCAGACCGCGCTGAAGAAGCTCGGATACATCACCTTTACGCCCGACGGTGTGATGGGCAAAGCGACGGTTTCCGCCATCAAAGCCTTCCAGCAGGCGAACGGACTGACGCGCGACGGCGCGCTCGGCCCCGTAACGCGGGATATGATCCTTTCAGGGGATGCGCAGGCGATGGTGCTGCAGGTTGGCGACTATGGAACCGCCGTGAAAACCATGCAGACTCGCCTTGCCAAGCTCAACTATCTTTCCAGCGCGAATGCGACCGGATACTTCGGCGAGATCACCGAAGACGCGGTCAAGGCGTTTCAGAAGCGCGCGGGTCTGACCGCGGACGGCAAGGTCGGCGCGGTGACGCTGACCATGATGAATTCCTCCAGCGCCAAAAAGGCGGCGACAACGCCTTCGAGCAACAAGGAATCCAGCAGCGGCAGCTCGTCCAGCGGCAGTTCCTCCAGCGGCAGCTCGTCCAGCGGCAGCTCGTCCAGCAGCACGGCCAACAAGACGGGCGTCGAAAAGCTCGTTGCGCTTGCCGAGAGCAAGATTGGCAGCAAGTACGTGCGCGGCGCAAAGGGGCCGAACACCTTTGACTGCTCCGGGTTTGTCTACTGGTGCGTTAAAAACTCCGGCGTGAGCCTGAGCTATATGACCTCGGTTGCATGGAGGACGACCTCCCGCTTCCAGCGGATCACGAGCATGGGCTCGATCCAGCGCGGCGATGTGCTGGTCTTCTCCGGCGAAACAAGCAGCACCGGCCACGTCGGCATCTACATCGGCGGCGGAAAGATGATCGACGCAAGCTCGTCCGAAGGCGAGGTGCGCCGCTCCACAACGGTGCTCAGCTCCGGCGGGTACTGGTCTAAGCACTTCATCTGCGCATACCGCATCTTCTAGACGCGGGGGGCGCGGCTTTCAGCGAAAAATCATGCGCGGGATCGGCTGCAGCTGCCGCTCCCGCGTATCTGTTTAAACGAAATTCACAGGAAGGGGACGCATGGATGAAAAAGACGATCGCCGTTTTTCTCGCGGGGCTTGTGCTGCTTACCGCGCTGGCCGTCCCCGGCAAAGCGTACGCGCGCGACGAGCTGAAAAACAACGATCCGGATAAATACTATATCCTGCTTGACACGCGAAACGAAATCGTCACCGTGTACGAACGGGACGAAAACGGCGAATACACAAAGATCGTCCGCCGGTTTCTATGCTCCAGCGGGCGCACGGACGTGGACGAGGCGGATCCCGAGGATGTTGCAACCCCGACCCCGCGCGGCATCTGGAAGATCGGCGGGCGGGAGCGCTTCGGCAAGTTTGCCAATTTCAGCGGCGAATACGCGCGCTACTGGGTGCAGATCGTTGGCAGCATCTATTTCCACTCCCTGCTCTACAGCAAGCGCTCTGTGGACTCTCTGCGGCGCGGCGCGTTTTCCGACATGGGACAGAAGGTGTCGCACGGCTGCGTGCGGCTCTATGTGGAGGACGCAAAGTGGCTCTACTACTACGCCTGCCCGGGAACGACCGTTGAAATCACCGGAAGCGAGCCGAGCAACAGCGCGCTTCGGCGCTCGCTCAAGAGCAATCTGTCGTTTTCCGAATACAACGCGTTTCAAAAGACCATCTCCGATGAAGCGGAAGAACTGCCGAACAAACGCGTCTGGGTCACGGTGGAAGGCGCGCGCATGCGAAAGGGCAGCGGGAACGACTTTGACACCGTCTCGCGGCTCAATGTCGGGGACGAGCTCGAGGTGCTCATCGAAAGCGAAGTCTGGGTAAAAGTGCGCTTCAACGGCAAAGAAGGGTATGTTCAGCGCGGATACGTCTCCTATGAACAGGGCAAGCTGGACACGAAAGAGGACGCTGACATCCTCAAAACGACCGAGTGGCTCTTTGCGGAGCCGGACACCGGTTCACAAAAGATCTGCAAGGCGCCCGCGCGCGTCTCCGTCAAGGTGCTCGAGACGACCGAGGACGGCTGGACAAAGATCGTCTACCAAAACGAGACGGGATATATCCGTCCCGGCAGACTCACGAAGGGCTGGGGCGCGATCATCGATTGAACTGCAACGCAAGATGCAAAAGAGGCGCGGAGAAATCCGTGCCTCTTGCTGTTTACCGACAATCGGTTATGGGTTCGGGGAATACCAAAGCGCTTCCGGCGCAAGCATGCCGCTTTCGGCGGCGCCGCCGGAGAGGAGCTTTGCCGCCTCGCCGTAGCAGCGCGCGGCGGCGGCTTTTTCGTTCGCACCGACGGCGCACACGAGGATGTTGGAAAGCGCACGGTCCGCGCCCGCGTCCGTTCCGGCGGAAAACACCTCGAGATCGTCCCGCCCGAGGCTGGCGAGCATGTCCGCCGCCGCCAGCGCGAGCGCGCCCGTCTCGGCAAATACCGCGTCGAGCGTGCCGGGAGAATAGGCCGAAAACGCGTCCGCCAGCCAGTCGGAAAGCGAAGTTTCGCTGCTTTCGGCGATGTAGGTGCGCTTGGCAAACACGGCGCCGTCCTGCGAGGCGGCGCTCCAGCGCGCGGATGCGGCGCCGGATGCGGTTTCAAACAGGCCGATCATGCGCACGGGGGTCAGGTGCGGCGGATACGCAATGGCGCTGTCCAGCGCGAGCTGCTCCGTGCCTGCGCCCAGATAGGTCAGGTGCGGAATCGTATCCGGCACGGTCTGCCCGTTTGCGGCGTAGACATAGAGCGGAAAATCGGTTTCCGGGAGCGTGTTTGCCGCATCCGTCAGATAGACGACGGCAGTCGCCGCGACCGGGGGACGATAGTTCGAAAGCGCGTCGACACCGCCGGAGATAAAGTATACGGCGTAAGAGCCGTCCTTTGCGGCCGCGAGCATGCCCTCGCGAAACAGCGGCGCGTCCTCCGCGCCGAACACCGCGACGACGGGCTCCGGCGTGGGCGCGGGCGAGGGTGTGGCGGCGGCGTCCTGCGTCGGCGCAAACGACGCGTCCGGCCCGGAGAGCCGGGCCGCTGAGCAGCCGGACAGCGCGAGGACAAGCGTGAGTGAAAATAGAATCAATCGACGGATCGTATTTCGGTTCATGTGGACAGTATAGCATGATCGATACGTGGAATTGTAGTGAAAAATGCGGGCAAAAAAAAGAAAATATGCATCAAAAAAGCCGCCGGAGGCTGAACTCCGGCGGCTGGAACGCATGCGAATCTATCCTTCGGGCGTCGGCGTCGGCGTGACCGCCGTGCCGTAGAGCAGCTCCTGCAGGGAAGCCGCCGCTTCGTCGAGGTCGAACTCCAGCTGGTCGGTCGAAGCGCCGGTGTCCTTGTCGACATAGCTGTGATACGTGCCCGGCTCGGGGATCGTTGCCGAAACAAACTCGATTTTTTTCTGAAGCAGCAGTTTGGCCAATTCGGTCATGGTGTCGAGCTTCATGTTGGTCGAGATGTAGTTGGACGCAAAGCTGATGAGCGCAAGCACGCTCTGCTCGTTCATCTCGGTGCTCACCTTTTGGTAGACGAGCTGAATGATCTCCTGCTGGCGGCTGACGCGGTCGAAGTCGTTGCCGTTTCCGCCGTCAAAGCCGGTGTGCCGATCGCGCGCGTAGACCAGACACTGCGCGCCGTCGAGATGCACGATGCCGGGTTCCGCGTCGACACGGCTGGCGTTTTTCACGATGTCGGGCTCGATGGGGTGATAGCCCGTGATGCGGTCGTTGATGAAGTTGATCTCCGCCTGGCTCAGCGGTACGTCCAGCCCGCCGATCTGGTCGATGAGCGCGGCAAAGCCGTCAAAGCCGATGACGATGTATTCCTGAATGTCGAGGTCGAAGTTGTAGTTGAGCGTATTGATCAGCTCGCCGGGGCCGCCGCCGCCGTAGCCGCCGCGAAACGCGCCGTTGAGCCTGTTCTGAAACGAGAAATTACCTTTTTTGCCGATGCGCCAGACGCGCGAGTCGCGCATGAACGAAACAAGCGTCAGCGAGCCCTGGTCTTCGTTCAGCGAGGCGAGGATCATGGAATCCGACCGACCGTCCGTATTCTCCGCGTCCACATGGCGCGAATCCGTGCCGATGAGCAGGATGTTGACGATGGTATCTGCTTTGGCTTCCTCTTCATAGATGGGCATCGGCGTGGGGGAGGGAGTCGGGTCGTCCGTCGCGACGGAGACGACTTCGGGTTCCGGCTCTTCGGACGCCGTGAGATCCGCGGGCTTTTCGATGGTGACCACCGCGTCGGAACGCATACTGGAGAGCACATACAGTCCAACGCCGACTACGGCCAGCACGACGACCAGCAGCGCGATGAGTATGATTTTCATGACCTTCGACATATCGTTACCTCTATATATAGAATCCGCTGTGTCTGTAAAACGCAATCATGATATCACACCAAACCGGTGGATTCAATGACAAAGGCAAAACTCACAACTTGTTTACATCTGTGCTTTGGCGACTTTACGGCATAGATGCAGCGGTCATACTGCGCTGGAGCAAAGCAAAAGCCCGCCTCCCCGGTGGGGGAAGCGGGCGGTAACCGCGCCGGGGGCTGGATCAGACGTTCAGCTCGTCTATGACATGGCGGACAGCTTTTTCGACGTTGCCTTCTTCAAAGGGAATATCCAGACCGGCAAGCTGCAGCAGCTCGAAATATCCCTTGCTGCCGCCCGCGCGGCAGAGGCTCAGGTAGGACGCCCAGGCAGCCTTGTGATCCTGCTTCATGCGCCCGTAGAGCTGGAAGGCGCAGACCTGCGCAAGCGCGTAGTCCACATAATAGAACGGATAGAGGAAGATATGCTGCTTCTGCATCCAGAAACCGCCCTCCTCCAAAAACGGCACGCCGTCGTAATCCCGCCAGGGCAGGTATTTCTGCTCGATTTCGTGCCAGACCGCGCGGCGTTCCTTCGCGCTCATGGTCGGGTTTTCGTAAACGCGATGCTGGAATTCGTCCACGCTGACGAGATAGGGAATCGTGGATAGCGCGCCGGAGAGATGCGCAAACTTGGCTTTGTCCACTTTTTCCTCGCCGAAGAAGTCCTTCAGATACGGATAGGCGAAGTGCTCCATGGTCATGGAGTGAATTTCGTTTACCTCGCTCGTGCTGCTCAGATACGGCATGATCGGCTGGCTGCGCATGGCGGTAAATCCCGCAAACGCATGGCCCGCCTCGTGCGTGAGCACGTTGACGTCCGCCGCCGTGCCGTTGAAGTTGGAGAAGATAAACGGCGCCTTGTAGTCCCAAAGATAGGTGCAGTAGCCGCCGAGGTGCTTGCCCGGGCGCGTTTCAAGGTCAAACAGCCCGCGCGAGGACAAAAAGTCGAAGAATTCACCGGTTTCGGGCGAAATTTCCCGATACATCCGCTGCGCGATGGGAACGAGCACGCTCTCGCCGCCGATGGGGTCGGCGTTGCCGTCCGGGAATACGCAGGTTTCGTCATAGTATTTGAGCTTTTCCACGCCGAGACGCTTTGCCTGCGCTTCGCGCAGTTTGGCGACGGCGGGAACGATGACGGTGCGCACCTGCTCGCGGAAGCGCGCAACTTCCTCCGGGCCGTAGTCCGCGCGGTGCATGTTGAGGTACCCGAGCGAGGTGTAGTCCGCAAGGCCGAGCTTCTTGGCCATGCGCACGCGGATTTTGATGAGCTTGTCATACTGCTTGTCGAGCTTGTCGGAGACGCTCTCATACAGCTTGGCCCAGGCAAGATATGCCTCCCGGCGCTCCTCGCGGTCGGGGCTCTCCATATGCTTGAGCAGGCCATAGAAGTTGAGCTCCTCGCCGCGGAAGTTGGTCTTGCAGGCGGCGGCGGTCTTTTTATATACGTTTTCGGCGTTGCCCTGCGCAATCAGATCCGGAATGATCTTGTTGCTCTGGGTCTTGTGCTCGATTTCCGAAAGGGTGAAGAGCTGGCGGCCAAACTCCGCCTCGAACTGCGCGCGGTATGGCGAGCGCAGCAGCGCTTCGGTAAACGATTTGCTCACGGGCATGAGCATTGCCACGGCGCGGTTGAAAAACTGCATTTCACCGTCGTAAAACTTGTCCGTGGTGTCGAGCGTATTGCGGATGCTCGCCACGACATAGCTCGTCTCAACGTGTCCCGTCTCCGCAAGAGACGCGAGATAGGCCGCCCGGGCTTCCTCATAGGAAGCTGCTTTTTTCAGCGAGCGGAGCACCTGCTTGAGCTTCTTTTTCAGGGCGTTCATGTCCGGCCGCTTGTATTCGATTTTGGAAAACTGGTCCATTTCAGAAAACGATTCCATTGGTTGCTCCCCGTATTCGATGGATTTCCGCCCGGTCAAGCGGACGGATGATACTTGTATTGTAGTACGTGCCCGAGGCGTTTTGCAAGGCGGATTGCAGGCAAACGAACGCAAGGTTTACATTTTCAGTTACCGCGGGGTATAATAATCAAAAATCGCGCACCAACGGCGGGATTCTTTTGTTCTGTATTTACCTTTTCGATGCGCGGACCCATGTCCGCCATGCCGGGTTGACCGGATTCTATTTGGGAAACGGAGAGCGCCATTGTTCGGAGACGCGTTTAAAAAAATACTGCTCGTTCTGGCGGTTCTCGCGCTGCTTGCCGGCGCTGCCGCCGGTGTGCTGTACGGAATCGTTCCCGCGCTGCATTACGACGTCTGGCGCGAACGTGCGCAGACGGATCCGACGCCGAGCGCGACGCCGGAGCCGACGCCGACCGTTTTGCCAACCGATACGCCCGAACCTACCCCGACGCCGATCGCCGAGCCGGAGACGGCCGAGCAGTGGGTGGAGCGCTATATGGAAACCATGAGCACGCAGGAAAAGCTCGGACAGCTGGTGATGTTCGGCTTTACCGGCACCTCGGACGTGCAAAATCCGTTTCAGGACATCTGGAGCGATACGCTCGTCGGCAACGCGATTCTCTACGGCTCCAACATCAAAAGCACCAACAGCGACGGCGGGTTTGCCCAGGCAAAGAGCCTCACGGATAAGATCGCCCAGCGCGTCGGTACGGATATTCCTCCATTTGTCAGCATAGACGTCGAAGGCGGAAGCGTCGTGCGGTTCCGTTGGAGCCCGCAGCCGGTTTCGGCCCGCTCGCTCGGGCGGCGGCGGGACGCGGACTACGCCATGGATCAGTTTCAGACGATCGGGAGCAAGCTCGTGGCTTCGGGGATCAATATCGATCTGGCCCCGGTGCTGGACATTGCCGAAAACCCGATGGACACCTTCCTCGAAACGCGCATCATCTCCGAGGACGCGGGCATCACCGCCGCCATTGGCGAGGCGATTATCGAAGGACTGCACGCGGGCGGCTGTCTCTCCTGCGCGAAGCATTTTCCGGGACACGGCGGAACGACCGAGGATTCCCACGCGATTACCCCGATCGTGGACAAGACGCTTGACCAGCTCGAAAGCTACGACCTTGTGCCGTTTGAAAGCGCGATTGCGGCGGGGGTGGACGCGGTTATGATTGCGCACGTGTTGTATCCCGCGCTGGATGGCACGGACATCGCCTCGATGAGCGAACCCGTCATCACGGGCCTGCTGCGCGGCGAGATGGGGTTTGACGGAATCGTCATCAGCGACGACTTCCGCATGGACGGCCTGACCACGCGCTATGAAATCGGCGACGCGGCGGTGCGCTTCATCCTTGCGGGCGGGGACATCATCATGTGCGGTGCGCAGAGCGACAAACAGCAGGCGATCATGAGTGCGCTGAGTGCCGCGGCGGCGGACGGACGGCTCACGCAGGCGCGCATCGACGAGAGCGTGGAGCGCATCCTGCTGAAAAAACTTTCGCTCGGCAGCTGGGACATCGCCGCGTCGCTTGCGGCGAAGAGCGCGGCGGAAAATTGACCGCAGCCCGGCATTTTACGCTTTGAAACGATCTTTACCCGACGGAGCGGTTGTTTGCCCAAAGTCATAGAATGATTTGCATTTTGAATGGCAAACGATGCTCGTTCACTTGCTTTCTTGCACGCCGGAAGATAGAATAATAGCATGGAAAATATCGAACGGCAGCCCGCCCGCGAACAAAAACGAGGCTGGCTGGCTCTTTTGTTATCTGTACTGGCGGGGCCGGTTACAATTTTCATTCCTTTCGGGCTGTGCGCGGCTCCGGCGCTCTGGGCGTATGCCGGCGCGCGGACAAGGCCGTACTGGATCGCGCTGCCCGCGCTTGTCTATGTCGCGCTTGCGTTTGTGTTCTATCCCGCGGCGAGCGCCGCGGGGCTTGCGGGCGCGGCCGTGCTGGCGGCGGCGCTGCTGTATGTGCTGCTGACGCACAAAATGAGCAACACCTACGTCGCGCTCACGCTCTCCGGCGTTTTTCTGGTCGGCCTTTATGCGGCGGTCTGCCTGCCCGGCGTCATCGCCGGAAGAGGCGCGTTTGCGGACGCGCAGGCCGCGATCGGTTCGCTTTTTGATTTTTACCGCGAGGCGATTGCGCAAACGCCGGGAACCGACCCGGACACGACGGCGCTGGTGCTCGAATGGATGGACGCGTTTTATGCGGCGGTTCCGAGCCTTGTCGTCGCGGCGCTGAGCACCTTTGCGGGGCTGCTGGGACTGGGCAATCTGCTGTTTTTCCGCCTGTTTTGCCGAAAGCACCCGGAGATTTCCATCTCCCCGATGCGCGCGTTTCGGGACTGGTCGCTGCCGCGCAGCATGACGCTGGGCCTGTTTGTGCTTTTGATCGGCTCGCTGATTCTCGAATGGGTCGGCTGGACGTTCGCGGACGGGCTTTCGAGCACCGTCAACGTGCTCGTGGGGATGCCGCTGCTGCTGCAGGGGCTCTGCGTGGTGGATTTTTTGATCGCGCGCTCCGAGAAGAAGGCCGCGCTTACGCGCCCGCTCGTATACACCGGCATCGGCGTGCTGTTTGCCTTTGCGCAGACGCCGCTGATCCTGATCGGTTGTTTCGATCAGATTTTCCGCTTTCGTGACCGGTTGAGAAACGTTCCCCCGCGCGCCGCCGTCTAGAGGGGGCGGCAGACCATCGAAGTGATTGACAGTGCCGTTTCGGCCTGATCCATGCAGAAAAGGAGAGACCGGATGAAGAAGATGAAAACAGGCCTTGTGCCGCTTGGCGTCCTGCTCTGCGTGCTTTGCATCGCGATATTTTTATCCTGGCTGTTTCAGTCCTACCGGCTAATTGCCGCCGCCGTCGCGTTCGGCGTGTCGCTGATCGTATTTCTGATCAGCTTTGCCGTGCAGCGGCGCGGCGCGAAGCAGACGCAGAAGCGCATGGACGATATCTTCGCCGAAAACGAGGAAATCTCCGCTCGACTGGTCGATCAGGTCGGCATTCCGTGCGCGTTGATCGAGAGCGACGGAAAGATCGCCTGGCGCAACGAGAGCATGAAAAAGATCTACGTCGAGCCGGATATCTGTCTGGTGCAGCCGCACTTCGATTTTTCTGCGCCGCTTGTGGCGATGCCGATGGAATACGCCGGCAGTGTCTATCAGGTGATGAATGTGCCGATCCATCGCGAGACGGATTCGCACACGCTGCTGTTTCAGTATTGGATCGACCGCACCGAGGCCGCGCACTACCAGCGGCTCTTTGAAGAGCAGATGCCGTATGTTGCGCTGATCTACATAGACAACTACGAAGAGCTCTCCGCGGACGTGCAGTTTCACCGCACCAGCGTGTTTTCGGAGGTGGAGCGGCTCATTTCGGACATGGTCAAGCGCGCGGACGGCGTCTATCGCCGCTATGAAAACGGGCGCTATTTCGTGGTGTTCGAGGCGAAGCATCTCACGCAGATGGAACAGGAACGTTTTTCGCTGCTTGAGCAGGTGCGCGCCATCGACACGGGCACGAACATGCTCGTGTCTCTCTCCATCGCCGTCGGCGCGGCGGATCGCATCCTGCGCGCGGACGAAAGCGCCCGTCAGGCAATGGAGCTCGCGCTCGGGCGTGGCGGCGACCAGGCCGTCATCAAAAAAGGCGGCGGATACGTGTTTTACGGCGGCAGGCGGCAGCCGGAGGCGCTGCAGAGCCGCGTGAAGATGCGCCTCTTCAGCAAAGCGCTGCGGCAGTTGTTTGACAACACGGGGGATGTGTTCATCGCGGGGCACAGCAGGCCGGACATGGACTGCATCGGCGCGGCGCTCGGCGTTGCGACATGCGCGCGGCACGCCGGCTCGCGCGCGTATATCGTGCTCGGCGAGCAGAACTCCATGATCGAGCACGCGCTCGACCTCATCCGCGACAACCACGCCTACAGCGGCATGCTGATCTCGCCCGAACAGGCGGAGCGCATCATGCGCCCGACGAGCGTGCTCGTGGTGGTGGACACCCAGCGCGTAAGCTCGCTTGTCGCGCCGAAGCTGCTGGAGCTGGCAAGCCGCGTGGTCGTGATCGACCACCACCGCCGCGGGGCGGACCACATCGACAACCCCACGTTGCATTTTCTCGAGGCGCGCGCGTCCTCGACGAGCGAGCTCGTCACCGAGATGCTGCAGTATTTCGACTCCAACCTGCGCCCGCCCGCGTTCGTCTGCGGCACGCTGCTGGCCGGCATCACGATCGACACGAAGCACTTTGCGTTCAACGTTGGCTCCCGCACCTTTGAGGCGGCGGGCTATCTGCGCAAAAACGGCGCGGACACGAGCATGGTCAAGCAGATGTTTCAGGACGACATGGAGAGCTTTGGCGACGTGGCGACCACCGTTCGCAGCGCGGAGGTGCTGCCCGGCGGGATGGCGCTTGCCAGCGTCGGCGAGGAGATCAAAAACGCGCCGCTCATCGCCGCGAAATCGGCGGACGAGCTCATCGGCATCCGCGGCATCGAGGCGGCGTTTGTGCTCGGCCGGGACGACGGGGACAGCATCAGCGTCAGCGGCCGCTCGCTCGGCAAGGTCAACGTGCAGCTCATCTGCGAAAAACTCGGCGGCGGCGGCCATCTGACCATGGCGGGCGCGCAGCTGAAAAACATGGAACTCGACGAGGCGGAGGCGCTCGTGCGCGCCGCTATCGAGCAATATACGCAGGAAGTACTTCAGACGGTATGATTCTCGCGCCGGGCAGCCGACAGCGAAGAACAGGATGAAAAAGTTCAGCGATCAATTCATCGATCGATCGCTGTGTTGAAGGATTCATGAAACAATATACGCAGGAGGATTGAAACGGTATGAAATTATTATTGGAGCAGGACGTCAAGGGGACGGGCAAAAAGGGCGAAATCGTGGATGTTTCGGACGGTTATGCGCGCAATTTTCTCCTGCCGCGCAAGCTGGCGACCCCCGCGGACGCTCAGGCGGTCAACGCGGCGAGCATCCAGAAAAGCGCGGCGGCGCACAGAAAGTTTCAGGCGGGCCTTGCCGCGCGCGAAATGGCCAAGCAGCTTGAAGGCGCCGTGGTCAGCGTGAAAGCCAAGGTCGGCGAAAACGGCCATCTCTTCGGCGCGGTTACGGGCAAGGAGATTGCCGCCGCGCTGCAGGAGCAGAAACAGATTGAAATCGACAAAAAGAAGATTGCTTTGGCGGACCCCATCCGCGCGCTCGGCGAATACAACGTCCGCATCAGCCTGTATGAAAACACGTTTGCCAACTTAAAAGTGATCGTGGAGAAGTGCTGAACCCGGCGGACGCCGTCGGATCGGGAAACACGTTTGCCAACCTAAAAGTGATCGTGGAGAAGTGCTGAACCCGGCGGATGCCGTCAGATCGGGAAACACGTTTGCCAATTGGAAAGCGATCATAGACAAGTGCTGAAATAACCGGCTGTCCTGCCCGGCAAAACGCCGGAAGGCGGCATGATGAACGCTCCCTCGTCTGGCCCGGATCGGGCGGATCGGAGAAACGGATGGAACAATACGAACCCTATAGCGCCGCGGACGGCGCGGTCTCGACTCTGCCGCACGCAAGCGACGCGGAGCGCTCCGTGCTCGGCAGCATGCTCATCGACGCGGCGGCGCTGGAGATCTCTCTCGAGCAGCTGCGTGAGGAGGATTTTTACGTGCCTGCAAACGCGGCGATCTTCGCCGCGATGCGCGACATCCGCGCGGGCGGGGAGGCGGTCGACCTCGTAACGCTCACCGCCGAGCTGGAACGGCACGGAAAGCTCGACCAGGCGGGCGGCATGACCTACCTGACCGACCTCGTCACATTTGTGCCGACGGCGGCAAACGTGCAGCACTACGTTGGAATCGTCGAGGGCAAGAGCACGCAGCGCGCGCTGATCCACGCGGGCGGCGAGATCATTCGCGACGGCATGGACGACGAAAAAGAGCTCGAGGACACGCTCAACGCCGCCGAAAAGCGCATCTACGAAATCTCCATGCGAAAGGCGCAGGGCTCGCTTGTGCCGATGGAGCAGATCGTGCCGGAGGCGTACAACCTCATCGGCGAACTGGCGCAGCGACACGGCAGAATCACGGGCGTTCCGAGCGGGTTTGTGGATCTCGACCGCATGACGAACGGTTTTCAAAAGAGCGACCTCGTCATCGTTGCGAGCCGCCCCGCGATGGGCAAATCCAGCTTTGCGATGAACATCGCCCAGCACGCTGCGGTGCACAACAACCGCACCGTCGTGGTGTTCAGCCTCGAGATGAGCAGCGAACAGCTCGTCATGCGCATGCTCTGCACGGAGGCCTCCGTGGACTCCCAGCGCATCAAGGAGGGGCTGATCGGCAACAACGAGATGAACAGCCTCATGGAGGTCATGGATCCCATGAGCCGCGCGAAGATCTACATCGACGACTCCGGCGGGGCGAGCGTCGCCATCATCCGCAGCAAGTGCCGCAGGCTCGCGGCGCGCGCCGGGCTGGATATGGTCGTCATCGACTACCTCCAGCTCATGCAGTCCTCCGGCGGGCGGAAGAACGACAACCGTATGCAGGAGATTTCGGATATGACGCGCCAGCTCAAGCTGCTTGCGCGCGAACTGAGTGTGCCGATCATCCTGCTCTGCCAGCTCAACCGCGGCCCGGACACGCGCTCCGACCACCGGCCGGTGATCTCGGATCTGCGCGAGAGCGGTTCCATCGAGCAGGACGCGGACATGGTGCTGCTGCTATACCGCCCCGCGGCATATCTGGACACGCAGGAGTACGAGACGGGCGACAACACAAGCCAGGTGATCATCGCCAAGCATCGCCATGGCTCGACCGGCGTGGTCAAGTTGCTCTGGCAGGGCGAATACACGCGCTTTCGCTCCATCGCGCAGGAGAATCCGTAACGCGGGCAAAAGTGCGCGGGCAGTGAGCGCGGGCAAACAGGAAGGAACAGAGGATACGAATGAAGAACACGGACATGTTTTCGGATCTCTCCGCTACGATGGCGGAAGAGCTCTTTCTCGAAACGACCTACCCCTGGGAGGCGCTGCCGAAGATCAAGGATTTTGTGCGCGCGCTTGGGCCGACGCTGAGCCCGGAGGAATACGACCGCTTGGACGACGAGGTCTGGGTGCATAAAAGCGCGAAGGTGTTTGCCTATGCGACCATTCTCGGCCCGACCATCATCGGCGCGGGGACGGAGGTGCGTCCCGGCGCGTTCATTCGCGGCAGCGTGCTCGTCGGGCGCGATTGCGTGGTCGGCAACTCGACCGAGCTGAAAAACTGCATCCTGTTCGACCGCGTGCAGGTGCCGCACTATAACTACGTCGGCGACAGCATCCTCGGCAACTATGCGCACATGGGCGCGGGGGCGATTTGCTCCAACGTCAAGAGCGACAAAACGCCCGTGACGGTGCGCGGCGGGGAGGAAGCCCTCCAAACCGGGCTGAAGAAGTTCGGTGCGATCCTTGGCGACCATGTCGAGGTCGGCTGCAACAGCGTATTAAACCCCGGCACGGTGCTCGAACCCTACGCCTCCGTCTACCCGCTCTCGCGCGTGCGCGGCGTGGTAAAGGCGGGGCATATCTTCAAGGCGCAGGACGACATCGTGAAACGAAACTGACTGACGAAAGACCGCATGAAAAGCCGGACGAAACCGCCCAGACGACATGCGGCCTTTTTGCTGTCATCCTGCGGAAAACGGCGAAATTTTTGACAAAACGGCGCGCGTTTTTCGAAGGCGTTGAAATTGTGAAAAGCTCGCAACATTCCGCACAACCCGCTGAACTGCCGCGGTGAATCGGCTATACTATGCATATGATTACGTTTCGACATCATTCGAGATTTCTCTCGTTTCGCAGACCGCAGGGGGCTGTTCCCTGCAGCGACAGCGTCCACATCGAGGCCGAGATCGGCGGCGATCCTTCGGCGCGCGTGCAGCTGAGGCTGTACAACCAGTTTGGCGTGGAGTCGTTTTTCGACCTGGCCGTCTCCGGCGGGCGCGCCCGCGGAGACATTCGCATGCCCGAGGTGCCGTGCCTCGTTTGGTACTATTTCATCATTCGCACGGGCGACGGCCGAAAGCAGTATTACGGCGCGGACAGCGGCGAGGGAAGGCTGGAATCCCACGAGCCGCGCGCCTATCAGATCACCGTTTACGACGGCGCGTATACCACGCCGCAGCGCTGGCGCGAGGGCCTTGTCTACCAGATTTTTCCCGACCGGTTCCGCAGGAGTAGCTGGGAGGACTTTCGCGCCCGGGCGCAGTACCATACGGAAAAGGGACGCTTTCTTCGCATCCACGACCGCTGGAGTGAGGAGGTGTGCTTTACGCCCGCGCCGGGGCAGGAGGACTATGAGCCGAACGACTTCTTCGGCGGGGACATCAACGGCATCCGCGAAAAGCTCGGCTATCTGTCCGGACTTGGAGTGACGACGATCTACCTCAACCCGGTGTTCGAGTCCTGCAGCAACCACCGCTACGACACGGCGGACTATCACCGTATCGACCCGATCTTCGGCAGCGAGGACGAGTTTCGCGCGCTCTGCGCGGAGGCGGGGGAAAAGGGCATCCGCATCATGCTCGACGGCGTGTTTTCGCACACGGGCGCGGACAGCCGCTATTTCGACAAATTTTCGCGTTACGACGACGTCGGCGCCTACGAATCCGAGGATTCGCCGTATCGCAGCTGGTATACGTTCCACGGCGACAAGGACCATTACGACTGCTGGTGGGGCTTTCCGAGCCTGCCGAACGTCAACGAACTGGAACCGGCGTATTCCGAGTTTATCACGGGCGATCAGGGCGTGCTCTCGCACTGGGCGGGGGTTGGCGCGAAGGACTGGCGGCTGGACGTTGCGGACGAGCTGCCGGACGAGTTTATCCGCCGCCTGCGCCGCCGCGTGAAGCAGAACGACCCGGAGGGCGTGCTGCTCGGCGAGGTTTGGGACGACAGCTCCAATAAATACGGCCCGGAGGGCAGGCGCGGCTATGTCAACGGCGACGAGCTGGACAGCGCCATGAACTATATCTTCACCGAAGCCATGGTCGCGTTTCTGACCGGGCGCTCGGACGCGTATGCGCTCGACCACGAGCTGCAAACCCAGCGGGAGCATTACCCGCGGCCGTTTTACGAAGCCTGCCTCAATTTGATCTCCTCGCACGACATCATCCGCGCGGCGACCGCGCTCTCGGGCGCGCCGGATCGCAACTCCGTCTCGCGTAAGCTTCAGGCGGCCTATCACCCGGGCGAGAAGGATCAGCAGAAGGGATATCTGCGGATCATCCTCGCCGCGGCGCTGCAGATGACGCTGCCGGGCGTGCCGTGCGTGTATTACGGGGACGAGGCCGGTATGACCGGCATGAGCGATCCCTTTAACCGCGGAACCTATCCCTGGGGTTCGGAAAACGAGGCGGTGTTTTCGGGCTATACGGCGCTGATGCGCGCGCGCGCGGAAAGCGGCGCGCTCAAGCGTGGACTCTGCCGCATGGGGGCTCTCTCGCCGGAGGTATACGCCGTGCTGCGCTGGCTGCCCGATACGGGCGAACAGGCGGTGCTGCTGATCAACCGCGGCGAGCGCAGGCAGGATGTGACCCTGCACCCGGACGATATGCCGCAGGGGCCGGACGGGGAGACGCCCGTCTTGCTCGCGGGAGATCTGAAAGACGTGCTGACGGGCGAAACGACGCAGATCTACAACGGCGAACTCAAGACCGCGCTGCCGCCGATGACCGCGCGGCTGTATCGGACGATGTAACGGCCGGCGGACGACCCGCCGCAAATACCGGAGAGAGGGATTTTCATGTTTCAACAAAGGCAACGATTTCTGGACGAGCTGAACCGCGCGATGCTGATTACGGCGCTTGTGCTGTCGATCATCGGCATGTTTCTCTCGACGCTCGGCGGCTGGCCGAGATATGTGTTTTCGGGGCTCGGCGCGGCGCTGCTCATACTGATGGTCCTGCGCATGACGAGCAGGGACACCGCAAAGCGCTATCAGGAAAACCTGAAATACCTGACCATGGTCACGGCGGTTAAAAACTGGTTTCGGCGCACATTTCAACCCGGGAGCGGTGGGACGCGGACCACGGCGCATCGCGCAAAGCGCGCGGGCAAGAATCCGACCTGGAGCGAGATGCGGCAGTATAAATACCTGATCTGCCCGCAGTGCGCCAAGCGCCTGCGCGTGCCGCGCGGCAAGGGGCGCATCCGCGTCACCTGCACAAACTGCAAAAACGTATTTGAAACGCGGAGCTGAGGCGATTGCGCGCAGTTTCAAAATAACGCTTGGCTTTTTGGGAAAGCATGATATACTAGTAAATAGCTAGTGTTTCGACATCAAGCATCAGGACACACAATCATTGGAGGAGAGAACTATGCAGGCAACGAAAGATATGCTGATCCAGCAGGTGATCGAGATGGACAACGGCACCGCGGAAATTCTCATGGACGCGGGGATGCATTGCATCGGCTGCGCCATGGCGCACGGCGAAACCATCGAGCAGGCCAGCGCGGTGCACGGAATTGATCCCGACGCGCTGATCAACAGCATTAACGCCTACCTCGCGTCGAAATAACGCGGGCGGCAGACAACGCAAAATGAACCGCGGAATTCACGTTCGCGGTTTTTTTGCGCCTGCGTGAGGCCGTTTTTGGGAGTTGTTTCACATTCGTTCACAGCAGTGACGGAAAAAAGGCATTCTCACAGGGGCGCCGGCATGGTACAATATTTTTCGGATGCAGAAAGGAAAGGCGAATGTTCGGTTATATCCGTCCGCTGGAATGCGAGCTGAAGGTGCGGGAACAGGCGGAGTACCGCGGGATTTACTGCGGGCTGTGCAAGAGCATCGGCAGGCGATACGGCCAGCTGGAGCGGCTTACGCTGAGCTACGACTGCGCGTTTCTCGCGCTGGTGCTCTCCGCCATGACCGGCGGGGCGGCGTATACGCCCGGCAACTGCGGCCCGCGCGTGTATCGCGGGAAGCGGCCGATCGCCGACCCCTCGCCCGTGCTGGACTACGCTGCGGATGTCAACGTACTGCTCGCCTGGTATAAGGCGGCGGACGACGCGACGGACGAAAAGAGCGTTTCAGCCGGGGCCGCGCGGCTTGCGCTGCTGCGAGCCTACAAAAAAGCGGCGAAGATTCACCCCGCGCTGGACGAGGCGATCGGGCGGAGCATGGCGAGCCTTCGCGTGATTGAACTGCAGAAGGTTGCCTCCACGGACGAACCTGGAGATGCGTTTGGCAGGCTGCTGGCGGACGTGCTGCTGCACGCGCCCATGTTGCCGCAGGGCGAGCGCGCCGCGGCGGAGTGGATGGCCTACAACCTCGGCAAATGGGTCTACCTCATCGACGCCTGGGACGACCGCGAGAGCGACGAAAAGCGCGGCGGCTACAATCCGTTTCTGCTCTCCGGCATGACACCGGAGCGCGCGGAATTTCTGCTCAACATCACGCGCGGCGAAGCGCTGAAAGCATACGACCTGCTCACGCTGAATGCGCCGAGCGGACTGTTGGATAACATCATGCGCCTCGGGCTGGAAAAGACGCAGAAGCGCGTGCTCTGCGGGCAGGAGGGCTGCAAGGCCGAACCCGCACCGCAGCAGGGTAAAGGAGACAAGGAATGAACCCCTACAAAGTTCTTGGCGTGAGCGAAAACGCCTCTCAGGAGGAGATCCGCACTGCGTATCTGGCTCTGGTGAAGAAATACCATCCGGATAAATACACGGACAACCCCCTGAAGGATCTGGCCGGCGAAAAGCTCAAGGAGATCAACCAGGCCTACGAAATGCTCACCAGGAAGCAGACGACGGGAAACGGAACCTATGGTTCCTCGTCCTCCGGCACCTACGGCTCATACAACGCGAGCGGCAGCTATTCCCGCCCGGGCGGAACGACCTACAGCGGCCCGTTTGCGACGGAATTTGCGCGGGCGCGCTCGTATATCAACCAGAATAACCTCACCGCCGCGCGGGATATCCTCGACGGAGTCGACGTTCGCAACGCGGAGTGGAACTATCTCTACGGCGTCATCTACCTGCGGCAGGGATGGTATGAAAAGGCGTATGACTGCATCAGCCGCGCCTACGAGGCGGAGCCGAACAACGCGGAATACAGGAATGCCTATCTTTCGCTCAGCAACTCCGGCCGGACATATCAGAACACAGGAACCGGCGGACTGGACGCCTCGCCCTGCTGCGACGTCTGCTCCGCGCTGATGTGTCTCAACTGCTGCTGCGGCGGGGATTTCTGCTGACCCTGCTAAGCCTGACAAAAAACAAACAGCGTCCGAAAAGACGCTGTTTTTGCGTGGCAAAAGAGTTACCGCTGGGTGGATTCGACGACGATGTCGCAGCTTTGCTCGATCGAAAGCGCGCTGAAATACGCGTTTTCCAGCGGAATCCAGCGGTTTTGAAACGCCGGGACCGCGTCCTCTCCATTTCGCGCGCGGATGCGCGCGAGCTGCAGCGAGGGATCGATGCGGCAGAATACCTTCAGGTCGTAACGCGGCGCGAGCAGCGGATGCAGGCTGTAAGCGCCCTCCACGATGACGACACGGCCGGGCTCGACCGCGACGGACGGCAGAAGCATGTTCTGATGACAATCATAGCGGCGCACATGCGCCGTCTCCCCGCGGGAGGCGGGAAAGAGCACGTCCAGATAAAAGCGTCCCGCGTCAACGTTTCCGCCGGGCCGGTTCAGCCGGTCGGATGTGCGCATATGCGGCTGAAGAAAATAGTCGTCCATATGGAATACGCTCGCGCCGAGTCGTTCGCCGAGGCACGCGGCGGTCGTCGTCTTGCCGGAGCAGCAGCTGCCGTCTATGGCGATGAGCACGCGCTCTTTGGCACGCAGCAGCTCGCCCACGCGCGCGGCGATGGCGTCGTCCGCCTGGTCGATGAAAAGATCCTGTGTTTTTGGGGTAGTGTCGCTCATGGCTGCTCCATCGGTCAAAAATCTGCCCGCCGTGCAAATCGTTTTACGGCGAGCAGGATGATTATATCACATTTTACACGTTGGTGTTGGCATGCGCCGCAAATTGAAGTATTCTGATACGGAAACAAGCAGTCAGGAGGAGACGGGGGAATGCAGCCTGCTATATTGGAAACGGATCGCCTGCAACTGCGACGGATGACACAGGCGGATTATGATGCGTTGGCTCTCATCATACAGGATCGCGAAACGATGACCGCCTATGAGCATGCGTTCAGCGACGAAGAGACCCAGGTTTGGCTCAACCGGCAGATTGAGCGTTATCATGCATATGGATATGGGCTTTGGGCGGTTCTGCTAAAACAAACCGGTGAAATGATCGGTCAGTGCGGACTGACCTGGCAGGATTGCGACGGCGATGAAGTGCTGGAAATCGGCTATCTGTTTCAACGGGCGTACTGGAAAAACGGATACGCAATCGAGGCGGCTCGCGCCTGCAAAGCATATGCGTTTGATCACCTCGGTGCAAACGAGGTGTATTCCATTATTCGCGAGGGCAACATTGCATCCATGAATGTCGCCATTCGCAACGGAATGACCATTCGCAAACGTTTTATTAAACATTATTACGGAATGGATATGCCGCATTATGCGTTTTCGGTTCGTCAGAAAGGGAATTGACGGAGTGAACGAAACAAACAAAACCGCCTGAAATCGGGCGGTTTTGTGTTGCGCAAGTGTTTCGACAAATTATAGCGTTGTGGGAAGTCCGTTTCTCATGCGCACCCAGCGCACCGCGCCCTCCGCCGGCTGGCGGTCGTTGACGTGCAGCTGAAAATTCCTTCCTTTTCGGCGATAGAGCTCATATTCGATCATGCGCCGATAGGCAGGCGGCGCGACGGCGGTCATGATGGAGCCGGAGAACGCGACCTGTACCGGCGGCTGGAGCTTAAGCGCGTCCATGGCGGCGACGATGCAGTCCGCCGCGTGAGCCGCGGCGCGCGCCGCATAGCGAAGCGCGAGCTCGTCTCCCGTTTCCACGGCGGTAAAAAACAGACCGATGAGCTGCCTTGCGGTGTCCTCGTTTTGAATCCGCGCCGCGGCGGAGCGAAATTGATCCGGAGTATGGACGTCTAGCAGCGTATACAGCGCGTCCTTCAGCGTCGTATACGGTTTACCGAAAAACAGGTGCTGATAGACGCAGCGATAGACAAACGCGGCGATATCGAAGCCGCCGCCGACGTCGCCGCAGAGCACGCCGATTCCGCCGAACTGCACGCGCTGTCCTTCCGCGTTCATCCCCGCGCAGGTAACGCCGGAGCCCGCCGAATAGCAGATGCCAACGCCGCTTTCGATGCCGGCCATCACGCCGAGATATCCGTCGTTGCAGACGAGACACTGACGCAACCCGCGGGCAAGGAGACTTTCCGTAAGCGCCTGCACCTCTTCCTCATAGTCCGCGCCGGCAAGGCCGAGCACCGCGTCCTGCACATGTTCCAGCGCGTACCCGTGCAATGCGAGCAGCTTGCCGGTCTCGCCGATGAGGATATCCGCCGCGTCGTCAAATCCGCCGGGAAGCGTCTCGTGGTTGCTGCCGCCGCCGCGCCGGACGGCGACGACCGCGCCGGATGCGTCGAGCAGGCGGTATTCGGTCTTGGAGTTGCCCCCGTCGACGGCGAGGAAGCATCGTTTTTGATCCATAGATTGAAAATCCTTACAGTTGGATTGGTAAGATCGGCATGTGGAGACGGGGTCGATTAAAGGCGTCAGCGCGGAAAGAAGCGGGGCAGCAGCGAGCGGTTCTGCTCCAGCATTTCCTCGAGGCAGGGCGCTGCTTTGTCGAGATCCGCCGTGATGGGATTGCAGGCAAGCGCGCGCAGCGCCGTTTCACGCTCGCCCGTGAGCGCCGCGCGTACGGCGAGCCGCTCATACGCTTTAACGCCGATGAGCAAAGAGCGGAGCGCGTCGCCCGGGCGGACGGTGAGCGGAATGCGCGTGATACGATCCTTTTCTACATGGCAGCAGGTTTCAATGACGCTCTCGTCCGGCAGAAAGTCGATGACTCCGCCGTTTGGCACATCCACGACGTGATCCCCCGGCGCCGCGCCTGAAAGCGACGCGATGAGCGCGACGGCCGCCTCGGAATACAGGTGCCCGCCGCGCTCTGCGAGCATCGGCGGAATCGTGTCCGTCCGTTCGTCCGCGTAATAGGAGAGCAGGCGCGCTTCGATGTCCTGACAGGCTTCGCCGCGCGTCTGCGGCGCGGTCGTCTGTTCGTTCAGCTTCCGTTCGCGATAGAAAAAATACTGCAGATAATCGTTCGGAATGGCGCCGAGCAGCTCTATGATCGGGCGATAGTTTTTCACCCAGTCGTCCCGCTCCGCCGCGTGATACAGCGCGGAAGGCTCCAGCAGCCGCGGCAGCACGTTTTCGCCGCCGGCGTACACCGCGGTGATCGCGCCGCAGTGGTTGAGCGACGCGGTCTCTAGGCGCACCCGATCCATGGGCAGACCGAGCAGCTTTGCGATGCGCTCCTGCGCGCCGATGGGCAGGGTGCAAAGCCCGACCGCTTTGAGGGGCGTGTGGTTTGCAAGAAACTCGGTTACGATGCCGGACGGGTTTGCAAAATTGATCAGCCAAGCGTCCGGCGCATAACGCCCGATTGCGTCGGCGATCGTCTCCATCTGCGGAATCGTTCGAAGCGCGTTGACAAAACCGCCGATGCCGGTCGTCTCCTGCCCGATGAGTCCGAAGCCGAGCGGAATCTTTTCGTCCCGGATGCGCGCTTCCAGCTTGCCCGCGCGGATCTGTGAGACGACGAAATCCGCACCCTCGAGCGCGCGGGGCAGATCGGTCGTCCGCGTGACGCGCGGATGCATATCGTTGGTTTGGAGCACACGTTCGCAAAATTCGCCGACGATGTTCAACCGCGACTCGTCGATATCGAACAGCCGCAGTTCCTCAAGCGGCAAGATCTCTTTTCGCCGGATCAGACCCTGCATGAGCTCCGGGCAGTAGGTGCTGCCAGCCCCGATGATTGCCAGACAAATGCCCATAAACCCTCCCGTATGCGAGACAGAGAATATATGATGAAATGAAACGAAATAATCGGCTCGAAAGATTGTCGTAAACGCCTGATTGAGGCGGTACCTGGTTCAGTATAACACAAATGAAAATTGCATATCCATAAAATGTATGTAAAAAACACAGGTTTTTTATTCAGTTTTTCCAAGAGAATTTTTGCGCGGACATATCGCGCCGCAGATCGCTTTTTTTGAGGGGCGCCCCCTTAATCGTTTTCGATGCGGTTGAAGGGGAGAGATATCCTGCCGATCACCAAAAACATGGTTGAACGATCGATAAAAAGTTGGTTTTGCAACGATGATACAAGTGTCCAAAACGGTGTGGTTGTATAGATAAGCATGCGAAAATTATCAGTAAGAAGAAATATTTATGCATCATGGCAGATTGACGAATATCGGATAATCGCGTAAAATAGCGAAAAATGAACAACTGTTGCAGTAAATTTTGCGCCTTCCGGCAATGCTGTAATTTCACAATGCTTACGTTTGATCTTTCATATAAAAACGTGATAGTTTTAAAAATAATACGCTTTATTGTATTTACAGCCGTATTGCAAAAAAAGTTTCATTTAATCTGTATTCTGGCTCTTTTCTTCTGTCCAGATGTATAGTAAAATAAGCCATACGGTTCATTCGCGTACCGGTACGGCGGGTGCGATGCGCAGATCATTTTTAACATACGTCAATTGCACCGCACTGCGGCACAGATCCGGCAAACGAATACTGTTGATATCAGTTGGAGGAGAGAGAACAAATATGGACATTGGAGCAAGCATCAAGCGACTTCGCAAGTCGCACGGCGAAACGCAGCAGCAACTCGGCGAGTCGGTTGGCGTTGTGCAGCAATCCGTAGCTGCATGGGAATCCAACCGCTGCATGCCGGACATCGCGTCCCTCGTTGCAATCGCGACGCATTACAACACATCGACCGACAGCATTTTGGGACTCACGGAAGAGCCGAGCTATCTGTTTGACACGGAAGGCATGCAGTCGTATCGCAATGACGTTGCGCTGGCAGATCGCCTGCCGTCGGAAATTCGCGAAGGCGTACTGGCACTCATCCGTCTCGAACGCGTCAAATACGGCCGCTGAACCCGTGCGGTTCTTTCGTCGGCCCGGGCGAAAGAGATTCAGTCGGATCAACGAACAGCCATACGACAGATTCACACGATCTGAAAAAACGGAAGATATGATACTGCTTTCAATCCTGCCGCTTGTTCGTGGTTTATTTTCTATACCTTGCGTATCAAACATTCTTTGCATACAAGCATACTTTATGCAAAGGGTTGCGCAACGCAATCTGATCATATATAATGCACTCAGACGACATCTCGGATGTTCAAGTCGCAGTTTATATGAGGTGAATTATGGATTATAAAGCCATAGCCGAACAGGTGGGGCCGCGCGTCGGCGCTACGCAGGAGTGGATTTTCCATGTGCTGCGCGAGGGGATTATCAGCGGCAGTCTTCCGGGCGGTATGCAGCTCAAACAGGATGAAATCTCGGCGGCGCTCAACGTCAGCCATATTCCCGTGCGCGAGGCGCTTAGAAGGCTCGAAGCGCAGGGGCTTGTCCGCATCCATCCAAACCGTGGCGCGGCGGTCACAGAACTGACCAGAAGCGAACTGCTGGATATGATGGAAGTGCGCGCGACGCTCTCGGTGATGATGCTCCGAAACAGCGCGCCAATGCTGACATATTCGGATTTTGACGCGCTGGAGGCGGTTGTATGCCAGCAGCGGGAGACGCCGGTGGACGATATCGTCCGTTCGGAAGAGCTCAACTACCGGTTTCACGAGATTCTGACGTCGCATGCGGCGAACTCCATGGCAAACTTCCTGTTGGAGCTGGTGCACGCGAACATCGACCGCTATCTGCGCGCGAGCTTTTACGGCACGCCGCTGACGCGCGAGGTGTCGATCAATCAGCACGAGGCAATCATGCTTGCCTGTCGCGAGGGGGATTTCGAGAGCGCCTGCAATCTGCTGCGCGACCATATCCTCAACGCCAAGGAGTTTATTCCGAATACGATGAAGTAACGTGGATCAACCAGTCGGCTACTGATTGGAATATGCGAAAGTTTATTACGAATACGATGAAGTAACGTGGATCAATCGGTCGGCTACTGATTGGAATATGCGAAAGTTTATTCCGAATACGATGAGGTAATTGGGATCTGTACAAAATGAAATAACGGGATACGCAGAACAGGCTCCGACAGGAGTCTGTTTTTTCGCCCTGACAGAAAGACAAGAATATGCTTGACAAATACAAGTAAAATGCTATTATATAAACAATTACTTATATAAGGGAGCGCTTATGAAAGGTTTTGCCGGAGCGCCGGTCTGCGGCGTAACGCATGTTGACAAACAGCATGAGGACGAGATCCGCGCGCGACTGCCGGGGGAGGACGAGGCGGTCGACGCCGCGGCGGTGTTTACCTATCTTTCGGACAGCACGCGCGTGCGGCTGCTTTCCATGCTGGCCGAGAGCGATATGTGCGTCTGTGAAATGGCGGATCTGCTCGGCATGAGCCAGCCTGCCGTTTCGCACCATCTGCGCAGCCTGCGGCAGGGGGATGTGATCCGCTTTCGCAAGCAGGGGCAGCGGACGATGTATTATCTGAGCGACAATGAAACAGGCGACACGGTCAGAAAACTTCTGAATGTGGTCGCGAGCGGAAAGGAACCGGTATGACGAAGAATGCCGCCGATTCGGGCGAACTGTGCAAGTATTGCGGGCTGGACGAGGCGCACTGCGTCTGCCACGCTTCCATAAAAACAAAAAAAACGAAACCGATCAGGGTTGCAAACAAACCGAAATCGAAGATCGAAGCCTGCGATCTCGGCGGATGCTCAGAAGGTTGCGCATGCTCGCGCTCATACGGCGCGGCTGACCGCAGGCAGGAGGGAGCCGAATCCGAAGCGGGAGAACGCGAGGAAGCCGAACACGGCGCCTTTGCGCCGGAGAAGGTCATTCCCCTCGGCATTGCCGCCGCGCTGCTGCTTGGCAGCGTGTTTACGGGCGGCTGGCTGCAGACGGCGCTGCGCCTTGCGGCCTATCTCGCCGCCGGATATGAAGTGCTCATCCGCGCGGCGAGGGGGATCGTCAAAGGGCGCGTGTTCGACGAAAACGTGCTCATGAGCGTTGCAACCATCGGCGCGATCGCTCTGGGGGACATTGCCGAAGCCGCCGCGGTCATGCTTTTCTACGGCGTCGGCGAGAGCCTTCAGGAGGCGGCGGTGCGCACAAGCCGCGCGCGCATTGCGGACGCCGTGGAGCTGCATCCCGACAAGGCGCACCTTGTCGCGGACGGCGGGCAGCGCACCGTGCGCCCGGAGGAGGTTCCGCTTGGCGGCACGATCCTCGTCAAGGTCGGCGAGCGCATTCCGCTGGACGGCGAGGTGCTCTCCGGCGAGAGCCTGCTGGATGTGTCGATGCTCACGGGCGAGCCGAAGCCGATGCTTGCAGGTCAGGGTTCGGCGGTGTCCGCGGGAGCGCTGAATACGAGCGGACCGCTGATCATACGCACCACGCGGGTCGCGGCGGATTCTTCCACGAGCCGCCTGCTGCGCGCGGTGGAGGATGCGACGCGCAGCAAGCCCGCCATCGAACGATTTATTTCGCGGTTTGCGCGGGTTTATACGCCCGCCGTGATCGGCGCGGCGGTGCTGGTCGCGGTGCTGCCGCCGCTGTTCGGCGCAGGAACGTGGAGCGAATGGATCCGCCGCGCGCTGATCTTTCTCGTGATCTCCTGCCCGTGCGCTCTGGTGCTCAGCATTCCGCTGACATTTTTTGCGGGGCTTGCGATTATCTCCAAGGCGGGCGTGCTCTTCAAGGGTGCGGACGCGCTGGAGCGCCTGCCGCGGGTTTGCGCCGCGGTGTTTGACAAAACAGGCACGCTGACGGAGGGCAAGTTTGAGGTGCAGTCCGTCGAGAGCGCAACTCTGCCGCAAGGCGAGCTGCTCGCGCTGGCGTCCGCCGCGGAGCAGCACAGCCTGCATCCCGTCGCCGTCGCGATTGCGCGGGCGGACACGTTGGGCCTGAGCGCCGAGAGCATGCGAGAGATCGCAGGTCAGGGCGTAACGGCAAAAGTCGGCGGCAGACAGGTTCTGGTCGGTAGCCGCGCGCTGCTGGAGGAACAGGGGATATCCGCAGAGTCCGACGCGGAGGTGCTCGTCGCCGTGGACGGCGTGTTCGCGGGCGCAATCCGGGTTGGCGACCGCGTGCGGGAGACGGCGAAAGCCGCCGTCTCGGCGCTCAACGAACAGGTCGGGTACACGGCCATACTCACCGGGGACGACAAAACGGCGGCAAAAACGGTTGGAGAGCTGGTCGGCGTAACGGACGTATTCGCCGCGCTCAAGCCGGAGGAGAAGCTCGCCGCGATGCGGGAGATCCGGCAAAAGCACGGCGGCACGCTGTTTGTCGGCGACGGCATCAACGACGCGCCGGTGCTTGCGGGCGCGGATATCGGCGTCGCCGTCGGGCTCGGCGGCACGGACATGGCGGCGGAGGCGGCGGACGCGCTGCTTCTGACGCACGACCTGACGCGACTGCCGTATGCCATGCGCGCGGCAAAGAGGACGCTTGCCACCGCGCGGGGCAACATCGCCATCGCGCTCGGCATCAAGACCGCGGCGCTCGTGCTCGGCGCGCTGGGGCTTGCGGGCATGTGGATTGCCATCCTCGCGGACGTTGGCGCGGCGCTCATCTGCGTGCTCAACACGCTGACGCTGTTCGCGGTGTCAAAGCGGATCTGACGCGAACGCTTCCTTATATATAGCGCAATATATAGCGTATAGCAGAACGCGCCGGTAACTTCCGGCGCGTTTTGCTTGCCGGGGAAAAAGAACCGTGCTATACTCTTTGGGCGCCGCAACCGCGCGGAAACGCCGAAAAACACGAGCGTTTCAAAAAAAGTCCGAGTCCGGGCAAAAAAAGTGTGGATTTTCTAAAAATTCTTCTTGCATTCACCGGTTCAAGTGTGTAAAATAAATCTGTTCGCGCCGCAAAGGCGATGCTTTTGTGCGCGGAGGGATGAACGGGAGGTTGCCGGTTCTGCCATCCGGGTAATTTCCGCTCAGACCCAACGTCCGCAAAGCGGACGAGGGCGAGGAAACGAGCGATTCGTGCAGTCCCGAACGAGTATAGAGCACAGCCGAGAGGCTGCGCCTGCCTTATGAAGAAGGAAACACACGGCTTTGTGTACCGCCCCATTACGAAGGAGGATATCAATAACATGGCAAACAGAATTCGCATCAAGCTCAAGGCGTATGAAAGCTCTCTGATCGATCAGAGCGCGGAGAAAATCGTCGAAACCGCCAAGAGAACCGGCGCGCAGGTCAGTGGCCCGATCCCCCTGCCCACGGAAACGGAAATCGTTACCATTCTGCGCGCGACCCACAAGTATAAGGATTCCCGTGAACAATTCGAGATGCGCACACACAAGCGCCTGATCGACATTCTCCAGCCGTCTTCCAAGACCGTTGACGCGCTGATGAAGCTTGATCTCCCCGCCGGTGTCGACATCGAGATCAAACTGTAACCAATCGGAGGTAAACATGAAAAAGGCCATTTTGGGCAAAAAGATCGGTATGACGCAGATGTTCCGAGCTGACGGTACCATGATCCCCGTGACAGTCATTCAAGCCGGTCCCTGCCCCGTCATCCAGAAGAAGACCGTCGGGACCGACGGATACGAAGCTGTTCAGGTCGGCTACGGCGAACTGCGTGAAAAGCTCTCCAACAAGCCGAAAACGGGGCATTTTGCCAAAGCGGGCGTGAAACCCCTCCGTTATATGAGAGAGTTCAAGCTCGACGACGTCGCCGGTTACGAAGTCGGTCAGGTCATCAAGGCGGACACGTTCGCCGAGGGCGACAAGATCGACGTGCGCGGCACCAGCAAGGGCAAGGGCTTCCAGGGCGTCATCAAGCGCCACAACCAGAACCGCGGCAAGATGACGCACGGTTCGCACTACCATCGCGGCGTCGGCTCCATGAGCGCAAACTCCAGCCCGTCCCGCGTGTTTAAGAGCAAGAACCTTCCCGGCCACATGGGCAGCGAAACCGTGACCATCCAGAACCTCGAAGTCGTCCGCGTGGACGCCGAGCGCAATCTGTTGCTGGTCAAGGGCGCAATCCCCGGCCCGAAGGGCGGCCTCGTTTCCGTAACGAGCACCGTGAAGTAAGGAGGAGCAAGAGAATGCCTAAAGTAGCAATTGTCGATATCACCGGCAAGAAAGTCGGCGAATACGAGCTCTCCGAAAACACTTTTGGACAGCCTGTCAATCAATATGTTCTCCACGAGGTCGTCAAGGCGCACCTGGCCAACTGCCGTCAGGGTACGCAGAGCGCCCTCACCCGCGCGGAAGTCCGCGGCGGCGGCATCAAGCCCTGGCGCCAGAAGGGCACCGGCCGTGCCCGTCAGGGTTCCACCCGTTCGCCCCAGTGGCGTCACGGCGGCGTGGTGTTCGCGCCCAAACCCCGCGACTACACCATCCGCGTGAACAAGAAGGTCAAGCGCGTCGCAATGAAGTCGGCGCTCTCCGGCAAGGTGCTCGACAACGAGCTGATCCTGTTCAACGAGCTGACCCTCAAGGCCGCCAAGACCAAGGAAATGGTCAAGGTGCTCGAGGCCGTCAAGACCAATCAGGCGCTCATCGTCCTGCCGGAACCCAATGCCGACGTCGAGCGCGCCGCGCGCAACATCCCCGGCGTGAAGACCACGCTGGTCGGCACCCTGAGCGCGTACGAGATTCTCAAGTACAAGATGCTGATCCTCACCGAGGCGTCGGCAAAGAAGATCGAGGAGGTGTACGCGTAATGAAAAGCCCCTACGACATTATCAAAAAGCCGGTTCTGACAGAGAAAACCTACGATCAGTTCCCCGGCAGAACCTATACGTTCGAAGTGGACAAGACAGCCAACAAGGTCGAGATCAAGAAGGCGGTCGAGGAAATCTTCGAGGTGGAAGTCGAGAGCGTGCACACGGTTAACCGCGACGGGAAGATCCGCCGGCAGGGCACTTCCTCCGGCCGCACGCCGAGCATCAAAAAGGCCTACGTGAAGCTCAAGGAGAACTCCAAAGGCATCGAGTTCTTCGACAGCATCTCGCAGTAAGGAGGACGAACCATGGGTATCCGCAAGATCAACCCGACGACGCCGGGCCAGCGTTTTATGACGGTTTCCTCGTATGAGGAGATCACCAGAAAGACGCCGGAACGCTCGCTCGTCGAAGATAAGAAAAAGAACGCCGGCCGCAACAACAGCGGCAAGATCACCGTCCGTCACCAGGGCGGCGGCGCGCGCCAGAAGTACCGCATCATCGACTTCAAGCGCAACAAGGACAACGTCCCGGCAAAGGTCTTCTCCATCGAGTACGACCCGAACCGCTCGGCGAACATCGCGCTTCTGCACTACCTCGACGGCGAAAAACGCTACATCATCGCGCCGCTCGGCCTGACGGTCGGCGACACGATCGTCTCCGGCGAAACCGCCGACATCAAGGTCGGCAACGCGCTTCCGATCGCCAATATCCCGGTCGGCACCATGATCCACTGCATCGAGATCAAGCCCGGCAAGGGCGCGCAGATGGTCCGCTCCGCGGGCAACGCCGCGCAGCTCATGGCAAAGGAAGGCGCCTATGCGCAGGTTCGCCTGCCCAGCGGCGAAGTCCGCCTGATCCCGATGAACGCCAAGGCCACGATCGGCCAGGTCGGCAACATCGACCACGCGAACATCCAGATCGGCAAAGCCGGCCGCAAGCGTCACATGGGCGTTCGCCCGACGGTGCGCGGCAGCGTCATGAACCCCTGCGACCACCCGCACGGCGGCGGCGAGGGCAAGAGCCCGATCGGCAAGCCCGGCCCGGTTACCCCCTGGGGCAAACCCGCGCTCGGCTACAAGACGCGCAAGCATAAGAACCCGACCAACAAGTACATCGTGCGCCGCAGCAACGGCAGCAGCCTGTAACGGGTAGAGGAAGGAGATAAACAATGAGCAGATCGGTTAAAAAAGGCCCGTTTGTCAGCGAACGCCTCCTCGGGCGGATCGAAGCGATGAACGCGAGCGGAAAAAAGACCGTCGTCAAGACGTGGTCTCGCGCCTCTACCATTTTCCCGGACATGGTTGGTCACACCATCGCGGTGCATGACGGCAAGAAGCACGTGCCGGTGTACGTTACCGAAGAAATGGTCGGCCATAAGCTCGGCGAATTCGCGCCGACGCGCACGTTCAGAGGACACAGGGGTTCCGAAAAGTCCTCTTCTGCAAGGTAAGGAGGAGCGAAGCAAATGGCAACCAGAATGAAAGAAAAGTCGGCCAAGCGCGCGGCCAACGCAGACAAGCGCCCGCACGCGACCGCAAAATACATCCGTATCTCTTCGCGCAAGGTAAAGGCCGTCATCGACCTCATCCGCGGCAAGAGCGTCCGGGAAGCCGAAGCCATCCTGCTCTACACGCCGAAGTCGGCGACCGAGCCGGTTGCAAAGCTGCTCAAGAGCGCGATTGCGAATGCGGAAAACAACCTCGACCTCAACCGCGAAGAGCTCTACGTCGCCGAGATCTATGCCAACCAGGGGCCGACCCTGAAGCGGTTCCGGCCAAGGGCGCACGGACGCGCGAGCGCAATCCGCAAGCGCACGAGCCACATCACGGTTGTGCTGGATCAGGCGAAGTAAGGGAGGAAAAAAGCAATGGGTCAAAAAGTTAATCCGAACGGCTTCCGCGTCGGCGTCATCAAGGACTGGAATACCCGCTGGTACGCCTCCAAGAAGGATTTTGCCGATTTCCTCGTGGAAGACCGCAAGATCCGCGACTTCGTGAAGAAGAAGTATTATCAGGCCAGCATTTCGCGCATCGAAATCGACCGCGCGGCCGGCAAGATCACCGTCAGCATCTTCACCGCGCGTCCCGGCCTTCTCATCGGCAAGGGCGGCGCAGGCATCGAAGTCATCAAGGAAGACATCAAGAAGACGATCGGCAAGGATGTCAGCGTCAACATCATGGAAATCCGTGATCCGGACGCGGACGCCCAGCTGGTTGCGGAAAATATCGCATCCCAGCTCGAGAAGCGCATCAGCTTCCGCCGCGCGATGAAGCAGTCCATGGGCCGCGCCATGCAGAAGAACAGCGTCAAGGGCATCAAGCTCATGGTCTCCGGCCGTCTCGGCGGCGCGGAAATCGCGAGAAGCGAAGGATACCACGACGGTTCCATCCCGCTGCAGACCATGCGCGCGGACATCCAGTACGGCTTTGCGGAAGCGAAGACCACCTACGGCCGCATCGGCTGCAAGGTATGGATTTACAAGGGCGAATTGCTCGGCAAGCGCGGCGCTTCCGACAAGCGCGAGGAAGGGGGCAGATAACCATGTTGATGCCGAAGAGAGTAAAACGGCGCAGAGTATTCCGCGGCCGTATGAAAGGCAAAGCCACCCGCGGCAACACGATCACCTACGGTGAATACGGCCTGATGGCGCTGGAACCCTGCTGGGTCACCAGCCAGCAGATCGAGGCCGCCCGTGTCGCCATGACGCGTTACATCAAGCGCGGCGGCCAGGTTTGGATCAAGATCTTCCCCGACAAGCCCGTCACCGAAAAGCCGGCCGAAACCCGCATGGGAAGCGGCAAAGGCTCCCCGGAATACTGGGTTGCCGTCGTAAAGCCGGGCCGCATCCTCTTTGAGATTGCGGGCGTCGATTACGAAACCGCCAGCGAGGCGCTCCGCCTTGCGATGCATAAACTCCCGCTCAAGGCCAAAGTTGTGCGGAAGGAAACCGAAAAGGGTGGTGAAACCGATGAAGGCAAATAAGTTTCGCGAAATGACCAACGACGCGCTTGCCGCTCAGGAAAAAGAGCTCAAGAGCGAGCTGTTCAACCTTCGCTTTCAGTCGGCTACCGGCGGTCTTGCAAACCCGAATCGAATCGGAGAGTGCAAAAAAGACATCGCCAGAGTAAAAACGATCATTCGCGAGCGCGAGCTTGCGAAGGCAGCCGAGTAACGGGAAGGAGGACAGAGCACATGGAACAGAGAGGCTACAGAAAGACCCGTATCGGCGTGGTCGTCAGCGATAAAATGGACAAAACGGCCGTTGTCGCCATCAAGACCAAGGTTCGCCACCCGTTGTATGGAAAGATGGTCAACCGCACCCGCAAGTTCAAAGTACATGACGAAGAGAACCAGTGCGGCGTCGGCGATACCGTCAAGATCATGGAAACGCGCCCCATCAGCAAGGACAAGCGGTGGCGCCTCGTCGAGATCGTCGAGAAGGCGAAGTAACGATTGGAGGAACTGGGAATATGATTCAACCGCAAACCAGATTAAAGGTCGCGGACAACAGCGGCGCGAAGGAGATCATGTGCATTCGCGTGCTGGGCGGTTCCTACCGTAAGTCCGCCAATATTGGCGACGTAATCGTGGCCAGCGTCAAGTCCGCATCGCCGGGCGGCGCGGTCAAGAAAAAGGATGTCGTTCGCGCGGTTGTCGTGCGCACGGTGTCCGGCATCCAGCGTCCGGACGGAAGCTATATCCGTTTCGACGACAATGCCGCCGTCATCATCAACGACCAGAAACAGCCGCGCGGCACCCGTATCTTCGGGCCGGTGGCGAGAGAACTTCGTGAGAAGGACTACATGAAAATCGTGTCCCTCGCACCGGAAGTACTGTAAAGGAGGAGCATGACATGAACAGCTTAAACGTCAAAAAAGGCGATACCGTCGTTGTCATCTCCGGCAAAGACAAGGGTAAAAAGGGCAAGATCATGGTCGCGCAGCCCGATGCGGAGCGCGTAGTCGTGCAGGGCACGGCGATGATCACCCGCCATGTGAAGCCCCGCAAGCAGGGCCAGCCCGGCGGCCGCATCGAAAAGGAAGGCACCATGCACGCGTCCAACGTCATGCTGGTCTGCCCCAAGTGCGACAAGCCCACCCGTATCGCCCACAAGATCAAGGAAGTCGAGATCGCCGGCGAGAAGAAGAAAAAGAGCGTCCGCGTTTGCAAAAACTGCGGTAAAGTCATCGATTAAGGCGGAAGGAGGAACTGACAAGTGGCAACGAAGAAAGACATTGAAACCGTGACAGACGCCGTTGAAGCAGCAGCCGAAACAGTCGTCGAAGAAGTAAAGAAAGCCGCAAAGAAGGCAGCTCCGAAGGCCGCCGAGGCAGCTGAAGCTGTCGAAAAGGCCGTCAAGCAGACCGCCAAAGCCGCCGCCGAGACCGCCGAAAAAGCGGCCGAAGCCGTGAGCGAAGCGGCCGCCGAAACCGTCGCCAAGGCGGCGGGCGCCGTCAAGGAAGCCGCTGCCAAGGTCGAGAAAAAGGCCGAAGCGGCAGCCAAGTCCGAGAAGAAAGCCGACAAAAAAGGCAAGGGCGCGCAGGCCGAAATGAAAAAGCTCGAAGGTGTGCCGCGTCTCAAACAGCGGTATCTCGAGGAGATCGCGCCGGCCATGCGCACGAAGTTTGCATACGAAAACGTCATGCAGGTTCCGTATCTTGAGAAGGTCATCATCAACATGGGTCTGGGTTCCGACAAGGAAAACCCCAAGGGCATCGAGGCGGCCATCAAGGAACTGAGCACCATCGCCGGCCAGAAAGCGGTCGTCACCCGCGCCAAGAAGAGCGTCGCGAACTTCAAAGTCCGCGAAGGCATGACCATCGGCGCGAAGGTTACCCTCCGCGGAAACCGGATGTACTACTTTGTCGATAAGCTCTTCAACATCGTCCTGCCCCGCGTGCGCGACTTCCGCGGCGTGTCCGACAAGGCGTTTGACGGGCGCGGCAACTACGCCCTCGGCCTCAAGGAACAGCTGATCTTTCCGGAGATCAACTACGACGACGTCGACAAGGTGCGCGGCATGAACGTTGTGTTCGTCACCAGCGCCAAGACCGACGAAGAGTGCAAAGAGCTGCTTACGCAGCTTGGCATTCCGTTTGTGCAGGGCTGATAAGGGAGGAAAGCAAAAATGGCAAAGACAAGCATGAAATTAAAGCAGGCGCGCGAGCCGAAGTTCAGCACCCGTGCTTACACCCGCTGCCGCATCTGCGGCCGGCCCCACTCGGTTCTGCGCAAGTATGGCATCTGCCGCATTTGCTTCCGCGAACTGGCGTATAAGGGCGAAATCCCCGGCGTACGCAAGGCAAGCTGGTAAAGGAGGAAACGAACATGACAGATACCATTGCCGATATGCTCACCCGTATCCGCAACGCGCTGATTGCGAAGCATGATTCCGTTGAAATCCCCGCTTCCACGATGAAGAAAGCCATCGCGCAGATCCTCGTGGACGAGGGTTACATCAAGAGCTTCGACGTCGTCGCGGACGGCGAAAAGAAGACGATCCGCATCCAGCTCAAGTACGGCGCAAACAAGCAGCGCGTCATCGTCGGCATCAAGCGCATCTCCCGCCCCGGCCTTCGCGTCTATGCGCGCAAGGACGAAATGCCAAAGGTCCTCGGCGGACTGGGCATCGCGATTGTTTCCACCTCCCGCGGCGTTATGACCGACCGGGAAGCGCGGAAACAGGGCGTCGGCGGCGAAGTGCTGGCCTACGTTTGGTAAGAAGACGGGAAAGCGCCGCTTTAGGCCCTGTCAGACGGGGCGGAGCGGACGCATCCGCACGATATTACTTAAATAAGGAGAAAACAACATGTCTCGTATCGGAAAACTTCCGGTCAGCATTCCTGCCGGAGTGACAATCACGGTCGAAGACGGCAACGTCGTCACCGTGAAAGGTCCGAAAGGCACGCTCACCGAAACAGTCTCTTCGGAGATGGTGATCGAGCAGGACGCCGGTGTCCTCACCGTCAAGCGTCCCAGTGACGACAAGCGCCATCGCGCGCTGCACGGCCTGACCCGCACGCTCATCAACAACATGGTGATGGGCACGACCCAGGGCTTTGAAAAGAAGCTCGAGATCGTCGGCGTCGGCTACAAGGCGCAGGCGCAGGGAACGGGCCTCGTGATCAACGTCGGTTACTCCCATCCTGTGAACTTCCCCGCGCCCCAGGGCATCAGCTTTGACGTCCCCGCGCCGACGAAGATCACGGTTAAGGGCATCGATAAGCAGAAGGTCGGCCAGGTGGCCGCCGATATCCGCGCGGTGCGTCCGCCCGAGCCTTACAAAGGCAAAGGCATTCGCTATGAGAACGAGGTCGTTCGCCGCAAGGAAGGCAAGACCGGTAAGTAAAGCAGGAAGGAGTGACGAAAGATGTTTAAAAAAGTCGATAAAAACGCGATTCGCGCGGCTCGTCATTACCGCCAGCGCAAAGACCTCGTGGGCAGCCCGGAGCGTCCCCGTTTGAACGTTTACCGCAGCACCACGAACATCTATGCGCAGGTGATCGACGACACCGCAGGAAACACCTTGGTCGCAGCTTCCACGCTGGACGCCGAAATCAAGGGCAAGCTCGAGGGCAAGAGCAAGGTCGAGCAGGCCGCTCTCGTCGGAGAACTCATCGGCGCGCGCGCCAAGGCGAAGGGGGTCTCCAAGGTCGTATTTGACCGCGGCGGTTACCTCTACACCGGACGCGTTGCCGCGCTCGCAGACGGCGCTCGCAAAGCCGGGCTGGACTTCTAAGGGAGGAAAGAACATGCAAAACAACAGGAGATTCGAAAAAGAGCCCTCCGAATTCAAAGAGCGCCTCGTTTCCATCAACCGCGTTGCGAAGGTCGTTAAGGGCGGCAAGAACTTCCGGTTCACCGCGCTGATGGTCGTCGGAAACGAAAAAGGCAAGGTCGGCGTCGGCCTCGGCAAAGCTGCCGAGATTCCCGAGGCGGTTCGCAAGGGCGTTGAAGACGCGAAGCGTCATATGATCGAAGTTCCCATCGTGGGCACGTCGATTCCCCATGCCGTAGAAGGAAAGTTCGGCAAAGGCCATGTCCGCATGCTGCCCGCCGAAGAGGGCGCCGGCGTTATCGCGGGCGGTCCCGCGCGCGCCGTGCTCGAGATGGCCGGCATCCGCGACATCCGCACGAAGTCCTACGGCTCCAACAATCCCAGCAACTGCGTGAAAGCCACGATCGAAGGCCTGAGTCAGCTTCGCACGGCGGAGCAGATTGCCAAGGCCCGCGGCAAGTCCGTGGAAGAAATCCTGGGTTAAGGAGGACGCTACAATGGCGAAAGCAAAAGCGGCGGAGGCCAAAACACTCAAGATCACGCTCGTCAAGAGCCCGATCGGCTGCCTGAAAGATCAGCAGGCGACGGTCGTCGCGCTGGGCCTCAAAAAGCTCAACAGCACCGTTACCCAGCCGGATAACGCCTGCACACGCGGCATGATCTTCAAGGTAAAACACCTGATTACGGTGGAAGAAGTTTAAGGCAGGAGGACGTGCATCATGAAACTCCATGAACTATCGCCCGCCCCCGGGTCGGTCAAGTCCCCCAAGCGCGTCGGTCGCGGTACCGGCAGCGGCATGGGCAAGACCTCCACGAAGGGTCACAAGGGCCAGAAAGCGCGCAGCGGGAGCAAGAAGAACGGTTTTGAAGGCGGCCAGATGCCCCTTCCGCGCCGTCTGCCCAAGCGTGGTTTCACCAATATCTTTGCAAAAGAATACACGATTATCAACGTTTCCGACCTCGACGGGTTGGAGAACGGCACCGTGGTCACGGCTGAAATGCTCAAACAAGCGGGCATGATCAGCAAGATCGAAAAGGACGGCCTGAAGGTTTTGGGCGGCGGCGAGCTGACGAAGAAACTGGACGTGAAAGCCGCAAAGTTCTCCCAATCCGCTCAGACTGCAATCAAAGCTGCAGGCGGAAGTGTTGAGGTGATCGGCTGATGTTCCAGACATTCATCAACGCGTTCAAGATCAAGGAGATCCGCAAGAAGATTCTCATTACGCTTCTGCTGATCGTGGTCTACCGGCTCGGGAGTTTCATCCCGATTCCGGGCGTCAATACGGCGCTGCTCAAAGACGCCGTGTCGCAGTACGATATTCTGGGCTTTCTGGATCTGCTCACGGGCAGTTCGTTCAGCCAGTTTACGATCTTTGCGATGGGCATCTCGCCCTACATCAACGCGTCGATTATCCTCCAGCTGCTCACCATCGCGATTCCCGCGTTGGAACGCATGAGCAAGGAAGAGGACGGCAAGGTTAAGATCGAAAAGATCACCCGCTACACCGGTATCGCTCTGGCGATGGTTCAGTCCATCGGCATCTTTATCGGCCTCGGCACGAAGTACCTCGTGGACACCAGCTGGCTGACCTACGCCACCATCGGCATCTGCTCGACGGCGGGCACGGCCTTCCTGATGTGGCTCGGCGAGCGTATCACCGAGGACGGCGTCGGCAACGGCGTTTCGATGCTGATCTTTGCATCCATCGTTTCGCGCGTGCCAAAGACGTTCATCAGCATCGGTCAGCAGCTCTGGGTCGGCACGATGCCGATCTGGGAACTGTTCATCCTGCTTGTGGTCGTTCTCGGCCTCATCACGCTGGTCACGCATGTGGATCAGGCGCAGCGCCGCATTCCGGTGCAGTACGCCAAGCGCGTGGTCGGTCGCAAGATGTACGGCGGACAGAGCACCTACCTGCCGATCAAGGCGAACTCCAACGGCGTTCTGCCGCTGATCTTCGCGCTGACGTTCCTCCAGTTCCCGGGCATGATCGCCCAGTTCTGGCCGAACGGTTCGTTCTACACGTTCTATAAGACCTACATGGGAACGAGCAGCGCGATTTACTACATCGTGTATGCGCTGCTGATCATCGGCTTTGGTTTCTTCTATTCGAGCGTGACGTTCAATCCGATCGAGATGTCGAAGAATCTCCAGCAAAACGGCGGTTTCATCACGGGCATCCGCCCCGGCAAGCCGACGAGCGATTATCTCGGGAAGATCTCCGGACGCCTCACGCTGTTTGGTTCGCTCTTCCTCGCGGTGGTCGCCATCGCGCCGCAGATCTGGCTCCACGGCATGGCCGAGAGCAGCGCGTTCGGCGCAACCAGCGTGCTGATCATGGTCAGCGTCGCGCTGGAAACCACGAACCAGCTCGAGAGCCATATGCTCATGCGGCACTACAAGGGCTTCCTCAACTGATTGGGATGCGCGGCCGCTCGGTGCGGTGTGCGAAACGAAATCTACGGAATCGGGCGTGCCGGTTTTTACCGGCGCGCCGGTTCCGCGGAATACGGGACGCCTGCATGACGCGGAAAGCGCAGCGGAATACAAGCGGCATTCGGTACGACGAACGAACCGCGCTTTGACCGGAGGAATTGCTATGAAACTGATCTTTTTAGGCCCGCCGGGGGCGGGAAAAGGCACGCAGGCGGTGAAGATCGCCGAACGCTTTCAAATTGCGCATATCTCGACCGGCGACATGCTGCGCGCCGAGATGCGCGAAGGCACCGAACTCGGCAAAGCCGCCAAGGATCTCATCGACCGCGGCGAGCTCGTGCCGGACGACGTGATCCTCGGTATGGTGAAAAACCGCATCCGGCGGGACGACTGCAAAAACGGGTTTCTCTTCGACGGGTTCCCGCGCACGATCGCCCAGGCGGAGGCGCTGGAGTCGATCAGCCCGATCGACTATGTCATCAACCTTGAAGTCCCGGTCGAACGGCTCATTACCCGCATCAGCGGGCGACGGATGTGCCCGGACTGCGGCGCGGCGTACCATGTGTCACGCCACCCCGACTCCAAATGCGAATGCGGCTCGGAGCTGTATCAGCGCGACGATGACAAAGAGGAGACGGTTCGTAACCGCCTCGTGGTCTACGAGCGCTCGACCAAACCCCTGATCGACTACTACGCGAACAAGGGCCTGCTGCATACGGTAAACGGCGACGCGGATGTGGACGTCGTTGACGCGGCCATCCGCGCGGTGATTGTCAAATGAGCGGGATCACGATCAAATCCGCTTCGGACATCGAAAAGATGGACGCGGCGGGGCGCATTGTGGAAGAGACGCTGAACCTTCTTGCAAAGACCGCCGAAATCGGCATGACGACGCAGGAGCTGGACGACATCGCGGCGGCGCATATCAAAAGCCGCGGCGCGGAAGCCTCGTTTCTGAACTACAACGGGTATCCAAAGAGCATTTGCACCTCGATCAACGAGCAGGTGGTTCACGGAATCCCGGGCAGGTATCGCCTGAAAGACGGCGACATCCTCTCGCTCGACGTCGGCGCCGTCAAGGACGGATTTCACGGGGACGCGGCGCGGACCGTGCTCATCGGCAGCGTGCCGGAGGAGACGCGGCGGCTGGTTCGGGTGACGAAGGAGTGCTTCTTTGAAGGCATCCGATTCGCAAAACCCGGCTGTCGTATCTCGGACATCGCAAAGGCGGTGCAGAAGCACGCCGAATGCAACGGCTACGGCGTCGTGCGCGATCTGGTCGGCCACGGAATCGGGCGGCATATGCACGAAGATCCCGAGGTGCCGAACTTCTGGGACGACACGCGCTTCGGGCGCGGGGCCCGTCTCGAGGCGGGCATGACAATCGCCATCGAGCCGATGATCAACATGGGTACGTTTCGTGTTTATCAGCTCGGGGACGGCTGGACGGTCGTCACCGCGGACGGGAAACCCTCCGCGCACTATGAAAACACCGTGCTGATCACACAGGGCGAGCCGAGGCTTCTGACCCTGCACGAGGAGGAAGAGCGCGCATGAACGAACCGGTGATCGGCGCCGTGTGCACTTCGCGGGCGGGGCACGACAAGGGACGCGCGTTTATCGTCGTCGGCATCCATGACGAAAACCATGTGCTGCTTTGCGACGGCGAAACGAGGAAAATTGCCTCGCCGAAGAAGAAAAAGCTCATGCATCTGCATTTTGAGCCGCAAAAAGCGGAAGAAATCGCAAAAAAGTTGGCTGAAAGTAAAGAAATACTGGACGCGGACGTACGAAAAGCGTTACAATTATACGGTTACAGCAATGCGATAAATCGCGTAACGCAGAAGCGGTCCGGCAGTCCGGCCGATCAAGACGAACAGGAGGGATAGCTTGTCAAAACAGGACGTGATTGAGGTTGAAGGTGTCGTTTCGGATTCCTTCCCGAACGCAATGTTCGAGGTAAAGCTCCAGAACGGTCACAAGATACTCGCAACGATTTCGGGGAAGCTGCGGATGAACTTCATCCGGATTCTGCCGGGCGACAAGGTTACCGTGGAGCTCTCCCCATATGATTTGTCCCGCGGGCGCATCACCTGGCGCGGCAAAAACTGATTTTAAAAAGAGGCCTCTCTTTTTGGAAATATGAACCCTGACGGAGAAACGGTTTTGAAAAGAGCTCGCTCTTTTTGAAAATAAGATTTCAAATTTGATTTTCTACCACAGGAAGCGAAAGGAGTACCACCATGAAAGTAAGACCGAGTGTGAAACCCATTTGCGAAAAATGCAAGATCATTAAGCGCAAAGGCCGCATCATGGTTATCTGCGAAAACCCGAAGCACAAGCAGAAGCAGGGCTGACAAAAAGAACAAAACCGCCGGAGCGGCTGCGCGAGCGGGGCATCCCCATGCTTGCGTTTCCGGTGGATGCTGATATACATATAAAACTCATTTACGACTATTTACGGAGGTAAAGGAACGATATGGCACGTATTTCTGGTGTTGACCTTCCCAGAGACAAGCGGATCGAATACGGTTTGACCTATATCTTTGGGATCGGACACAAGACCGCCCTGCAAATATTGGCTGCGACCGGCGTCGACCCCGACGTTCGCGTACGCGACCTGGCTGAAAGCGACGTCTCGAAACTCAGGGATTACATCGATCACAACGTCAAGGTAGAGGGCGATCTTCGCCGCGAAACCTCGATGAACATCAAGCGGCTGATTGAGATCGGCTGCTACCGCGGCGTGCGGCACCGCAAGGGGCTGCCGGTTCGCGGACAGAGCACGAAACAGAACGCCCGCACGCGCAAGGGACCCAAGCGCTCGCAGGGCGGCAGAAAGAAGTAAGGGGGAACAGCGAACATGGCAAAGCAAGTCAAAAAGACCGCCACCTCGCGCAAGCGCCGCGAGCGCAAGAACATCGAGCGCGGGGCAGCGCACATCCGCTCCTCCTTCAACAACACCCTGGTGACCATCACCGACCTGCAGGGCAACGCCCTGAGCTGGTCGAGCGCGGGTTCGCTCGGGTTCCGCGGTTCGAAGAAGTCCACGCCGTTTGCAGCGCAGATGGCGGCGGAGACCGCCGCGCGCGGCGCGATGGAGCATGGCCTCAAGACCGTCGAGGTCTATGTCAAGGGCCCCGGCTCCGGCCGCGAATCGGCAATCCGCGCCCTGCAGACCGCAGGCCTGGATGTCAACATGATCAAGGACGTGACGCCCATCCCGCACAACGGATGCCGCCCGCCCAAGCGCAGAAGAGTGTAAGGAGGGAAACGCTTTATGGCAAGATATACAGGTTCCGTCTGCAGGCAGTGCCGCAGAGAGGGCGCCAAGCTTTTCCTGAAAGGCGATCGCTGCTACAGCGAAAAGTGCGCGATCAACAAGCGCCACACCCCTCCGGGTATGCATGGACAGGGCAGAAAGAAACAGAGCGAATACGGCATTCAGCTTCGTGAGAAGCAGAAAGTCCGCAGAGCATACGGCGTGCTGGAGTCCCAGTTCCGCAAGTATTACGACCTCGCGAGCAACATGCGCGGCATCACCGGCGAAAACATGCTTTCGCTACTCGAGCGCCGTCTGGACAATGTGGCCTACCGCCTCAACTTCGGCGAATCCCGCCCCATGGCGCGCCAGATGGTGACCCACGGTCACATCCGCGTCAACGGCAAGAAGGTCGACATCGCGTCCTACCTCGTAAAGGTTGGCGACGAAATCTCCGTTCGTGAAAAGAGCGCGGATATCGAATTCTACAAAACCCTCAAAGAGCAGGGCGCAGCGAGGACCGTTCCGAAATGGCTCGAACTCGACGCCGAAAAGCTCACCGGTAAGGTCGTAGCGCTCCCGACGCGCGAAGACATCGACTTGACGATCGAAGAGCACCTCATCGTTGAGTACTACTCCAGGTAAGCCAAGCTGAATTGGCGGACCGCAACAAACAAACCGAAGGAGGGTAAGTATGCTGGAGATCGAAAAGCCCAAACTCGAATGTGTTGAACTGACGGAAGACTACGGCAAATTTGTCGTCGAGCCGTTGGAGCGCGGATTCGGCACTACGCTCGGCAATTCCATGCGTCGCGTACTGCTATCGAGCCTGCCCGGTGTGGCGGTGACGAGCGTGCGCATCGACGGTGTACTCCATGAATTCTCGATCATCGAGGGCGTGAAGGAAGACGTTACCGAGATCGTTCTCAACCTCAAGGAGCTGTGCTGCAAGATGTATTGCGACGGCCCCAAGAAGGTGATTATCGACGCGGCGGGCGAGGGCGAAGTCAAGGCCAAGGACATCCTTCCGGATTCCGACGTCGTGATCATCAACCCCGAGCTGCATATCGCAACGCTGGACAAGGGCGCGAAGCTCCATATGGAGATCATGCTTGAGAACGGCCGCGGCTATGTCCCGGTCGAGCGCAACAAGCGGCACGATATGCCCATCGGCGAGATCGCCGTGGACTCGATTTTCACACCGATCGACAAGGTGAACTTCACCGTTGAAAACACCCGCGTCGGCCAGATTACGGACTTTGACAAGCTCACGCTCGAAATCTGGACGAACGGCAGCATCAAGCCGGACGAGGCCGCAAGCCTCGCTGCCAAGATTCTCACCGAGCATCTGGCGCTCTTCATCAACCTGACCGACCATGTCGTCGGCGTTGAAATTCTCGTCGAGAAGGAAGAGAGCAAGAAAGAACGGATTCTGGAGATGAACATCGAGGATCTCGACCTCTCCGTCCGCTCTTACAACTGCCTCAAGCGCGCGGGCATCAACACCGTTGAAGAGCTCGTCCAGCGCGATGAGGAAGAGATGATGAAGGTCAGAAACCTCGGCCGGAAATCGCTCGAAGAAGTTCAGGCAAAACTGAGTGCGCTGGGTCTGTCGCTTCGCGCACATGATGAATAATTAGGAGGAAGCACAATGGCGAACCGCAAACTGGGTAAGCCCTCTGATCAGCGAGTCGCTCTTTTGAGGAATCAGACCACGGCGCTTCTCTGGAACGGCAAGGTCGTCACGACCGAAGCGCGCGCCAAGGAAATCCGCTCGATTGCCGAAAAGATCATCACGCTGGCCGTCAGGGAATACGATAACAGCGAGACCGTAGAGAAGGAAACCCGCAACGAGAAGGCGCAGATCATCAAGCGCGAAGTCGTCAACGACAAGCCGAGCAAGCTTGCCGCGCGCCGCGCGATCATGGCCTACGTCTACGACGTGCCGGAGCCCAAGGGGAAGAAGGAGAGCAAGAGCGAATACGCCGAGCGCACGAAAGAACGTGTGCATCCGGTGGTCGAGAAGCTCTTCCAGGACATTGCGCCGAAGTATGCCAAGCGCGCCGAAGCAGGCAGCAAGGGCGGCTATACGCGCATGTACAAGCTCGGGCCGCGCCGCGGCGACGCCGCGGAGATGGTCGTCATCGAGTTGGTCGACTGATCCACACGAGAAACACAAAGCCCCGACAGATTTCTGCCGGGGCTTTTGCGTGCAAAAAAGCTTATCAACTACGCTTCCAGCAGCTCCGTGCGGGAGCGGAAGGCAACGCACTCGGGGTCGAGGATGATGCCGCCGCGGATGACGTACGCCGCCTCCAGCGCGGGCGAGAGGCGCCCGGTCAGCAGCGCGTCCACATACGGCGAAAACTTGCTGCTGATGAGCTCGCTAACGGTGCGAAACGCCATGGCGGGCGTGTTGTCCACCGCGTAGTGCAGCACGCCGTCCACGGTGTAGACGGGGTCGTCAAACGTAGTCGCACGAGAGGTTTCGATTTCGAGACAGGGATCGCAGCTGACATCTATGATCATGCTGCCGCGCTTGAGCCGCTTGAGATCCGCGCGATAGATCAGCCGGTCTTCCCGGCAGGTGTCCCAGCGGACACAGTTGACCAGCACGTCGTAGTCCGTCATGCGCTCGCGAAAGAGCGGCTCGAGCCTGCGTGTGAAGATATCCACCGTTGCGCCGAGCCCGCTGAGGATGCGATGAGCGCCGTGCGCGGTCATGCCGTTGCCGATGATGGCGACGCGGCAGTCGTACGGCATGCGCCCGTAGTAGCTGAACGCGTGGAGCACCGCCGTTTCGCCCGCGAGCTCGCGGTTGCGGTAAAAGATGTAGCGCCCTTTTTCGGCGATGTTTTCCCAGGCAACGACGGTGTGCCGCCCGGCGACCGCCGCGTCCGTGAACTCCGCTTTCTGGACGATATGTGCCCAGCCGACCAGCGTCCTGCCGGGCGAAAGCATCGGCAGAAAGTCCGCGTCGCCGAGCTTAACGTCCACGATGATGTCGCTCTCAAGCACACGCATGCGATCGGCAACGGACAAGCCGGCCGCGCGGTAATCCCCGTCGGAATAGCCGAGCGCTTCGCCGTATCCGCTCTCGATGACAAGCCTGTCGCGGTGTTCAATGAGCTGCGCGTCCTGCGGAAGCAGCGCGCGGCGGCGCTCATTGTTCTTGTGGCTGGTGACGTATCCGATTGTTTTCATGCGTGTCCTCCTTTTTTCGATATGCGTTCCGGCGAGTACCTCCCGAATTTTAAATTTCAGATGTGAAAGACGAAGAATCGATGGTTGCTACTTATTTATATTACAATATTATCATACCGTATGGCCGGCGCCTCGTCAAACAATTCAGCATTGGCAAAACGGCGCATAATCGCAGCGTATATGCGGGCAAACACGGTGCATAAAAAGATTGTAACATTTTTTGGAAAACCGGCGGCTTTCTTTGCATCCCACATGCGCTGTGATATAATGATTGCCACGTGAGGTTTTTTAAGACAGACATGACCGTGAAAGCCATAAAAGCTATTGTGATATGTATGATTGCCGCGGCGGTAACGCCGCTGCTTTTCGCGTGCTCTACGCAGGGCGCCGCCAGCGGCGGCGGTCTGCTCGTTGTCAACGAGGTCGTCTCCAGCAACAAGCGTTCGCTCGTGGACGAGACGCTCGGCACGCCGGACTGGATTGAGCTCTACAACGCGGGAACCGAGGCGATGGATCTCTCCGGCTACGGCGTTTCGGACAATATGCGCAACCTCCACAAGTACGTCGTGCCGGACGGCACCGTACTCGGCGCGGGCGAATACCTCGTGCTCTACGCAATGAGCACGACTGAGGGGCAGGAGACAAACGCGTATGTAACGAACTTCGGCCTGAGCAAGAGCGGGGACTATATCTTCATTACGGACGTGTATTACGGCATCGTCGCGCAGATGGAGGTTCCGCAGCTGTATACGGACGTATCCTACGCGCGCGCGGCGGACGGCACCTACGGCTATTCCGGCCTGCCGACGCCCGGCGCGGCGAACGCGGATCAGATCTATCAAACGCTCGACGCGGTGTTTGCCTCGCAAAACCTCGACGCACTCGCCATCAGCGAAGTGATGCCGACCGACGACGCGAGCGGCTACCGCTGGGTGGAGCTGCACAACAACAGCGACAGCGCGATCAATCTGGAAAACTACAGCCTTTCGGACGACGAGGCCAACCCGCTGAAGTGGCAGATTTCCTCCGGCACCGTACCCGCGGGCGGCTACGTCTGCATCTATCTAAGCGGTCTCGGGAGCGACGGAAAGGACGGCATCCACGCGAATTTCCGGCTCAGCAGTGAGGACACGGTGCTGCTGCTGTCCGATCTGCAGGGCAACCTGATCGACCGCATCGAATGGCAGACGGGCGTTCCGGAGGGCGTTTCGGTGATCAAGGACGCGACGGGAGCCGTGGTGTATACCGCATATCCGTCGTTTGAGGCCGCCAACAGCGACATCACCTTTACGGATCTTGCGATGAAGTCTATGGACAAAAGCGACCCCGTGCATATCAACGAGGCGCTCAAATACAACACGCTCTCCGCAATCGACGCCGACGGCGACCGCGAGGAATGGGTGGAGCTGAAAAACTTTGCCACGGAGCCCGTCTCCCTGCTGGGCTATTTTCTCTCGGACGACAGCGACGACCTTTACAAATGGGCGCTGCCGGATATCACGCTCCAGCCCGGCGAATACAAGCTGGTCTACCTCTCCGGCAAGGACCGCACGGACGGCGAGCTGCACGCGAACTTCGGCCTTTCGGACGAGGAAAACGACGTGTTCCTCACCTGCCTGGACGGCATGCGCTCGGAGAGCATGTCGCTTGCGGGCGTGACGAAGGACAACATCTCCGTCGGGCTTGACGACAACTGGAACATACGCTATTTCGCCTCGCCGACGCCCGGCGGCGAAAATGCGCACGGATTTGAAACAGCCGACCAGATCGGCTGTTTCGACAATACGGGCGTTTTTATCAGCGAAGTGAGCGCCGTGCAGGAGATCAAGAGCGACGATAACGACTGGGTAGAGCTGCACAACGGCTCCGATGCGGCGGTCGATTTGACGGGCTGGACGCTCAGCGACAGCGCGAGCACGCCGGATAAATACACCTTTACGGGCGGCACCATCGAACCCGGCGGATATTTCGTCGTCGAGTGCACGAGCCACGCGCAGCGGCAGACGGAGAGCACCGCGCCGTTTTCCATCTCGCCCGGCGGCGAAACCCTCGTTCTGAAAAACGCGGAGGGGACGATCGTGGACGCGTTCGCTACCGGCGCGCTCACGCTGGACATCACGAGCGGCAGGGTGGAAAGCGATCCGAGCATCGAACGCGTGTTTTTCTCCAGACCCACGCGCGGAAAAGAGAACGATTCGGACGTGACCACCGGCGTCTCGCCGCAGCCCGTGTTTTCTGACATCACGCTGTATCACGACGCCAAGTTCACGCTGACCATCTCCTGCGACAATCCGAACGCCGAAATCTACTACACCACAAACGGCGAAGACCCGACGCTGAACTCGACGCGCTACACGGGGCCGATCGAGGTGGCAAAAAGCATGCCGGTTCGCGCGGTGTCCTACGTCAGCGGTCGGCGGCTCAGCGAGATTACCACCGCGACGTATCTGTTTGTCGATCCTCACACGGTGCCCGTCGTCTGCATCAACGGAGACCCGGCCGCCATCAAGCAGGTGCTGCGCGTGGAAGACGCAGAGGACAAGATCGAACGGCTGACGTATATCTCCTATTACGAGCCGGACGGGACGCTCGGCGTGTCGTTCCCCGCGGGCATCAAGCCCAAGGGCGCTGGCACGCTCGTCTACGCGCAGAAGTCGCTGAGCATCAACCTCCGCGCGGGCTACGGACAAAGCAGCGTGACGTATCCCTTCTGGCCGGGGTATGAATTCGACACGTTTTCCACGCTGGTCGTGCGAAATGGGGGCCAGGACTGGAGCAGCGCCCGCATTCGGGACTCGTTTGCCAGTGCGCTCGTCGAGGGAATGTATATTGACAACTCCGCCACGCGCCCTGTCGTCGTCTACATCAACGGCGTATACAACGGCCTGTACGATCTGGACGAAGACCTTAACGGTTCGTTTCTGGAGACGCATTACGGCATAGACGGCGACACGGTGGAGTTCATCCGCCGCAACAGCGCCGTCATCAAGGGCAGCAACAAAGACTTTAAGCGCGTGCGGACATACGCCGAGAGCAAAAACCTCAGCGACGACGAGCTGTTTGCTGAGTTTAGCCAGTGGGTGGACGTGCAGTATTTCACGGATTACTTCATCGCGGAGACGTACGTCTGCAACTCCGACATGTTCAACCAGAAATACTGGCGCACGACGGATTACGCGGTTAAGTGGCGGCCGGTATTCTTCGATCTCGACTTTGCGTTCAAGACCGCTTCGCGCGATATGATCGGCCAGTTTTTCAACAAAGACGGCGTGCCGTCCAACGACGGATCGAAGACCTTCTTTGAAATCTACATCGGCCTCAAGAAAAACGCCGCCTGGCGGGAATACTGCGTCGAGCGGTATGTCGAGGTCGTGATGACGTACTTCAACGCGGAGCGCGCCACGGCGCTCTTCGACCAGATGGTCGCCGCCATCCGGCCCGAAATGCCGCGGCAGATCGCCAAATGGGGCAAACCGGGATCGATGAGCGAATGGGAAAAGAGCGTCTCGCAGATGCGTTATTTCATCGAAAACCGACCGGAAAACGCGCTGGAAAATATGCGGCAGTATTTCGGCCTGTCCAAGGACGAGCTCAACGCACTGATTGCGAAGTATTCCCAGTGACAAAAAATTTCACAAGCGATGCAAAACGGCCGCGCGGATTTGCGCGGCCGTTTTTTCTATGCGCGTACATCGTCAGGATGTAAAAAACAGGGGGACGATTCGGTCTTATGCAGATATGAACGAACGATAAAAACAATGCGGCTTTCCGGCGGCGTTCATTTACACCCGAACGCGTTCATGCTAAAATGGAATGAATACTGGTGAGTTGGTGAACGCATGAGAATCCTCGGAATCGATCCCGGATACGCCATCCTCGGCTACGGGGTTGTGGACACGGCGGGAACAAAGCTCTCGGTGGTGGACTACGGCGTCATCGAGACCACGCCGGACGAGCGGCTGCCGGAGCGGCTGAGCCGCCTGTATGACGGCACCTGCGCGCTGATTCAAAAATTTCACCCCGACCTGGCGGTATTCGAGGAACTGTTTTTCTACCGGAATACCACGACGGCGCTTGCGGTCGGCGCGGGACGCGGGGTTGCGGTTCTCGCGGCGCAGCAGGCGGGCATCCCGCTCTACGAGTATACGCCGATGCAGATCAAGCTCGCGGTCACCGGGGACGGGCATGCGGACAAGCGCGCCGTGCAGCAGATGGTAAAGCTGCTGCTCTCGCTCAAGAGCGTGCCAAAGCCCGACGACGCGGCGGACGCGCTCGCCGCCGCTATCTGCCACGGTTGCACGATTGGCCCCGCGGCGGAGGAATACCGCATCCGGTAATACGAAATCGGGAGGACATCATCCTTGTACGCATACATCAGCGGGATCGTGGACGAACTGCTGCCCGACCGCGCCGTGCTCGAAGCGGGCGGCGTGGGATATGAACTCTTTTGCAGCGCGATGACGCTCAAGCGCCTCCGCGCGGGGCAAAAGGAGCGGCTCTATACGCACCTGCACCTTGCGGAGGGCGTGATGGCGCTCTACGGTTTTTACGAGCCGGACGAAAAGGACATGTTCCGCCGGCTGCTGACGGTGACTCGCGTCGGCCCCAAGCTCGCGCTTTCGGTGCTTTCGGTGCTTACGCCGAGCGACGTTGCCACGGCGATTGTAACGAACAATGCCGCCGCTTTCGATCGCGTGTCCGGCATGGGGCGAAAGACGGCGCAGCGCGTGCTGCTCGAGCTGAAAGAGCGCGTTGGAACCAGCGAGATGCTCGCCGGGGACGCAAACCTCGACGCGCCGGATATCCGCGCGGAAGCGGTTGCCGCGCTCGTGTCGCTCGGCTACGACGGGCTTGCCGCGGGCAAAGCGGTCGCCGCCGTCGAACGGGCGGAAAATGTGGAAGCGCTCATCACCGCAGCGCTGAGAAAGCTCGCGAAATAATAAGCAAGCGTTTTATTAAGATACTGTAAGGATCAAGAATGGACGAACGCCTCATCAGCTCCTCGATGCGCGAGGACGAAGAGAAAACGGAATATTCCCTCCGCCCGCGCACGCTCGGCGAATACATCGGCCAGCACGCGGTGAAGGATCACATGCGCATCTACATCGACGCGGCGCTCAAGCGCGCCGAGCCGCTGGATCACGCGCTCTTCTACGGCCCGCCGGGGCTTGGCAAAACCACGCTGGCGGGCATCGTCGCAAACGAGATGGGCGTGTCCTTGCGCGTCACCAGCGGCCCCGCGATTACGCACGCGGGGGATCTGGCCGCGCTTTTGACCAACCTCGCCCCGGGCGACGTGCTGTTCATCGACGAAATCCACCGCCTCAACGCAAACGTCGAGGAGGTGCTCTATCCCGCCATGGAGGATTTTGCGCTCGATATCATCATCGGCAAGGGGCCTTCCGCGCGGAGCATCCGGCTGGATCTTCCGAAATTTACGCTCATCGGCGCGACCACGCGCATGGGGCTGTTAACCTCGCCGCTGCGGGATCGCTTTGGCATCAAGGAACAGCTGGCCATGTACGATAACGAATCGCTCATGGAGATCATCGTTCGCAGCGCGCGTATTCTCGGCATTGCAATTTCGCCGGAGGGCGCGGTGGAGATCGGTTCCCGCGCGCGCGGAACCCCGCGCGTTGCAAACAGGCTGTTACGCCGCATCCGCGACTACGCGGAGGTGCGCAAAAACGGCGAAATCGACATCGAAGCCGCTCAGGAAGGCCTCGACATGCTCGGCGTGGACGAGCTGGGGCTCGACGAGGTGGATCGGCGCATGCTCGAGACCATGATCGTCAAATTCGGCGGCAGGCCGGTCGGACTCGACACCATCGCAGCCGCGACGGGCGAGGATGCGGCGACCATTGAGGACGTTTACGAGCCGTATTTACTCCGGCTCGGTTTTATCGCGCGTACGCCGCGCGGGCGCATCGTGATGCCCGCCGGCTATGCGCATCTGGGATATCGAAGCGACACGCAGCAGTTGAAACTGGAGGTTGACGAATGAAACGCAGGGAGATGAAGCTGCTTTTGGAGGAGCGTTTTGAGCGCGTTGCGCTGCTTGAAACGCGAATCGACACCATGGATCAGCTGGTGGAGGGGTATCGCGCGCGCGAGCAGGCGATCCTCGACACGCTGTCGTCCGCGCAGCAGACCGCGACCAGAATGCTCGAGCAGGCGAAGTCCGAAGCCGAACAGGCGCGTGCGGGCGCCGCAACCGAGGCCGAGCGCACCCGCTCCGCCGCGAACTCCGAGGCGGAGCAGACGCTCACATCCGCCGCCAGAGAGGCGAATCAGACGCGCGCGGCGGCGGCCAACGAAGCGGAGCTTACCCTTGCGGCGGCGCTCAAAGCCGCCGAGGAAGCGCGTGCCACGGCGGATTCCCATGCGGCGCAGACCCGCGCGGCGGCCAGCCGGGAAGCGTATACGCTCCTGACGGACACAAAAGCGACGGCCGAAGCGCTCAGGACGGAAGCCGAACACCATGTGCGCGAGATGCTGGGTACCGCGAAGTCGGAGAGCGAGCGGATCCTGCGGGACGCGGAACTCATCAAAAACGAATACGAAGAGATTATAGAGTCGTTTAATACGCTCATCGAGCAGAACGCCAGCGAGCTGCAGGTGACCGCGGTGCGCTTTGCGGAGTTTATGGAGCGCTGCAAGATCCGCCTGCCGGAAAGCATTCTGCACCAGATGCCGCAGGAGCAGACCGCGAAGGCAAAGCAAGCCGAACCCGTCGATTTGCCGGATCCGAGCGATAACCCCTCGCAGCTCATGCAGAACATCTACCGCATCCAGAACCGCCCGATTCCGGAAGAACAGCTGGGCGTCCGTCTGGAGCGCGCAATGGAGGAAGCGGAGAGCGCGGTTGCCGCCTTGCAGCCCGAAGCGGCGGCGGAACTGCCCGCCCAACCCGTGGCGGAACCGTATTCCGAAGCGGCGTGGCAGCAGGATCGGTTTGAAAGCGAGAGCGAACCGCAGGCGGAGTTTGTACAATCGTTTGACGGCGATTTTGAAGAGAGCGAGTTTGTCGTCCGTCCGGACGGATGCCATCTGACGCAGGCGGACACGGCGCAGGAGGTCGACGCGCTTCTTGCCGCGCCGGAGCTTGCGCAGGGCGCGCAGATCGCGCCGGAGGCGGCGGCCTACGCGGCGCTTGCGTTTGGAAACGCCGGCGGCGAGACCAAGGCGGCGGCGGAGCGCGCGTTTGACGAGTTCTTCGGCGAAGGAATCGAACCGGGTGCGGAACCGCCGAAAAGCGAAGCGATGAACGCGGCGGCGCAGCCGCTTGAACCCGAACCATACTCCGCGGAAGCCTGGACGCACGCGTCGTTTGAAAGCGAAAGCGAACCGCAGGCGGAGTTTGTACAAACATTTGACGGCAACTATGCGCAGAGCGAATTTGTCGTTCGCGCGGACGGATGCCACCTGACACAGGCGGAGACGGAACCGGCGGCGGAAGAACCGGCGACGCAGACGGAACTGCCCGATGCGCAGGCGCAGGAAGAGCTTGCCGACCATTCCGCGGGCGCGGACAGAACGGAAGCGGAGCGTGCTTTTGACGAGCTGTTCGGCAGCTTTGACCAGCCGGATGCGACGGCGGAACCGGCGCAGGCGACAGAGTTGGACGAGCGCATCCCCGCTGAAGAAGTCGCGGAGACACAAGAGTCCGCGCAGGAACCGCAGACGGAAGAGTCTGAACAATCAGAAACGCAGGCTGCGCTGAACGAGTTTTACGCCATCGCGGGCGAACCCGTTCCCGCGCCGGAGCCGTACTCCGAGGCGGCGTTTGCAAGCGACGCGTTCACGAGCGACCACGAGCCGCAGGCGG
>CAYLIG010000006.1:44514-216558 GCA_964383635.1 uncultured Christensenella sp. | reverse complement strand
GAGACAAAATAGAGCGCTGGCGAAGGGACTACAACGAGTTCCGTCCGCACAGCGCACTAACATACCTGACGCCGGCCGAATTTGCCCTGAAATCGGGCTCCGAGGCCGTCTGAATATCGATTTTTTCTCATTCAGGCTGGACTACGATTTGGGGGACACCTCAAAATATCGATTTTTTCTCATTCAGGCTGGACTACGATTTGGGGGACACCTCAATAAGGAATTTACAGTAGCATTAAGGATTTAAAAGAAAGAAACTGCTTTTTCTTGCTTATATGAACTATAATAGAACGATCACTTATTAAACGTTGAGCACAATTTCTCTTTAAGAGCCCCACTTTTGACGCATTTTTTGACGCATATGACCGCGAGAGATTGCGACAGATTGCCTGAGATCGCGAAATTTGTCGCATTTTACAAGAGGTACGAGTTTCCGATTATGCGCGATTACGGGCGATTATTAGAGAATACAAACAATTATGCCAAAATAGTCAGTCAACTCCGACTCCAAAGGCCAGAGGTTCGAATCCTCCCAGGCACGCCAAAAACCCCCTAAATAGGCGACTTTTTAGGGGGTTCCATCTTAGCCCATTTTTCAAAACGTGCGACAATGCGACAAATCCGAAAAAAGCGTTATTAAGGGTAGATAGAGAAAGGCCTGCGAGGGGGTATGCTCGCAGGTCGATTTTGATTTTTGTCGCATTTTTGACGCACGAGGGGGGCGTGAGATAATGAGGTGTCCCCCAAATTGTAGATCGGATCGAATGAGAAAAATTCGATATTCAAATGGCATCGGAGTCCGATTTCATCAGTGGTTTACGAAGAATAAGAACTTAATCACTGGGGACGGCGTCAAGGCCAATGTCGTTGATCCCCATCATGATATCGGACGTAATATGTTCGAACATGGAGTCGTGTTTGATATCCGGCCCTACATTCGATGCAAACAAGCCGAAATACGCCATGCTGCATTCTCCGGCAGATTCAATCGTCCATCCCTTCGCTGCCTGTGACGTATGCCTTTCAAAAGCTGCCGTTGCTGCCTGACATACAGTTTCTCCGCTAAAGACGCTGAGCGGGGCGTCAAGGTTAAACGTTATTTTATCTTCGCTGTACATATGAAGATATAATTTTCCCGGCTTCCACACGCCATATTTTTCAGCCGATTCAGGAAATTTTGTTGGGTCGGATGCTTGTGCAAACGCAAGTTGTGCCGCATAGCTGGTTTCCATATGGGCTCCGTGACCGTACTCGCCACCAATGTCGTGTGTGATGATAACGGAGGGTTTGTATTTGCGAATAAGTTCGACGATATATCCCACCGCCTTGTCAAGCGGCCAGTATTTCTCCATTGATTCCAAAGAATTGGTCATCATATCGTGAGCGGCGCGAAATGTTGGCGCATACTTTTCGCCCAGCATCCAGCAGGCTTCTTCTGCTTCAAAGCGACGATATGATGCGCCCCATGTCATATACCCGGTTGCAACGGTTTTGCCATCATTGATATAAGTAAGCACCGGGGCGGCAAGAAAGACGCTTTCATCATCCGGATGCGCGGAAATGACCAATAAATCCACTCCTTTGCCGTCATATGATTCCCAATGGGGTACATATTCAGGAACCCCGCCTGCGTAGACCGAGAGGTTTGCTATCGCAAACGCTATTTCAGGGTTTGTTGAAACAAATTTGAATTTCTTGTAGCCGGACATACTCGCGGGCACTTCCGCAAACTCTGTCAGTCCGCCGTTTTTCCCACCGCTGTCTGCGAGGGTTTCATTACCGACAGAATCGTATGCGTATAAGTCCCACGTGGGTGGGGTGGCATCCCATTTGAAATAGAAGCCTTTAATATCATCTATATTGCTTTGTACTTCAACGGTGATGCTTTGTTCGCCTTTACCGCTTTGCCATGTGCTTTCCATACTGGCGTCGCGCACATAAAAAAAAGTACTTCTATTAGAAGATACTGCAAAAGTACACTGCTTTCTTACGTCTGAATATGCAGGGGTATCATTTGCATGATCATCTGCCGCAACAGATCCCAAAGACGAAATATTATCGACGATTGGCTGGGGGGTCGGCGTAATCGCTGCAGAAGGAGTCTCCTTCGCGTTATCCAAAGCGATAACATGTATTGGAATTTCAGGTGTAACGACAGGCGTTGCCGTATTGGGTACATGATTAGCGACGGAACATCCGCTGCTGAACAATGCCGCTAAAAGGATAACATTGAACGTCATATATACCAGGTTCTTGTCGGTTAACTTCACGGCTCCTCCAATATTGAAGAACTAGTATTCAAAATGATCTTGCATGGCGGATCAATTTTTTCGCTGCAACCTAAAGGCTGATTCAGAGCATTCTGTTGCGCGTTCGCGTGTCAGGGAATCTGATTAATCGGCAGGAGATACTCCGCCGTCTGCCAATCGAGCTGCGGCGGGAGCCCGAAGAGGGCCTGCATTTCCAAATAGGAGGGATTATCAAAACGCCAACCTGTGGCCGTCGAATGTTTGCCTTGCGCGATTACGATTGCGTTTGGCAGTCCGACCTTTAGAGCATGCAGCGTCTCATCTGAAAATCCGCAATGAATAATCCAGAGCCGCTTGAGGTTCGTCAGCGACAGCAGCGGGTCGATGTCTGCAATCATGGTTGAACTGCAATTGAGATACTCCAACTGCGGCAGATCATACAGCACCGAAACGTTCGTTAGATTCATCTCGAACATTTCCAAGAAAATCAAATTTTTCAGCGAACCGATCGGTGAAAGATCCAGCACCTTAGTCATGGATATCACCAGAAAGCGAAGCTTTGGCAGTTCGCGTAAAAAAGAAATATCGGAAATCAAATATCCATGCCCGATATCCAGCGCCTCAATATCCGTGCAATAACGCAGTTTAGCTATTTCCTCGTCATCCACCCAGCGATAACGCCGGCTTTCTTCTCCGGTCTTTGTGAATCGAACGCCTTCATGTTCGCCGGCCTGTGCCATGCTGAAGGCTCTGATGTCCGTGCGGATTTCCCAGTAACCTACGTGGATCATCCAGACAAATTTTATGTTTGGGAATTGGTCGCGCAGCCCCTGCATCTGGTCGTCCGTCAGTCCGCAGTTGCACATCTCCACGGTTTTCAGCTCAGGCAGCAGGGCAAGCTTCGCCGCCAGCGCATCGACATCCGGAACGATGTGCTCCGAAAGGATCAGTTCCGAATCCGCACTGTCGGCGACGATACCGTCGATGAAGTCCACGCGCCAGAGGAACAAAATATCGGGAAACGCGTCCTGCAGCGCGCGCTGTTCGTCGATCGTCAGATCGCAGCCGCGCAGATTGACGGTTTTTAACTGGTAAAACATGGGCAGTGCTTCTTCAAGAGCCGAAAGAGATACATCTGTTTGACCGCTCAAATCGATGGAGATTGCATCCGAACGTACTGCCTGCCCATTCAGATCGACGGTCGTTGCGAATGCGACGTCCGGATACCGCGCCTGCCACTGCGCAGCCGTTTCAGGCGTAATGCCCGTGCCTGCAAGATCGACCGATTTCAGCTGCGGCAGCCCCGATAGAGCGGCCTCGATATCCTCAGCCGATGCGGTCCGGGAGGCGACGACGATCTGTTCTGCGTCGAACGGCCAGACCTGATTGCCAATTGAGACCGTCCAGTAAAAAGCGATGGCCGGATACTGCCGGGCCGCCGATGTCAGCGCGGCGTAATCCGAACTGCCCGATGCGTCGACCGCTTGCAGAGCGGAAAACCATTGCAGCATATTCGCGCTTTCGTCGGAAAACGCCGGGTCGGCGATTGCCTCACTGTCCGAATCGAGGCGTTGGCCGTCCAGCGGAACGCTCCAGAGCACTTCGCAGTTCGGCAGCGCCTGATGCAGCTGGTCAATCTGTTCAGCGGAGAGGTCGTTGCCGCGCAGATCCGCAAAACGGAGGTCTTTGCAGCGCGATAGTTTCGAAATATCGGTCAGCCCTGCGTCCTTCAGATCAAGCTGCACGCTGTCCTGCGGGACGTTGATCTCGCCGATATGAATGTTGCCGCCGCAGCCGGTCATCAGCGCGAGCATGAAAACCAGCGCGCCAAGAATGACGAAGTACCGCGCTTTTTTTTGCAGTGTCGTCCGATAAAAGAGTTTTTCCAAATAACGTTTCATATGCGCCTCTGGTTCTGGGTTCATTAGGAAAAGAAATTACAGCGGAGGCTGCTTAGGATGGCGGCATGACCCAGGGTTTGCTTCCGTCGTTATAGACGGGATCATCAACGGTGGGAACCAGCTCCGAATTGCCCCACAACAGTCCGTCCGTCCAGGGACGCTGCACGTCGCTGCCGATGCCGCTGTGCTGGCTGAGACACTCGCCCATGAATATCATCGCGGCGGAGGCTCCGCCGTCGAGGTTATAAGCCATCTGGCAGCCGCTCAGATAGAACAGCTGCGAAAACTCCTGAATCGACATGCCAACACTGTAATCCTTTTGCCGCCCATCCACGGTGATGGCGATGAAGTGTCCCGGCTCAACCATGCCGATGCCGCTTCTGGGGTTGGTGCGACCAAGGCTGCTGCGTCTGGCGGTCAGATCGCGCACGCCGTTGTTCAACAGCGTCGGGCCGAACGAAAACGTATTGAGCACGCCCTGTTCCTGCAGTTCTTCGATGGAGATTGCCTTGGGTTTGTAGATCTTCATGGACAGCTCGTCCGGATAAAACGCAAGAATATCCTGCGCTTCATTCCGGCTGTAGATCTTTCCGTTGCGCATGAGGATGCCTTTTAGCTGCACTTCGGCCTGAATCAGGTTGTCGCCCGTAATGCCGAGCACCGCACGATAGCGGCGCGCCATGTGCCAGGCATGCTCCAGTTTGGGTGCGGCGAGGGGATTGTCGTTGCGCACGCCGGCCTGGAACGCGTCAACCTCCCGCATGCGGATATGCGCAATGCAATAGCAGATGGGGGCTCCGTCCGCGCGGGTTATATGGACGCGGTCGACGATGATGGACAGCGTGTCCGAGCGATACTCCCAGTGCTCGTTGACGGGATCGCTGATGACTACCTCCGCAGGATCTGTGGCACTGCGATAGTATGCGTCCTCCGGGTCCGGCGTCGGCGTCGGTTCAGCGGTCGCGGTCGGCGCCGGAGATTCGCTCGGCGTCGGTGCTGCTGTGTGCGCGGGCGCCGCCGCGGCGACAGGAACGGCATCCGATGCTGCTTGCACCGGGTTGAAGAGGCGAACGGCGAAAAATACGGCTGCCGCTGCAAACAAAGCGCAGACCGCGATTGCCGTCCATTTCAACGCGGGGCTTTTTTTCAACAGGAAGAACCCGGCCAATGCCGCGGCGGCCAGTACGGCGGAGACGGCCAGCGCGATGATGTTCAGCGCGTTCGGCGACGAGGCGGAAGACGAAGAGGACGAGTCCTGCTGCGCTTGTGCAGCGGGAGCGGCCGACTCGACCGGCGTTTGAGTCGGTTCCGCGGTCGGCGAGGGCGTCGGCGTTGGCGGGGGTACCGGCGTGGCCGTCGGGCCGAGCAGGGACGCGTCGATTCCGTTGAACAGATCACCCGAGGTTGGATCGAACGCGGTTTCATCCGCGGCGTAGGCCAGCCCGTATTGCGCGTTGGTATAGCCGGATTCTTCACAGATTTTGATCGGATACGGGTCGGGATAATACGCATATCCCTGTTGGTCGAGCTCCAGAGCGGTCATTCCGTTGAAGTGCTCCAGCGGCTGGCTGCGATCCAGTACGACGGGCGTGTCGCCGTATTGATGGAAAAACAAACGCTGCGGCTGCCACGCGCCGTAGAGAGCCGAGCTTTCCGGATAGCGATTGGCTTGTCCGCAAAAACGGACGGCATCCAGCACGCAGTCCGAGGTAAGACAGTGTGCGCCGTGTCCGTACTCGCCGAGCGGGTGATGCGTCAAAACGATCGCCGGCCGATACTGACGAATCGCGCCGACGAGGAAGGTCGTAACCTCGCGCGAATCCCAATAGAGCTCCGCTTCTTCAACCGTGCTGGTGTAGGCGGATGAGAACGGGCCGAATACGGCCTGTACGTTGTCTCCAAATCGAGCCAGCGCGTCGATGGCCGCCTCCTTTTGTGCGTCGTCGCTGCAGGAAAGGTACACGACGACGGCGGAGCGTCCCTGCTCGCCCGCGTACAGCGGCAGCGCGCCGCCGAGAAACAGGTATTCGTCTCCCGGGTGCGCGCACACGATCATGAAGTCGACCCCGCTTTTCACGGGCTCGGATTCCGCGGTCGATATAGCTGTTGGACTGAGAAAAACGCTTAGAAAAGCAACCAAAGAAGCAAGGCAAAGCAGGATTCGTTTCCGCATCAGACATCTCCAATTATTTAATCGATTGTATAAAATAAGCGGCTCACGGCCGGTTTCTGCCTGCTTTGAACCCGTTTATCCAGTTCGCGTCACACGAGCGATCATGAAAACCAATATAAAAAAGGACACCTGTTTTTTACAGAAACGATGACTTCAAACGCGCTCAATCCGCGATAATATGGATGCGATTGCGGTACGTCATGCGAATGTCAATGAGTATTATATCAGAGAATATGTCGAAAACAATCGGATATAAATTTTTTACCGGTATTTTATGGCGAAATTGACTGGATATGGTCGAAGCAGCCGGACAGCGGAAAACGAGCGAATGGATATGAGACGAAAGAACTGCAAAAGCAGTTGGAATAGTTACTAAATATCCTCCAAAACTTTATTCAGGACGTTTACAACACTTCTTTGTATGCTAGAATATAAAAAGAACTTCATTTTATCTTCCCCTTTCTAATAATTACCAGCTAGAATATGAAAAGAGCTTCATTTCATCTTCCCCTTTCTAATGACTATCAGGAGGAAACAAAATGAAACGGGTTTTATCGGTATTCATGCTCATAGCGCTCGTCGCTTTGTTGGCCGCGTGTTCAGGCCGTCAAGCAGAGACGACCGAAGCGCCGACTTCACAGCAGCAGGAGGTATCCAGTACCGCCGTTCCGTCCGATACGCCTGCGCCAACGCCTGCGCCTACACCGGAGCCGTATACGCCGATGGATCTGCTTGGCACCGAGTTTAATCCATATGCCGACATGCAGCTCCCGGATAACTTTACGCTGGTCGCTGCGTCCTTCAACAAAGGTTCTCCAAAGCTGGAGGGCAAAAACCCCTTTGTTTTGTCCCTATCTGCACAAGGCAATATGTATGCGGCTGTTGCCTATATGGCGGATATGTCCGGCCTTTCGGAGCAAGAGAAAGGCGACCGCTTTGATGAATATTCTAAGAACGGGTTTAGTGAGTTTACCGGAACGGACGGCCGTATCGTCACAATCCGGCAGCAAAAGCCCCATGACGAAAACCATGAAAACGGGGAGTGCTCTATCGAGCTGACCTATTATGTGCCCGATGCGGATCTGGAAAAATACACCGATCTGATACGGGACAACTACAATATGAACGCCTTGGCCTCCGTTAAAGAATTTTTCAATGCCGAGACGGATTTTGCCGAATGCAGTATCGAAGTAATCCCGCAAAAAAACGAGACAACCGTTGCCGTGCAATATTATGTTGACGATGCGGATTCGATACAGCAGCGCGTCGCGGAAACCACAACCGACGGGCTGCGTGAGTGGAACGGGCTTCCATCCGCTGTGATCCCCTATGGCCTGATCAATAATACGTTGATATTCGACAGCAGGTTTGGTTCTGCCGTCCTTGTGTTGCAGTCCAGCAATGAACTCAACACCTCGTTGGGGCAGTACGTCGAACCGGAATTTTCGTTGGCGAAATTCGGGTTTGGGTTTGATGACGCGGGGACGTGCGGCGTCTACGAACAGCACGAGCCGCACTATATGAATGTTGCGATCCACAGGCCCGAATGGGGCGACTTCAACGAAGACTGGAACATCGAATATCTGGATCAGATCAACGGCTACGGGGTGCGGATTACGTATCATCTGAGCGAGGATAAATATCATATTACCGTAGACAAAGACAACGAAGGCGCTGCGTTCGACTACTTCCCGGCGACAAAGGAATATGCGGGACAATACCCCGACCTGGATACGGTACAACGGATGTTCAACGATGCCTTTGGCACACAGGGCGAGGATTTTTATGATAAGCCCCTTGCTTATTTTGAGCAGCTGGTGCAGGAACGGTTTGGCATGAGCATCGACGAGCTATACGCTCTGCCGAAGCAATAGCAAACCAAATCCAATCATTCTGCCGCGCGCACGCCTGAGACCGCGCCGCTCAATTAAAATCGCTCAAGAATCGTTAGCTGAATATTTGTTAAATGATAAGAACCCCTGCGTTGCATTCCGCGGCGCAGGGGTTTACGATCGACGCAATTGATGAATCCTGGGATTTCGAAGAACACAAAACCGATATACGGGATTGGATCAATAGCTGTGGCGTTCGGGCATGTCCAATCGAAAGCCGGGCTATTTTTGGAACAGCAGCGCCGCGATGCAAAGGGCGCTTACGAAAAGCTGGATGATCGCGAAGCGGTAGCCCACCTGCGTGTCGGACCAGCCCCATTTGATGCGCGCGTGGTCGTGCAGCGGGGTGCGTACGGACTTGAGGAAGCCCTTGATCTTCGTCAGCCGGATGAAGAGCAGCTTAAACAGCCCGATGCCGCCGTCGAGCAGGATCACCAGCGCGGCGGGAATGAGGAAGAGCAGATTCTGCGATTTCAGCGCCAGCACGCCGAGGAAGACGCCGATGGTGCGCGAGCCCGCGTCGCCCATCATGATCAGGCTCGGGGAGGCGTTGAACACGAGATAGGCCAGCAGGGACGCGAGGAACACGAGGCTCATCTGCGCGAGGTCGAGCCCGCGCCCGAGGAGCAGGAAGATTGCCGCAAACGTTGCGAGCGACACGACGGAGACCGTGCCGAGCAGGCCGTCCACGCCGTCCGTGCAGTTGGTGAAGTTGATCGAAATCCAGAGGATGAACGTGGCGACAAGCAGGAAAAGCCACTTCGGCAGCACGAGCGCCCAGCCAAAGAGCGAGATGCTGTGCGTGTCGTTAAAGGCGAGATACGTCGCCGCCGCCGCAAGGCAGATGGCGAGGTCGAGCAGGCCCTTTTTCATCTCGCCCCAGGAATGCTTGCTGCGGTCGTCCAGGTAGCCGGAGAGCATCGAGAGCGCAAACAGCGCGCAGTAGATGAGGTATTCCCAGCGAAACGGCACAAACACAAGGAAGACGAAGATGCAGCAGAGGCTGAAGATGAGCCCCGCGCCGCGCGGCTTGCCGCGGGAGAGTTCGCCGTTGATCGCAAACTTCCGCCCCTGGTCCCGGGGCAGGCGGTCTATGCCGGACTTGATGGCAAAAAACGTGAGCAGAAACGTTACGAAGATGCTGACGAGCACCCAGCGCACGTCGTAGGAAATCGGAAGTATCGTATAGAGCATGTCATTCTCTCCAACCCAGAATAGGAACAGTATACCCAAAATCGGTCAAACGCGCAATCTCCCCTCGTATTTACCAGGTGCTTATCTAAGTTACCTCTGCTTAGATTTATTGCCCTACTCCACTTTCCGTAGACTCCCCACCCACCCAATCTGATGTATAATACCCCTGTCGGCGCACGTTTCCAAACAATTTCCGCGCCGGACAAGGGAGAGCCCGGAATGAATCCGCAAAACAAGAAAGACCTCATCTCCGCCTACAAGCAGCGAAAGCAGATCGGCGGGGTATACGCCGTTACCAACACGAAGACCGGCAAGGCGCTCGTGCTCTCCAGCGCGGATATCGGCGGCATTCGGAAACGCTATGAATTCGCCGCGCTCACGGGCGGCTGTTTTCACCCGAAGCTCCTCAAGGACGCGCAGACATACGGCAGCGACGCGTTCGAGTTTACGGTGCTGGAGGAGATCGAGCGAAAGGAGACGCAGAGCGACCGGGACTTTGCGGACGATCTTGAAGCCCTGCGCGCCCTTCGACTGGAGGAATACGACCCCGGAACGCTGTATTGAGCAAAACAGCAGACGATATCCCCTCTGCAGAATCAGCAAGGCGCATCCATGCGGGTGCGCTTTTTTTGGCGGTAACGGCATAGATATATTCGCGGACTGTCGTGAACCCATTGACGCGCCGACGGCGCAAATAATACAATGAAATAGATTAAAACGTAATTTTTGCAAGGACAGAAAACTGCTGATAAAAAACCCCGGACAGGGATGAAGGAGGGGGATATGGCTATGCTGCTGAAAGGCGCGGCGGTTGTTTCCGCGCTCAACGAACAAATTTGCGCGGATACCGCCGTGCTCAAGTCGCGCGGAGTCGTTCCGACGCTGGCCCTCGTGCGCGTCGGCGAACGCGCGGACGACGTGGCTTACGAGCGCGGCGTCATGAAGCGCGCGGAGACCGTCGGCGTAGCCGTGCGGCAGGTGCTGCTGCCGGGGACGGTGTCGCTGGACGAGCTGCTGGGGACGATTGCGAAGATCAACGCGGACGCGGGCATCCACGGATGCCTGATCTTCCGCCCGCTGCCGAAGCACATCGACGACGAGCGGGTGCGCGCCGCCCTCGTGCCGGAAAAGGACGTGGACGGCATCACGGACGGATCGCTTGCGGGTGTGTTTTCGGGGACAAAACACGGATTTCCGCCCTGCACGGCGCAGGCCTGCATCGAGATTCTGGATCATTACGGCGTGGAGACGCGGGGGAAATGCGCCGTCGTCATCGGCCGCAGCCTCGTGGTCGGCAAGCCCGTCGCCATGATGCTGCTCGGCAAAAATGCGACGGTGACCATCTGCCACACGAAGACGGAAGACATGCCTTCGGTGACTAGAAACGCGGATATCCTGATCGTCGCCGCGGGTCGCGCCGACGTCGTCGGCGCGGACTATGTGCGCGCGGGGCAGGCGGTGCTGGACGTTGGGATCAACTTCACGCCCGAGGGGAAGATGGTCGGGGACGCGGACTTTGACGCGGTCGAGCCCATCGTGGGCGCAATCACGCCCGTACCCGGCGGCGTCGGCACCGTGACGACGTCCGTATTGATGGCGCATGTCGTCGAGGCGGCAAAGCGTGCCGAAAAGAGGATGCCGATTGAGCCGGAGATTTAATGTATGGCGGGCGGATGCGCGCTTACGTAAAACCGCTTTTGCTCGAATGCTACAAACAAAGAACCGTCCGGTCGCCCGGGCGGTTCTTTGCGGGATAGGAACAACATGGTGTGTGTGGATAGAAGATTTTCCGACGTCAGTCTGTAACGACCTCGTAGGGCCAGTCGATGATGCCGCCGAAATCGTAAACATTGGTGTAGCCCATCGCGATGAGCTTCTTGGCCGCCTGCGCGCTGCGGTTGCCGGAGCGGCAGTAGACCAAAATCTCGGCGTCCAAATCGGGCAGCAGCGCGGGCTGCGTGTCGAGAATGGTTTCGTTGGGGACCAGGATTGCGCCGGAGATGTGGCCCGCGTCGTATTCTTCCTGCGTGCGCACATCGAGGATGATGAGCTCGTCCCCGCTGTCCATGCGTGCCTTGGCCTGTTCCGCGGTGATCTTTTGATACTCCGCCTGCGTCTGCGTCGGGGCAGGGATGATCGTCGGGGTTGGTTCGGCAACGACCGCGGGCGCCGCACACGCGGCAAACGCGAGCATTGCAAACACGGCAAAAACGGTGATAAAGAACTTTTTCATATGAAATACCTCCAAACGGCTGGGGGGACGGTACGGCGTTACCACATGCCGATGGCGCCCATGGGACAGTAGCGAACGCACTTGCCGCACTTGATACACTTGTCCATGTCCACGCTTGGCGCGCTGAAACGCACCTGCGAGAGCGCCTGAACGGGACAAACGCGCACGGACGGACAGGGATGGTTTTCGGGACAACGGTTTTTGTTGACGCGGATGATCGCGTCCTTGCCGGCGGGTTGCTGTTCTTCCGGCTCAGCACCGAAAAATTGACTCCAAATACTGTTACTCAAGAAAAATTACCTCTGCATACAATTCGTTTTCTATAGAGTAGTGCATTTCCGGAGCCATATCCGTAACCAAGTCACGGACGGCGCGCCGGAGCTGGATTCCGGCGCGCCGTTGTCTTGGCAGGCTGCGGTAGATGCGTTTGGTGCGTTATCCCGGCGGAAGCGCCGTTTCTTCGACACGTTCCTTTTTTGCAAGGAAGAACCCCGCCGCGGCGGCGGTCAGGGGAGCCGCGGCGACGAGCCCGAAGGAGCCGACGATGGTGTGGATGATCTCCGAGGCGACGTACTTATAGTTAAAGACGTTGATCAGCGGCGTGCCCTGCGCCATGAATACCATCAACAGCGCGACGTAACTGCCGGAATATGCCAAAAGCAGCGTGGTGGTCATGGTGCCCATCGCCGCGCGGCCGACGCGCATGCCGCTCATCATCGCTTCGAAGCGGGACAGATCCGGTCGCTTATGCACCACCTCGTTGACCGCGGCGGCGATATCGACCGAGAGATCCATCATCGCGCCGCTGGAGCCGATGAAGATGCTCGCCATGAAAATCTGCGTCAGGTTGAGCGTTTCATACCCGCTGTAAAGCAGGCTCTCCGAAAAGGACATGACCGCGCCGTGGATGCGAAACGCGTTTGTGCAGACGACGCCCAGCGCGGCGGTGACGATCAATCCCGCGACGGCGCCCGTGCAGGCGGCAAGCGTGATACGGTTGAATCCGAACACCAGCGCGATGATCAGAACGGTCAGTCCGCCGGTGACGACGGCGCCGACGAAGATGGGGTTCATGCCGTTGAGGCTGAGCGGAACGAGTACCTTCCAGATGGTGAGCACGGAGAGTACAAACGAGAGTACGGCGCGAAGTCCCGTCCAGCCCGCAAAGAGCATCAGCAGCGCAAAAAACGCAAGCAACAGCCAGATTTCGCCGTTGATCCGGTAATGATCGATCATGCTCACCGACGCGACGGATTCGCCGTCGAGGCTGACGAGCACAAGCGCGCTCTCGCCCGCCTGATATATCTTGTCCTGCTCGAGAGAACCGTTGAGCATGTTGTAGGCGCGGAATGTCTCACCCTTGTGGCTTCCGCCAAGCAGGAGCACCTCGCAGCTCTGCTCGCCGGAGCGCACGAGGCCGGTATCTTTAATCGTGCTGTCATCCGTCGAGACGACGCGCGCGCGAACGCGTTCTTCGCTGGCAATCCTGCCCGCGCCCGCGTTTTCATAGCCGGTTGGCAGCAGCAGCAGCACGGCGATCAGTGCCAGACAAACAGCGGAGGAGAGCCAGTTTCGTTTTGTTTTTTTCTGTTCCAATGTTTTCACCTCGTTATATGACATACAGCGTTGACCGGGTTACCGGCAAATAAGGCCGAGGCGCCCACTCCCGATGAGAGGTGGACACCCCGGCTGCGCTGCATGCGATTGCGTGATATTACGCAATGCCGAAGAGAGATGCGAGTTTAAAGTAGATCTCCGTGTTGTCGTATCCGCCGCCGAAGAGCTCGGAGCCGACGCCGCTGGCATAGACGGCCGCGGGCAGGCCGGTGTGAGAATAGGAGGCGAAGTTGATGCCGGACTTGTTGTTGAGCAGGTGCGTAACCGTAACCGAGAACGGCGTATACGAACCGTACTGCACATACTCCTCCTGCGTCTGGAGGGATTTGCCGTTTGCGTCCGTGCCATAGCCGCCCGCTAGGGTCAGCGTGTAGGCTTTCTGGAGTTCTTCGACCTCATAGTCGGTCAGAACCAGCGTCGGGCTTGCGGCGGCGTCCGCATTCTCCGGCAGAACGAGGCCGAAAAGCTTTGTGACATCCGCCATCGCGTCGGCAAACGGGGTTTTGCTTGCGACATAGTTTGCAACGTAGTCCGTGTCAAACTTGGCATAGGAGATGGTCTGGTAGTTGATGTTCTTCAGATACGTGTTGTAGTTGGTTCCCGCAAAACCGATGGAGAGGCCGCCGGTCTCGTGGTCTCCGGTAACGAGGATCAGCGTTTCGTCCGGGTGCTCTGCTGCAAAGTCGATCGCGACCTGAACCGCGTCCGCAAGGGCGAGCGTGTCGTGAATCGTGGAACCCGCGTCGTTGGCGTGGCAGGCCCAGTCGATCTTTCCGCCTTCAACCATCATGAAGAAGCCGGCGTCGCTGTCGAGCATGGCGATGCCCTGCTGGACATAGTCCTTGAGCGCCCATGCGTCCGCAGCGCGATCGATTTCATAGTTCATGGCGTTGCTGTCGGCAAGGTCTTCGGCAATCACAATTGCTTTGCCTGCGTCGGCGGCGAGCGCCTGCGCTTCGGCCTGGGTTTTGACGACCTTATATCCGGCCTGGGCGGCGAGTTCGTAGATGTCCGTTTGCGGATTGTCGCTGCTGTCGCCCGTGGACTTGAGGAGCGCGCCGCCCGCAAAATAATCGAATCCGCTGTCGATCAGCTCAAGGCCGATTTCATAGTAGTTGTTGCGGCTTGCCTGATGCGCGTAGAACGCTGCGGGCGTCGCATGGTTGAGATTTACGCTGGAGATGATGCCGATTTTGTAGCCGAACTCGCTCTTGAGTGTTTCGGCAATGGTCGTAAAGGTTTTATTTTTCGCTTCGTTCATGTTGAGCACGCCGCTGTAGGTTTTGTGCCCGCTGGCGATGGAGGTTGCGGTCGAGGCTGAATCGGGGCAGAAGGAAGTCGAGTCATAGGTGGTTGCGGAGCCCGCGACCGGGAACGTCATGAAGTTGAGCAGCATGCTCGTGGTGAGGATGGTGTCCTTGTCCGCGTTGATGCTCAGATAGGCGGAGGTTGCCTGAAACTGCGGATAGGTCATGCCGTCGCCGATGAACAGAAAGACATACTTGGGCGCGGTCGCGGCGGTTGTGCTTTCGCCGAGCACGGCGGTGGTCATGCCCGTGCGGGAGATGTCCGCGGTGCTTGCGCTGGCGGCGGCCATGCCAACCGGGATGGCGACAAGCAGCAGCATTGCCGCAAGCAGGATGGGTAGCAGGCGTTTGTGTTTCATCATTAGGGTCTCCTCTCAAATTGATCCTTATTCTACTGATGCCTGTATTGTACCAACGAAATGTTAAGAGTACTTTTTGCTTGGGGTAAAATCATCGTCAAACCGTAAAACATAGATAAACAGCACAATTCGGGCGTTTTACCGTTTTTGGCCGGAATCCTGCAAAGTATGTGCAAAAAGCGATCCTGATTCTATTTGATAATACCAGGCGGCGTCTGATCGGGATTTGACCTTCGCCAAATCGGCGCAATCATTGTAAAATCCTGAGAAAGCAGTCTTGCAAGACGCGGGTTCGCATTGCGTTTGGTCGCGACATATCCTATACTAATGAAGAATTGTCCGCGGACGAATGAACCCGGGAGTTGTAAAAAATGCTTCAGCTGATTTCGCTTGTCATCATCTTCGGTGCCATGATGTTTATCTGGACATTTGTTTTCCTCAACCGAAGCCATGACAGGATCAATCAATCGTTTCTGATTTTTTTATCGAACATTCTCATCTGGATGGTGCTGGATAATCTGGATCGGTTCAGCGACGGGACGATCGTTGCCATTGTGGTCAAGACCGTTTACTGGCTGAGCATGATGTACCTGTCCATTTCGTTTTTGTATTTTGCCTATCGACTGCTGCTTCGAAAGCCGGATCGGTATTTTTACTTTTTTCTGGTGTTCAATACCGCAATGATAGTCGTGCGGTATCTCTATCCCATAGACTATTCCGACCCGACGTTCTGGCGTATGAGCGATCCAATCGTCGCGCCGCTGATGTCGCTGGCGTTCAGCCTGCCCGCGCTTTTTGCGCTCTATCTCGTGCTGCGCCGGATTATTACGACGAAGGACGCGCGTCAGCGCGCGCAGCTGGGCTATGTTCTGGGCGGTATCGGGCTTGCACTTGTGGTCAGCGTGCTTTCGGAGTATGTGCTGCCTGCCGTGTTCCAGATTACAAAAGATCTGTATCTGATGTACTACGCCATCGTCATATTCGTGGTTGCAATCTTCGTTTCCATCATGCGATACAGGCTGCTGAACCTGCGCTCCGACTATATCTTCCGCAATTTGTTTCTCAACGCAAACGAAGCCATATTGCTCGTCAACCGGGACGGCAGGATACTGAGCATCAACCATGTCGGCCGCGAGATTTTGCACGACGACAACCTCGATACGGGCGTGCTTGTTACAAGCGTGCTTCCGGAGTATCGCTTCGACGCGGAATATCACCAGCAGGAAGTACAGCTGGAGCGGGACGGACAGACGCGATATCTGGCGATGACGCAATATCCGCTCGAGGAGCGCGGGCGGGATACGACGAAACTTCTGCTTCTTGCCGATGTGACGCAGGCGCGCCGAAAGCAGGAGCATGAGAAGGAAAAGCTGATTGAAAAAAGCAGCGTCGATCCGCTGACGGGGCTCTTTAATAAATTGTATTTGCGGGAAAAATATGGCGAAAAACCTGCGTCAACGCCGAGACGCACGTCGCTCCTGTTCATCGATGTGGATGATTTCAAGTCGATCAACGACCGCTTCGGACATCTAACTGGAGACGACGTGCTTCGGGAGCTGGCCGCCTGCATCAAGCAGAACATCCGCGGCGTGAATGACGCAACGCGCTTTGGAGGGGATGAGTTCGTCGTCGTCCTTGAGGACGCGACTGCGGACGAGGCTTATATCGTTGCGGAGCGAATCCGGATCTGCGCAAACGCGCTGGAGTTTTTTGCCGGAGACACGGCGTTTCATATTACGCTCAGCATCGGCCTCATCGAAGGAAGCGGGCCGCTCGAAGAGCTCATTGAAAAAGCGGACCGAGCCATGTACGATTCCAAAAACAAAGGCAAGAATACAACCACCCGGTTTTCCTGAAACCGCTGGGCGCTTTGTTAGACAGTTCAACCGGAATCCGATTTTTCTATCGTGGCAAGTACAGAAAAATCAGGCAAACGGATTGACAGGACGCCCGTCAACCCGTATACTCCTGACAACACGGAAGAAAGGCGGGATGCGCGTATGAAAGCGAAAAATGAACACGGACGCTCGTTGAACAGACGTGCTGCGTTCGCCGTTTTATGCCGTATGGATCGAATGTGCTGCTGTTTCGGGAAGTAATCGTCCGTATGCCGGGCGAAAAAAACAGACAAAAACAGATTTCACGAACCATGAAAGGAACGAAACAGCATGTCGAAACAATATAAATTTGAAACGCTTCAAATCCACGTTGGACAGGAACAGCCGGATCCCGCGACGGACGCGCGCGCGGTGCCGATCTACGCGACAACCTCCTATGTATTTAAAGACTCCGCGCAGGCGGCGGCGCGATTTGCGCTTACGGAAGGCGGCAATATCTATACGCGCCTGATGAACCCGACGAGCGACGTGTTTGAAAAGCGCATCGCCGCGCTCGAAGGCGGCGTTGCCGCGCTGGCGACGGCGTCCGGCTCCGCGGCGATTTCCTATGCGGTGCTCAACATCGCCGCCGCGGGAGACCACATCGTATCCTCCAAGACGCTCTACGGCGGAACCTATAACCTCTTTGCCAATACGCACAAGGACTTCGGCATCGAAACGACGTTTGTCGACGGAACGGATCCCGAAAACTTCCGCGCGGCGATTCGGGAAAACACCAAGGCTCTCTATCTGGAGTCCCTCGGCAACCCGAATTCGGACGTGCTCGACCTGGAGGCCATCGCGGCGATCGCGCACGAAAACGGGATCCCCGTAATCGTCGACAACACGTTTGCAACGCCGTATCTGTTCCGCCCGATCGAACACGGCGCGGACGTCGTTGTGCACTCGGCGACGAAGTTTATCGGCGGCCACGGCACGGTGATCGGCGGCGTGATCGTCGACGGCGGAACGTTTGACTGGAAGCAGAACGACAAGTTCCCGGGTCTGAGCAAGCCGAACCCGTCCTACCACGGCATCGTCTTTGCGGACGCGGTCGGCGCGGCGGCGTATGTGACCAAGATTCGCACCACGCTACTGCGCGATACGGGCGCGTGCATCTCGCCGTTCCATTCGTTCCTGCTGCTGCAGGGCATTGAGACGCTGTCCCTGCGCGTCGAGCGGCATGTGGAAAACGCGCTCAAAGTCGTGGATTATTTAAACGGACACCCCAAGGTGAAAAAGGTCAACCATCCTTCGCTTTCGACGGGGCGTGAAAAAGCGCTTTACGACCGGTATTATCCCAACGGCGGAGGGTCTATTTTCACGGTTGAGTTGAACGGAACCCGGGAACAGGCGCAGAAATTCACAGAGGAGCTGGAGCTGTTCTCGCTGCTGGCAAACGTTGCGGACGTCAAGTCTCTGGTGATCCATCCCGCTTCCACCACGCATTCGCAGATGAACGAGGAGGAGCTGGAATCCGTTGGCATCCGGCCTACGACCATCCGGCTTTCGATCGGCACGGAGCATATCGACGATATTCTCGCCGATCTGGCGCAGGCGTTCGAGAAAATCTGACGCGGCAACACGAAGCATTCCGGCAGGGCGTTCGCAAAAGCGGGCGTCCTGTTTTTTTGCGCCGCGGGAAAGATGACGGCGCGCCGGGGAATGGCTATAATGAATCTATGATTGATGTTCAAAACCCGGATTTCGACATCCGAAAAATTGCGGACAGCGGACAGTGTTTCCGCCTGAATCCGAACGGCGACGGCGGTTATATGCTTGTTGCGCAGCATCGTGTGCTGAACATCCGCGAAACGCCGTCCGGCTGCGCGCTGGCGTGTTCACAGGCGGAGTACGACGCCGTCTGGCGGGGCTATTTTGACATGGAGCGCGACTATGCCGCCATCCGAAACGCGGTCGATCCCGGCGACGCGTTTCTGAGGCGCGCCTGCGACCACGGACGCGGCATCCGCATACTGCGGCAGGATCCGTTTGAAACGCTGGTCAGTTTCATCATCTCCCAGCGAAAGAATATCCCTGCGATCAAGCGCTGCGTTGAGGCGCTCTGCGCGCGATACGGCGAGCCGCTGGACTCCGCCGGGGAACGGCAGTTCGCTTTTCCGAGTGCCGAACGGCTGGCCGCGCAGGACGAGGCTGGATTTCTCGCCTGTTCGCTCGGCTACCGGGCAAAATATGTGCTCGCCGCGGCGCGGTTGGCGGCCTCCGGGACGCTCGACCTCGGCGAAATCGGGCGGCTGGACGACGCCGCGCTGCTGGAGCGCCTGCTGACGGTTCCCGGCGTGGGCGAAAAGGTTGCCAACTGCGTGATGCTGTTCGGCTTTCACCGGCTCGGGCGATTTCCGCGGGATGTTTGGATCAACCGCGTGGAAGAGCGGGAATATGGCGGCGCGTTTCCGCTGGAACGATATCCCGACACGGCGGGCGTACTGCAGCAGTATGTGTTTTATTACGCGAGGAGCGGAGACAGCGCGCAAAGCCGCTGAAAAGATGACTTAAACGACATCATCGCGCAATACAAATATAAGTTGTTAAATCCCCGGTTTTCCTGTATGATGGGTTTGAAAAACACATGTTGAAGCCGGAGTCTTCGGCCTCTTAATGGGCGTTGGCGGTATGGCTGTTAATGCATCGACCGTTCTTAAGCCCGTGGGTAAAGTAGTCGCAATGGCCGTTATCGGCGGGCTCTCGAGCGCGGCGAGCCAGCAGGCTGCGTATAAAACCATAGATACGCGAAAAGTTGCGGTCGCTGCGATATTCTCCGGCTTTGTTGAGCTAGGCTACCAAGCCTTCACCAGCGCTTTCACCCAGAGCATCGGAAAGATCGAAGGGTCAAGCAAATTCAGCAGCTCGGCGTTTGATGGAGACGAGGCAGGAACTGGAATTAAGAATGCTGATAATGGAACTGCTACTGGTTATCATGCAACAAAACCAGAATATGTTGATTCAATAAAAAGCAATGGGTTTAGAGAATCAGTGTCTGGACGAGCTGGTGGCGGGGGAGTGTATGTTAATAATACTCCTCAAGGAGCGATTGCAGAATATTCCAAGTACTATCCAACTGGACCTACTCCAGAAATAATAAAGGTTCAGTATAACACCGGAGTAAATGTATTTATCGAGAATCCAGGGAACCATATTAGTGGACCATTGCCAATATTTGGAGATACTATTACGTTTGAGTCTACACAGTTAGCTGGTACGTTCAATACGATAATTAGATTTGGGACAATATTCATAAAGTAGTGAGGTTAAACGGTGAGAAAAGTAATTAATAAAGCATATGTGTTCAATTCCAGATGCCCATTCTGTGATGAAACTATTTCTATTTATTTTACACTTCCAGATTTTGGAGATGCTCCAATTTTACAAAAGTGTAAATTTTGCGGTACTTTGTACTGGCATACACCGGAAGATGAAGCTTATATTCAACCCGTTGAGAAACAAATAGAAGGAAAAAAATGTGTGAAATGTGGTTCATTGCTTAATGAAGCGTTAGTTCGAACGCACGAGGATATTAAATGTACTTATTGTAACGAACTATACTCACTCGATGATGATTTCCTTGGTTTATTTGGGCTAGACGATAGTAAAATGGTAGACATTGAAGTTTATTTATTATACTAAACGGGGGATTGCTACTCGTGCTTTCTTGATGTTCGTTTAATACAGGCTTATTGTAATGGTCGTTATCGGCGGGCATGATCGCGCGCGGCGAGTCAGCAGGCGACGTATGGAACCATAGATACGCGAAAAGTTGCGGTCGCTGCGATATTCTCTGGCTTTGTTGAGCTAGGCTACCAAGCCTTCACCGGCGCTTTCACCCAGAGCATCGGAAAGATCGAAGGGTCAACTAAATTCAGCAACTCGGCGTTTGAAGAGACGGCGGGGGGGAAAGCAAGGGAACGAGTATTCAAACCCCTTATGGAGATGTCAGCCAATCAACGCTAGATTCGGCTTTGGAGCTAAGGAATTACATTGATAATGGAGGGGAAATGTATCGAGGAGGAACATTTGGCAGATTAAATGTTGCTGATGCACAATTCTGGGCGCCAGAAAGTCCTTTGACTCCTGGATATGCAAATAGATATGGTGTCGACTTTAGCAACGTGGATTTTATCATTGGCGGGAAACAATTATCAGGTCTTGCTTATGTAACTAGACCAGCTCCGGGACTGGGATTCAATGTCGGAGGTGCACTAGAGATTGTAAACAATCCAAACAGCGTAATATTAGATTTCTTTTATATGCTGTAACGGAAAGGGGAACATACAAGAATGATTGATAGTAATGAAACTTTAAAAAAGGTGATTTCATCCATTACTGATGAGCTAGATGATATAGGCGAAACAACACTCGCTAATGAATTTAGGAAATGGGGTAAAACATTTTTTACGACGTCAACAGAGTTTTTAGGAGAATTAAAATTAGTTCTCGAAAAAACAAAAAATGTTAATGCATTGGGTGATCACACAAAAGCGATTGTAGAAGATTGTATATGCGACATTAATAAAGTACTAGGGAGTTAAATAATTCCATAAATAGTTAGCATCTTTCTTTGAAAAAACATTTTTGGAAGAAAATGACGTTTGTCACTCTTTTCTGAGCTAGGCTACCAAGCCTTTACCGGCGCTTTCACGCAGAGCATCGGAAAGATCGAAGGGTCAAACAAATTCAGCAGCTCGGCATTTGAGTTTGAGGAGACGGCGGGGACGGGGCCTGACGGAACAGTCCGTTTTGTGTCCCAATATTCTTCGATATGTGGCTGATAGGAACCATATTCAAACAAGGAGGACGTTGCCGATGGAGGATATTTTGCTTTCCGTCTATGTAGTTCTGGGAGCGGGACTGATTGTTGCCGGAATCTTCCTGCTGACGCACCGCGCGGCGAAACGGCGCGAAGCTGCGCTGTCCGACTATTGCGCGGCGCATGGATACCGTCTGTCGATCACAAAAGAGCCGACCGCGCGCGAAATTGTGCTCGAAGGCGACAATTGGCGGTTGTCCTCCAGCATGCGCGCGCTGCAAAACTCCGCTGAGGCGGGTTCGTCGGACTGGCGGCGCGAGACGGCGTTCGTCTGCATGGACTCCAATCCGCTGCGAAAGACGTTCGCGCTTCAGCTTTCCAAAGGCTCGACCGATCTCGACGCACTGCCCCCGTGGCTGCGGGAGCAGGTGCTGTCTGCCATGCGGCTGCTGCTCGGCCCCGATATGGCGGGCTTGTCCGTAGTTCGAACGGCGTTTTGCGAAGGCGAGCGCTGCGGCATCGTCTTTGAGGCGACAGCACACGCGGCGGACGGCGCGTTGGAGCAATTGAAACCGGCGCTGCTTGCCTGGCGCGGCGGCCTGCCGCTGTATTTTGAGTGTTCGCCGGGGCAAATTCGGCTGAGATTGCCGGACGTTGCGGCAAGATCCGCGGAGGAAGCGGATGCGCTTCTTCAAATTGGTTTGATACTGAAATAATGGCAAAAAAATTCAGTTGTTGCATCTTGACGCGCGCTGCTGCGTTTGATACTGTGAAATTGTCAACTGACGGTTTTGATGTGACCGCCCTTTGACCGATGGCGCGTTTTATGTGATTGTGCATGCCGCGCTTGGCTGTGAAAGACCGCCCCCGAAGCGATTCGGGGGCGGTCTTTCTGTTCCGAGCGCGAGACGAAAGAGAGAAAAATGCATCCGGCGGAAAAGAGGATAGGCGTTTACTGTTGCAGATGAATATGATACGATGTATTCGACCAAATTTGGAATATTTGATTCAGATTCCCTTCACGAAAGGCGGAAGCTATGGAAGCTATTTTTCAGAACTTTATCAACCTGTCCTGGCAGCAGGTCGTCATGTGGATCATCGGCGGGATCCTGATCTACCTTGCCATCAAGGAAGACATGGAGCCCGCGTTGTTGCTCCCGATGGGCTTTGGCGCGATTCTCGTCAATCTGCCGCTGTCCGGCGCGGTGACGCAGGTGATCAACGGGGCGACGGAGGTCGGCATACTCAACGTTCTCTTCGACGGCGGCATCGCAAACGAGCTCTTCCCGCTGCTGCTGTTCATCGGCATCGGTGCGATGATCGACTTTGAACCGCTCCTGACCAACCCGAAGCTCATGCTTTTCGGCGCGGCGGCGCAGTTCGGCATCTTTTTCACGCTGGTCGCGGCGTCGCTGATCGGCTTCCCGCTCAAGGATGCGGCTTCCATCGCCATCATCGGCGCGGCGGACGGCCCGACTTCCATCTTCGTCGCCAACTATCTGCATTCGAACTATCTCGGGCCGATCATCATCGCGGCCTATTCCTATATGGCGCTGGTACCGATTGTCCAGCCGCCGATTATCAAACTGCTCACCACGAAACACGAACGGCGTATCCGTATGGAATACACCGGCAACAAGGTTTCGCGTATGACGAAGATCCTTTTTCCGATCATCGTTACCGTCATCGCGGGCATCTTCGCGCCGCGCTCGGTCGCGCTGGTCGGCTTCCTGATGTTCGGCAATCTCATTCGTGAATGCGGCGTGCTCGGCTCGCTGTCCGACACGGCGCAGAAAGTGCTGGCAAACCTCATCACGCTGCTGCTCGGCCTCACCGTTGCGGCGAATATGCAGGCGAAGGATTTCCTGACGCTCAATACGCTGATGATCCTCGGCCTTGGGCTTGTCGCGTTCATCTTCGATACGGCGGGCGGCGTGCTCTTTGGTAAAGCGATGAACCTGTTTGTCAGAAAAAAGGTGAACCCCATGATCGGTGCGGCGGGCATTTCCGCCTTTCCGATGGCGTCCCGTGTGGTGCATAAGCTCGGCCTGGCGGAAGACGGCCAGAACCATCTGCTCATGCACGCGGCGGGCGCAAACGTAGCCGGACAGATCGCTTCCGTCATCGCGGGCGGCGTTCTGCTCAGCCTGATCAAATAGAAAGAGAGGAGATACACACATGAATCTCGAAGCTGCTGCATCTTTCAACGAAACAATGAAAATCCTTGGCCTCGGCATGCTGGGCATCTTCATCGTGACGGGCGCCATCATCCTCGTCATCACGCTGCTCAATTTGCTGACCGCATCCTCTAAAAAACGGAAGCAGTCTGACACGCAGGCGTAGCGATTGATCGCGGGGGCAGATAAACCGTAAACTCAGCAGAAAATAAATATTGGAGGATCGCACGATGGAACAATACTTTCTGTTCGGTTCAATTCTCGTTACGCTGCTGGCATTTGCGTTTGCTGTTTGGCTCTACCTTTGGGTCAGACGTCAACCCTGCGAAAACCAGAAAATCATCAAGGCAACCGGACTGATCCGGGCGGGTGCGCGCACATTCCTGCGAAAGGAATACCTCGTGCTCGCCCGGTTTGCCGGTGTCGCCGCCGTGTTGATCGTTGTCTTTTTACCCAAACCCATCTGGCAGGGCAATGGCTCGCAAAACATCTGGATGGTTGTGGCGTATCTCTTCGGAACGGCGTTCTCCGCTGTTGCGGGCAAGATTGGTCTGGAGGTTGCGACCATCGCCAACGGACGCGCCGCAGAGGCCGCAAGGCACGGAATCAAGCCGTCGTTCATGGTTGGATTCCGCGGCGGCGCCGTTATGGGCATGGCCGTTGTCGGCGCGAGTCTGCTCGGCGTAGCGCTCGTCTATCTTGTGACAAAAGATCCGACGATTGTCCTCGGCTTCAGCTTTGGCGCGAGCTCGCTTGCGCTGTTTGCCAAGGCGGGCGGCGGAATTTTTACGAAGACCGCGGACATCAGCGCGGATCTCGTCGGCAAGGTTGAGCTTGGCATTCCGGAGGACGACCCGCGCAATCCTGCCGTCATCGCCGATAACGTCGGCGACAACGTCGGCGACGTCGCGGGCATGGGCGCGGACCTGTTCGACTCCAATGTCGCGTCCATGGCGGCCGCGCTCGTTATGGCGAGCGCGCTGGACGGAAAGCTGAGCGGGAAAAATGTGGAGATGGTGTTCGTCTTCGCGGCTCTTGGGCTGCTTGCGTCCATCATCGGCGTTATGACCGCGCGAATCGGAAAACACGGCAACCCAACCCGGGCGCTCAACTCGAGCACCTATGTTACAACCGCCGTATACGTTGCGCTGACCGCGGCGGCGACGTACCTCTTTCGCTATTCCTGGCGGATCTGGGGCGCTTGCATCGTCGGCCTGGCCGTCGGCGTCATCATCGGATTGACCACGGACTACTTTACGGACGACTCCAGGAAACCCGTGCATTTCGTCGCGCACGCCAGCGCGTCCGGGCCTGCGTTTACGATTCTCTCCGGCATCTCTTACGGCCTTTTGAGTGTGCTGCCCGCCATGGTCGGCATCGGCGTGGCTGCGTTTACGGCATATAAGCTCTGCGCGCCGCTGGCGGTCGATCCCGCGCAAACCGTGCAATATGCGCTCTTTGGCATCTCCATGGCCGCCGTGGGCATGCTCTCCATCGTCGGCATGATCGTCAGCAACGACGCGTACGGCCCGATTGTGGACAACGCGCGCGGCCTTGCGGAGATGGGCGATCTGGGCGACGACGTTCTGGAGATTACCGACCAGCTCGACTCCGCGGGCAATACCGTCAAGGCCGTGACCAAAGGCTTTGCCATCGCGGCTGCGGGGCTTACCGTCATCGCGCTGCTCGGCGCGTTTATGAGCGAGGTCAACACCGCCGCCGCCGAACTCGGCTTAACGGGAATTACAAACTTCGACATCATGAACCCGATGGTATTCTTCGGCCTGCTTGTCGGCGCGGCGATTCCGGTCGTGTTTTCGGCGATGCTGATGCTCGGCGTCGACCGCAACGCGCAGCGCATGGTCGCCGAAATCCATCGCCAGTTCAAGGAGATCGTCGGCCTGAAAGAAGGACACCCGGGCGTGGAGCCGGAGTACGACAAGTGCATCGAAATCGCGACGGCGGGCGCGCTCAAAGAGCTCATTCCCGCGGGATTGATGGCGATCATCGCGACGTTTGTCGTGGGATTCATCGGCGGCGTGTCGGCCATCGGCGGGTTCCTCTGCGGCAATATCGTCAGCGGACTACTATTCGCACTGTTTATGAGTAACTCCGGCGGACTCTGGGACAACGGCAAGAAGTATGTTGAAAGCGGCCACGAGGGCGGCAAGGGAAGCGACGCGCACAAGGCCGCGGTCGTCGGGGACACCGTCGGCGATCCGTTCAAGGACACCGCCGGTCCGTCGCTGAACACGCAGATCACGGTCGTATCGCTGGTCGCCTCGCTGATGAGCACGCTGTTTCTCACAATTTCGATTTTCTGAAGCTCCAGTTATCCGAAAAATCTCCAAAATTGACAGGACGTCCTTCACAGGACGTCCTTTTCGGGTTGATACGGCTTGTTTCTTTTTTAGTTCCCGGGGTTAGGAATCTGTCACGTAAAAGGAAAAATGATGTCGGTGGAGTTCGACTGCGCCGCTCTTTTCCCGAGCATGTATATACTACCAGAGAATCATGAACGTGGCATCAACGGCGTGTTACGATTTTGAAACGGATTTTGACAAATTTTTCAACATTGCGAACCATTCTTATAAAGAAAGGAGCGCCCCTTTGAGAAGGAGCGCTCCGGGTACACGATAGGTTCCGCGTTGTTCAGCCTTCGGTTTCCGAAGGTACGTATTCAAAGTTGACCGCTTCCCCGTCGGAATTCATGCCGGTGATCGTGTCTCCGTCGATGGCATACCACTCCTTGGCGGCCTTCGGAAAATCTGCCGCTTCGGAGCCGGAAAGCGCCGCGGGGCGGTCGCCGCCGGTCGTGATGCCGATCACGCCGTTTTCACCGCTGATGGAAATTTGATAGAGCGTTGCGGTGCCGTCGTCGGAGATGAAGTAAAACTGCGCGTTGTAACCAAACGACGTGCGGTAAATTTCGGAGAAGACGTTTTCAACGCCGCTGGTCGAGCCGACGCTGATGAGCGACTTGCCCTTGGCGTAAGTGCCCGTAAACACGGCTTCGCTGTCGTCGGAGTTCTTATAGCGAACGGTATATGTGTTGCCGTTTTCTTCATAGGTTACGTCCTTGCCGCCCATCATGGCGAGCGCCGCGGTGACGGATGTTTCACCGAGACCGAAATAGGTGGCGGGCAGCAGATACAGGTCGCTCATCGTTATGCCAAGAAACGATAATGCGGACATCATCGTGTCGGGGTTATTGGTCAGCCCGTCCATAATCCGATTGAGTACCGCGGTTTTTGCATCGATATAAGCAATGTAAAACGCAGACGCGGTGTCGGAGTCCGAGGCGGCCTGCGCCGCGCTTTGCGCAGAGTCGGACGCTTCCTCGGCGATGCCTTCCGCCGCTTGGACAATCGCTTCTTCGGCGGATTGTTCCGCGTCCTTTGCTTTGGCGCAGCCGGTGAAGAGCGCCGCGGCCAAAATGAGAGATAACAGTATGGCAAGAAATTTTCTCATCTTTTTTTCCTCCAATATCGGTTTAAATGCAAGATGCATTCGATTACTAATTATACCATTGATACACTTTCAAAAACAATCATCGGGCTTTCGGCTGTGTAACAAGCGCACAGTAACGCAAAGGCTTGACCCAATGAAGCGAAATACATTTGTCAGCAGACGATTTGCGTGTTATGCTCAGTACAGCCATTCATACAACGACATACGGGGGGAAAAGCGATGTATTGCCAAAACTGCGGCAGGGATTATGAGGGGAACTTTTGTCCGAACTGCGGTACGCCAAGAGAACCAAACTGGCAGCCAATGAGACAGCAGCCCCAGAGCGCACCGCCGGAAAAAGAGAAACCGCTGGTGAAAAAATGGTGGTTTTGGGCGTTGATTGCCGTCGCTCTGATTCTGGTTGCGGCGTTTCTGCCGAGAGCGGGTTCGGACAACGACCAAAAGGCGGAAGACGGGATGATTCAGGCGCTCCAAACAGATGCTGAGACGGAAGAAACGAAGGCGGTCGCTACGGAAGCGCCGGAGGTTACGCAGGAGCAAGCTGCGAGCGATTCGGGAATCAGCCTGCCGTTTGCACAAACAGATGAGCCGGATGAGCCTCTCGCTATTGAGGAAATGGTGCTGCTGAACCAGGGAGGCATCCGTGTGACGGCGACGGGGCTGTCGGAGGATGCGTGGCTGGGGCCGGAGATCAACCTGTTGATTGAAAACGACACAGATTTATCGGTTGTTGTTCAAGCGGAGAATGTCGCCGTCAACGGTGCCATGGTATCATCGCTGCTTTACTGCGATGTGGCCGCGGGCATGAAAGCAAACAGCGCCATCTCGTTTTATTCTGAAGATCTGTCGAAAGCGGGGATCCAAACGATCCGGACCGTCGAGCTGAAACTTGTGGTATACGATTCCAGTAATTATGATACGATCGTGCAATCGGAAAGACTCACCATAACGACGAACGCCGCGGGGAAAGGGGAACAGACTTTCGACGACAGCGGCCTGACCGTGCTGGATCAAAACGGATTGCGTTTTGTGCTGCGCTCCGGCCCGGAAGTCAGCATCTGGGGAAAAGATATTGGCGTTTTTCTTGAGAATCACACAGGGAAAGATATCGCAGTAAGCCTAGAGGGTGTTTCTGTCAACGGATTCATGGTCGATCCGCTGTTTTACTGCACGCTGTCGGACGGAACGGTCGCCTACACGGAGATTTCGTTTTCCAGCGACGATTTGCAGACCAATAAAATTGACGAATTCGAAACAATGAGTTTCACGGTACGGGTGTATCGCGTCGACGACTGGCAGACCGTGCTCAAATCGAATCTCATCACCGTGACGTTCCCATTCTGAACCGGAGAAAATGTGAAAGCGCGGACGGCTGTCCGCGCTTTTTTTTGCTGAAAATTGGGGGTTATTCTTTCACAATCACACCCGCGAGCAGCTGGCCGAGCATCGCCGCCTGTTCCAGGCTGACGTGCGCGCCGCGAAGCTCGCCGCCGCCAAGCGATATGCCGGAAAGATCGCTGTTTGAAAGATCCATGCCGGAGAACGATGTTTCAAACAGTTCCGCGCGAACGAGCAGGCATTTGGAAAAGGACGTTGACGAAAGCGTGCAGCCGGATAGCGATGCGTTTGACAAATCGCAGTCGGAAAACCGACCATGGCGCATTTTTGAGCGGAAAAAATTGATATAACGCGCGGTGCAGCGATCGAACGCCGCGTCGAGCAGAAACGATTCGGCGAGCGCAACGCCGACGAACTTGCAGTCCGTCGCGCGCGTTTTTTGCAGCGTTCCTTTTAGCATCGCCGTATTGGACAGGTCGCAATGCTCCAGCGTGCAGTCGATAAACGCCACCCGCTCCAGCGCGCAGCCGGAAATGCGACAGCCGGAGAACCGGCAGCCGCGAAACGTGAGCCCGGGGAACGATCCGCCTTCGAGCGCGAGATTTTCAAAGAGGACATATTCGATGTCCGTCTCGTCGTCGCTTGCGCGGGAAAACATAGCCTCAATATCCTCGCAGGCTGTGAGGGGAAGTTTCTTGATATCCTGTTTCATCATATCGCAGTGTACCATAGCAGGCGGATGAAGTACAGCGGGCATGGAAACAAAAAAACTGCGGAATCACCGCAGCTGTTCTATTGATTTTATGATGATACTATAGCACAAATCGGGCTTTTTTTCAAGGCTTGTATGCGCTTGCCTGAAAGGATAAGCTGGACTGTACGGGAGGGACAATAGATGCAGGATGAAACAGATATCGGTTTGATGCCGACGATGCAGCGGCAGTTTTTAGCGCAACTGCGCGCGGCAAACGAAGTATCGGCGCGCTTTGGGCTCACGCTGAGCGAGCGCGCGATGCAGGAGATTGCAAAGACGCGCTCACACGCGCTGATCGATCACGGGCGCGTGGAGCTCGGCGCAAGCGCGGTGCAGGCGATCATGGAAGGGTTTTGTGACTCACCTTTTTTACTGCAGGAGGAATATGAAGCGACACTGTATGAGTTGATTGACGCGTTCTACTACTTTAAAAACGCCTGCGGGGATCAGATTACGGACGAAGAGCTGATCGCCGCCATGCGCGTTCGATACGACGCTTACGACGGTTCCGTGGACGCGGTGACCGGAACGACGCTGGAGGCGATCTGCCGCGCGCGTCGGCTGGGGGAAGCGACCGATGAAAACGACGCCTGGGAGGACGAACTTGACGACGAATGAAGTGTTACCGCCTGCTTTAAAGGATACCCCTCTATACGAGGAAAATCCCGGGGAGCTGTTTGCGCTTTTGCAGGAGCGCGCCGCCCGCTATACCATGGGGGACAGCACGTCCATACCGGTGGAGACGGCAAGTCGTTTGCTGGAGGGAATTCTATACTGCCTGAGACTGCAGCGAAACAGCCCCTTGCAGGAGTCGGCGGGGGATGCGCCGCTTCGTCTGCGCTGGCAGGCGGGTGTGCAGGAGGCAAAGCGCCTCGCAAAGCGGGCAAAATTCCTGTATAGAGAAGCGCAGCGCATGCAGCCGCCGGTGGTGAACACAGCGTTTGTGGACTCCATCGACGCCATCGGCGGTTTCTTCAGAGCATACGACGCGGATTTTTTTGCGCAGGAGATCCCCTGCTCGTTTGACTATCCGCTCTGCCATCCCGTGCCGGACACGCTGAGCGGCGTGGAATATCTGCTGGAATATCTGCGGCGGTGGCTGGCGGAGAGTGCGTTTCTGCGCGCGTTTCCGGCGGACGCCCTCCGCGCGCTGTACAAGCGGTATTACAAGGACTACATAGATCTGCTTGTCAACCTGTTTCTGCCCGCGGCGGAGATGGCGGCGCTTTGCGCGCTCGCCGGACAGCCCGTTTCCGCGCTCGCGCTCGGCGACGAAACGCTGGCGGCGGTTGAACGAAAACTGACGCAGGCGGGCGGGGAATCGGCGCGCGCGTCGATGATCGCTGCGGCTGATCGCGCGCTGGAGCAGATGAACATCGGCGGGGTTCTTCTTTCCGGATATATGCGGCAGACCGCGCTGGATCTGCTGGTTCGCCTTCGCGTTGGGGATTCCGGAAGTTAGATTTTTCAATCAAAAAGTTACAAATTTCGAGAAATTAATCTTCGACAACATAACAAATAAAAAGAACCGTATTTTTAACATAATGTTGCATAAAACGACTTGCTTTCTGTTTTTGCACGCGATAGACTAAGAATTACATGATAAATTGTACAAAATAAAAGGGTAAGCGAGCAAACACATTGGCGTTTCGAGCAAAATTTCAGCCAAAAATGTTACATCAGAACAAACGAGCGAAAAATGCGTGACTATGATTTCGCAAGTTCAGTGCAATCGGAGGAGACGGAAATGGAGCAGGCGAAGCAAGTTGATATCAATCCGGTCGAAATTGCGGACGGAATTTTCTGGCTCGGATATGAACACGATCGCGCGGAACTGCATTGCAACCCATATTTAATTCGCGAAGGAGATGAAGCGGTTCTTCTCGACGGCGGAAGCCGGGATGACTTCAGCCATGTGATGCTCAAAATACTTCGTACGGGATTGAAGCCGACACAAATCAAACGTCTGATCTATCATCACTACGATCCGGATCTGTGCGGCAATCTGCCGCAGCTTGAGGCGATTATAGACTCGAAAGATCTGCGTATCATCTCGCAGAGAGAGAACAATTTATTCATCCAATATTATTCGAAACGGACGCCGAAAATCGACTATCACTCGATTGAGAGCAAGTATGTATTTGAATCCGGACGAACCCTGGAATTCTACGGCACGCCATTTTGCCATTCGCCCGGGAGCTTCGTCACTTTTGATACAAAGACAAAAACACTGTTTTCGAGCGACCTGTTTGGAAGTTATAATGAAAACTGGCAGCTTTATTTGGAACTTGTCGATGAATTACCTGTGGATGCAACCAATCCTTCGCCGGAAGCGAAGAGAAATCCCCTGTACGGGATCGAACAGTTTCACAAACGAATCATGACGTCTAAAGCGGCGTTGCAGCACGCGCTCGACGTCATCGAATCGATCGATTATGAGCGGATTGCACCACAGCACGGGAGCATCATTCGCAGCCGCACGGATGCGAAGATTGTAATCGATCATCTGCGGCGCATGCGGTATGTCGGCATCGACGCGCTGGTTGCGGAGAAGAAGATATGATCGAACAGAGCATGACAGGCCATAATGCGAAATACGCTTATCACGGGGGGCAAGCAGATCCTGCCGCCTCGCTTGAAGTGCTCGAAAGTTTCGCGGAGATTGTCGACAACGCGATACAGCACGAGCTGTTTAAGAGCTTGATTCTCAGCCACTCGGAAATTGCGGCGCGTCTGGAAAAAACGATAGGTCAGCTCAAACACAGCGAAAAGATGCTGAGTGAGGCGCATAATATCGCGCAGCTTGGACGCTGGGATATGGACTATGTCACGGGGGAGCAAAGCTGGTCAAGCTCGCTGAACCGGATCCTTGGCGTCGACGAATCAACCCCCGGATCGGTCGATCTTTACTTAAGCAAAATACATCCGGACGACCGCAATCAGGTGGAAGAGATTGTTCGGCGTCTTCAAACGCAAAAAGAACCGTGGACAGCGCGTTACCGGCTGCTGCTGGATGACGGCAGCATCCACTGGGTGCACGCGCGGCTGTTCACCGAATTTGATGCGTATGATAAACCGCTTCGCAGCTATGGAACATTGCAGGATATCACCGCGGCAAAAGAGGCGGAGGATAAACTGGAACTGTACAGCAAACATCTGGAAGAGATGGTATCCGCCAAGGTAAAAGAGATATCCGAGGCGCAGATGGCAACGACGTTCGCGCTGGTAAAACTGGCCGAATCCCGGGACGACGATACGGGCACGCATATCGAGCGGACGGCGAGCTTTTGCCGGCTGCTGGCGCAAAAGGCGAAAGAGCTGGAACAATACAGGACGGTTATCAACGAAGAGTATACTGCGACAATTTACCGCGCAAGTCCTCTGCACGACATCGGCAAGGTCGGCATATCGGACTCGATTTTGCTCAAGCCGGATAAACTGACGCCGGAAGAATTCGCGGTTATGAAAACGCATGTCGAAATTGGCTATCTGACGCTGAAAAGCGTGGACAAGTGCTATACAAACAACGCGTTTATCCAGATGGGACTCGATATCACGCGCTATCATCATGAAAAGTGGGACGGCAGCGGATATCTGTCCGGACTTAAGGGCGAAGAAATCCCGATTTCTGCGCGCATTATGGCGCTTTCGGACGTCTATGATGCGTTGCGCTCAAAACGCGTCTACAAACCCGCGTATACGCATGAAAAAAGCCTTGAAATCATCCAGGAGGGTCGGGGAATTCATTTTGATCCCGTACTCGCGGATTTGCTGCTCGCCAATCATGAGGAGTTCGCAGCGCTTTACGATATGCTTGTGTAGCGGCAAATCATAAAACCGGTTCATACGGATTCGAACAAAAAAATGCCCGTCGCGCTCGTGGGGGGGAATGAGCACGACGGGCCGTTTGCTGCGCGGTGAGAGGAAAGACTGGTGATAACGACAATTCTCCGGTGCGCAGACACTTCAATTCTAAAAAGCGGGAGCGCCGGTGAATCGCTTTGTATCAGCCTTCGTAGCGCAGCGCGTCGATCGGGTGTTTGTTGGCCGCTTTGTTGGCGGGATACAGGCCGAAAATGAGGCCGATGGCGGACGCGAATCCGACCGCGAGCAGAACCACGCCGAGCGACATGGAGAACGAAATCGTCTTGGCGATGGCGGAGACAATCGCCAGAATCATCCAGGAAAACGCAAGTCCGAGCAGACAGCCCATGAGACTGACCATGAGCGCCTCGATGAGAAACTGCATCATGATGCTCTTCTTGCCCGCGCCGATGGCCTTGCGGATGCCGATCTCTTTCGTGCGCTCTGTAACGGAGACGAGCATGATGTTCATAATGCCGATGCCGCCGACGAGCAGCGAGATTGCCGCGATGCCGCCGAGCAAAAGCGAAAGCGTGCCGGTGACCGTATCCATCGCGTCGGAAATGCTGCTCATGTTGACGATGCGAAACGCTTTGTCGTCCTGATGAAACCGCGCGAGCATAAAGTCGTTTACCTCGGATTCCGTGTCGTCCGTGTTTCCCGCGGGAGAAACGGAGACGGAGGTAACATACGGTGCGTCCGCCATGCGGGATTCCACCGTGAACGGCGCATAGACCGAATATCCGCCGAGCATGGAGGCAAAGAGCGAATCATCCTCCTCCAGCACGCCGATGATGAGGAAGCTCCGTCCGCCGATGGTGAGGGATTCCCCTACAACGTCGGCTTTGCCGAAGAGCTCGTCCGCCGTGCTGTAGCCAAGTACGGCGACGTACGAGGCGTTGTCGACGTCCGCGGTTTTCAAAAACCGACCGTATTTAAGCTCGAGGCCCTGAATATTGTAATAGGCCGGCGTGGTGCCGTACAGGGTGATTGTTGCGTCCGAATACCCGTGCTTTGCGGCCAAACTGACGCTGTCGGCCGGGGCGGCTTCGTTCACCGCGTCCAGCGCGGCGATTTTTTCCAAATCCTCCAGCCGGACGGGGGAACCCTTGTCGTCCTTGATGTTGACGGTGACCATATCGTTGCCCAGCGCGGTGATCTCGCTCGTCACCGCGCCGGTCGCGCCGTTGACAAGGGAGACAAGCACCACGAGCGCTACCACGCCGATGATGATGCCAAGCATGGTCAGAAACGAGCGCAGTTTATTGGAGGTGATGGCCTCCCAGGCCATTTTGATCGATTGAATGATCATTCGCTCACCTCCGATACGCGGCCGTCCATGATGTGGATGCGCCGCTGCGCAAGCCCCGCGATCTCTTCGTTGTGCGTAATCAGCACGATGGTATCGCCCGCGCGGTGCAGTTCGTGAAACAGCTCCATGATGTCTTCGCCGGTCTTGCTGTCTAGGTTGCCGGTGGGCTCGTCCGCCAGCAGGATCGCCGGATCCGTGGCGAGAGCGCGCGCGATGGCAACGCGCTGCTGCTGTCCGCCGGAGAGCTCGGTGGGTTTGTGGCTGCTGCGGTCCTTGAGCCCGACGCGCTCCAGCGCGCGGGCGGCGCGTTCGCGCCGTTCGTTCAGATGGACGCGCTGATAGATCAGCGGCAGCTCCACATTGGACAGCGCGCTCATGCGTGAGAGAAGGTTGAAATTCTGAAACACAAATCCGATCTTTTTGTTGCGGATGCGCGCCAGCTCCTCCTCGGAATACTGCTCGATGGATTGTCCATCCAGAATGTATTCTCCGCTGTCCGCAACGTCGAGGCAGCCGATGATATTCATCAGCGTGCTCTTGCCGCTGCCGGACGGGCCGATAATGCTTACAAACTCGCCCTCGTGAATGGTGAGGGACGCGCCGTCCAGCGCGCGCACCTCCTCACCGCCGACCATGTACACTTTCGTGACGTCGGTCATGGTGATGATGGGTTTCCCGGCTGTCATGATCAGTTTCCTCCGACGGTCGGATAACCGTTGTTCTCGGCGTATGTGTTTCTGCGCGCCAGCATGGCTTGCAGCTGCGCGTTGCCGCTCGAGGCCTGATACCAGACCACGTCTCCCGCGGCAAGCCCGCTCGTCACCTCGGCGTTCGTTCCGTCGGAAAGACCGGTGGTGATCCCGGTGCGCGTGTAGCTGCCGTCCGCAGCCTGCATATAGACATATTCGCCGTTCGAATCTTCGTTGATGAGATCGAGAGGCAGCAGGACGACGTTTTCCTTCTTGGAGGTGAGAATCACCGCACTGCCGTTCATGCCTTCGAGCAGGCGGGCGTCGTAATTGAGCGTCACTTCGACGGGATAGGTCGTGATGGTGCCGCTCACCTCGCCGATGCGGGAGATATGCGTGACCGTCGCTTCAAACGTTTCGCCCGGGTAGGCGTCGAGCGTGACGCTCGCGCTCTGGCCGAGTGCGACAACGCCGATGTCCAACTCGTCCGCGTCGATGCTCATTTTCACCGCGCCGCCGGTGTGAATGGTAAGCGCGTCGCTCAGCCCGTCCGTGGCTGCCGCCGCGGCAATGTCGGTGTCGTTTGAAATCAGCACCTCGTCGATAAAGCCGTCCGCGCTGGCAAGCACGCGCGGGTCGGCGATGTAGGCAAGCAGCGTTTCATACAGCGCGGCTTTGTCCGCGCGCTCGGACAGCGCGGTTTGATAGCTCGCGGAATCCGGCGCATTTTCAAGCGCGAAGAGCTTGTTGCCTGCGTAGACAAGCGTGTTTTCCTTTACGGTGATGTCCGTAATCTCTCCGCCTGCCGCGAGCACCGCAACCGGCGAGTGGATTTCAATCGTCCCTTCGCCAAGCAGCGTGTCGCCGTCGTACACCTGCGCCGCGGCCTGATACGGCGTGCCGTTATCGGTCAGCGTCACGAGATAGCCGGTCGGCGTCTTTTCATAGAGCATGCCGGTCGCGCTTCCACCGTCCCAGCTGACCTTGACGTCCGAATAGAGTGTCAGAGCCGCGTCGGTTGTAATGGAAACCTGCATCCGTTCGTCCGCGGAGAGCAGCGCAAGCGCGCCGTACCGGCCGATGACGGAGAGCACGTCGTCTCCCGTTTGCGCGGGCAGAAACTTGACGCGTCCGCGAACGGGGGCTTTCACCTGCGTGACCTTGCTGCGCGAGGCGATCTGGCGATCGAGCGAGGTAAGCTCCGTGCTTGTCGCGGCGGCCTGATCGCGCAGGGAGTCAACGTCCAGTGTGGCGAGCACGTCTCCGGCTTTGACGAGATCTCCGCTCTTTGCGGATACGCTTTCGACGCGGACGCCGCCGGGCAGGCGCATCGTTTCACTGTCCGCAGCGGCGAGCCGGCCGCTGCCGGTGATCGTCCGCTCCACCGTTCCTTCGGTCACGGTATAGGGAACATATACGGCCTCTGAGGCGCGCAGCATCGCGCCGCGCAGCAGGATCAGGCCGATCACGACGGTGACGACCACGGCGATGACGATCCAGAGCCAGACGCGGGACTTTTTCTTTTTTGTCGGCATAGGGGTTAGGTTCCTTTCTGATCTTAGCCTCGGTTGATCCGAAGCGGGTATTTTCAGCGTTGATTCCAAAGCACCGGGCCGCCTGACGGGGGCTTACCGCTTGTATGGATGCTATCGTAACAGACAAATATGAACTGAACGAAAATCTGTTTTTTCTTATGCTGTTCCGTTCAGCGGCAGCTGCACGGTGAACTCTGTTCCGGCGCCTTCCTCGCTCCGGCAGGAAATCTCCCCGCCGTGGAGCGTGACGACGCGCCTGGCAATGGAGAGGCCGAGCCCGTTGCCGGCGGCGGCGCGGGAGGCGTCGCTCTGATAAAACTTGTCGAAGATGTGCTTCTGCGCTTCTTCGGAAATGCCGTAGCCGTCGTCATGGATGACAAACCGCGCGGCGGCGGCGTCTTTTTGCAGGCAGATTTCAACGCAGCCGCCCTCGGGCGTGAACTTCACCGCGTTGTCGATGAGGTTGAGCCAAACCTGGCTGAGCAGTTCTTCGTCCCCGACTATGCTGACTTCGTCCAGCTCCACGGTCAGGTTGAGGCGGCGCCGTTCCCATTGGTTTTCAAACAACAGCACGCAGCGGCGCACCTGTTCGGACAGATCGAAGCGCGTGCGATTTGTCAGAATCACCTGCTTTTCTATGCGGGAGAGATTCAGCACGTTTGTCGCCAGCGTGGTCAGCCGGGAGGATTCGGAGATGATGATGTCGAGGTATTCGCCGCGCTGTTCGGGCGTAAGATCGTCGTGCTTGAGTTCCTCGGCAAAGCCTTTGATGGAGACGATCGGGGTCTTGAACTCGTGCGAAAAATTATCGACAAAATCCGTGCGCAGCAGTTCGATACTGCCAAGCTCCTCCGCCATGCGGTTAAAGCTGATAGCAAGATCCGTAAAAGCGACGGGGCCGGGCAGATGCAGGCGCGCGGAAAAGTCTCCAGCGGCGAGGCGATTGATCGCGTCGATCACGCGGCGGATCGGCTTGAGCGGAAAGCGGCTGATGACAAACGACACCACGGTGCCGACCACGACGCTGATGATGAGCAGGAAGATAATGGGAAGCAGCGGCTCGTGCCGCGACATCTTCACGATATTGATTGCGTTGACGCGAACGAGAAGTATGCCGACGACGAAGATGACCAGCGACGTAATCAGAAGGATCATAAAGACGATCGCCGAAAACAGCGCCGTCAGGCCGAAGCGCTGACGTAAAGTTTTCCTGGGAGGTTTCATACTTTTTTCACCGCCTTGTAGCCCAAACCGCGAACCGAAACGAGCTCGAATTCGGGATAATTCTCAAAGCGCCTGCGCAGGCGGTTGATATGCACATTGACCGTCGTGTCCCCGCTTTCGGACTCCATGCCCCAGATTTCGTCCATGAGCTGGATGCGCGTGAAGATCTTGTCGGGATAGGAGAGCAGTTTATATAAAAGATAGAACTCCTTTTGCGGCAGCGTCTGCTTCTCCTCGCCGCGTGTAACGGTAAGCGCGTCGTAGTCCAGCTCCACGCCGCCGATGGCGAGCCTGCGTTCGCTGATAATGTGGGAGCGGCGCAGCAGCGCCTTGATGCGCAGCAGCATCTCTTCGGTGTCCACGGGCTTTGTCATATAGTCGTCCGTCCCGACGAGGAAGCCTTTTTTCTTATCGGCCGGGAGCTGCTTTGCCGTGACCATCAGAATCGGAATCCCGCTGCCGACGCTGCGCAGCTCGCTCGTGAACGCATACCCGTCCATGCCGGGCATCATGACGTCCAGCAGAATGAGGTCGACGTGCTGTGTGTCCAAGAGCGCAAGCGCGTCCTCTCCGTTCACCGCGGTGGAGACGGAGTATTCCGCGCGCTCAAGCACGGCCTTCATGAGTTTTCGGGCGTTGGCGTCGTCCTCGACAACCAGTATGTGAAACATGGCTTTCCCCTTGTCTCTGTAAACGGATGAACGCTGTAAACGGGGGCGATGTTCGCGCCCTGCCAATCATGAGTATACGCCGGTAGATGAACCGAAGAAAAACTCCGGCAATCGCATGCCGGAGCGTGAGGCGCCGTCGGTTCAGCCTTGCAGGCCCGCCGCCTGCCGTTCCATATTTTCCACGACAATGTCGAAGATCTCCCCGAGCGAAGCGCAATAGGCGAGAATCTCCCATGGGCGGTTCGTATGGAAATGGATCTTGATCAGCGATTCGTCGCCGACGGCGAGCAGGCTGTCGCCTTCGAAGGTGGCGGTGATGTAGTCAAAGATTTCGTCTTCGCTGAGCTGTTCGCCCGCAAGAAGAAGCTGTGTGTCAAACTTGAATTCAAGCATACGGTCGGTCTCCTTTGGCTGTTTCAAAAGTCGGCTCCATTGCCGGACAATATACATCAGCATACCACTTTTTTCCCGCGCCGATCAAGAGCGCGCGGATTTTACACTGTGCGCGGCAAAACGGGTGTATACTGATTTTATCTGAATCTGTCATCAGGAGTGCGATATGGTTCTGTTTTACTTTTCCGGAACGGGAAATTCGGAGTTCGTCGCCCGGCGGTTTAGCCGCGCGGCGGGGGCGGACTGCCACAGCGTTGAAGAGGACGCGGACTTCGGCGCGCTGATATCCGCGCACGATACGGTCGGATTTTGCTACCCGGTCTATGGGTCCAGCGTGCCGCGCCCGATGCGGGAGTTTGTCGCGGCCCACGCGGATGCGCTTACGGGGAAGCGTTTTGTCATTCTCTGCACACAGCTGATTTTTTCGGGAGACGGCGCGCATGAACTCTGCGCTTTCCTGCCCGGCGGGGAGGCAAACGTCGTCTATGCCGAGCATGTGGCCATGCCGAACAACATCTGCAACTTTTCGCTGTTCGCCGTAAAAAACGGGTCGAAGAACGCCCGCCGCCTTCGCGCGGCAAGGCGCAGGATACAGCGCGCGGCGGACGAGTTTCTGCGCGGCATAACACGGCGCAGGGGATTCAATTCGCTTTCCATTTTGATGGGGATGAGCCAGAGCAAGTTCTGGCCCGCGGTTGAGGAAAAAGCGGCGGGGGATGTAAAGATTGACGCGGACTGCATCCGCTGCGGGCTCTGTGCCCGGCTCTGCCCGATGCAGAACCTGACCATGGGGGAACACGGCGTGGAGCAGGCGGGCAAGTGCGCGGTCTGCTACCGCTGCGTCAACGCCTGTCCCGAACGAGCGATCACCGTCATGTTCCATACAAAGCCGAAGGAGCAGTATCGGGGAATACCGCAAGAAGAGATAGATGTTTAAGAATAGATAGATGTTTAAACAAGAGATAGACGCTTAAGAAGAGATTGATGCCTAAACAAGAGATAGACGCTTAAGAAGAGATTGATGTTTAAACAAGAGATAAATATTCAAATAAGAGACAGATGTTTAAATAAGATAATGCACAGAATAAAACCGCCGGTGAAGGCGGTTTTGTTGGCTTATTCGTTTGCTGCTTTTTGTTTTCCGCGCCTGAGCAGCGCGCCGACGCCCGCAAGCAGCCAGCAGAGCGCGAACACCAGCCCGTAGAGGATGACGGGGATCCATGTGATCTGGTGGATATCCGCCCAGCCGACGGGCGTGCCGGTAAAGAGCGTTCGAAACGCGCCGCCGTAGGTCACGAGCGCGAGCGCGGCGTAGACCGCCGTAATTGCGGCGATAGCGACGCGGTTTTTCAGGATGCCGTATACCTGCGTGACGATAAACATCATCATGAATCCGAAAAAGAACATCGGCCACATGCCGTTTTTTGCGAGGATGGCGACCACCGCGCCGTGCAGCGCGACGAACGCCTCCAGAAACGTCAGCCAGCCGATCTTGGTGTGCCAGCTCGTCCGCGCAAGGGAGAGCTGCCCCATGAGCAGGAAGAGGTAGAAGAAGCCGAGCAGGTGCCCGAGCGTCCCCTCCATCGGATGGAACCAGAACGTGTATACCACCGCCCAGGCGATGTAGTAGCCGTGCACCTTCTGCGTCATCGAAACGCCGAGCGGCGGCAGGGACACGCGCTTTCCGAAAAACAGACCGCGGCGGCCGTTGAGCAGGATGAGCATCATCACGAGCATGACGATGACCGACCCCTGGGAGCTCATGACGGGCACAAACTGCGCAAGCGCGTCGTAAAAGAGCGCGGTCTGAACGAGATGCAGCGCGATGAACACGGCGTTGACGATCAAAAGCAGCAGGTTATACCTGCCGATTCGTCCGGCGGCGGGACGCGGCGCGTGGGTTAGCTTCGCAATCAGCCACCAGACGACGACCTGATGCGAAAGATACAGCACCCACATGCTCACGCTTGCCCAAAGTTCCGGGTGCGGCAGCTTCCAGTAGTACCACGCGGCGCCCGCGTCCGGCAGCAGCGTGCGTCTAAACGGCTCGAGCAGCGGGGAAACCAGCCATGTCGCCCAACTCAGCAGCACGGCAAACAGGAAAACAATCCAGATCGCGGATTTTAGGCTGTAGGTTTTTTGCTTTTCCATAAGGCCGATCCTCCTGTTGCGTTCGGGGTGGAGAGTATCCTTTGCGTTACAGGCAGCGGTAGGAGAAGATGGTTACCGTGCCCTTGCCGGGATAGGTCTTTGTTTCATATTTTTTCGGAAACGCCTTGATGAGATCCGTGAGCTTGGAAAAGCCGTAGGTCTTGCTGTCGAAGTCCGGCATGACGCGCTTGAGGTAGCCGCCGGCCGAGGAGATGTTGACCCAGCCGTCCGCGTCCTGATAGCGCTCGCTCGCGGTCTTCAGGTGGCCGTGAATGGCTCGTATGTCAGGCTGTGGTTCGATTTTTTCCGGCTTTTTCGCGGGCTTGGCTTCTTCCGGCGGCGCGGCCTTATTCTTGTCTTCGTCACCCAGGTTTTGCGTGAGGATGAAGTTATCGCAGGCGTTGCGAAACGGCAGCGGCGTTTTCTCCTCGCCTACGCCGAAGACGTAGACGCACGCTTCGCGCAGGCGAATCGCGAGCGGCGTAAAGTCGCTGTCGCTCGAAACCAGCGCGAACGCGTCGTAGAGGTTCGTGTGCAGCAGATCCATCGCGCTGATGGCGAGGGAGAGATCGGTCGCGTTTTTGCCGGTCGTATAGGCGAACTGCTGCTCCGGCTTGATGGCGAGCGCTTTGAGTGTCTCCTCCCATTTTTTCAGCGACGGCGCTTTCCAGTTGCCGTAGGCGCGTTTGACCACGATCCGCCCGTAGGTGGAGAGCTCTTCCAGAATCAGCGAGAGCTTGCTTAGCTGCGCGTTGTCCGCGTCGATGAGTACCGCGATGTTTTCGAGGGATTCCGATTTATCCATATGTTTGATTCTCCGTTTCAGAGCGTTGAGCTGATGGTGATATGCAATGCAGCTTCATTGTCATTATAGCATAGCCGCGCGGATGCACCAGAACGAAAAAAGCGCCCGGGCAATGCCGCCCGAACGCCGGTTCCAGTCGCGATTTTGTTTAGTTCATCAATACGTTGTACTGGCGCTTGATCGTGCGAAGCCGCGGGATGTCGTCCTCGCTGACCAGCGTGCAGGCCAGGCCGTTGTGCCCTGCGCGTCCGGTTCTGCCGATGCGGTGCACGTAATACTCCGGCTTATCCGGCACGTCGTAGTTGATGACGAGGTCGATGTTGTCCACGTCGATGCCGCGCGCGGCAACGTCCGTTGCAACGAGCACGGGCGTCTTGCCCGCGCGGAAGTCGCGCATGATGTTGTTGCGCTGGTTTTGCGATAGATCGCCGTGCAGGCAGGCGGTCGCCATGCCGGAGGCGTTGAGCTTTTTCGTCACGGACTTCACACGATGCCTCGTGTTGCAGAAGATCAGCGTCAGCCGCGGGGAGGTCTGCTTCATGATGTAGGCCACGGTCGTTAGCTTGGTGCCTTCGGGCGTGTTGATGCTCATCTGCTGGACGGTCTTGGTAGGTTCGTTGCGCTCGCCAACCTCGATTGTCTCGGGGTTTTTCAGATAGCTCTGTGCGATGGAGGCGATATCCTTGCTCATGGTCGCGGAGAAGAGCATCATCTGATGCGCGCCGGTGACCTTGCCGAGAATCCACTTGATGTCTGGCAGGAAGCCGAAGTCGAGCATTTCGTCCGCTTCGTCGAGTACAACATAGCGGATGTTGTCAAGCTTAAGCGCATGCTGGCCGATGAGATCCTTCACGCGGCCCGGCGTGCCGACGATGACCTGCGCGCCGCCGCGCAGCGCCTGAATCTGTACGTTGGGGGACTGTCCGCCGTAGATGGGCACGGTGCGCATCCTCTTATGCGGCGAGAGTTTTTTAAATACGCTCGTGGTCTGCAGCGCGAGCTCGCGCGTGGGGCAGAGGATGAGCGCCTGCGGTCTGCGGTCCTCCGTGTCTACCTGCTCGATGATCGGGACGGCAAACGCGGCGGTCTTGCCCGTGCCGGTCTGGGCGATGCCGATGAGGTCCTTCTTGTTCAGCAGGAGTTCGAGGCTTTGCTCCTGAATCGGCGTTGGCGTTTCGTAGCCGGCCTTTTTCAGCGTCTCCTGCATTTCGGTGGTTAAGAGTTCGTTATAATTCATTTCCTTTTCTTTCTGTTCCGTCGGTTCATAAAAAATAAGACCATGCCGACCAAAACCGGGCATCGTCTTACCATAACGGTGTCCTGTTGTCGTGCGCTATTGATACGACGGAGCCGGAACGCTCCGAGCCGTATGGCAAGTGCTGTAGGTCCTTGCCGGGGCGTATCATAAATGCGACAGACAACGGGAGTTCGAACTTCAATTTACTGCATCGTTTCGAGTTACATTGTATACCCTCGCGCCACATGCGAGGTTGCTGCATCACAATACTGTGCCAGATTAGCACACATGTTCGCATTTGTAAAGCAAAGTTTCTGTGACGGGGATTTGATGGTGGACGAAAACAGGGAAGGGATAAGAGATAGGGATTAAGAGATTAGAACTGGAGATAAGAAAAGCGCCTTTCCGAAGAAAGGCGCTTTGCGCTTCGAATCAATTACTTGCGGAAGCAATCGCTGCAGTAGACCGGACGATCCGAACGGGGCTGGAAGGGAACTTTGCAGGGCTTGCCGCAGCTTGCGCAAACCGCATCGTACATCTGACGGTCGCCGCCGCCACGGGGAGAACTCTGCTTGCGGGCCGTACGGCAGGACTTGCAGCGCTGGGGCTCATTGGTGAAACCCTTTTCCGCGTAGAATTCCTGCTCGCTGGCGGTGAAGGTGAAGCTTTGTCCGCAATCTTTGCAGACGATGGTCTTGTCGCTGAACATGGAAATACCTCTTTCGTTTTTTGATGGTTTTGGTTCTGGTGTACCCGTTCAATCACATTCCCGTTAGGTGAATGATTGCATCCTTGCTTGGGTTGGCGGCTTGAGGCTTCGTAAAAAACGAAATAGGCTCGTCTGTTTCGCGCGTTCAAGATGCCCTCGACCCGATGAATATTCCCCGCCGGCTCGCGCTGTGGGGTCTTATCAAAAAAACACATGCACACGATCATCAAATAACGGATGAACGGCATGCACGTGCGGTCAAAGCAATTATTTTGAATACCGCATGAATATATCACAAAGAAAATCCGCTGTCAATCATTTCGTTTCAACTATTTTTTTATTTGCATATACAGGCATATTTTCGTGGAAACATCGGTTTTTCAGCAAACGAAAGAGCGCATACCCGAAAAGGGTATGCGCTCTTGTATCGCATGGTGATATGCGTTTCTTACATTGCGTTGACGCGTTCTTCGAGCGCTTTGAGCTGTTCAACCAGCTCCTTGGGCATCTTCGAACCATAGTTGGCGTAATGCGCCTTGATGGATTCGACTTCGCCCAGCCACTCTTGTTTGTCGAGATGGAAGAGTTCTTCCATGGCCGCGTCGGAGACGTTGAGCCCTTCGAGATACAGGTCTTCCTTCTTGGGCAGGTAGCCGATGGCGGTCTTCTCCGCGCCTACTTTGCCGCTGACGCGCTCGACGATCCACTTGAGCACGCGGCTGTTCTCGCCGAAGCCCGGCCAGAGGAACTTGCCTTCGTCGCTCTTGCGGAACCAGTTGACGTAGAAGATCTTCGGCAGCTTGTCCGGCGTGGACTTTGCGCCGACGTCGAGCCAGTGCTGCAGATAATCGCAGACGTTATAGCCGATGAACGGCAGCATCGCGAACGGATCGCGGCGAACCTGGCCGATCTTGGCGGAGATGGCGGCGGCGGTGATCTCGGAACCCATGATGGAGCCGGAGAAGATGCCGTGCGTCCAGTCGAAACTCTCGTGCACCAGCGGGATGGTGTGCGGGCGGCGTCCGCCGATCAGGATGGCGGAAATCGGCACGCCGGCGGGATCTTCCCACTCGGGCGCGATGCAGGGGCACTGCCCGGCGGGCGCGGTGAAGCGGGCGTTGGGATGCGCGGCGGGCGCTTCGGCGGTATCCGGCGACCAATCCTTGCCCTTCCAGTCGATCAGGTGCTTGGGCGCGTCGTGACCGATGCCTTCCCACCACACGTCGCCGTCGTCCGTCAGCGCCACGTTGGTGAAGATGGAGTTCTTGTCGATGCTGCGCATCGCGTTGTAGTTAGAGCTGTCCGAGGTGCCCGGCGCGACGCCGAAGAACCCGTACTCGGGGTTGATGGCGTAGAGACGACCGTCCGCGCCGTATTTCATCCAGGCGATGTCGTCGCCGATGGTTTCAACTTTCCAGCCCGGGATGGTCGGAATCAACATGGCCAGGTTGGTCTTGCCGCAGGCGCTCGGGAATGCGCCGGTGATGTAGGTCTTGTTGCCTTCGGGATCGGTGAGCCGGAGGATGAGCATATGCTCGGCCAGCCAACCCTCGTCGCGCGCCTGAGCGGACGCGATGCGGAGTGCAAAGCACTTTTTGCCCAGAAGAGCGTTTCCGCCGTAGCCGGAGCCATAGGACCAGATCAGGCGCTCTTCGGGGAAATGGCTGATGTATTTCTGTTCGATCGGGGCGCAGGGCCACGGAACATCCGTTTCACCCTTTTCCAGCGGCGCGCCGACGGAATGCAGGCAGGGCACGAATTCGCCTTCGTCGCCGAGCGTCTCGAGCACCTTGTTGCCCATGCGGGTCATGATGCGCATGTTGGTGACAACATAGGGGCTGTCGGTGATTTCAACGCCGATCTTGGAGATGGGCGATCCGATGGGGCCCATCGAGAAGGGGATGACATACAGCGTGCGGCCATGCATGGAGCCCTTATAGAGCGCGCTCATGGTCTTTTTCAGTTCGACCGGATCGATCCAGTTATTGGTCGGGCCTGCGTCTTCTTCCTTCACGCTCGCAATGAACGTTCTGTTTTCAACGCGCGCGACATCGGAAGGATCGCTGCGGAACAGGACGCAGCCGGGGCGCTTTTCGGGATTGAGCGCCGTGGCGGCGCCGCTGGCCACCATTTCGGCAAGCAGGCGATCGTTCTCTTCTTCAGAACCGTCGCACCAGTAAACCTGGTCGGGTTCGCACATGTCCTGGACTTCCTTGACCCAGGCGAGCAGCTTTTTGTTGTTAGTCATTGTTTCGGCACCTTTCTTCATTCAAATAAAACTGCATTTTATTCATTGCTATTCGCAAATATGATATAAGAATCAACTTTTACAAGTCAACCCTATCGAGTCAGACGGATTTGACGGATGCTGGACGGAAAACTGCAAAAAGAACATCAAACCGCTGATATTCAGGTACTTTTTGCCGGTTTATATCGGCGTGGGTATAGCTTCCATACCCAATGCATATGCCGCTACGCGGCAAAAATCCGGCAGATTCGATAGATCACGCGCAATCTTCACCAAATATATGATACACCCATTTTTCAAGCAAGGCAAATATTTCGGCGAGAAAACTGACGTGAAATATTCAGAAAATACTGCGATTTTACAGGTGAATGTTAAATCGAAGCGCATTTTTGGGGCGGAGAGGCTTGCAGCTTTGACGCCAAATGATTTCAGGATGCTTTGCTATGCGGCGTATCCTGCAGAAAAGTCGTCGGCATCAGGGAGAGAAATGACATGTTCGTACTCTGCAGCGACGTTGTTTTGACATGATTAAATTGTTCAATAACAGCAGGATCAAACCGAAAGGAACGATGCGATATGATTGAAAAAGGACAAACGATGAAAGAGCCTCCGAAAGGCAGGGACGGCAAGCCGCTGCCTCCGCCGAACGGGAAGCGTCCGCCGGAACCGCCGAAAGGCAAGGACGGCAAGCCGCTTCCCCCGCCGAACGGGAAGCGCCCGCCGGAACCGCCGAAAGACGAGGACGGCAATCTTCTTTCTCCCCCTGCCGGAAGGGCGAAGAAGTAAATACGCATTGTTGATTAAGAGAGAAAGCCCGACGCGCATACAAGGCGTCGGGCTTTTGTATTCGGCAAATCAACGTAGTTGAATTAAAATGCAGCGAAACGTTTCACTTTAGAAGCCTGCGTTTTCCGGATTGGCACGTTTTATCTTGCCGCCGCGTGCCTGAATCGTGAATTTTCGCCAAATCACTCCGAAAATATAGATGCTAGGCTTGACAGTTTGTTTTTGAGAATGCTAAAATAAAGCGAAACTAAAAACGTTTCGCGATGAAATTTTCCTTATATATTATGACCGATGCCCTATAAAAATCATCTTTATTCTCTGAATAGTTGGATAAAACGTCAAAAGAAACAGTTCCGGCACGGGGTTATCCACTGACGCAACGTAAACGCAAAACCAAAAAACGCCTTCAGAAGCGGTATGGCAGGGTATTACATTGTCAACGATCAAAGACGTATCAAAACTATCGGGATTATCGCTTGCGACAATCTCAAAATACTTAAACGGCGGCAACGTTCGTGAAGGAAACCGGCGAAGGATCGAAGAGGCCGTACAGGCGTTGGGATATCGGGTCAACCGAAACGCCAGAAGCCTCAAAACGAACCGAACGATGACGGTCGGCGTCGTCATGCCGACGCTGTCCGTGCCGTTTTTTGGAAGCGTGCTGTCCTCGCTCGACAGGACGCTTCGTGCGGCTGGGTATACTTCCTTTGCCTGCAGCTATGACTTTAACCGTGATCTGGAGCTGGATAAGCTGCATGTGCTCTGCAATAACAATGTAGACGGGATCGTGCTGGTTGCGCAGCATGTAACCGCGGCGGAGCTCGAGAAAATCCGTACTGCGCGCGGCAGCGAAATGCCCATGGTGCTTGTCGACAGAACGATTCCCGGTTTTGTGTGCGACAGCATCGTCATCGACAACCTCAACGCGACCTATGACGCGGTGGAGCAGCTCATCAACGCGGGACACAGGCGCATCGGCATTATCGTAGGGCCGATGGATATCTCCACGGCAAACGAGCGCATGGTCGGGTACCGGCGCGCGCTGGAGGACTACGGCATCGCAATTGAACCGGGTTCGCAGGACGGCGGCGAGCCGGGCGGCCTCATCCGAACCGGGCAGTACGATTTTGAGTCGGGATACCGGCTGTTCAACCAGTTTATGGACATGCCAAACCCGCCGACGGCGCTTTGCGTGACCAACTACGACATGACCATGGGCGCGGTTACCGCCGCACACGAGCGCAATATCGTCCTTGGCGGGGATATCGGGTTTGTTGGATTCGACGCGGTAGAGCTTTGCCGGATCGTCTCGCCCTCGCTGTCCATCGTCGAGCAGCCGACGCAGCTGATGGGGCAAAAATCCGGCGAGATCCTGCTCAAACGCATGGCGGGAGAAGAGCTGGCGCATCCGCAGGTCATCCGCCTGAAAAGCTATCTGCATAACCGCATTCGTCAGGAGTAGAAAAGAAGAGGACAAAACCGCCGGGCATTGTCCGGGGCGGAATCAAAATAGAAAGAACCGAACAAAAGGAGAGAAAGTTATGAATCGCTATGCAATTGACCTGCCGAAGATCGGCATTCGCCCCTGCATCGACGGGCGCAGAAACGGCGTCCGCGAGGGACTGGAAGACCAAACCATGAATATGGCGAAAGCCGCGGCAAAGCTGATCGCGGACAATCTGCGCTATCCCAACGGCGACCCGGTGGAAATCGTCATTGCGGACACGACCATCGGCGGCGTAAAGGAAGCGGCCGCGTGTCAGGCAAAGTTTGAAAAAGCGGGCGTCGGCGTTACGCTGACGGTTTCGCCCTGCTGGTGCTATTCCACGGAGGTCATGGACTTCGATCCGCTGACGATCAAGGCCGTCTGGGGATTCAACGGAACGGAGCGTCCCGGCGCGGTGTTCCTCGCGGCGGTGCTTGCGGCACATTCACAAAAGGGACTGCCCGCGTTCGGCATCTACGGACACGACGTCAAGGACGCGACGGATACATCCATCCCGGAGGATGTCGCTTCCAAAATACTGCTCTTTGCGCAGGCGGCCCTTGCGGCAAAGCAGATGCGCCAGAACAGCTACCTGCAAGTTGGCTCCATGTGCATGGGCATCGCGGGCAGCATTCTCGACCAGGAAACGATGTATGAGTACTTCGGTCTTCGCAGCGAGAGCGTGGACGAGACGGAGATTCTCCGCCGCATTGACAACGGCATCTATGATCCGGAGGAATTCGAGCGCGCGCTGAAGTGGACGAAGGAAAACTGCCATGAGGGCATCGACAAAAACCCGGCGGACATCCAGTTTTCACGCGAGGAAAAGGATGCGCAGTGGGAGTTTGTTGTCAAGAGCATGATGATTGTGCGCGATCTGATGGCCGGCAACCCGCGCCTGGCCGAGCTCGGCTTTGTCGAGGAATCCTGCGGACACAACGCCATCGTGGGCGGCATTCAGGGACAGCGGCAGTGGACGGACTACAAGCCGAACTTCGACTTTCTGGAAGCCATGCTCAACAGCCAGTTCGACTGGAACGGACGGCGCGAAGCGTTCGTGCTCGGCACCGAAAACGACACGCTCAACGCCATGACGATGCTCTTTGAGCACCTTTTGACCAACCGGCCCGGCATCTTTGCGGACGTCCGCACCTACTGGAGCCCGGACGCGGTCAAGCGCGTCACCGGCAAAGAGCTCACCGGTTATGCCAAAGACGGCATCATCCATCTGATCAACTCCGGCGCGGCCTCGCTGGACGGCACCGGCGCTGCTTCGGACGCAAACGGCAACCCGGTTATCAAGCCGTTTTATGAAATGACCGAGCAGGACGCCAACGCCTGCCTCAAGGCGACCGACTGGTGCGCGGCGGATCAGTTCTACTTCCGTGGGGGCGGATATTCCTCGCATTTCATCAACGGCACGCGCGGCAATATGCCTGTCACCATGGCGCGCCTGAACATCGTCAAAGGACTCGGCCCGGTGCTGCAGCTGGCGGAGGGATATACCTGCGAGCTGGAGCCGGACGTGCACAAGACGCTGGACGAGCGCACGGACAAGACCTGGCCGACGACCTGGTTTGCGCCGATTCTGACCGGCGAAGGCGCGTTTACGGATGTATACAGCGTCATGGCGAACTGGGGCGCAAACCACGGCGCGTTCTGCTATGGGCACATCGGCGATCTTCTGATCACCATGGCGTCTATGCTGCGCATCCCGGTTTCCATGCACAACGTTTCGAGTGATCGCGTGTTCCGCCCCTCCGCATGGAGCGCGTTCGGCACAACCGACCTTGAAGGATCGGATTACCGCGCCTGCGCCGCATACGGCCCGCTGTATCGGTAACAGATCGCGGCCGCTTTGCCCGTCGCTTTTGCGCCGGGGGAAACGAAATTCGCAATGAATGTGGCGATTCGTATCGCCGCCGACCGCCGACCAGCGGTCGGCGGCGCGAATCGCGGCGATGGAGGAGAAACAACATATGCTGCTGAATATTCCTAAAATACTCTCTCCCGAGCTTATCAAGGCGCTCTGCGAAATGGGGCATGGCGATAAAATCCTGCTGGCGGATGCGAATTACCCCGGCAAGAGCGCGGCGCAGCGCTGCGGGGCGACGTTTCTCCGCGCGGACGGGCTGGGAATACCCGCGCTGCTGGAGGCAATTCTGCAGATCATGCCGCTCGATCTTTATACGGACGAACCGGCTGCGGTGATGGATGTTGACGTACGCGACAAAGGCATGAAGATTCCCATTCACGACGAATACCGCGCAATCGTTGCAAAACATGACGCGCGCGGCGGGGATGCCGTCGCCCAATATGAGCGATACGCTTTCTATGACAAGGCCGACGCCTGCGCGGTGATCGTCCAGACGGGCGAAGAAGCGATCTATGCCAACATTATTCTGCAAAAGGGTGTGATCAAATGAGCGCGAGGCGGCTGCTTGCGTTTGACCTTGGCGCGTCAAACGGACGCGCAGTGCTTGGCGCGTTCGACGGGGCGCGCATCGCTTTGAGCGAAGTGCACCGCTTCGATAACCCCATGGTGGAGCAAAACGGGCTGTACTACTGGGACGCGCTGGGTCTCTACCGCCAGCTCAAGGAGTCGTTTCTCAAACTCAAGCACGATGGGCAGGAAGCGGACTGCTTCGGCATTGATACCTGGGGCGTGGACTTCGGCCTCATCGACAAAAACGGCGCTTTGCTGGGCAATTCCCGCTGCTATCGAAACGGGACGGAGGCCGGTATGGCGGACGTGCACGCGATTGTGCCGCAGAAAACGCTGTTTTCACGCACCGGCATCGCGAGCATGCCGTTCAACACGGTCTACCAGCTCTATGCGCGCGTTCGGGAAGGCGATCCAGGGCTTGCGAACGCGAAAACGCTGCTTTTTTCGCCCGACATGTATGGTTATTTCTTTACGGGCGAACTGGCGACGGAGTATACCATCGCCACAACAAGCATGCTCTACGACGGCGAGAATCGCCGCTGGGACGGCGAAACCATGCGCGCGCTCGGCATTCCGGCGGACGTGTTTACGGATGTGGATTTCGCAGGGTCCCTGCGCGGCTCCATCCGCGCGTCGGTCGCGGAAGAACTCGGCATTTCCCGCGTACCGTTTGCGGCGGTTGGCTCGCACGACACGGCCTCGGCGGTCGCCGCCATCCCCGGTGAAGGAAATTTCGCGTTCTGCTCGAGCGGTACATGGTCGCTCTTTGGAGTCGAAGTCGACAAACCGGTCAAGTCGGACGCCGTGTTTCAGGCGAATTTTTCAAACGAGGGCACCGTGCAGGGCAGCTTCCGCCTGCTGAAAAACATCATGGGGCTCTGGCTCGTTCAGGAGTGCCGCAGGGACTGGCAAAAACAGGGCACATTCTTGAGTTATGATGAAATCGACGAGCAGGCGAGCAGGAGCGAAGGCCTTGTGAGCATCATAGACACCGACGATATGAGCTTTTATACCGCCGGAAACATGCAAAAGAAAATTCAGGCGTTCTGCGAGCGCACCGGCCAGCCCGTTCCGCAGTCGGTTGGCGAGGTTGCGCGCTGCATCTACGACAGTCTCGCGCTGAAATACCGCTTCGCGCTGGAAACGCTGGAACAGATGAAGGGCGGACGGATCGATACGCTCAACATCGTCGGCGGCGGAACGAAAAACAAGCTCATGAATCAGCTCGCAGCGGACGCGACCGGCAGGAACGTCGTCGCCGGGCCGGTGGAGAGCGCCTGCGTCGGAAACCTTCTCATGCAGGCCGTTGCGCTTGGTGAGCTAGGCGGGGTGGACGATGTGCGCGCGGTGGTTCGCGCTTCGTTTGAAACGGAGAAGTATGAAAGCCGGCAGACGCAGCAGTGGCACGACGCATACGCAAAGTTAATGGGGTATATGGAGAAAAAAGAACAATGATCGATATGACGAAATGGGAGCAGATCGCATCCCAAGAAGTAAAAAACCGCAAGCAGACCGCGGGCCGGCTCGGCGGAAAGATCGCGATTGTGACCGGCAGCGCGCAGGGCTTCGGCAAAGGCATCGCGGAGGAACTCTACCGCGAGGGCGCGAGCGTGGTGATTGCCGACCTCAACGAGCCGCTGGCAAAGACGGTTGCCGAATCGCTCGGCGAGCGCGCGGTCGCGGTGAAGGTGGACGTTTCCAGCGAGGAGAGCGTGGCGAATATGATCGCCTCGTGTGTGACCGCGTTCGGCGGGCTGGATCTATTGGTCAGCAACGCCGGCGTGCTCAAGGCGGGTTCGCTGGACGAGATGGAGAAGAAGGATTTCGAGTTTGTCACGAGCATCAACTACACAGCGTTTTTCACCTGCGTGAAATACGCGCAGCGGATCATGCGCGCGCAGTTTGCGGCCGACCCAGACTGGATGGGCGACATCATCGAGATCAACAGCAAGTCAGGCCTGGAAGGCAGCAACAAGAATTTTGCCTACGCGGGCGGAAAATTCGGCGGCATCGGGCTTGTGCAGAGCTTCGCGCTGGAGCTTGCGCCGTACAACATCAAGGTCAACGCGATCTGCCCGGGCAACTATTACGACGGACCGCTATGGAGCGACCCCGAGCGCGGCCTGTTTGTGCAGTATCTGCGCGCGGGCAAGGTGCCGGGCGCGCAAACCATAGACGACGTGAAACAGTTTTATCTGGGCAAATCGCTGATTAAGCGCGGCTGCCTGCCCTGCGACGTCGCCAAGGCGATCTTCTACGCCGTGGAGCAGACCTATGAAACGGGTCAGGCGATCCCGGTGACCGGCGGACAGGTGATGCTCAGATGATAGATTTATCTCTTTTGCGTTCTCTGAACGCAGGAACAAAAGAAGAACGTTTGCAAACGCTGAAAAGCGTTATGCAGACGACAAAGCTTATCCCCGTTGACCCTCGCATGGTCAACAACCACATTCACACGAGCTATTCGTTTTCGCCGTATTCACCCAGCGCCGCTGTCTACGCCGCAAGAGCGGAAGACCTCGCCACCTGCGGAATCGTGGATCACGACAGCATCGGCGGAGCGGAGGAGTTCATCGAGGCGGGCAGGATCGTCGGGATTCCGACGACCATCGGCATCGAGACGCGCGTGTCGTTTGCCGAAACGCCGCTGAAGGACCGGCGCACGAACAACCCGGATCAGGTCGGCGTGAGCTATATGGTGCTGCACGCGGTGCCGCACGAAAACATCGATCGGGTTCAGGCGTACTTTGCGCCGCTACGGGAAAAGCGAAACGAGCGGAACAGAAAGATGATCGAGCGCATCAACGCGCTCTATGCGGCGGACGGCGTAGCGCTGGATTTGGAGCGGGACGTGCTGCCGCTTTCGCAGTACAACGACGGCGGAAGCGTGACCGAGCGGCATCTGATGCTGGCGCTGGCAAAGCAGCTGCTTGCGCTGGGAAAGGCGAGCCTGCCGCAGGGCGCGGACGAGCTGACGACCATGCTTGCGGAATACGACTTGGTGGGATCGCTCAAAAAGGACTGCATCCCGAAGGTGTTTGTCGACGCGACGGACGAGTGCCCGAGCCTGGGCGAGTTTGTCCGTTTTGCCGCCGGGGTGGACGGCATTCTCGCCTATGCGTATTTAGGCGACGTCACCCAAAGCGTAACGGGCGACAAGAAAGCGCAGAAATTTGAGGACGACTATCTCGACGAGCTGTTTGACATCATCTATGCTGCGGGCGTGCGCGCGGTGACGTATATGCCGACGCGAAACACGCAACCCCAGATCGAACGCCTGCGAAAGCTCTGCGAACAATACGGCATGCTGCAGATCAGCGGGGAGGACATCAATTCGCCGCGGCAGAAGTTCACGATAGAAAAAATGCGGGAAGAGCAATTCTCGAACTTGATAGACAGTACCTGGCATTTGATCCGGCATGAAAACGGAGAAAGGGAATAACCATATGAAGACAAGAGCGGTTCGCCTCTACGGCGCGCACGATATCCGGCTGGAAGAGTTTGAACTAAGCCCCGTGGGGGACGACGGTGTTCGCTGCAAGGTGATGTCGGACAGCATCTGCATGTCCAGCTACAAGGCGCTGCAGCAGGGCGCGTCTCACAAGCGCGTGCCCGACGACGTTGCGGAAAACCCGACGATCATCGGGCACGAGTTCTGCGGCATCGTGGACGAGGTCGGCAAGAACTGGGCGCACAAGTTCAAAAAAGGCGACGGGTTTGTCATTCAGCCCGCGCATTCCTACAAAGGCTCGCTGCTTGCGCCGGGGTATTCCTACAAAGAGTGCGGCGGGGACGCGACCTACGTCAACATCCCCTGGGAAACGCTGCACATGGACTGCCTGCTGCCCTACAACAGCGACGTCTATTTCTACGGCTCGCTGGCCGAACCCATGAGCTGCATCATCGCGACATTTCACGCGATGTATCACACCAGAGACGGCGTGTATGCGCACGATATGGGCATCGTCGAAGGCGGCAAAATGGCGCTGCTCGCGGGCGTGGGCCCGATGGGGCTCGGCGCGATCGACTACGCATTGCACTGCGACCGCAAGCCGAGCCTGCTCGTCGTGACGGACATCGACGACGCGCGCCTTGCCAGAGCGGAGAGCATCTATACAATTGCGCACGCGAAGGAGTGCGGCGTCGAGCTGCACTATGTTAACACCGGCAAGGTGGAAAATCCGGTCGAAACGCTCAGGACGATTTCCGGCGGCGCGGGGTTTGACGACGTGATCTGCTTTGCGCCGGTCAAGCCGGTGGTTGAGCAGGGCGACGCGATCCTCGCGGTGGACGGCTGCCTGAACTTCTTCGCGGGCCCCGGCAACACGGAGTTTTCCGCGACGATGAACTTCTACAACGTGCACTACAACCGTACGCACGTTGCCGCGACGAGCCACGGCAACACGGACGATATGCGCGAGGCGATCGTCATGATGAACAAGGGGCTATTAAACCCCGCGGCGATGATCACGCACATCGGCGGCCTGGACTGCGTGGTGGAGACGACGACGAACCTGCCGAAGATCCCCGGCGGCAAGAAGCTGATCTACACGCAGATCGACATGCCGCTGACCGCGATTGCGGACTTTGCCGAACAGGGCAAGACCGAGCCGATGTTCGCGGAGCTCGACAAACTCGTAAAAGCGCATAACAACCTCTGGAACGCCGAAGCGGAACAATATCTGCTTGGCAAGCTGCAAAAATAAGGAATCCGCGCATCCGGCGGTTATCAGACACCCGCCAACCTCCGATTGATGGCAATCGGAGGTTTTTTATGTGTCAAACATAAAAAGCGATGCAACTCTGTCATGAAATGTGAAGATAACATGAACTCTCTTGGAAATTCGAATTTGGCCCCCGATTTTTCGGCGGTAAAGTCGTAGTAAAGTAATGTCCGGAAACAGTCCGGCGCAATCTCAAAGACAGGAGATCATATAGCATGATGGAAAATCAAACCAAAAGGCGCGCAGGCGGATTGCACAGACGCGCCAGGCGAACCCTTGCGATCGTGATCGCGCTTCTCTTGACGCTTGCGTTCAGCACGACCGCGCTGGCCGACAACGGGAAAAACGACAATCGCCCCAACCAGAGCGATCAGACAACGTCCGACACCAAGCCGGGCAACCGTAACGGCGAACGCAATGCGGAGATGACCGGTTTAAATGTTGACAAAATTGCAGAGGCCATCGCCGCGCTGACGGACGAGGACGTAAAGGCGAGCCTTACCGCGCTGCTGGACGCCTATGTGGCCGCGTTTGACGCACGGCAGTCAGCGATCGAGGCGAAGGAAACCGACGACCTCAATACGCTGAGCGACGCCGTCACGGCGGCGAAAGCCGCGCTGGACGCCGCGCTGGAAGCGGCGGGAATTTCGACCGACACGCTCTACGGCGTACCGGAAGAAGCCCAGGATGGCACGGGACGCAGCAACAGTAACCGGCCTGTGCTCGATACGACAAACATCGCCGCGGCCATCGCCGCGCTGGACGACTCGGACGAGAACAAAGCCGCGCTGAACACGCTCTTAAGCGCATATCAGGAAGCGCTTGCCGCGGAACAGAATGCGGATGCTTCGCTGACGCAGGCCGAGCTCAAGGCGTTGAGCGACGCGACGAAAGCCGCCGAACAGGCGCTGCTTGAGGCGACGAAAGATGCCGGAATCACCAACGGCGCGGGCCGCGGCCAGCTGGTCGATGGCTATGCCTACGGCAACACCGTGATGAACATGGAGGCAATATCCGCGCAGATCGCGGGCATGGACGATTCGGACGAGAATAAGGGAGTGCTGACGCAGTTGATGGAAGCGTATCAGGCCGCCTATACCGCCGAGCAGGGAGCCGACGCCAACGCGCTGACCAAACAGGAGATGTCCGCGCTGAGCGACGCGACAAAGGCCGCGGCGGATGCGCTGAAGACCGCGATGGAAAACGCCGGGTTTGCGGTGCAGACGATGTATCAGCAGCAGGACGGTGCTGAATACCAGATGCGCGTGATCGCGGATGAGAACGACAGCGCTTCCGACGCATCGGGCGGACTATTTGCCGCGTTTTTCCAGTGGCTTGGCTCGCTCTTTCAATAATCGCCAGCCCGTGATACGATAATCACAGGCTCGTGATACGATGGGGTCGCGGGGGAAAATCCCCCCGTGACCCGCAAACGATCATGCGAACAAACGAAAGACAGGAGACGAACCAACCGATCGGCATGGGGTACGACGACTCGGCGCTCGCCCTTCGTGCGGCGAAGGACGAACGGGCGCGTGAAGAATTCATCACCCGGCAGGAACAGAACATTCTCAGGATCGCATCCCGCGCAAAGCACCGCTTTGTGACGAAGAGCGACGACGAATGGTCGATTGCATTGTGTGCGTTTTCGCACGCCATCGATACTTATCGGCCGGAGAAAGGCGCGTTCATGCCGTATGCCGAAACGCTGGTGAAGCGAAGCCTCATCGACGCATACCGCGCGGAGGCAAAGCGAACGCAGGAGTTCTCCGTTCCGCCGGACGCATTCGACGGCGGCGCGGAAGACGACACGCACGGTGCCGTTGGCGCGGCGGTGGCGCAGACGAGCGTCCGGCTGGCGGATCGTTCGCTGCAGGACGAGATCGTCGCCGCGAACGCGGAACTTAGGCAATACGGCTTCAGCTTTTTTGACCTGACGGAGTGTTCGCCCAGCCGCGAAAGCTCCCGCCGGGTCTGCGCCGAGGCGGCGGAGGCGGTGCTCGCACAGGAGGAGATGACCCGGCAACTGCGGCGGACGCGCCAGCTTCCGGCGAAACGCCTGATCGGGCAATACGGCCTGCCGAAAAAGCTGGTCGAACGATACAGAAAATACATCATCGCAACGGTTGTGATTCGCGCGGGGGATTATCCGGCGCTGAAGAGTTACATTCGAGGCACACGGGGGAATGGAAAATGAAGGAGCAGGGTCGCGCGATTGTCGTTGAGATTCGCGGGTCGTCCGTAGCGGCGCTGACGCAGGACGGTACGTTTGTGCGCATTCCAAACAGAGGCTATCTGCTGGGACAGTCTATTTCGCTGCTCGGCAAAGAAAAACCGGCGAGAAAACGCGCGCGCATTACCGCGCTTGCTTCTATGGCGGCCGGGTTTCTGCTGCTGCTTCTCGGCGGATTCACGAGTTATGTAACGCCTGTCGGCGTCGTGAGTCTGGATGTAAACCCGTCGATCGAATATTCGGTCAACTGTTACGACCGCGTGCTGGACATGACGGCCGTCAACGAAGACGGCGGACAAATCCTTGAAAAAATCGATGTTCGAGCGCTTCGCAACCGCCCCGTGGACGAGGCCGTGGACGCGACAATCGCAGTGCTTCGCGCAAGCGGTTATCTTACCGAAGCGACTGAAAACGACGTGATGCTCTCCGCCTCGTCCTACAGCGCGCAGCATGCGGAGCGGCTGACCGAACGGCTGAGCGCGCGCGTTGAGCAGCAGAACGGACTGACGGTATATTCCGCCGCCGTTACGCGCGGGGACGTCAGCGCCGCGCACGAGCTCGGAACCAGCGCCGGAAAGCTCTATCTCATCGAAAAGCTCGGCGAGTCGTCCGGCGAGGGCGCCGCGTTTGACCCGGAGGACTGGGTTGATCGCCCCGTCCGCGAGATCATCGCTCTGACGAAAGGACATGCGGACGAGGAGAAAACGAACAACGGCGCAAACGAGCATTCTGCCGACAAGCCGACTGCGGGACAGGACGACGCCTCAGGCGACAGCGGCGGGCAGGACGGTCAACAACCCCGCCAGGGACAGGGCGGCGGGAAAGCGCCGTAATATACAGGCGCGATGAAATCGGCGTCATGCGTTGACGAGGAGTCTCTCATGACCGGCCGATAAATGGAACCGCAAACTATAGAGAAGCGCTTTTCTTGTATGCTGCCGGTGGGAACAGGCGCAGAAAGAAATCGCTTCTTTTTTTGCGGCCAGCTTTTGAAAACACTTGTTGCGGTAGGATATGAAAAGGCGTATACTAGCCGACGGTATCTGTTTTTTGGGGAGTAGAAACATCGAGCATGATTCGGAGCTTTTTTTTAGGACTGAAGCGGGAATTTTCCGGTTACGGCGCAAAATCCTTTTCCAAAGATATCATGGCGGGCGTAACCGTTGCCGCAGTTGCGCTGCCGCTTGCGCTTGCGTTTGGCGTCAGCAGCGGGGCCGACGCGGCGGCGGGACTTATCACCGCGATCATCGCCGGCGTCGTCATCGGCTCGCTCTCCGGCGCGTTTTATCAGATTTCCGGGCCGACGGGCGCGATGGCGGCAATTTTGGTCTCCATTGTGGCGAAATATCAGATGCAGGGCGTGTTTATCGCGACGCTGCTTGCGGGCGTGTTCCTGCTGCTTGCGGGCGTGCTGCGGCTTGGCAAACTCACAAGCTACATCCCCGCCCCTGTGATCACGGGCTTTACCTCCGGTATTTCCATTCTGATTGCGGCGGGGCAGCTGGACAATTTCTTTGGCGTGAAGTCTGTGGGCGAGGACGTCGTCGAGCGCGTCGGCAGCTATTTTTCTCTGGGGTTTACTCCGAATATTCAGGCGGTCTGCATCGGACTTGCCGTGATATTGTTCATGGTCGTATATCCGAAAAAATGGAACGCGCTCGTTCCCGGCTCGCTGGTTGCAATCGTTCTGGCAACGGCGGCGGCGTCGCTGTTAGGGCTTGACATCGCGCGCGTCGGAGAAATTCCAAAGACGCTGCTGCCCACCGAGCGGCTGAATCTTCTGCAGATCGACGCGCATACGCTGACGCGCCTGTTGTCTCCCGCTTTCAGCATCGCCATGCTGGGCATGATCGAGAGCCTGCTTTGCGGCTCCAGCGCGTCGCGCATGACCGGAAAGTCGTTCAACAGCGATCAGGAGCTGGTTGCGCAGGGAATCGGCAACATCGTTCTGCCCTTCTTCGGCGGCATTCCGGCAACCGCCGCAATTGCGCGCACCAGCGTCGCGGTCAAGAGCGGGGCGGTCACGCGGCTGACCAGCATTGTGCATGCGCTGGTGCTTGTCGTTTCCATGTTTTTGCTCTCGCCCGTGATGTCGGCTATTCCGCTTTCCGCGCTTGCGGGTGTGCTGATGGTCACCGCGTTTCGCATGAATGAATGGCCCGCCATTCGCTATATGTTTTCGCGCAAGTTCAAGGGCGCAATCCTGAAGTATTTCGTCACGATGGCAGCAACGGTGATTTTCGATCTGACAACGGCGATTGCGCTTGGCGTGCTTTTAGCGCTGCTGCTGCTCGTGCGAAGACTCTCCCGGCTGGAAATCAATACCGAGGCGGTCGACGCAAGCCGGGTCTCTGCCGACGGGGAAGCGATCTGCCGTCATTTTGGCAACGCGCGGGTCGTCTATATTGCGGGCGCGATGATCTTTGCCAACACCGGCGCGGTAGAGGCCATTCCCGCGGGAATTCCGGCGGACTGCGACGTTGTGTTTTTCTCCATGCGCGGGGTGTCCTATATCGACGTTTCCTGCGCGCAGGCGTTTGAGGGCGTTGTGCTTGCGCTCCAGAAGCGCGGCGTGCGCGTCGGCTGCTGCGGACTCTCCTCCGAAACGCGAATCACCATGGAGCGCAGCGGCATTCTCGCGCTCATCGGCGAAAGCAATGTGTTCTGGAGCATCGATCGCGCGCTTGCGTCCCCCTGCGCTTCCGCCCGGGCGGACGCGTGAGCGCGGCGCCGCGGTCGGAACGGATTGCACGGCAAATGAAGATCAAACAACGAACAGGTGAAAACAAAACAAACATCTGTTAAGCTTTTCAAATGTTTTTCTGGTGTCCCTGCCTTATGGCATGATATGATCAAACCAGAGACTTCGACAACTGCATATCGGAACAACCCATGACGAACGAGCGGGTCAAACTCAACGACGAACGTTACATGCGGATCACGTCCAACCCGACGGCGATCCCGCCGCTGAATCTGACTGATGCAACCCGTGCTGATATCCCCAAACGACCGAATGGGAGGGATACCATGACCAGGCTGACACGCCCTCGCCGAGCTGCTCCGAATTCAATCTCGGATCGCTCGCCCGCCGAACTCTCCGGCGGACGTATCCAAATTTCTGCAATGACAATCCCCGGATGGTACGCCGACGCCTTTTCCTATGGCGTGATGGCGTGCGTTGCGCTGTTGATGATCGCCTTTGGTCTGACGCAGACCACGCTTGCCGAGCTGATGGAAGGCTTATGGCGCATCATTCGCTTTTCCGGCGTTTTAATTACGGACTATGTTGCGCTTGGCGGCGTCGGCCCCGCGTTTGTTAACGCGGGGCTTTTGATGCTCGTTGCCGTGTCGCTGCTGCTGCTGTTCCATACGCCGTTTTCGGGGCTGTCGACCATCGCGATCTTCCTGATGGGCAGCTTTGGCCTCTTTGGCAAAAACATATTCAACGTCTGGCCGATTATATTTGGAACCTGGCTCTATGCGCGCCTGCGCCGCGAACCGTTTCGGACGCATATCCACACCGCGCTGTTTGCAACGAGTCTCGCGCCCGTCGTTACGGAGTGCGCGTTCGTGCTGCACCTGCCCGGGCGCACTGGCATACCGCTTGGCATGGGAATCGGCCTTGTCGTCGGGCTTGTCATCGCCCCGCTTGCCGCGCATCTGAAAAACGTGCACAAAGGCTTCAGCCTCTACAACGTCGGCTTTACGGCGGGCATCCTTGGCACGGTGATCGTTTCGCTGTTAAAATCCTATGGTTATCAGGCGGGGTTTAATCTCATCTGGAGCACGGAAAACGACGGACTGTTTCTGGGCTTTCTGGTTCTGCTGTTTCTGTTTCTCATGCTGACGGGACTTGCTTCGTCCCGCGAAATCGTTCGCTCCATGCGATGCATCTTTGCCGAAACCGGCCAGTCGTGCGAGGATTTTGCCAAGGTCGGCGGCATCGGCGCGGCGCTGTTCAACATGGGTCTGAACGGCCTGATCGCGACGGCATACGTGCTGCTCGTGCGCGGCCCGCTCAACGGCCCGACCATCGGCGGCATCCTAACCATCGCAGGGTTCGGCGCGGCGGGCAAGCACGCAAGAAACGTCATCCCCGTGCTCTTTGGCGCGGTGTTTGCCAGCCTGACGAAGGTTTGGAACATCAACGATCCGTCCGTGCTGCTCGCGGCGCTGTTCGGCACGTGCCTTGCGCCGATTGCGGGGTATTACGGCTGGGCGTGGGGCGTTGTGGCCGGATTTCTCAACTCCTCCGTCGCGCTCTGTTCGGGCGTTTTGCACGGCGGCATGAATCTCTACAACACCGGCTTTTCGGCCGGAATCGTCGCCGCGTTTCTCGTGCCGATCATGGAGTCGCTGCGGCGGCGCACACGCCCGCGGGAGACGGAACCAGCCTAAACAAAAACCCCGCCGAGGCGGGGCTGAAGGATTGCGAATGGATCCGTTACGCTTCCAGCGCGGTAAACGCGGCGCGGTAGAGCAAGCGCGCGGCGAGGACGTTTCTCCACCAGCCGAAATGCAGCGGCGAGTAGCGGTAGTATTTCTCCGCTTCCATGATGAGCGCTAAGTATGCCTGCCCGACGGCGAAGCGGATTTCCTCCGCGCGCGTCGGCGTCACGGGCCGGTTCGACGCGGCGTTGTATGTCGCGAGTACCGCCTGCTGTTCCGACAGCGGTCGGTGAAACGCAAAGCAGACGAAGTCCAGCATGGGATCCCCCCAGAAACTTCGCTCGGGATCGATCCACGAAAGGCGCAGCTCTCCGGCTTCGCGGGAAACCAGGATATTTGCCGGCCAGATGTCGAAGTTGACCATGCTGCCTTTCGCCGCGGTCAAAACATCCCGGTGCCGTTCGATGAGCCGAAGCAGCCGTTCCCCGCGCCGCGAACGGCGGCTTTTTTTTGCGCAGTCGTCCAGCGTTTGCCGCACAAACGCGGAAATCGCCTCGAACCAGTTCTCATGAAGGCCGCATTGCTCATAGCCAAAGCGCGCGCTTTGCACGGCGTGCATGCTTGCGCTCATCTTTGCCAGCAGCCTTTCCGCCTCCGCGCGCTCCGCTTTGGTCAGTTTCGCTTTGTTCAGCGCTTCGCCGGGCATGTGCTCCATGATGCAGTAAGGCACGGGCAGGTTCGCGCGGGAGAAGTCCGCCGCGTATACCTCCGGCACGCGGATGCCGGTTTTTTCGCGCATCACGCCGTACCAGAAGACCTCGCTTTGCATCATGTTCCGTTCGTAGGCCATCACGGGCGCGCCGTCCGGCGGGGCGATCTTGAGCACATAGTCTTTGTTTGGCGAGGAGACGAGAAACACCGCGTTAAACTCCCCGTCGCCCAGCGGCACAGCGTTTGTCGCGTCCGGAATGCCCGCCGCCGTAAACAAACGCAGTATCGTCGCTTCGTCGATTTTATATTTCGTCCGGCTGATCATAAACGTATTCTCCCAGGGAGTTTTTGCGGCGCGCATCCTAAAAATCGTATTCTTATCATACCCGCCGCGCGTAGGAAATTCAACGCCCGATATCGGCCGAGCAAATCCTGTTTCGCACAGCGGCCGCTTTGTGGTAAAATAGCCGTACGCCCCCTTTACCGATGCGGGCGGCAAACCGCGCGAAACAGCCGCGCGGAGAACACGGAGCGAACATGGAAACGAAAACGCAGGAAACACAAATTCAGGGAGCGCAGATCCGGGAAGCACAGATACAGATTCTCGCGCGGGAATTCAATAAAAACGAAATGCACGTAAAAAACGTCGTGGATCTCATCGACGAGGGATACACGATTCCGTTCATCGCGCGCTACCGCAAGGAGCTGCACGGCACGATGGACGACACCACCCTGCGCGATCTTAACGACCGGCTGAGCTACCTTCGCAATCTCACTGAACGGCGCGAGGAGATCAAAAAATCGATCGCCGCGCAGGAAAAGCTCACGCCCGAACTGGCAAAGCAGATCGACGAGGCGAAGACCCTCGCCGTGCTGGAGGATATCTACCGCCCCTATAAGCAAAAGCGCCGCACGCGCGCGACCATCGCAAAAGAAAAGGGCCTTGAACCGCTGGCAAATCAGATTTTTGCGCAGGGAAAGGATCTGCCGCCGCTGGAAATACTCGCAGAGCGCTTTATCGACGCGCAAAAGGGCGTGGACACGGTGGAGGACGCGCTTGCCGGCGCGTCGGACATCATTGCCGAGGCGGTGTCGGACGACGCGTCCATCCGCCAGAAGCTCCGGGACGCAATCGCAAAAAACGCCAAAGTCGGTTCCTCCGCCGCGAAGGAGGAGGACTCCGTCTACCGGCTCTATTACCAGTTTGACCAGCCGCTGAGCCGGCTCTCAGGCCACCAGATTCTCGCGATCAACCGTGGGGAAAAGGAAGGCTATCTCAAGGTTAAGCTCGACCTGGACCGCGAGCTCGCGCTCGGCGCGGTCAAGCGTTCGGTCGTGAGGGCAAACTCCCCCGCGGGCCGGTTGGTCGAAGCCGCTGCGGAGGACGCCTACGACCGGCTGATCTTCCCTTCGGTGGAGCGCGAGACGCGCGCCGCGCTGACCGATCTTGCCAACGAGGGCGCGATCCACAACTTCGCGCTGAACTTAAAGCCCCTGCTCATGCAGCCGCCCGTCAAGGGACACGTGACCATGGGGCTCGATCCCGGCTATCGCAACGGCTGCAAGGTCGCCGTCGTCAGCGGCACGGGCAAGGTGCTCGACACCACGGTGGTCTATCCCACCTTTGGCGAACGCCAGAAGGAAGAGGCCATCGATCAACTCGAAACGCTCGTGAAAAAACACGCCGTGGAGCACATCGCAATCGGAAACGGCACCGCTTCGCGCGAGACGGAGCAGATGACCGTGGAGCTCATCGCGCGGAACAAGCGCGTGAGCTATATGATCGTCAACGAGGCGGGCGCATCCGTCTATTCCGCCAGCAAGCTCGCGGCGGAGGAGTTTCCGCAGTACGACGTCAATCTGCGCTCGGCGGTTTCCATCGCCCGGCGGCTGCAGGACCCGCTTGCGGAGCTGGTCAAGATCGACCCCAAGGCCATCGGCGTGGGACAGTATCAGCACGACATGCCGCAAAAGCGCCTCAGCGAAACGCTCGACGGCGTGGTGGAGGATTGCGTTAACGCAGTCGGCGTGGACGTCAACACCGCGTCGCCCTCGCTGCTTCGGCAGGTGGCTGGCCTGAACGAAACGCTCGCGAAAAATATCGTTTCCTACCGCGAGGAAAACGGCGCGTTCACCGGACGAAAGCAGCTCATGAAGGTGCCCAAGATGGGGCCGAAGGCGTTTGAGCAGTGCGCGGGCTTTCTGCGCGTGCCGGAGAGCAGGCTGGTGCTCGACAACACCGGCGTGCACCCCGAGAGCTACGCCGCGGCGGAAAAGCTCCTGACACTGACGGGGCACGCGCTTTCGGATGTGTCCGGCGGCCGGATATCCGACCTGCCGGAGCGCGTGAAGCAATACGGCGAAAGCAAGCTCGCCGCCGACTGCGGCGTGGGACTTCCGACCCTGCGGGACGTGGTGAAAGAGCTCGTCAAACCCGGGCGCGACCCGCGCGACGAACTGCCCAAACCCGTTTTGCGCACGGACGTGCTGGATATTCAGGACATCGTGCCCGGCATGGTGCTCACCGGAACGGTGCGAAACGTGATCGATTTTGGCGTGTTCGTGGACATCGGCGTGCATCAGGACGGGCTTGTGCACATCTCGGAATTGACCAATCGATTTGTAAAACACCCGTCCGAGGTGGTGTCCATCGGGGACGTCGTCAAGGTGGCCGTGCTGAGCGTGGACGTGCAGAAAAAGCGCATCTCGCTTTCGATGAAGCAGGCCAATTAAGGAAAAACGGCGCGAAGCAGAGCCGGATATTAACAGATCGCGATCGCGGAAGGAGGGCTTATGCAGGTTATCAACCTCGCCATGCAGGGCGGCGCGCCCGCGGAGCTGGTGTTGCATACAAAGGACGACGCGGGACGCGAGGCAGTTTATACGCGTGTGTTTCTGCCGCCGCAGCGGCTCATCCTGCTCGGCGGCGGGCATGTCTCCCAGCCGCTATGCCGCTATGCCGCGGATCTCGGGTTCGACGTTACGGTTGTGGACGACCGGCCGAGCTTTGCCAACGCCGTTCGTTTTCCCGAGGCGAGAACAGTGATTTGCGACGCGTTTACCAAGGCGCTGGACGAGCTTTCGGTGACGCGCTACGACTTTGTCTGCGTGATCACACGCGGGCATCGCTATGACGCGGTGTGCCTCAGACAGCTGCTTTCCGGCGAAATGCCGCGGTATCTGGGGCTGATCGGCTCGCGGCGGCGTACGATCGAGCTGTTCAATATGCTCGAAGAGGAAGGCTATGACCGCAAAAAGATCGATTTGGTGCATACGCCGATCGGCCTGCCCATCGGCGCGGAGACGCCGAAGGAGATCGCGATTTCCATTCTCGCGGAGCTGATCCAGCAACGCAGCAGCCGCATCGCGGCGCGGGAGGCCGAGCGCCTCGCGCTGACCTCGCACGAACCGGAACTGCTCGGCTATCTTCTGTCCAATCAAGAGCCCTGCGCTCTGGCCGTCGTGGTGGAAAAGAGCGGCTCAACCCCCGTGCCGACCGGCGCCATCATGGCGGTGAATCGATATGGAAACATCGTCGGCACCGTCGGCGGCGGCTGCGGCGAGCACGAAATTCTCAACCATGCGTTCGAAACGCTCAGAAGCGGGCAGCCCCGGCTTATTACGCTCGACATGAGCAACGACGTCGCCGAAGAGGAAGGCATGGTCTGCGGCGGACGCATGAAGGTTTGGATTGAACCGTTTGTAAACGAATAAACCAGCACGCTCAGACAGCCGGAATCGTCCGGCTGTTTTGTATTGGAGAAAAGTACTTGACAAGCAGCCGGAAATCCGTTAAAGTTTATACATAAAAACATATATAAATAATATGTTATTAAGGAGAACGATCAATATGACAAAGATTGCAAAGAGCCTGACGGAGCTGGTCGGCAAGACGCCGCTTCTGGAGCTTACGAACTATAATAAACAGCATCATCTGAACGCGCGGATCGTCGCCAAGCTCGAATACTTCAATCCCGCGGGCAGCGTGAAGGATCGCATCGCGCTGGCGATGATCGAGGACGCGGAACAGCGCGGCGCGCTGAAGCCGGGCGGCGTGATCATCGAACCGACCAGCGGAAACACGGGCATCGGGCTTTCGTTTATCGCGGCGGCGCGCGGTTATCGCGTGATACTGACCATGCCGGAGACGATGAGCGTGGAGCGGCGCGTGCTGATGCGCGCGTACGGCGCGGAAATTGTGCTCACGGAAGGGGCGAAGGGGATGAAGGGCGCCATCGAAAAGGCAAACGAGCTCGCGACGCGGACGCCGGGTTCGTTCATCCCGGGACAGTTTACCAACCCCGCCAATCCGGCGGTGCACCGCGCGACCACCGGTCCGGAAATCTGGGCGGACACGGAAGGCGCGGTGGATCTGTTTGTGGCAGGCGCTGGTACGGGCGGAACGGTGACCGGCGTTGGCGAATATCTGAAAAGCAAAAATCCGGGCGTCGGAATCGTCGTGGTCGAGCCGGCGGATTCGCCGGTGCTGTCCGGCGGAACAGCCGGGCCGCATAAGATTCAGGGTATCGGCGCGGGGTTTGTGCCCGGCGTGCTCAATACGTCCATATACGACGAGATCGTCACCGTGAAAAACGACGACGCGCTTTCGGTCAGCCGCGAACTCGCGCGGGCAGAGGGGCTGCTTGTCGGCATCTCGTCCGGCGCGGCGGTTTGGGCGGCGACGCAGCTTGCGCTTCGGGCGGAAAACGCGGGCAAGACCATCGTGGTCTTGCTGCCGGACACAGGCGAGCGGTATCTTTCCACACCGCTGTTTGCCGACCTGATGGACTAAGCGCGTGAGCAAACAAAAAAAGCCGCAGTTTTGCGGCTTTTTTTGCAGCAAGCGGAATAATAATCGGGGTCAGATATAGAACATTACCGCGCCGTCGCTCCTGTGCCGTTCCGCGGCGTTGGCGAGGTCCTCGATGGTCACCTGATTCAGCGTGTCCGCAACCGTTCCGTCGAGCAGGTCGAACGCGCCGGAACGCATGGCGTATTCGATCTCCGGCGCTTTTTCGGGCACCGTATCCTCGGTTTTGTCGAAGAGCGCCGTTTCTACCGAAATCAGCACGTCCAGCGCGGTGATCTGGCGCGGAATGCGCGAAAGCTGATAGCCCCCCTGCGCGCCTTTGATCGAGTTGACGATACCGCCGCGCTTAAGCAGGGAGAACACCTGCTCAAGATAGATTTTCGAAATGCCGAGCTTATCTGCAATGCTGATGAGCGTGATAAACTCGCCGTTATGGTGCTGCTGCGCCATGCTGATGACGGCCGCGAGCGCATAACGTCCTTTTGCGGAAATTCGCATCGGTTCGGGCTCCCCCTTCTCTTATTAAATCAGTATGTTTTATGATACGGGGCGGCGCGGCGCGTGTCAAGTGATCGGGCGCATTTTATATATTATTTCACATTCTGCCCGCGCGGTTGACGGCGTTTCGCTTTGGCGGTATGATGCCGATAAACTGGCGGACAAACCGCTGCGAAAGGATTTTTTCACATGAGCGATGCGTTTTCCCGCGAGAGGATGCTGCTTGGCGACGACGCCATGCGGGCGCTCTTTGGCGCGCGCGTTGCGGTGTTCGGCGTCGGCGGGGTGGGCGGCTCCGCCGCGGAGGCGCTTGCGCGCGCGGGCGTCGGCGCCATCGATGTGTTCGACGGGGACGTAGTCTGCGTTTCCAACATCAATCGCCAGATCATCGCGCTGCACTCTTCCGTCGGGCAAAAAAAGGCCGAGGTCATGCGAGCGCGCATTCTGGACATCAACCCGCGCTGCAACGCCGCGGCGCACGATTGTTTCTATTGCGCGGACAACGCGGATCAAATTGATCTTTCTGGCTACGATTACATCGTCGACGCGATAGACACCGTATCGAGCAAGCTCCTGCTCATCGAGCGCGCGTTTGCCGTCGGCGTGCCGATTGTCAGCAGCATGGGTGCGGGCAATAAGCTCGACCCGACGCGGCTGGAGGTTTCGGATATCTACGCTACCTCCGTCTGCCCGCTTGCGCGCGTGATGCGAAAGGAACTCAAAGCGCGCGGTATCCCCGCGCTCAAGGTGGTCTATTCGCGTGAGGAAGCGATCAAACCCGCGCCGGAAGAAGACGGCGGCGTGGAGTGCGCCGCGGCGCTTGGCGAGGGGATTGTGCGGCCGACGAAGCGGCAGACGCCGGGCAGTGTGTCGTTCGTGCCGCCCGTCGCGGGATACATCCTCGCGGGCGAGGCGATCAAAGACATCATTGCGAAAGCAAAACAAGCGTAAAATCGGGTCGATCATCGGTTAGGCGGCTGCGGCGGGAGTTCCTGCCGCGGCTTTCATTTTGCCCGCATTGACAGAGCGGATGCAGAACACTGTGTTTCTCTCGATTACGATTGTTCCCGCGCTGAGCTGCCTTGTTTCCGTCATTCCGTTTCTGTTTTATAAGCTCCCACAAGAACAGACGAAAAACTGAATCTTGCCTCCGAATAATAAAATCCCCGTGCCGTCGTCATCGTACCGGCGCGGGGATTTTTTTCGATCGTAGCGTTTCTTGTTTTCAATGGTGCGCGTCACGGGGATTACGCCGGCCCAGGTTCCGCGCTTTGCGCTGTCGAGCTCGCGCTTTTTGCGCTTGCCCATCTTTTCCTTCGAGAGAAATTTCATCTTACGGGTTCACTTCCTTTTTGCATGTGATATGGAGTTCGATATTCAGTATAAAGCGTTACCGCAGAGAAAACAATGAATCCGGATTGAATAAAAGACGCCCGGCCAGAGGCCGGGCGTCCAGGTTGCGATGGTAACTTTCGGAAATTACTTGCCGAAAGTGCCGTCCTGCAGCTGCTGCACATATTCGGCAACCTTGGCCTGCAAATCGGCGCTCATCAGGGCGTCGTTGAACTTGCCGAGGAAAACCGCGCCGTTTTCAAGCGTGCCGAAGACCACTTCGTTGCCGAAGGTGCCGTTTTCGACTTTCTCGAGGCAGATGGCGACCATGCGCGCGTTGTCGGTGACGACGCTGCTCACGACGCAGGGATTCTGGCCGAGCAGATCGGCGGGCTGGCCGATGTCGACGATGGTCACATTGTCGCCGTTGGCCTGGTCGATGGCCTGGCGCGCGCCGGAGTCGACGGCGGAGGCGTCGCCAAAGAACACGTCGGCGCCTTCATTGATCATAGACGCGGCGAGCTCCATGCCCTTGGCGGTGTCGTTGAACGAACCGGCATACGCGGAGAGGACTTTGATCTCCGGGTTGATGGCCTGCGCTGCAGCGGTGAATTGCGCGAGCTTGGACTTCGTGGTGTCGAGTTCCATGCCGCCGATGAAGCCGATGACGTTACTCTTGCTCATCAGTCCGGCGATGATGCCCGCGATGGAGCCGATCTGGTCGGCGTTGGGCAGGATGCTCATGATGTTGGCGGTCGGCAGCTCGGTGGAGCCGTTGAGGACTGCGAACGCGACGTTCGGATAGTCCGCGGCGACCTGCTTGACGGCGTCGCTGTACTGGTTGCCCGGCGCGAAGATCATGTCATAGCCGAGGTCGCAGTAGCTGATCAGCGTGTCGGCATAAGCGGACTGGTCGATCGCGTCGGTATAGGCGGTTTCCCAGCCGCGTTCTGCCGCCGCTGCAGTCATGCCATTGTAGCAGGCCGCGCCCCAGCCGCCGTCGGAGATGCTGGAGTCGCAGATCATGGCGACCTTATAGGTCTTTGCCGGCGCGGGGGCTTCGGTTGCTTCCGCTGCGGCTTCGGTCGCGGCGGCTGCGGCGGGTTCTTCGGTCGTTGTGGCGGTGGGTGCCGCACATGCGAGCATGCCGACAACCAGACTCAGAGCAAGTGCGATTGCAAGAAATTTCTTCATAGTGTCCTTTTTCCTCCAAAAGAATTTTGTATGTAATACGGAATATTCCGTAATTACCGGTGGATGCTTCGCGTTAGCGCTCTTCTCTGTAATAGGGCTTGCCTTTGGATTTCGGCCCCGCGATTTTGCTGCCGAAGATGGTCAGCGCGATCAGCGTCATCACATAGGGAACCATCTGGAAAAGCTGATACGGAATCAGATCCGTGCCGACCTGCAGACGCAGCTGCATGGCGTCGAAGAACCCGAACAGCAGGCAGGCCAGCAGCACGCCGGAGGCCGACCAGCGGCCGAAGATGACCGCGGCCAGCGCGATGAAGCCGCGTCCCGCGACGATGCCGTCCGAATAGGTGTTGACATAGCAGGTGGTCAGATACGCGCCGCCCATTCCCGCGAGGAATCCGCAGATGATGCTGGCGATGTATTTATGCCGCACGACGTTGATGCCCATCGTTTCGGCGGCCTTGGGATATTCACCGACGGCTTTGTAGTTCAGGCCGGATTTCGTGCGATTGAAATAGATCGCCGTCACGATGACGAGCAGGTAGACCGCATATACCATCGGCGTCTGATCAAACAGCAGCTTGCCGAAGAAGGGAATGTCCTTGAGCACCGGAATGGAGACGGACTTCATGAGTGTCGCCTGCGCGAGCGTGGAGCTCACGCCGAACACGATGCGGTAGATGAACGACGCCAGCGCGGGGGCGAAGATGTTGAGCGCCATGCCGTAGACGATCTGCTGTCCCGCGAGGGTGATGGTGCAAAACGCGTACACCATGTTGACCAGCACGCCGCCGAGCGCGCCGCAGAGCACGCCGAGAAAGGGATTGCCCGTCCAGAAACAGACGAGGAAACCAACCAGCGAACCGAAGGCCATCATGCCGTCCAGTCCGATGTTGACGAGTCCCGCGCGTTCGGAGTAAAGCTCGGCAAGCGCGACGAACAGCAGCGGTGTTGCCATGCGAACGGCGGAGATAAGCACATCCGAAATCATATTCCAACTCATGATCAAGCGACCTCCTTTTTCGTGAAGAGGTTCATGATAAACTTACGAACCTTCGGCAGATACAGCATGGAAGAACCGGCCACGGCGAAGATGATGACGAGCGCCTGAATGATATCGATCACGCTCGTGGGTACGCCGGTGCCAACCTGCATGGTCGTGCTGCCGACGCGGAGCACCGCAAAGAAGTATGCCACCGCAATCGTCGCCAGCGGGTGCAGCTGCGCAATCAGGGCCAGCGCCACACCGTCAAAGCCGTACCCGCCGCCATAGCCGCTGATTAGCCGGAACTGCGTGCCGAGGATGTCGCACGCGCCGCCGATGCCCGCAATCGCGCCGGATACGATGAACGCCGTGAGCATATAGCGCTTGACCGAAAGGCCGTTGTAGCTGCTTGCAACGGGGTTAAAGCCGACCGCGCGGAGCTGGAAGCCTTTGGACGTATAGAAGAGGAAATACCAGATTGCAATGCCGAGCACAATCGCAACGACGATGCCCCAGGTGATGCGAAGGTTTGGTATGATGCGGCCGATCTTTGTCGCGTCCGGGACGGGCGCCGTCTGCGGCACACTGCCCTCGCGCAGCGCGGTCGTGTAAAGATAGCCCATAAAGAGCGTCGCGACGTAGTTGAACATGATCGTCGTGATCATTTCGTTTAAGCCCCGCCAGGTTTTGAGGATACCCGGCAGAAGCCCCCAGATGCCGCCCGCGATCGTGCCCGCGAGCACGGCGACGACGGTTACCCACCAGCCCTCGTGGCCGATGAGCAGGCTGACCGTGATGGCCGCCATGGATCCTGCCAGAAACTGGCCCTCGCCGCCGAGGTTGAACACGCCGCAGCGATACGCAAAGCAGGTAGAAAGTCCGGTGAAGATCAGCGGCATGGAGCGAACGACGGTGTTTGCCAGATTGGTCTTGGAGCCGAACGCGCCTTTCATGAGGTAACCGAGCGCTTCGATCGGATTTTTTCCCAGCGCGAGTATGATCAGCATACCGATGACGAACGCCAGCAGTATGGAGAGCACCGGGATCAGAACATTGAGCAGTTTTGTTTTATGCATTCTTTCGCTCCCCCCTTACTTGCCGGCCATCGCTAGACTGATGGCCTGAATCGGCGGATTCTTGCCGGAGTATTCGCCCATGATCTTGCCTTCGAAGAGGACGATAATCCTGTCTGACAACTGGAGCACTTCGTCGAAGTCCGCGCTGATGAGCAGCACCGCGCAGCCGTGATCCCGCGCCGCGATCATGGCGTCGCGCACATAGCGCGTTGCGCCGATGTCGAGGCCGCGCGTGGGATGCACCGCAACGAGCAGATCCGGGCTGGCCTCGAGTTCCCGCGCAAGGATGACTTTTTGCTGGTTTCCGCCCGAAAGCGAGCGGATTTCCTGCTCCATGGACTGGCAGCGGATGTCGTATTTGGCGCGCATCTTCTCGGCATAGGAACGCATGGCTTTCTTTTTCAGATGCCAGCCGTTCGCGTCGCAGAAGTCGCACTTTTGCGTGCTCTTGAGCAGAAGATTTTCTTCCACCGTCATATTGCCCACAAGACCCATGCGGTTGCGATCCTCGGGAATGTGGGAGACGTTTTTCTGAATGAAATCCGCCGCGGTAACGCGGGAAACCTTGCAGCCCTTGAGCGTAACCTCGCCCGCCTCGGCCATCGTTACGCCGGTGACGATCTGGCTTAGCTGGCTCTGCCCGTTTCCGTCCACGCCCGCGATGCCAAGGATTTCGCCTTTGCGAACCGCAAGCGAGACGTCGTTGAGGCCGTTGTGCTTGGAGGCCTTGTTGTAGTCCACGTGCTTGAGCTCAATGACCGGCTCGCCCGTGGCTTCAACCTTTTCATATTCGCACTCGACCAGCTCGCGGCCGATCATGAGGTTGGCGAGCTCTTTGCCTTCCGTCTCGCTCGCGAGGAGCGTCTTGATGGTGCGGCCGGCGCGGAGGATGGTCACGCGGTCGCTGACGTGCAGCACCTCGCGCATCTTGTGGCTGATGAAGATGATGCTCTTGCCTTCGCTTTTGAGCTTGTCGATGACGGTGTAGAGGCCTTCGACCTCGATATCGGTCAGCACCGCGGTCGGTTCGTCCAGAATGAGCAGCTCCGCGCCGCGATAGAGCGCCTTGAGAATCTCCACGCGCTGCTGCGCGCCGACGGAGATATCCGTGATCTTCGCTTCGAGATCTACGTTCAGGCCGTAGCGCCAGGACAGCTCGAGAATCTCTTTTCTGCGCGCGTCATGGTTGATGAAGAGTCCCTTGTAGCGCTTATCGCCGAGGATGATGTTCTGCATGACGGTCATGGCTTCCACGAGCATGAAGTGCTGGTGTACCATGCCGATGCCGAGGCGTACCGCCTGCGCGGGGGATTCGATGTGTACCTTTTCGCCGTTGAGATAGATGGAGCCCTCCGTCGGCTGATACAAACCGATCAGCACGTTCATCAACGTGCTTTTACCGGCGCCGTTTTCGCCCAGCAGCGTGTGAACCTCGCCTTTTCTGACATCGAAGTTGATGTCCTTGTTGGCGTAGAAGTCCCCAAACTGCTTGCTGATGTGCTCCATGCGGAGGATTTCGTTCATAAACCACGTCCCCTTCTCACTTACGGTGGTTGCGGGATGCTGCCCGGTGTAAGCGTATATTTCGTTTTATTATTGCGTTCAGGTGAAGTGAAACCTTGTTGCGTGATGCTGACTTTCTGGCGGATTGCCTGTCAATCGGTAATCGATAATCGAATCTACAAGCAATATAACAAACGTTCCGTACGGATACCGTACGAAACGTCCTTGTTTCGCCGCGCCCAGGCGCGCAGATGCAATATTTTCTTTCACTTCCGAACGCGTACACCAGCGTGGAATGCGTTCCAAAAACTAATTTAACACATAATATATCATACAAACCGTACGAGAAGCGTACGGTTTTTGGGAAAAAATTAAAAATCGGGTCAGGACAGGCCTTTTTTCTCACACATCCGGTAGATGGCAGGCTCCGCCCAGGTGTAGTCGCTCATGAACCGGCCGTCGAATCGCGAGACGGCGTCCGGCTTTCCCGCCCAGAAATCGTAATAGTCGCAGGAGACGAGTTCGCGGCGGATGCGGCAGCTGCCGCGTTCGCGGACGAAGATCTCCTCCGCGCCGCAGGACTTGAGCGTGTCGCTCAACTCCTTAATCGTCCGGCGATAGCCTGTGTTTTCGGCGGTCTTGGTTTCGCTGCCTTCGCAGAGGGACTCGATGATGTCGTAGATGCTTACGCTGCGCCCCTCGAAGTAGACGCAAAGCGCCATGAGCTCCTTCGCCTTTGCGGAAAGAAAGCGCACGGGTTTTTCGTCCACCAGCATCTCGAAGCTGCCGAAGGTGTGGAACTGCACGCGCTTCTTCTGCCGGTTCTGCAACAGCCGCGCCCGCTCGAGCACGTCCAGAATATCGTCCCGGTCGAACGGCTTGAACACCATGTAGTCGGCCTTCATCTGAAACGCCTGGACGGCATAGCGCGGGTGCGCGGTGATGAACACGATGATGATGTCCCGCCGGAGCTGCCGAAGTCGCATGGCCAGTTCGATGCCGTTCATGCCCGGCATATCGATATCCAGCATGGCAAACTCCACGTCGTGCGAGCCCGCGTAGGCAATCGCTTCTTCGGGCACGGTAAACTTGCCGACGATTTCGATCTCCGGCATATCCGCGCATTTGAGCTCAAGCAACTGCATATCCAGCGCCATATCGTCCACGAGTATGGTTTTCATGTCGTCTCCTTTCCGAGGCTGTCCGCGTAGCGCAGTGAAACTATCGTGCCGCAGCCCGGCTCGCTTTCCACGTCCACCGTGCATCCGGGAAAGCCGTTCATGCGCGCGCGGATGTTGGGAATGCCGACGGAGTGGTCGCTCGTTTCGCCGCCGGGGGTATAGCCCACGCCGTCGTCCTGAACGCGAACGATATAACAGCCGTCCTCCTGACTGAGGCTGACGCGCACCGTTCCGCCGCCGACCTTGGGTTTGATGCCGTGTATAATGGCGTTTTCAACGACGGGCTGCACGGTGAGAACGGGGATGAGAAAGTCCGCGTCGAACACGTCGTATTCCATCGTAAGCCTGCCCTGCAGCTGAATACGGTTGATCTCGGCATAGGCGCGCACGGTGCGCAGCTCCTCGCGAAACGGCACAAGCCCGTTTTCGGCGCTCACGCTGTCTACCTTGAAGCGCAGAAAGCGCGAAAAATCCTCCGTCATCTTATAGGCCGCGTCGGGGTCGAGCACGATGAGCGCCTGTATGGCGTTGAGCGTATGGTAGAAAAAGTGCGAGTTGATCTGCGTCAGCAGCACGTTGGTGCGATCGTATTCAAGCTGCTTTTGAAGGCCGAGAATGCGGCTTTCCGCCGCCTCCTTCTCCATGCGGCGTATGGTGCTCGTATTGGATACGCCCGCGGCGACGGAGAAGCTCAACAGCACACTCACCAGCGCGGAGAAGATCACGCTTGCGTTGGTATACCAGGGCTTGATGGGGGAAACCGTCACATGCCACTCCGAGTTATAGATGGGAAACGCGTAGTCGAACGCGCGGCGTTCGATTCCGGCGCCGGAGAGCAGAATGGTCTGTTCTTCGCCGGTATCCGGATTGATCCGCCAGATGCGGCAGGAAAACCCCTGTGAGACAATGGTGTCCGGCAGGGTGAGGCCGTTCAGCGCGTCCGGGTAGTTGAGCGTTACGGAGACGATTCCCCAGAACGAGCCGTTCAGGTAGACCGGCAGCCGGCCGGCGATGCCGAGGCCGCCCTGGACAAGCGTGAACGGACCCGCCATGATCATAGTGCCGCGTTCAATTGCGGCCTGAGCTTCTTTGTCTCCCGCGTTTGCGCCTGTCAGATCATGACCGATGACGCTTTCGTTGCCCATGAGCGGGTACACTTTGCTGACCACGCCGTCCGGGGCAAGCAGCACGTTTCGTACGGCGGGATCGGTGACCAGCAGGCGGGCCACGCGTTCAAAGCCGTCCGTTCCGCCGTCGTTTTGTACGACGAACGCCTCAAGCGTCTTTGCCTTGTTGAGCTGGGCGGAGAGCTCTTCATATGCCTGCGCGCTGACGGTGCTGGCGATGAAGCGCATCTGGTCGTCCTCGCGCACGCGCCTGCCGTATTCGATATAGGCCGAGAGCGCCGCGCAGAGCAGGAGTACGGCGAAAAACGCGCCGACAACGGGCTTTGCGATGCGCCGGGTGTGCATGTCCTTCGCCTCCTGTTCGATCGATGTCGCAAATTTGTACTGCTTTTATTATATGAAATGACAGGCGCGCGCGCAATCACCGAAAAAGGCGCCCGCCAATGATGGCGGGGCGCATGGTATTTCAATATGGGGGTATTTCATATTTTGTGAGAAGTTAATGCCTTTGACGCCGCATCAGAAACAAGCGTGTCAATGTGGGGGTTATTTCATATTCTGCGAGGAGAGCGATTTGATGCGCCGCCGCGTCATGGCGCGCATGAGCGCAACCTTGCTGTGTCCCATGGTGCCGAGGTCGTCGCCCGTGCGCTCCTGTTCGAGACGCTCCTGCGCGCGCTGCTCCGCTTCGAGCGCGCGTTTTTCGTCGATCTCCTCCGGCCATTCGCAGGCCTGTGAGAGGATATAGACGCATTCCGGGCGAATCTCGATAAAGCCCTCGGAATGAAACGCCGTGCGGGTGGTGTTTTCGTCCGGCTGGATTACCAGCGCGCCGACACCGAGCGCCGAGACCATCGGTACATGACCCGCCAGCACGCCGATGGAGCCCGCGATGGTCTGAACGCTGACATAGACGGCTTCGCCGTTGTAGAACTCGCGCTCCGGCGTGAGCACCATGAGGTTGAAGCTATTTGCCATGATCGATCAACTCCCGTATTAGGCGGTTAGTCCTTTCCGGCCTTCTGCATATCGGCGTAGCGCTGATGCACCTCTTCGATGCCGCCCGCAAGCAGGAACAGCGATTCGGGGATATCGTCCGCCTTGCCGTCCACAATCTCTTCAAAGCTCGCGATCGTGTCCTCCAGAGATACGGAGCAGCCGGGTTGCCCGCTGTATACCTCGGCAACGTGCATCGGCTGGGAGAGAAAGTTTTGAATCTTTCTCGCGCGGTAGACGGTCTGGCGGTCGTCGTCCGAGAGCTCGTCGAGGCCGAGAATAGCGATGATGTCCTGCAGCTCGTGATAGCGCTGGAGCGTCTCCTGCACGCGCCGCGCGACGTTGTAGTGCCGCTCGCCAACGATGGCCGGTTCGAGAACGCGCGAGGACGAAGCCAGCGGATCGACGGCGGGATAGATGCCCATCTCCGCAATGGCGCGGGAGAGCACCGTTGTCGCGTCGAGGTGCGAGAAGATCGTTGCCGGCGCGGGGTCGGTCAAATCGTCCGCGGGCACATAGATGGCCTGCACGGAGGTGATGGACCCATGCGGCGTGCTTGCGATTCGCTCCTGCAGCTCGCCGAGCTCGTTGGCCAGCGTCGGCTGGTAGCCGACCGCGCTGGGCATGCGCCCGAGCAGCGCGGAGACCTCGTTGCCCGCCTGCACGAAGCGGAAGATATTGTCGATGAAGAGCAGCACGTCCTGATGCATCTCGTCGCGCATGTATTCCGCCATCGAAAGCCCCGCGAGCGCCACGCGCATGCGCGATCCCGGCGGCTCGTTCATCTGCCCGAAAGCTAAGGACGTGCGCGCGATGACGCCGCTTTCCCGCATGTCGTTGATCAGGTCCGTGCCCTCGCGGCTGCGCTCGCCGACGCCGGTGAAGACGGAGTAGCCGCCGCGGTTTTTCGCGATGTTGTGAATCAGCTCAAGGATGAGCACCGTCTTGCCGACGCCCGCGCCGCCGAAGAGGCCGATTTTGCCGCCGATGGGGTAGGGCGCGAGCAGGTCGATGACCTTGATGCCCGTTTCAAAGAGCGTGGTGGAGGGGCGCTGCAGCATGAACGACGGGGGCGACTGGTGCACGTCCCTAAGCGGCGCGTCGATGGGGCCGAGGCCGTCGATGGGGCGGCCCAGACAGTCGATGACGCGGCCGAGCACGGTTTCGCCGACGGGAACTTTAATACCGCCGCCGGTGTTGAGCACCTCGACGCCGCAATATAACCCCTCGGTCGGCTCAAGCGCGATTGCGCGCACGATGCCGGGGGCGTGGTGCTGAACGACCTCAATGTGTACGCTCGGCTCGGTTTTCGTTACGAGAAGCGTCTTGATGAGCGGCTCGCTGCCTTCCGGAAAGCGCACGTCCAGCACGGGGCCGATGATGCGAATGATGCTTCCGGTGCGTTCTTGTTCCGTCATGCCTTATGTTCCTCCGAATAATGGGCGGTTTCGGCGACGCTTGCCGCGTTTGCCGCGTTCGCCGCGCCGATGATATCGGCGAGTTCGTTGGTTATGGTGAGCTGGCGCACGGTGTGATATTGCTGCGTCAGCTTGTCGATCATCTTGTCCGCGCTGCGCGTGGCGCTCTCCATGGCCGCCATGCGCGAGCAGTTCTCGCTGGCGTACGCGTGCACGATTGCGCCGTATACATAGCCGATGAGCAGCTGCGGAATCAGCGCGTTGAGCACCTCCGTCGGAGAGGGGTCATAGAGGATGGACTTGCGGTCATACACTTCGTCGGCGGGGCTTTCCGGCCGTCCGCGCTTAAAGTCGTTGAGTTCGACCGGCAGGAGCTTCTGCTCCATCGGCTCGCGCGAGAGCGTGTTAATAAAGCGCGTATACACGATGCGCAGCTCGTCGATTTCGCCGCGGTCGTATTGGTCGATGAGTATGGTCAGAAGCCGCCGCACCTGGTCGAGCTTGGGCCGCTCCGCCAGACGCTCGAAATGCTGGTCCGGCGTAATGCCGCGGCGAAGAAAGTGCGCCGAGCCGACGCTGCCGATGGTATATACTTCGACAACGTTCTTATCCGCCATCACCTTGTCCGCAAGAGAGAGCACCGCGTGGTTGTAGGAGCCGGACAGGCCTTTTTCGCCGGCGACGACGATGTAAGCGACTTTGTCTCCGGGGCGGTGCGTGATGTATGGGTGCGAAATATCGCCCGTGTGGCGGCGAATGTCCACGATGATATCCAGCGCGTGATAGAAGTATTCGCGGTTTTTCTGTATGCCGTCGAGCGCCCGGCGCATGCGTGCGGCGGACACCATATGCATGGCGTTCGTAATCTGGCGCGTTTGCTTGACGCTTTTGATATGAAAGCGGATGTCGCTGATGTTAGCCAAAGGCCGGGCCTCCTCTCCGTGCGGATTTTGCGCCTGCGCGCTATTTTATGCCTTGCAGGTGAGCTGATAATTTTCGATGCAGGCGCGCATCTCCTGCGTCTGTTCGTCCGTCAGGTCGCCGCTGTCTTCAATTTCGCTCAGCAGCGCGCTGTAGTTGCGGTGCGCATACTGTAAAAGCCCCTTCTGGAACGCGCGCACGTGCGGCGAAGGCACGTCCTTGAGGTAGTCGTTCATGACGGCGTAGAGCAGGAGCACCTGCTCGCACATCTGCAGCGGTTCGTGCTGGTTTTGTTTGAGCGTTTCGCTCAGCCGGTCTCCGCTGTCGAGTATGTTCTTCGTCACGCTGTCGATGTCCGATCCAAACTGCGCGAAGATCTGTAGTTCGCGGTACTGCGCGAGCGTAAGGCGCAGTTTTTTCACGACCTTGCGCATGGCCTTCTTCTGCGCGGCGCTGCCGACGCGGGAGACCGAAAGGCCAACGTTGACCGCGGGGCGGACGCCGGAATGGAACAGCTCGGGTTCGAGGTAGATCTGACCGTCCGTAATCGAGATCACGTTGGTCGGAATATACGCCGAGATGTCGCTCGCCATGGTCTCCACGATGGGCAGGGCGGTCAGGGATCCGCCGCCGAGCTCCTTGCTGAGGTGTCCCGCGCGCTCGAGCAGGCGGCTGTGCAGGTAGAACACGTCGCCGGGGTAGGCTTCGCGTCCCGGCGGGCGGTGTAACAGCAGCGACATGGCGCGGTAGGCCACGGCGTGCTTGCTCAAATCGTCATAGACCACCAGCGCGTCCTTGCCGTCGTACATGAACTGTTCGGCGATGGCGCAGCCCGCATAGGGCGCGAGATACTGCATGGCCGCGCAGTCGCTCGCGTTTGCAACGACGATGGTGGTGTAGTCCATCGCGCCGACCGCCTGGAAGGTTTCGTAGATCTGCGCGACGGTGGAGAGTTTTTGTCCGATGGCGACATATACGCAGTTGACGTGCTTGCCGCGCTGGTTGATGATGGTATCCACGGCGATGGTGGTCTTGCCCGTCTGCCGGTCGCCGATGATCAGCTCGCGCTGGCCGCGTCCGATGGGTATGATGCCGTCCACCGCGATAAGTCCGGTCATCAGCGGTTCGTTGACCGACTGGCGGTCGATGATGCGCGGGGCGGGGGATTCCACGGGGCGGTAGCGCGAGGCGTTGAGGGGCTTGTTGTCCAGCGGCATCCCGATGGGATTGATCACGCGGCCGAGCAGCTCGTCCCCGACGGGCACCTCGACCACGCGGCTCGTGCCGTAGACGCGCTCGCCGACGTGGACGTTGTCCGGATCGTTGAGCAGCACCGCGCCGACGCCGTCCACCTCAAGATCCATGGTCATGCCGTAGACGTCGTTGTCAAAGGCGATCTGCTCGCCGTATCGCGTATGCGAAAGGCCGTCGATGCGCACCACGCCGTCGCCGACGCTGGTAACGATGCCGTATTCATAGACGGCGGATTTGTTTTCAAATGCGTTCAGGCGCTTTTTCAGCGTCGCGCCGATGTCCTTTGCGGAGCTGTGGAACTGCGCGGGTTCGCTGCCCGTGAGCTTTACGTTCTCCGCAGCGATCTCCGCGCCGCCTGTGAATTCGTTTGTCACGAGCGCGTGCTGCGCTTCCTTGACGCGGTAGGCGACGCTTGCGTCGTAAACCTTGCCGTCGATAATGGCGAGAAAACCGCCGATGAGCGCGTCGTTGCGCTTGACATCGAACGAGACCTCCTGGCCGAGCAGCTTTTCAAAATGCTGCTTGACGGACTCGATCTGTTCTTCGCCGAACGGGCCGGCGGTGTATAATTCGCCTTTCAGAGCCATAGTGCGTTCACTTTCCTGTTAAACTGGTCGAGGTCGCCGCCCGCGTCACGTGGCCGGGACGGTGCGTAACAACACAAGGCAGCCTTCGTGTCAGCCGACCTTGTCAAAAAAGCTGTCGATAATGCGCTGGTGATCCTCCTGCGTAACCTCGCGCTCAAGGATTTTTCCCGCGATGTCCACCGCAAGCTCGGCCGTCTGCGCCTTGAGGTCGCTTAACATGCCTTCGCGTTCGGCGACGGCTTGCGTCATGGCGTCGCTGAGGATGCCCTGTGCGTCCTGCTTTGCCTTTTTGCGCAGATCGTCCGCCTCGCGTTCCGCGGCCTTGCGACGCTCCTCGGCGAGGTGCTCCGCGTCTAGCCGTGCGTTTTTCATCGAGGTTTCATATTGCGCTTTGAGCACGTTCGCTTCATTGCGGCTGGCGTCAATCTGCTCCCGCTCGCTGGCAAACTTCGCCTCCCGATCCGCCATGAACTTGCTCACCGGCTTGTAGAGAAACGTGCGCAGCAGCAAAAAGAGGATCAGCAGGTTAAGCGCATGCTCGATAAAATCGATCAGGTGAAATTCCATGGATACCCCTTCTTTGGTAAAGCTATTTGCCCATCGTGAAGATCATGACCAGCGCCGTGACAAAGCCGTAGATGGCGGTCGACTCCGTCAGAGCCAAGCCGAGAATCAGCAGCGCGTTGATCTTGCTGTTCGCTTCCGGCTGGCGGGCGACCGCTTCAACCGCTTTGCCGGTCGCGATACCCATGCCGAGGCCGGCGCCCGCGCCTGTTAAAACCGCGAGGCCAGCGCCGATTGCGATCAATCCGATATCCGTCATGGTAAGAACCCTCCTAAAGTAATTCTGGTAAAATCTATCGTCTCCGGCAGCGCCGGCAAGACGTTCAGTCCTCTTCCACCGCTTCGCCGATAAACGTCAGGGACAGGTTGATGAAGATGAAGAACTGGATCAGCGGGTGGAACGCGTTGAAGTAGAGCCCGAGCACCGCCGGAACGCCGACAGAGAACGCCCCGAGCGCATAGTAGATGAGTTCGACGACGATCATGCCGCCGAGCATATTGCCAAAGAGTCGACAGGCCAGCGAAATCGGCACCGCGAGGTCGGAGAGCAGTTTAAACGGCGCGATGACCGCGTTTGGCTTGGTGAAGCTGCGCAGCCGCCCCTTGACGCCCTTTTTGTGGATGCCGTAGATGTTGATGAGCACAAACGTTACGAGCGCGTAGGAAAGCGTCATGCTCAGATCCGTCGTCGGCGGGCGCACGCCGAAGAGTTCGATGATTGCCGAACCGACCATCAGCGCCGCCATCGCGAAGAAATAGGACGCGAGGCCTTCGTTTTTGTGTCCGTATTTTTCCTTTGTCAAATTCGAAATGGCGCTGACCGCCGTCTCGAGAACCAGCTGCAGTCCATGGGGCTTCTCCTGAAAGCGGGGGATGGCAAAAATGCGAATCAACACCGCCGCGACGACGAGCACCGCGACGACGATCCATGCGATAAACACGGTAGAACTCACCGAATGGCCGAGAATATCCATGCGTGTCGGACTGATGGCGACTTCGAATACGCGCGTACCGCTGTTGAAGCTGCCAAGGATGAGCCCGGAGCAAAGCCACAGCGCGAGCGCACCCGCCATCATCAAAAGATTACGCTTTTTCTTGGCGGCTTTATACCCTTCGTCGTCCTTGTCGGGCTTTGCGATGCGCGCGCGAAGATAGAGCGCCGCGGCGCCGATGATCAGCGACAGCCCGATGGCGATCCATTTACCGACGGACGGCATGACAAACTGCATTTACCGTTCTCCTTTCCCGCCTCTTCGCATGAGCACGTTGATGATGAACGCGCCGACGACGAGAACGGAAGAGATTCCAACGCCGCACCAGATCAGGTCGCGCCGGAAGAATATGGCGACGGGCACCAGCGCGGCCGCGAAGAGCAGCACCTTGCCGAATACGATACCGAGTATTTTGAGGGAGTCGCCCGCCTGCAGGGATTTCGTCAGTCGTGTGAGCAGAAAGAGCTCCCCCGCGCCGCAAACCAGTCCGATTGCAAAGCCGACCATGCCGTTTCCTCCCGACTCGTCCGACGCGGCGGCAGTTCGCCTGCCGTGTCATGAGAAAAATCCTGCTTAGCGAAGGTGCGCCCGTGATCCGCAGAAATGAAAGACAGATCCGGCTGCGACGCCAAAGACAGGATATAAGTATAATTATTTTACAGCAGTCCGGCCGATCTGTAAAGCGTACGGCCGATTTACGCCGGTTTTTTGGATGAAAGTTACGTGCGTTAACATTGTTATACAGGATTCTGTCTTTTTGTCAAGGACGCAATCGGATATAGGCGGTATGCGGCCTGCCGCGGCGCCGCAAGCCGGGTTGGGAAAAGTCTGCGTGTGGCAATCTGGAAAACCGATGATATAATAATCAGATCAATACGAAATTTTTACGCCGCCGCCGCATCGCGGCGAAAAGAAGCGGAAAGAAAAAGAACAGGATATTTTCTTGAAATCGTTGCTAAGATACTTAAAAAACTACCGAAAAGAAACCGTTCTCAGCCCGCTGTTCAAGCTCTTTGAAGCGGGGCTGGAGCTTTCCGTGCCGCTCGTGATGGCGGCGCTGATCGATAACGGCATCGCGGCGGGCGACCGGGGCTATATCGTGCGCATGTGCCTGCTGCTTGGCGGGCTTGCGCTCGCCGGGCTTGTCAGCTCCATCACCGCGCAGTACTTCGCGGCAAAGGCCGCCGCCGGGTTTGGAAAAGAGGTTCGCCGCGCGCTGTTTGCCAAGGTGCAGACGCTTTCGTTTGCCGATCTGGACGCCGTCGGTGTTTCCACGCTGGAGACCAGACTTACGAGCGATTCCAACCAGGCGCAGACCGGCGTCAATCTCACGCTGCGCCTGCTGCTGCGCTCGCCGTTTATCGTGTTCGGCGCGGCGATCATGGCGTTTACGGTGGACGCGAAGGCCGCGCTTGCGTTTGCCGCGGCGATTCCCATACTCGCGGCGATCATATTTGCGGTCATGCTCGTGAGTATCCCGCTCTATCGCGCGGTGCAGGGGCGGCTCGAGCGCATCCTCGGCGCAACGCGGCAAAACCTCGCGGGCGCGCGCGTGGTGCGCGCGTTTAACCTCGAACACAGTGAAACCGCTTCCTTTGAGCGCGAGAACGACGCGTTGATGCGCATGCAGAATCACGTCGGCCGGCTTTCCGCGCTGCTCAATCCCGCGACCTACGTCGTGATCAACCTCGCCGTTGCTGTGCTGATCTGGCGCGGCGCGCTGCGCGTGGACGCCGGTCAGTTGACGCAGGGCGGCGTGGTCGCGCTGTATAACTACATGGGGCAGATTCTGGTGGAGCTGGTCAAACTGGCAAGCCTGATCATCACGATCACCAGAGCCGTCGCCAGCGGAAACCGCATTCGGGACGTGCTCGCGCTTTCCCCGTCCATGACCGCTCCGGCGGACGAGCCCGCGGCAGCGCGGGAAGCGCCCGCCGTGGAGTTTCGCGGCGTCGGCCTTCGCTATCATGCCTGCGCGGAGGAGGCGCTCGCGGGGGTGAATTTATCCGCGCGGCGCGGGGAGACCATCGGCGTCATCGGCGGCACCGGCGCGGGTAAGAGCTCGCTCGTCGGCCTCATCCCGCGCTTTTACGACGCGAGCGAGGGTGAGGTGCGCGTGTTCGGCGCGGACGTGAAGAACTGGCCGATTGGCCGACTGCGCGGCAGAATCGGCGTTGTGCCGCAGAGCGCGGCGCTCTTTTCCGGCACGGTGCGCGACAACATGCGCTGGGGAAAAGAGGACGCGACGGACGAGGAGATCTGGGCCGCGCTGGAGACGGCGCAGGCAAAAACCGTCATAGAAGAAAAGGGCGGGCTGGATTTTGTGATCGCGCAGGGCGGAAAAAACCTCTCCGGCGGACAGCGGCAGCGGCTGACCATCGCGCGCGCGCTCGTGCGAAGGCCGGAGATATTGATCCTTGACGACAGCGCCTCCGCGCTGGACTACGCAACCGACGCGGCGCTGCGCCGCGCGATTTACAATCTGCCGGATCGACCGACGGTGTTCGTCGTATCCCAGCGCGCGTCGTCCGTGTTGAGCGCGGATCAAATTCTGGTGCTGGACGACGGAAAGCCCGTCGGGTTGGGCAGAAGCGAAGAACTGCTGAATACCTGCCCGATCTATCGGGAGATCTACGAAACGCAGTTTGAACGGGAGGCGGCGCATGCGTAAGAATCAAAAGACGCACTCCCGCCCCGAAAGCGGCACGTTCCGGCGGGTGCTTCGCGTGCTCGCGCCGCACCGGGCTTTGCTGGCGCTCTCGCTGCTTCTGGCCGTCGCGGTCGTTGCGGCGACGCTGAGTGTGCCGATTTTGATCGGCCGCGCAATCGACCTCATCGCGGGAAAAGGGCAGGTGAAGTTTGCGCCTATCCTGCGCATCCTGATTCAGGTCGGGGTGCTCGCGGCGGTCACCGCGCTTCTGCAGTGGATCATGGGCGCGCTGAACAACCGCGTGACGTTTCGCGTGATTCGGGATCTGCGCGCGGATGCGTTTAAAAAAATCGTAATTCTGCCGCTGCAATACATCGATTCGCACGCGCACGGCGAGATCGTCAGCCGCGTGATCGCGGATGTGGATCAGTTTGCGGACGGGCTGCTGCTTGGCTTTTCCCAGCTGTTTACGGGCGTGATTACAATTTTGGGTACGCTGTCGTTCATGCTGGCCATCGACTGGAAGATCGGCCTTGTGGTGATCCTGCTGACCCCGCTTTCGCTCGTCACCGCGCGTGTGGTCGCGCGGCGCACCTACCGCATGTTTCGCGCGCAGTCGGATATCCGCGCCGAACAGACGGGCTTTCTCGACGAGATGATCAAAAACCAGAAGGTTGTCCAGGCCTTTTCGCACGAGCGGCAGGCGCAGGAGCGGTTTGATGAAATCAACGAACGGCTCGCGGGCAGCTATCTGAAGGCGACGTTCTATTCCTCCATCACAAACCCGAGCACGCGCTTTGTCAACGCGCTGGTCTACGCGGGCGTGGCGCTGGTCGGCGCGCTGAACGTGGTCGCGACGGGCGGCGCGTTCTCGGTCGGGCAGCTGTCCGTGTTTTTGAGCTACGCCGCGCAGTATACCAAACCTTTCAACGAGATCTCCGGCGTGGTTGCGGAGCTGCAGAACGCGCTTGCCTGCGCGGGGCGCATCTTCGCGCTGATCGACGAAGCGCCGCAGCCGCCGGACGAGCCGGACGCCGCCGTGCTGGAGCGGGTGAAAGGCGATATCGAGCTGAACGACGTTTCGTTTTCCTATTCGCCGGATCGGCCGTTCATCGAACGGATGCGCTTCTGGGCAAAGCCGGGGCAGCGTGTTGCCATCGTCGGCCCGACCGGCTGCGGCAAGACCACGGTCATCAATCTTTTGATGCGCTTTTACGACGCGGACGGCGGCGCGGTGCTGGTGGAAGGGCAGGATATCCGGCGCGTGACGCGCGAGAGCCTGCGAAACAGCTGCGGCATGGTGCTGCAGGACACCTGGCTAAAAGCAGGCACCATCCGGGAAAACATCACGCTCGGCAAACCGGACGCATCGGAGGAAGAGATCGTTGCCGCGGCAAAGGCGGCGCACGCGCACAGCTTTATCATGCGCTTGCCGGAGGGCTATGATACCAGGATCGGCGAGGACGGCGGGAGCCTTTCCCAAGGGCAGAAGCAGCTGTTGTGCATTGCGCGCGTGATGCTGCGCCTGCCGCCGGTGCTGATGCTGGACGAGGCGACGAGCTCCATCGACACGCGCACGGAGCAGCGGGTGCAGGCGGCGTTTTCGCGGCTCATGGAGGGACGAACGAGCATTGTCGTTGCACACCGGCTTTCGACCATCCGGAATGCGGACGTGATATTGGTCATGCGCGACGGCGCGATTATCGAGCGCGGAAAACACGAGGAGCTGCTGGCGCAGGACGGCTTCTACGCGCAGCTGTATCACAGCCAGTTCGCCCCGTCCTGACGTAAAAAAATCATATACGGTACAACGCAAAACACCGCGGGTTTCCGCGGTGTTTGTCTGCTTCTTACGGAGCAAAATAACGGATTACAGGTCGTCCACCAGCGCGCCGCTCTTGGCATAGGCGGTGCTGCGCGCCTCGAAGAAGTCCGTCTTGATCGTGTTTGCGTTGCTGTACTGGCTGACCCAGGTGAGGTTTTCCGGCTCGGAATCGTGTCCGTCGTAGAGCTTTTCAAAGCCGAGGTTCGTGCAGCGAAGGTTGCCCAGATACTGCACATAGTCCGTGATCATTTCGCGCGTCAGCCCCGCGACGTCGTCCCCGATGACATAGTGTCCCCAGGCGATCTCCTGCTGACAGCCTTCGCGGATCATGGCGCGGTAGAGCTCCACCTTTTCGGGCGTGAAGAGCTCGGGATTCTCCTGCTTGAGCTCGAGCAGGATGCTGCGAAACAGCCACAGATGCGTGTTTTCGTCCCGGTTGATGTAGCGGATGACCTGCACCGAGCCGGGCATGAGGTTGTTTCTGCCGAGGTTGTAGAAGAACATAAATCCGCTGTAGAAGTAAACGCCCTCCAATATATAGTTCGCAACGATGGTGCGCATGAGGTTTTCCGCCGTGCGCTCCACATAAAAGTGGTTGTACGCGTCGCCGATAAACGTGTTGCGGGCCAGCAGGTTTTCGTCCGTCTTCCATTGATACAGCACCTCGTCGCGCACCTGCGGTTCGCAGATGGTGTCCAGCATGTAGCTGTAGCTCTGGCTGTGGATGGCCTCCTGATAGGTTTGGATGTCGATGCAGAGGTTCACCTCGTTGGCCGTGATGTATTCGCCGACGGCGGGGAGGTTTGCGGTCTGTATGCTGTCCAGAAAGATCAGAAACGACAGAATTTTATCGTAGGCGCGGCGCTCGGCGGCGGGCAGGCAGGGATAGTCCTTCACGTCCGTGGTGAGGTTGACCTCTTCGGGAATCCAGAAGTTGTTCATCGCCTGTCGGTACCAGTCGTGCGACCAGCCGTACTTGAGGTTGTTGAAGTCATTGAGGTTCGTCGTGTCGCCCGCGATCATGCGGCGCCGGGCGAGGTCCGTGCTGCCGTCCGGGTTAAAGAGGGGCTTTTGTTTGAGGATTTCCATCGGTTATGCTCCTGTCGGATAAAATTGAACGCGATTGAGCCGCTCAGGACGAACAGGCGGAGCAGTCCTCCACCTCGAGGCTCTTGCTGCGCACGTAGTAAACGGTCTTGACGCCCTGCTCAAAGGCAAGGATATACAGGTTCAGCACCTTGCGGAAGGTGAAGTCGTTCGTGATGTAAAAATTCATGCTCTGGCTCTGGTCGATGTGCCGCTGGCGCACGCCCGCGGCGCGGATGGACCAGGTCTGGTCGATCAGGTGCGCGCTCTTATAATACCAGTATGTCTCCGGCGAGAGGTCGGGCGCGACGCGCGGGATCAGCCCGTTTTTCTTTTCCTCGAGGAAATAGCGGTTCATCACGGGATCGATGCCCGCCGTCGTGCCGGCGATGATGCTTGTGCTGCTGGTCGGTGCAATGGCGAGCAGCCAGCCGTTGCGCATGCCCTGCGCCGCGACCTTTTCCGCAAGCGCCTGCCAGCGCGCGCTCGTGTAGCCGCGCTTGTGAAAATACGCGCCCGTCTGCCAGTCGCTGCCTTCAAAGAATTGATAGCGGCCCTTGTCCGCGGCGACGTCCGCGCTTGCCGAGATGGCGGCGTAGTTGATGCGCTCGAAGACCTTGTCCACGAACTTCAGGTGCTCGTCGCTTTCCCAGCTGATATGGTTTTTCGCCAGCATGTGGTGATATCCGCTGACGCCGAGGCCGATGGGGCGATAGCGCAGGTTGTTCACTTTTGCATACGGCACGGGGAAGAAGTTGAGGTCGATGACGTTGTCCAGCGCGCGCACGACGTGCCCCGCGAGCGTCTCCAGCTCGTCGCCGGTAAGATCGATCTGCCCGAGTGACAGGCTCGCGAGGTTGCAGACCACAAAATCGCCGGGCCTGGTGGTGTTGACGATTACCGACTCGCCGTCCACGGTTACGATCTCCTGGCTCACATCCGAAATGCCGCTCATGTTCTGCGCAATCTCCGTGCAGAGGTTGCTGCAGTAGACCATGCCCGTGTGGTGGTTCGGGTTCGCGCGGTTGACCGCGTCCCGGTTGAAGACGAACGGCGTGCCGGTTTCGATTGCGCTTTTGAGGATGAGGCGAACAAGCTCCTTGATCGGGATGACACGCTTTTCAATTCGCGCGTCCGCTACGCAGTCGCGATAGCGCGTTTCCCATTCTTCACCCCAGAAGTCCTCGAGGCAGTAGCCTTTGACGGCGAAGATGTCGTGCGGGCACATGAGATACCAGCTGCCCTCGATGTTGTCGCGCACACTCTTCCAGAAAAGATCGGGATAGCACACGGCGGGAAACACGTCGTGCGCCTTCATGCGATCGTCGCCGTTGTTGGTACGAAGCTGTAAAAACTCCGGCAAATCCTTGTGCCAGACGTCCAGATAGACGGCCACCGCGCCCTGACGCACGCCGAGCTGGTCGACCGCCACGGCGGTGTCGTTGGCGAGGCGGATCCAGCGGATGACCCCGCCCGCCGCGCCCTCGAAGCCGCGAATGGTGCTGCCCTTTGCGCGCACCTTGCCGAAATACAATCCCATGCCGCCGCCGTATTTGCTGACCTGCGCGAAGTTATTGATGCTGCGGTAGATGCCCGTCAGGCTGTCCGGCACGGTGTCGATAAAGCAGCTCGAGAGCTGGTGAAACGGCTTTCTTGCGTTGGCAAGCGTCGGCGTCGCCATGGTCACCTTGAGGGAGCTGAGCATCTCGTAAAAGCGGCGCACCCAGACGAGGCGGCCCCTGACTTCCGGCATGGCCAAATGCAGCGCGATGCCGAGATACATCTCCTGCGGCGTCTCCAGCGGCTGACCTTTGTGACTTCGGATGACGTAGCGGCGCAGCAGCAGCTCCAGCCCCGAATAGGTGAGCTTTTCGTCGTTGGCGGGGTTTAAAAACGTCTCCGCTTCGTCGAGCTCTTCTTTTGTATAGTTTTCGAGGATGTATTCGCCGTAGAGCCCGCGCTCGGTCAGATAGCGAACCTTGTCGAAAAAACCGCCGAGGCTGAGCTCGTCCAGCGAACGGCTCAGATCCGCCTGAAAGTCGTGCATCAACACTCGCGCGGCGATAAACTCCCAGTGCGGCGCTTCCTGCGTGGTCAGCTCCGCCGCGGCGCGGGTGAGCGCGGCGCGCTTTGCGCTCTCGCCCATCTCCGGCTTAAGGAAGGAGCGGAATTTTTCGTCCAGCCGCGAGAGCTCGTACATCTCCTGCGGATAATCCTTCTGCACCTTGGCGAGGATGCGATCGAGCGCATCGCCGTCGGCAAAGAGCGAGCAGATGTTCTTTCTCTGCCCGCGCATACGCGTGCGCTCGCTGCGGTAGAGGATGTAGCTCTTGCTCTGGGCATAGTAGCCCTTGAGCATGAGCGTCTCCTCCACGAGATCCTGAATCTGCTCCACCTGTACCGGCGGGGGCAGCAGCGGGATGCGCGCCTCCACGGCGGCGGTGATCGCCTCCAGCGTCGCCTCCGGAACATCCGCGCCCGTGCTGGCGAATGCCTTTCGTATGGCGTTTGTAATCTTGTTGCGGTCGTAGGTTTCCGAAAGGCCGCTTCGTTTGATGATCTCGAGCATAAAAAATCCCCGTGTTCCCTGGCTGTGTTGGATAAGTTGACAGACCGACGTTTCGATGGACGGCGGATTGTTACATTGTAATGGAATCTGTTTCCTGAAACGCAACGGGTAGTGTCGCAAGCTCATACTAGCACAAGATATTGAGAATTACAATGCCGTAAGCGACCGATTTCCTGCGCGAAACAGGCAAATTCGGACTCGATTTTACGGCAGACGTTCGTGTGAAAAACAAAAACAGCCACCATTTGGGGCTGTTTGAATGATCTTGCAATTAGTGGCGGTTATGACCAAAGAATCCAGTTATAAAATAATTCACAAAAGCGGGTCGAGTTCGTCCGTTTCCCTGTATACATCGACGCCGTTTTCTTTCAGCAGCGCGGCGGTTACGCCGTCGCCCGGCACGAGCTTGCCGGTAAAGCTGCCGTCGTAAATCTGCCCGCAGCCGCAGGAGGGACTGTTGGATTTGAGCACCGCGCCGCGGCATCCGAAAAGACGGGCCAGCCGGAGCGTTTCCTCCGCGCCGCGCGAAAACGCCTCCGTCACGTCCGTTCCGTCGCGCGAGACAACGCGCGTTCCCGCCCGCTCCGCGGGCAGGCGGGGCGTTGGCAGACCGCCGAGCTGCTCCGGGCAGGCGGGAATGATTGGACGCGACTTAGCCAGCGCAAGCACGCGTTCGTTTGCCTGCGCGCTGCTGTCGTAGCGGCAGCACAGGCCGAGCAGGCAGGCGCTCACGAGGACGGGGGAACGGTCGGGCATGTAAGACACGCCTCCTTTGAATCACGGAATAGTCAGATCATAGCATACGGACAAATCGTTCGTCTACCTTGCGGCGGGACTGATGGATATGATTGTCTTGCAACAAAAACACCACATGTGGTAATTTTTAAATAATTGAAGTCAGGATCGATTGCGCTTTTGTTAAACGGGCAACGAATACCACGCGTGGTAATAAAATAGCGCCCGCCGGAAGGCGGGCGCGTGGCATGCGTGCATTATGTCTGCGCGGGCGGCAGATCGGGCGTTTGTTCTTCCGATTCGGCGGCAGCGGCGGCCTGCCGCTTTTTTGGCTCGGGCGTGCCGACCCGCTTGAAGAAGTCGTTGATCTGCTTGCTGAAGAAGAGCAGAACGACCGGAACGAGCATGAACAGGATTCGGCCGAACATGGAGTTGGCGAGCAGCACCACGACACCGAGCCAGCGGTTGACTCCGGTCAGCCGCCCGTAGACCGCGCTTTGCTGCACATAGCCGTGCAGAATGCCCTTCTGCGCGCCGTCCGGGTAATAGTCGATGTCCACCTCGAGCATGGACAGGTTTGTGGTTTCATCCGTGAATGTTTTGATCACGCGGCGCACCTGCACGATGCCGGTTTCGTCCTTGTAGAGCACCACGTCGTCGGGGTTGAGCTGCACATAAGAATCGACCACCTCGAAGAAGGCGATGTCGTTGTATTTGACCTCCGGTTCCATGGTGGTGGACTGGAAGATATACGGAATGTAGCCGAGTATGGACGTTTCGCGCTCCGGCGAGGCATAGGTAAACGCCAGCATGACGAAGTCGACGGCAAACATGGCGAGCACGCCGACGACGAGCACAAACGACATAATGGACGAAAGCAGATTGCCGCGCTTTTTCGGCTGGTAACTCTGGGCGAGCTGATTCGCGCTTCGCATGATGGCCGGCGCGGTGGAGGCCGTGCGCACGACGAGCCTAGTGCCGGGGGCGCGCCCTAGCTCCGGCGGCTCGGTGAGAAGGGGTTCGTGATAGAGGCGCGCAGCCTTGCTTCCCTGATAGATGCAAAAGACGACGCAGAGCAGCAGCAGCGCGATATCCGCATAGAGGTAGGAACTCGCCGTAAACAGCGATCCGACGCGCATGATGCTCTCGCGGTTGGTCACCAGCGAGAAAAACCCGAGCATGATCTGCAGCGCGACGAGTAAAAACGCGCCGACGGAATAGACGCTGCGCGCGTTGCTGATGTCCCGAACGACAAGCGAGGATGTCATTGCGAAGATCAGAAGCGACGCGCAGTTGAACGTGCTGGCAAGAAACAGGCTGACAAGATATCCCGGAATGAGCGGAAATTTGAGAAACGAACTCATCAATAGCGTGGTCAGAAACCCCGCCGTATTGATGATCAGAATGCCGGTGAGCTGCGCAAACAGCTTGCCCAGCACGAGAGGCGTGATGCTGTATCCCCTGTGCACAAGCCCGTACCAGGTGTTTTCGTATACTTCGGAAAAGGTGAGCATCTGAAAGCGCACGGCGATGTAGATCCAAAACGCCGCGTACGATACGGCAAGATACAAAAGAGCCGTCGTATGATAGCTTTTTTCTACAAGAAAGCTCGCCTTGTCGCTGAGCACACTCTGCGTAAGCGTTTGAAAGATAAAGTATACGGCAAAGGTCAGCATTCCGAGGAACACGCCGAGCGCGACCAGCGCGCCAAGGCTCTTCTGGCGCTCAAAATAGCCGTAACTGAGCTCTTCGCGGAAAAATTTCGTCCGGTAGATCATTGCCTGCGCTTCACCTCCCGATACGCCTCATCCAGCGAGGGCTTCGGCACGCTGATTTCGGTAAACGGAACAACGGCGGCCTCGAGGATTTTTGCCGCGGCGGAAACGGAGCAGACGTTTTGATTCTCCCCGTCGGCATAGAGCGAAACGCCGCCCGCATGGGGCAGGATGCGCAGCATGGGAAACGCGGCTTTGAGCGCTTCCGCGGCGGCTTCCTGCCGGTGTGCCGTAACCTGAAGCACGCGCCGGTCATAGGTGCCGCAGAGCGCATCCACCTTGCCGCTGATCGTGATGGTGCCGTCCATGAGAAACGACGCGCTTGTGCAGGCGCTTTGGACGAGCTCGCGGGAACGGCTAGAGAGCACGACCGTTTTGCCGACGGCGGTGAGCTCGCGCATCAGCGCGGAAAGCGGCGCAATCAGCGCCTCCGGCACGTCGATATGGCTGAAGTCCATTACGATGAGGCGCGCGTTGGAGCCGTGGGCGACAAGCGCGGAGACGAGCGCATATTCGGCGGGATTGAGCGAACGGATATACGTGAGCGTAAACGGATACAGCCCGGTGCGCAGCAGCAGGCGAAGCAGATCCCGCTGACGGTGCTCCGGGGTGTCCGGCGCGTGTTCGGAGGCAAACATGAGATATCCGAGTACGTGCATGTGCTCAAAGAGTACGCGCTGATCGTTGATGTAATACACGTGCGGCAGGATCAGGCGTTTTTGCCGCATCATGCCGATTTCCATCAGCGAGCAGGTGCCCTTTTCATGTGGCTTGACGTTTCCGATGATCTCCGAGAGCAGCTGCAGCGCAAAAGCCTCGTCTCCCGTAATTCCGTGGCAAACGCCTACGGGGACGGTGAGCGAGAGGTCGTAAAGCACCTTGAGATAACGGCCGTCGGGCTGGGCGTAGAGCTCCATGCTGGACAGACCGTCCATCTGCACGGCGATCTGTTCCTTTCCGGTTGGCGTAAAGCTACGCTGCTTAAGACTGGCTGTTTTGTCCACAATTTACTGCCTTTGCTACCAGATTTGCGGAAGCCGAAACACAAGCTCGACGGTACCGATGATGCGCTCCGGCGAGAGAAGTTCCGCGTCGGGATCGTTTTCCGGGTTATCGCCCTTCGTTTGATATGCCACGCCGTCTTCGGTCTGGAGCACGTCTATGATGCGATGAGTCACGATCATGCCGTCGAGGAAGCGGAAGGTGACGATGGTGCCCTCCGTCAGCGCCGACGGATCCGCGCTGTGTTTGACCAGAATATAGCTTCCGATGGGCAGCGTAGGGACCATGCTGCCGGTTTCCACGGTGAAGAAATAATAGCCGAGCACCTGCGGCACCTCTTGCCGGAGCTTTGCGCGCACGCCGATAAACAGCACGGCTAAAAGCACCGCCACAAGGATATAGTACAGCGCGGACGTCGCCGCGTGAAGCAGCTTTTGCGCGGGCGTGCGCTTAATCGCGCGGCGCTTCATTCTGCGCCGCGCAAGAGGACCGGCCTTTTCATATTCAATGGTATCGGAAAGGAGCAGTTCAATCTCCTCGCGCGTTGCATACCGTGTGCTGTCCAATCGCTGCTGCGTCATCCGGCAGCCTCCGTTGCCGCAGCGGCGGGAGGCGATTCTTCGGTTGGCGGGAGAGACGGCGAAGGCGTCGGTTCAGGCGTGGGTGATGGCGTCTGCGTCGTTTCCGGCGCAAGGCTCATACCGGCTGCGTTATCGTTCGCGGTATACCAGAAGAGATCAAACGTCCAGACGGCATAGAAGTTTTCGCTGTTGGTGTTTGTGTGGAACGTATCTCCGAAGTTATACTGCACCGTATAGGGGTTATTGCCGTTTTGCGTCCAGCCGATCTGCCGGTAAAATGCCCGTGTAAAGAGCGCGTCAGGCAGCATGATATCGGAGTTGCGCGGTTCTTGTGTAGTGACCTTGTTATTGGATCCTTTGGAATAGTAATAGGTGATTTTTACCGGCGGACCGTCCGGCGTAGGAGACGGGGTCGGCGTCGGCGTGGGAGACGGCGTCGGCGTGGGGGAGGACGTTGGCGACGGCGTCGGAATTCGAACGCTCACGTCCGCGCTGAGCTGAAACGAACGCGAATAGGCGGCGAATGCCAACGTTATGGGAACCGTAATGAGAATGGTAAAAAGAACAAGAAGGAAACGTCGTTTTTTAACCATTGTTTCGTCTCCCTCCTTACTCTGGCTGCTGTGCCAAAACGGATACGTTCATATGCAGAACAAACCCGTCGTATGGTTCGTAGTTGTCGACATGCGGATCGTCCCATGCAACCGTGAACGTCAGCGCCGCCGCATCGCCCGCGCTCTCAAGATTGTGAAACGTACGCGAATAGCCCGAGGATACGCTCTGCCCGTCGCAAAGTATCATAAATCCGTCCGGCCAGGTTCCGTCGTAGGTATAACTCAGCGTCACGGTCGCGTCGACGGGGGCCTCGCTGCTGCGGCCGTCGAGCAAAATCTGATATGCCTTGCTCTCACCCGCGCCGAGCGTTGCGTCGCCGAGGATTTGCTTTTGATTTGTACTCTCGTTGACGTAGAAGGTGAAGCTTTTTGCCGAGATGGGCTCGCTGGATTTGCTGAAGGACTGCGTAAACGCCGCAAAACTGCCATAGGAGAAAACGAGCGCGACCAGCACAAGCAGCAGCGCGGGCAGGAGCCATCGCTTCGTTTGCTTCATTCGTTTTCCTCCTTGCGGCGATATGGTTTGAACAAAAGCAAGGGGCAAGCGAGTTGCCCCTTACTCCCGCGGAGCCGAGGCTCCATGCTTTGTCCGATACCGTCCTCCGCCCGTCGAAGCGGCCGAAGATGGAGCTGTTACTGCTGAGTCGCCGTGCCGGCAACACCGACAGCGTTGACGCTGATTTTAAACAGGGAGACAGCCTTCGACATGTCGGCGTTGTCCCGCGCGTTGGCAGCGTCGTCCGTGGCATACTCCCAGGTGAGACGGAAAGTGACCTTTGCGGTTTCGCCTGCTTTGAGCACGCCGTCGGCATTGTTGGTGGTGCTGAGCTTGGCGCTCTTGTCCGCCGTGGTGTCAGAACCGATCTTATCCACGCTGACGATGGTGAGCTTCAGGCCATCGATATCGTCGCCATTGGCGGCGAGGATGTCGGCTGTCATCGCGAGCTTGGAAGCGACTTCACCCTCGTTCTTGACTTCAACCGTGTAATCGATGCTCTCACCCGGGGCGAGCTTGAACGAATGCGAAAAGCTGTCGCTCATTGTGCCTTTGATGGAGAATGTCTTCGCGGTGATGTTTGCGGACGTGGTGTCGAGTTTCTGCGTGTAGGCGGCCATGGTTCCTGCGACTAAGCTGGTAACAACTGCGAGTACCAGAGCAACGGTGAGAATGAACTTTTTCATATTATATTTCCCTCCAAATTAATTTTGTGACTTAGCTCATGACTGTCGTACGTCATACAACAAACCAAGTCTTGGAGGTTTGATCTGCTCGTATGCAATACGACAGATCAACAGATGGTATCTGGCTGCCGTGCGCGGTTGCCCGCGTTTAGGCCCTGTAGCTTTGCGTCACCGCCTTTCGACGGTTTTGCCATGAGCACCTTAAGATGGCAACTGGCTGCCATGCGCGATTTTTCACGTTTAGGCCCTGTAGCTTTGCGTCGCCGCCTTTCGACGGTTTTGCGAGGAGCATCTATGAGCGAGTTCACTTCTCATATACGTTTATATCATATGTCACATTGTATTGCAAGAGGATTTGTTACAAATCATATAAAATATTTTTACGTAACAACATATACGATGTAACACGCGATAAAAACACAAGTAATAGGTTTGTTTTCGGGGAGAGCAGCAGTATCGACGGCGCGGCAGATTTGTTTTTACCGCAAAACGGTCAAAATTCGGGCAGAGACAGGAAAATCCCGCCCGGGAAAACCCGAACGGGATTGAATCGCGTGTTAGCATGTAACAATTTTCGCTGCCGTGATTTTGCTATGCCTGATAGCGAAAACGTCTGAGCCGCAGCGCGTTTGTCACGACGGAGACGGAGCTGAACGCCATCGCCGCACCCGCAAACACTGGCGTCAGCAGCGGGCCGCCAAAGGCGTAAAACAGTCCCGCGGCGAATGGAATGCCTACGATGTTGTAGGCAAACGCCCAGAACAGATTCTGACGGATGTTGCGAATGGTCGCGCGGCTTAAGGCGACGGCGGCGCCGACGGCGGAGAGATCGCCGCGCATGAGCACGACGTCCGCCGATTCGACGGCGACGTCCGTGCCGGTGCCGATGGCAATGCCGACGTCCGCCTGCACGAGCGCGGGCGCGTCGTTGATGCCGTCGCCGACCATGGCGACGCGCATTCCATGCTCCTGCAATTTCTGCACTTCCTTCGCCTTGCCGTCCGGCAGCACGTCCGAGAGCACATGCTCGATGCCGACACTGCCTGCAACCGCCGCGGCGGTGCTTGCGTTGTCGCCGGTGAGCATGTAGACGCTAAGCCCAAGTTCTTTCAGGCGCTCCACGGCCTGCCGGCTCGTGGGCTTGACCGCGTCCGCCGCGGCCATGAGCGCATAAGGCGCGCCGTCCACGGCGATATACATGAGGGTTTTGCCCGCGCCGGAAAACGCGTCCGCGTCCGCACGGGCGGCGGAGAGATCCACACCGTTTTCCGCCATCAGCGCGGCGCTGCCGGCCAGCACGCGCCTGCCGGAGACGAGCGCTTCGATGCCGCGCCCGGGAATCGCGCGGAATTGCTCGGGTTCGGACAGCGTCAGGCCGCGTTGTTCGGCGGCGGCGACGATGGCGCGCGCGATAGGATGCTCCGAACCGCGCTCCGCGGCGGCGGCGAGCGCGAGAACGTCGTTCTCGCTTTCCCCGGTATAGCGGGCGACGTTTGTCAGCTCCGGCTTGCCCTGTGTGATGGTGCCGGTCTTGTCGAGCACCACGGCGTTTACGCGCTGGGTCGTTTCCAGCGCCTCGCCGCCCTTGATCAGCACGCCGAGCTCCGCTCCCTTGCCGGTGCCGACCATGATGGCCGTCGGCGTTGCGAGGCCGAGCGCGCAGGGGCAGGCGATGACAAGCACGGTCACGAAGATATTGAGCACGAAGTTGAAGTCTTTACCGACAAGCGCCCAGACGGCCGCCGAAACCAGCGCGACGCCGATGACGGCGGGCACGAAGTAGCCGGAGATCACATCCGCGAGTTTGGCGATGGGGGCTTTGCGCCCCTGCGCTTCCTCCACGAGGTGGATGATCTTGGAAAGAGCTGTGTCCTCGCCGACCTTTGTCACCGTAAAGCGCAGCAGGCCCTCGCCGTTGATGCTGCCGCCTGTGACGGGTGAACCGGGCTGTTTCTCCACCGGGAGGCTTTCGCCGGTGAGCATGCTTTCGTCCACGCTGGACGCGCCGCTGAGCACCACGCCGTCGACCGGGATGGACGCGCCGGGGCGGACGAGTACGACGTCGCCCACGGCGACCTCGTCGAGCGCAACCTCCAGCTCCGCGCCGTCCTTGACGATTACGGCGGTCTTGGGCTTGAGATCCATGAGCTTTTTAATGGCTTCGGACGTCTTGCTCTTGCTCGCGGCTTCGAGGTATTTGCCGAGCATGACCAGCGTGATCACCACGGCGGCGGACTCAAAGTAGAGATGCTGCGCAAAGTCCGCGTTGCCCAGATAGATCAGCGCCGTCGCGTATACGCCGTAGAGAAACGCGCTGCCGGTGCCGATGGCGACGAGTGTATCCATATTCGGCGCGCCCTTGAAGAGCGTCTTCATGCCGACGCGGAAAAACCGGCCGCCCGCGATGAGCACGGGGATCGTCAGAAACAGCTGCACGAGCGCGAACGTGAGCGGATGCGTGTGCGGGCTGAGAAAGCCGGGCAGCGGCACGCCGAGTGCGGGAAACATATGCGCCATGGCGATATAGAGAATCGGCGCGGCGAACACGATTGCCACGATGAGACGCAGCTTCATGACCCGAAGCGCGCGTTCGCGCTTTTCGCGCTCAAGATCGCGCGTGTCGTCTCCGGCAAGATCCAGCGGGGTATAGCCCGCGTTTGTGACCGCGGCGCGAATCTGCGAAAGCTTCACCTTTGCCGGGTCATAGGTAAACGCCGCGCGGTTGGTCGCGAGGTTGACGGAGGCTTCCGATACGCCGTCGAGCTTTTTCAGCGCGCGCTCCACCGAAGCCGAACAGCTTGCGCAGGTCATACCGTCTACGCCGAGCTCGGCGCGTTTGACATACTGCGGCTCGCTCAGGCCGTAGCCCGCGTCCTCCACGGTGGCTTTCATCCGGTCGAATCCAACCTTGCTTTCATCATATTGTACGCGCAGCGTCTCGGTCGCGAGGTTTACCTCCGCCGAGGCTACGCCGTCGAGCTTCGATATCGCGCGCTGTACATGCGCGGAACAGGCCGAGCAGGTCATCCCGCTGACCAGATAGATCGATTCTTTCATCGGGCATCGCTCCTTTTCAAGCGGATGATATTCCCGTACGGGTATAATACCGCATAATGTATATTATGATTATACCGGATGTCGGGCGAAGTGTATGTGACAGGACGCACAATAGTAAGCACAAAAAAACTGGCAGGAATAAGAAAAAAGCCCCGCGCAATGCAAGGCCGAAATCATAAACGGGAAGTTACGGGATCGGTTAGGATTTTTTGCGCCGGTAACCCTCCGTTAATTCGCCGCCGATCACCTTGCCGTCATATCCGCCGCGGGTGGTGACGCCGATTACGCCGTCGATGCTGTTCAGCCGCCGCTGAATGCGGACGCGCACGATGATCAGCACGATCAGCGCCACGGCCAGTATTCCGATGACGACATTGATCAACCAGCTCATACTTTCATCCTCCGCGCTGCCTTTTTGGCGTTGTACCAGTTGAGCACCTTTAGATCCGAAACGACGGCGAACGCCTGCGTGGCAACGAGAACGGACAGCGTGGCTGCGATCAGCATTTTTACGAGACCTCCTGTCGGGCCGCCTGTCGGCGTTGCGGGCGTGTTGTTGTCTATCTGTTCGACTGCCTGTATCGCGGAAGCCGCGGATTCGCTCGGCAGCGGCGTGTCAGGAACAAGCGTTGGCTGCGGGGTGATTGCGAGCGTCGGCGTCGCGGGAGGTTCGGAGGACGTAGGTTCAGGCGAATCCGTTGCGGATGGTGCGGAATAATACCAGCGCCAGGTGCCGGTAAACGTAATGTTTTCGTCCTCGATCGTCCGGCTGGATATATCCCACCCCTTAAAACGCCAGACGCCGTAGCCGATGTGCACGGAGCGGTATGTTTCGGGCGGCGTGAAGACGTCCCCTTGCACGCCGGAGGAATCCGACGGAAGTTTGGCGAGAACCGCCGCGGGCAGCGCACGCCCGTCTGAACCGCTGACAAACGTATAGCTTACCGTGTAGACGGGCAGTTCCGTCCAGCTCCAGGAGCCGACGAAGGCAATTCCCGGGTCTGCAACGGCCTGACTTTCGGGCAGCCAGCCGGAAAATGTCCACTCGCCCGTGCCGTCTCGTACCGCGCTGAAGGAAAACGAAGGCGTAATCGTTTCTCCTTCTCCGGCGGTTTCTTCCGCAGGCAGCTGGGAAAGAACGCCGTCCGGCAGAGTGTGTTCCGGCGTCGCGCTGACAAACGCATACGTAACCGGGTAGGACGGCGTCGGGGTCGGCGTGTCGTCCACGACGAACACGCGAAACGTAATGTGCGAAGGCGCGCTCATCGAAACGGCGTCCAGCGTCACGGTTACGGGATATCCGGCGGAACTGACCGCTTCTTCAAGATTGGAGAAGTTGACGGTATACCCGGAGGTAACGGCGCTCCAGTCGCTGCGGTAGAAAAACGCAAACGCGGAGGCGGAGACGATGTCGTGTTCCAGTTCTCCGCGCGTCTTGGTTGAGAATTCGCTCAGCCCAATCCGGACGTCGTGCGCGCGGAGGCAATAGTCGTCCGTATCCGTATGGTTGTCGTTGGACAGTCCGGTTGCGGCGAGCGCCGTCGAGGGCGCAAAAACACACGTCAGCAGCACCGCCAGCAGTGTGGCGGTCAGCATGATCGGGCGAAATCGTTTCCTCATGAAAGTCCTCGCGTTTTTTCGCCGTCCAAACGGCGGAGTAGGGACTGTGTGCGGCTTACTTCAGCTCGCCGCGCCGATGCTCTTGAGGCTTTCGGCATAGTAGCGCTTGCCGATGGGCAGCTCCTCGCCGGTGTCGAGCAGCACACGCGCGCTGTCGATGGAGTGGATATACCGCTTGTTCACCAAAAAGGACTTATGCGTGCGAACGAACCCTTTGTCGAAGAGCTGTTCTTCAATGCGCATCATGGTGGAGTAAAACTCAAATGTCTCTTTTCCATAATATACGGTGACAATGCGCTGTTGAATCTCGAAATACCGAATGGTATCCACGGGGACGCAGCGGCTCTCGCCCGCGCAGCTGAGCACGAGCACCTCGCTCTCCCGCCGCTGTTTGCGTTCATATGCGCGCAGAAAGATCTCTTCGAATTTCTCGGCGGAGGTCTGATCCTTCACCACATAGTGCAGCGCGCTCACGTCGTAGCCCGCGATGGCATACTCCGGCGTGACGGAGAAAAACACGATATCTCCTATATACCCCATGCCGCGAAGCCGCTTTGCCGTCTCCAGTCCGTCCGGCCCGGGCATGCGGATGTCGAGATAGATGAGATCGACGGCGGTAAACAGATCCTCGGCCTCAAAGAGCAGCGCTTCGCCGGACGGGAATGTGCGAATCTTCACATGGACGTCGTGCCGCTGCGCAAGGTGGAGCAGCGCTTTTTTACACAGCGACGTTTGCGCCGCGCTGTCGTCGCAGATCAAAATCATCATAGTTTCGCTTGCACCGTCCTTTCGCAGTTACTCAGTATGGACGGCGCCGCAACCGTTCTGTTTACACAGCCTGCCATATTATGCATGATATTCGATTTCACACCTTTCCGATGTTGCATGTCATGAAACGCGCTTTTTTTGTCAAGAACGAACAAATGCAAAAATAAAACTTCGTCTATGCGTAAAAAACGCCCTGATTTTAAGCAGTTAATTGGATTATACAATATTGTTTCGTACATCTTCTATATATTTTCGGATAAAACTGCATTTGTGGATCGGGATGCAGTGCGAGTTTTTATATCATTTCAAGTCAGTTTCGTTACATATTGGAATGAAAACGCCGTTCCATATTCTATGATCTGATTAGACGATCTGAATGCAACTGCGGCGGGCAGACATTGCTCCCGCGCGTATCTGGAAGGACATACCATGCTGAAATTCAACCACCTGGACGAGGCCGTGCAGAAGGCGGCGTTTTTAAAAGAGTTTTGTTACGGGGTTCGCATCGTCGGATTTGACGACGGAGCGGTGCTGTATTCTTCCTTGCCGCAGACCGGCGAGGACTTTTCGCCGCGTCAGTCGGGCGGCATAACATCCGGCGGCACGGCCGGTTTTGAGCGCAGCGAGAGCGAGCGGACGCTGGTGGTTGGCCAGAACAGGGAGACATATGAGATTACGAGCGTTCCCGTCGCCATCGGGGAGTCTAGCTGTCGGCTGGAGATGATTCAGCCGCACCGTCAGGTGATCTCCGCCGTCATCGGAGAGCCTGTGGTCGCGTTTAACGGGCAGGAATATCTGGCCAGCACCATCGGCGGGCTGCTTGTAAAAGATACGCTGACCGGGCTTTTCAATCGCCGCTATATCGACGAAACATTGCCTCTGGCCATCCATCATGCCAACGTAAGCGGGCAGCCGCTTTCGATTCTGTTTATGGATATCGACCAGTTCAAGGTCGTCAACGATCGATACGGGCATATCGTCGGCGACCTCGCGTTGCAGCACGTCGCGCAGCTGCTGCAGCGGAAAATACGCCGCACGGACAGCTGGGTCGCCCGCTATGGCGGCGATGAGTTCGTCGTCTGTCTGCCGGGGGTAAACGGGACAGCGGCGCTGCGCATCGCTAACCGGCTTCGGGTTGCCATCATGAACGAGAAACTGCCGCTTGAAAACGGAGCGCTTTGCATGACCTGCAGCTTTGGCGTGCAGACGATGGACCCGTCCGACGACTCTCTTTCCGCGCAGATGCTGCTGTATCAGGCGGATGAGAAGCTCTATCAGGCCAAAAACGCGGGAAGAAATGCGGTTATGTAACGCGTTAGTTTGCATTCGAGTCGGACTTATTACAAGCTCTCTCCTCGCGGCAAGGCCGCGCCCTTTTGGGGCGCGGCCTTGCTGCTGAAATACGCGGCGACGAAGCGCGGCGTCAGCCGGGGAACACGACCGTGAGCAGCATCCGAAACGGCGTCTCCGCCTCGAGCGCATGCGGCACGCCCGCGGGCATGACGATCGTCTGTCCCGCGGTAAGCCGATGTACGTCCGCGCCGACGGTGATCTTCGCCGTGCCGTCGAGCAGCTGTACCATCGCGTCGCCTTTGGATTCGTGGGAGCTGATTTCCTCGCCCGCGTCAAACGCAAACAGCGTGATGCTGACGGCCCTGTTCTGCACGAGCGTACGGCTTACGATCTGCCCCTGCTGATAGGCGACCAGCGCGCCGAGCTCCAGCGGCTTTGCCGGATCAATGTTTTTCAGAATTTTGTTCGCCATATTGGATTCCTCCTGCTTTTTCATTGGTCTATGCGCAGTGTGTTTTCGTTCGTCCGATTGTTTCATTCCTGAGACACCAGCCTTTTTTCGCCCGTGATCGCCTGAATCGGGGCGATATCCTGTGTCACCTCGAGCACGCCGAGGTATTCGCCGGATTCACTTCGCACCGCGAAATAACGGATGTAGACAAACCGCTCGCCCATCCGGATCCAGAAATCCTCGTGATCCTTCTTGCCGGATTTGAAGTCGGCGATGATCCCCTCGACAATGTGCACGCTTGCCGGTGGGTGGCAGTTTGCGACCTTTCGTCCAATGATTGCCGTCGTACGCGGGAAAACCCGTTCGCCGCCCTGTGAAAAATAACGCACCGTATCGTCCGCGCCGACAAACGTGATATCCACCGGCAGCATATCCAGAATGCGCGTGAGCTCGGGAATGGAGAGGAAGCCCGTCGGCAGCCGAACCGCTCCGTCCGCCGGTGCGGCGGGTGCGGCAGGCCGCACATTGGACGCCGCGCGCCAGACGGGCGGGGGATCGATCAGACAGTAGCCGATATCGCCGCTTTCGCGCGCGGCGGCGGACCATTCCTCGACCGACAGCGTGTCGAGCATCATGGGGATGAGGATGCTCTCTTCCTTAAAGATCATTTCCTCCACGCGGGTGAGCGCTTCGCTCAGCTTTTCCGCCGTGGCTGCTTCTCCAGCCGCCGCGAGGCGCGTGGACTCTTTCAGCAGCGCGCGGATTTCGTCGTCCACGCCCCACATGACCTTTGGCGGCGCGGTGACGCCATGCTGCTCCAGATAGGGAAAGAGCAGGTTTTCCTTGCGCGAGTAATGAAGGTCTATGGCGAGCAGCGCGCCGACCTCCGGCAGCAGCGCCTGCGTGGTCAGCGTTCCGGCGGATACGCGGGAAAGAAGCGGGCGGATGCGCTCGTCGATCAGCTTTCGAATGGCGGCGTTTTCCTCGCGGAGCGTGTGCGCGGGATGGCCGGGAATGTTACTCGCGTCCGCGGGCGTGTGGATTTCCTCGACGCTGCCGTGAAACACGGCGGAGTGCACGTCGCAGAGGCGCTGTACCTCCGATACCGGAAGCCCTTCCGAAATGAGCGCCTGCTCCGCCTCTGAAATTTCGGAGGCGGAAACGCCGGCAAACGCCTTGCGAAACGTATCCTGCACCTGTTCGGCTGTCTTTCCTTCGTGCAGCTGGCGCAGCATATCCTTGATGGCCTCTTTGCGCCGCTCGCGGTTGTTGATTTCCTGACTCATATAAAAATCTCCTCCTGATTCGGGTCGTTAATGGTTCTTGCTTTCGTCTTGAGTGTAACGCAATGTTCTCCAAATAAACGTTGTAATAACAACATATAAATTATAAAAACGACAATATTCTGTGTTTTACGCATAAAACAAAAAATCCCGCGATTTTTCGCAGGATTCTCGGGATGTTTTTTTTATTTTTTTACCGGCATTTCACGGCTGCCGGGTTTGATGAGCTTCAGATTCCCTGCCTTGCAGATGGGGCATTCGTCCGGGTCGTAGGAGTCTATGGAGAGCTTCAGCGCTGCGTAGACAGGCAGCGCAAAATCGCAGTCCGCCGCGCGCCGGTCGGCGATGCACGCCGCGCCGATTACCTCCGCGCCCAGCTCCTCAAGCGCTTTCACCGTCTCCATGGTGGATTTTCCCGTGGTGATCACGTCCTCGGCAATCAGGACTTTGTCCCCTTTGCCGACGGAAAATCCGCGCCGCAGCTGCATTTTCCCGTCCGCGCGCTCGGTGAAGATGCTCTCCACCCCGAGCTGGCGTGCGAGCTCATAGGAAACGATCACGCCGCCCATCGCGGGGCCGCAGACCTTTGTGATCGGCAGGTTTTTCACTTGCTCGGTGACGGTGGCGAGCACCGTTTCGGACAGCGCGGGAAAGCGAAGCAGCTTTGCGCATTGGCAGTATCCGCCGCTGTGCCGCCCGGAGGAGAGCAGGAAGTGCCCTTCCAGAAAGGCTTCGCATTCTTTCATAATCGTTAAATTGTCTTTCATATGATAGATACTCCTTAAATTGATTGCTTTATATGATTCCGACGATTTCCTGCAGTCTGGTCAGCCCCTCTTCGGCGCAGTAGTTTGCAAGGCCGTCTATGATGTTCAGCATGGCCGCCGGATCGGCAAACGTCATGGTGCCGACCTGCACTGCCTTTGCGCCCGCCATGAGAAACTTCAGCGCGTCCTGCGCGCTTGAGATGCCGCCCATGCCGACGAGCGGGATCTGCACCGCGTGCGCAGCCTGATGCACCATTCGCAGAGCAATGGGCAGAATCGCCGGGCCGGAGAGACCAGCGTAGACGTTTTCAAACACGGGTCGTTTTTTCTTTACGTCGATCGCCATGCCGAGGAACGTGTTCACGAGGCTCAGCGCGTCCGCGCCCGCGTCTTCGCAGGCGCGCGCGACGGCGACGAGATCCGGCGCGTTGGGGGAGAGCTTCACCATCAGCGGATGACGCGAAACGGCTTTCACACGACGCGTGATGTCCGCCGCTGTGCTTGGCAGCATGCCGAAGGCCATTCCGCCCGCCTTGACGTTGGGACAGGAGATATTCAGTTCCAGAAAATCGATGTCCGCCTCGTTGAGCAGCGCCGCGCCCTCGAGATAATCGTCTTCGCTGTGACCGCCGAGGTTGGCGATCACCGCCGGGCCGAGCGAGCGCATGTAGGCGGCTTCCGTCTCGACAAAATGCTTCACGCCGGGGTTTTCCAGCCCGATGCTGTTGAGCATGCCGCTCGGGGTTTCATATACGCGCATCCCCGCGTTGCCGGCGCTGCCGCGCAGGGTAAGGCCTTTTCCACTGATGCCGCCGAGGCGGGAGACGTCCATGATTTGAGCGTATTCGTGCCCAAAGCCGAACGTGCCGCTCGCCGCGATCACAGGGTTTTGCATCGTCACGCCGCAGAGCGTGAGGGAGAGGGGGTTATAGTCCATCGCGCACCTCCCGATAGTCGAACACCGGCCCGTCCTTGCAGACACGCTTTCTGCCGCCGCTGGTTTGGCAGGTGCAGCCGAGACACGCGCCAACCCCGCAGGCCATGTGTTTTTCGAGGGAGACGTAGAGCTTCGCGCTTGCGGCGTCCGCCGCGTCCGCCGCCGCGCGCAGCATCGGCGCGGGCCCGCAGGCATAGTAGGTCGAGTCCAGCGAAAAGTCCGCGTCGCCGGTGACGAATCCGCCGATGTTGACCGTCACGCGGGTTGCATAGCGCTCGAACTCGCCGACGAGGTACGCCTCATCGCGAAAGCCGAGAAACACGGCGATCTCGCGACCGGGATCGAGCTCGCGCAGCTCGCGCGCGAGTTGGAGCATCGGCGCCGTGCCGATGCCGCCGCCGAGGATCACCGCGCGGCCCGCCTCCAGATGGAATCCGTTGCCATACGGTCCCTGCGCATCGATCGTCTGCCCGGGCAGCAGTTTTGCAAACTGCTCCGTGCCGCGCCCGATCGTCTGGTAGACAAACACGGTTTCGCCCGTTTCGGGGTTGGTTTCACAGATGCTGATGGGTCGGCCGAGCAGCGGGTCGAGCGCGCCCGGTACGCGCAGCATGAAAAACTGCCCCGCGCGTCCGCCCGGCGCGCCGGAGACGCTCATGCGCCGGATTCCCCGCGCGATCTGCGCGTTTTGTATGATTACAGCCACTGCTGGATATCCTGCTTCATAGCGAGCACGGCGGCGCGGACATGGTCTGTAAAGTGTTCGTCCTCGCATTTACCCTTGTGCGCCGTGATGAGTCCGCGGGAGGAGTTGACCACGCCGCGAACGCCGCCCTTGAAAAATCCCGCAATGTCCTTGCCCGTTCCGCCCTGCGCACCGTAGCCGGGAATGAGCAGGAAGGTGTGCGGCAGCAGCGGGCGGATGCGCTCGAATTCCTCCGGATAGGTCAACCCGGTCACCGCGCCGATGGCGGAGAATCCGCTCTTGCCGACGAATCGCTCGCCCCATTCGGACACCTTTCTCGCCGTGCGCTCATAGAGCGTTTCGCCGTCCACCAGCAGATCCTGAAAGTCCTTTCCGCTGGGGTTGCTGGTCTTGACCAGCGCGAACACGCCCTTGCCCCGCTCGAGGTAGGAGTAGTATGGCGAGACCGCGTCCTCGCCCATGAAGACGTTGATGGTCATCAGGTCGGTCTCAAAGTCGCCGGAAAAGTGCGCCCTTGCGTACTGCGCGGCGGTGGAGGAGATGTCCCCGCGCTTTGCGTCCGTGATGGTTACGTTGCCGCGGCTTCGGGCGTATTGCAGCGTTTTGGCAAACGCGCGCATGCCGTCGAGCCCGAGCGCCTCGTAGCAGGCGATCTGGAGCTTGTAGCAGCCCGCCTCGTCCTCCGTCGCGTCGATGATCGCGCGGTTGAATTCAAATATCTTTTCGCCGTCCGTGCCGGTTTTCTGCAGCAGGTATTCCGGCAAAAAGCTCATCTGTGTATCGAGACCCACGCAGACGGGGCCTTTTTTCCGTACCGATTCAAACAATCTTTCCATATTCGTTTGCTTTTCTCCTATTCTATATTCTCAGACTACTTTGCCGTATTCATATCTTGTTTCGCCGTCCACGATGGTCTGGAGCACGCGCCCGCGCACCGCCCTGCCGTGAAAGGGCGTGTTGTGCGAGCGGGAGATCATGGCGTAGGCGTCCAGCTCGCTTTCCTCGTCGACCGCAAGGGCGGTTACATCCGCCGCGTAGCCTGGGAGGAAGAGCCCGGCCTTGAGCCCCAGCCGTTTTGCGGGGTTGAGGGAGAGCATTTCGGAAAGCCGCGTCAGCGGGATGTTGTGCTCCGTAAAGACCTTCAGGTAGATCTGGAACGCGTGCTCGATGCTGGAGATGCCCGCCGCGCCGTTTGCCTTGTCTTCCGGCGTGTGCGGCGCGTGATCCGTCGCGAGGCAGTCGATCGTGCCGTCCTGAATGCCCGCAATCAGCGCGTCCACGTCCGCGCGCGTGCGCAGGGGGGGATTCACCTTGTAGTCGCTGTCCCAGCCGAAGAGGTGGTGCGGCGTGACTTCGCATGTCAGCCGCAGTCCCTCCGCCTTGGCGCGGCGGACCATCTCGACGGTCTCCGCGCGGCTGATGTGGCCGATGTGCAGGTTGCCGCCGACTTCACGCAGCAGATCGATGTCCCGCCGAACGATTTTGCGCTCCGGCTGGCAGTGCGTGCTGATGATGAACCCGTATTTCGTCGAATCCAGCAGCAGCTGGCGCATGAATTCGTCCGAAAAGATCGTCTTTCCGTCGTTGGAGAGCACGTTTGTCACGCGGCTGAGCGCGGCGCGGTCGGTCGGCGCGTCGTCGCCGAGCGATTCGCCCGCGGCGGCGGCCTGCGTCAGCGCGCAGAGGCGAAGCCGCTTTGCCTTGTCGTGGTTTTGATTCACCAGCGCGGGCGTGGCGATCACGGGATCGGTGTTCGCCATGGCGATGAGGTGCGCGTATCCGCCCTTGAGCGCGGCGCGCATGCCCGTCTCCATGGTCTCCTTTTGCGGATAGCCGGGGTCGCGCAGGTGGCAGTGCAGGTCGATGAAAGCCGGCATGAGCGCGTTTCGCCGCATGTCCACCACCGTGTCGGCGCGCGACCAGCTGAGCGGCCCGCAGGCGGTGATGACGCCATCCTCCACGGTGAGATCCCCATAGCGTTCGCCCGTTGCGTCGATGAGGCGCGCGTTTCGATAGAGTGTGATCATGCCGTTTCTCCTTTCGTTTGCCGGTGAGTGTTTACAGATGCGTTCTTGCGTCGCAGTATTCGCAGGCGTACTGGTTTGTTTGCGTATCCACGAGGTAGAACTTGATGTCTTCTATGTGCTCCTGGTTGGTGATGCAGCGCGGGTTTTTGCAGCGCAGGATGCCCGTGACCGTCGCAGGCGGGGTGAGGCGGATTTTGTTTACCCGCTCGCCGTTTTTGATGTAGGAGATCGTCACGTCCGGATCGATGAGGCCGAGCACGTCGAAGTTGAGGTTGAGGTTCGTCTCGATTTTGATGAGATCCTTTCGCCCCATCTTCGTGCTCTCCACGTTGCGCATGAGCACAACCACGTCGTCGAGCAGGTCGAGGCCGAGTTGCTGAAAAATCTTGTATCCGTGACCGGCGCGGATGTGGTCGATCACGATGCCTTCCTTGAGCTTTGAAACGTTGATCATATCGCTGTCCTCCTGTTCAATCCTGCGGTTGCTGTGCGCCGAGCAGTTTCATGATGAGCGCCATGCGGATGTACATGCCGAACTTGACCTGTTCGAAGTAGGCCGCGCGGGGGTCTGCGTCCACCTCGGTGGCGATTTCATTGATGCGCGGCAGGGGGTGCATGACGATCATGTCCGGTTTGGCGAGCTGCATCTTGTCCGCCGTGAGGATGAAGAAGTCCTTCAGGCGCAGGTATTCCTCTTCGCTGATGAAGCGTTCGCGCTGCACGCGGGACATGTAGAGTACGTCCAGCTGCGAGATGCTGCCCTCGAGATCCGCGGTTTCGGTAAACGGCACGCCCTTGGCGGTCAGCTCTTCTTTGACGAACGCGGGCATGTTCAGCTCCTCGGGGGAGATGAACAGGAAGCGGACGTTCGGGTAGCGGCTCATGCAGGTGACCAGCGAGTGGATCGTGCGGCCGAACTTGAGGTCGCCGCAGACGCCGATCGTCAGTCCGGCGAAGTCGCCTTTATAGTGTCGTATAGTCAAAAGATCCGTGAGCGTCTGTGTCGGGTGATGGTGCCCGCCGTCGCCCGCGTTGATGACGGGGCAGTCCGCATAGCGGCTCATCAGCTTTGCCGTGCCCTCCTTGGGATGGCGCACCACGATGATGTCCGCGTATTTGCCGACCGTGCGCGCGCTGTCCGCGATGGTCTCGCCTTTTGCCGTGCTTGAGGTGTTCGGGTCGGAAAAGCCCAGCGTGCTGCCGCCGAGGCGCAGCATCGCCGCGTCGAAGGAAAACTTCGTGCGCGTCGAGGGCTCGTAGAAGAGGCTTGCAAGGATTTTTCCCTTGCACGTTTCGGCGTAGCGCGCGGGGGATTTAATTATGCGTTCCGCAGTGGTGAGAAGTTCCTCGATTTCCTCGAGGGTGAAGTCGCTCGGGGCGATCAGGCTCTTGTCTTTCAGCATATTCTTTGGGGTCTCCTTTCGTTCGCTCCCCGCCGCGTCGGCGGTCCGGCCATAAAAAAACACCGGTTCAATTGCCGGTGTTCAAAACTGAATATTGAAAATGAGGAAACACTCTTTTCAAAAAGAGATGCAAACCGCAGAAACCGGTAATAAAAAAGCCTTGATCGAAAAGGAAACATCCTTTCGTCAAAGCTCTTAAAACTGAAATCGAATGAAGGAAAACGGAGGGAACACGAAGATCGCGAAGGCGGTTTTTTGTTTTTTTTGCTTCCACCCGCGGGCTCATTGCGCGTCCTGCCTTTCCTTTCAAATTTACTCATTTTGAGTAGTATATAAAACCCAAAGCGGCTTGTCAACAGTTGGCGGAAGATTTTTTCAGCGTATGACGCGTTTAGGCAGTCGTGCCGAAAGAACGGATGATATGAACTGTGCGCGGTGATGCAAAGATGTAAAAAATACTGTATGGTTACACAAATATTCATTTGCGCAAGCAAATTCGCAAACCCCGGATGATTGGATCGAGCGCCGATGTAATCTGCATCTTTGTACAAAAAATCGGCGATGATATACGATCCGCCGACAATCCTGTAAAAACGCCGGAGTCGGAGGAAGAACGAAAGAGAAGAAATTATATATTGCATACAAAGTGCATAGAAGGGTTGCATCGCGGTGGGATCGCGTTTATAATTTTTTTAGACATCGGCCCGCATTCGGGCCGATCGTATCGTAATATCCGGTGTTACAAAAAAAGAATGTGGAGGAGAAAGTAATGAAGAAACTTGCAGCGATTCTGTTGGCTCTTGTGTTCGTCGTATCGTTTGCCGCGTGCGCGGCGCCGGCTGCGACCACGACAACAACCGATACCGCCGCCACGGAAGAGGCCGCAACCGGCAATCCCGTCGTGAAGATCGGTGTCTACGAGCCCGCGTCCGGCGACAACGGCGCAGGCGGAAAGCAGGAAACCCTTGGCGTGGAGTACGCAAACGACGTGAGCCCTACCGTTGAAATCAACGGAACGACGTATGACGTCCAGCTCGTCAAGGTAGACAACGAAAGCTCCAACGACAAGGCGGCCTCCGCCGCGTCCACGCTGGTTTCGGCGGGCGTTTCGGTCGTGCTCGGCTCTTACGGCTCCGGCGTGTCCATCGCGGCGTCGCCGACGTTTGAAGCCGCCGGCATCCCCTGCATCGGCATTACCTGCACCAACCCGCAGGTGACCGAAGGAAACAAGCACTATTTTCGCATCTGCTTCCTCGATCCCTTCCAGGGCACCGTTCTGGCGAACTATGCCTACAGCGCGCTTGGCGTGAAGACGGCGTACTGCCTCTCCAAGCTCGGCGACGACTATTCCGGCGGCTTGGTGAACTACTTCGTCAAGGCGTTTGAAGCGCTCGGCGGCACCTGCGTGCAGGATACCTTCCCGGACGGCAACAGCGACTTTACGAGCTACATCAGCAACGCCAAGAACAACGGCGCGGAAGTCTTCTTCTCGCCGGTGTCTACGGAAGCCGCGCAGCTCATCATCGACCAGGCCAACTCGCAGTCGCTCGGCATGCCGATCCTTGCGGGCGACACCTGGGACAGCAACGTTATCCTTCAGGCCGCCAAGGGCAAGAATGTCGATGTCACCGTTACCACCTTCTATCCCGAGGGCGCGAACGCTGAATTCGACGCGAGCTTTAAAGCGTGGGTCAAGGCTGACGCGACCCGCCTTGCCAACAACGGCGGAGACGACACGGTGGCCGCGGTTACCGCAATGGGTTACGACGCATACTTCTTTGCGCTCGAAGCCATGAAGAACGCCGGCAGCATTGAGCCCGCGGCCATCATGGCGGCGCTCTGGAGCACGACGTATACCGGCGTTTCCGGCCCGATCGCGCTCGATCAGGAAAATGGCGACGCGATTCGCAACACCGCGTATGTCAAGCACTGCAACAACGAAACCGGCGTTTGGGAGGCTCTGCCCCCGGTAACGATCGGCTGATTGGAGCTATGAAAAGCGGCGGGGGTCTTTTACCCCCGCCGCGCTTTGTAAGCGGCTGATCTCATCTGTTCTGCATTTGTTTCGGGGCGCTTCAGCCGCCGGGTTCATGATTCATATGCCGTTTTCCATTCAACCGGCATAGATGGAGGCAAATCAATGCTCGAATTTTTGCACACCAACCTCTCATACATCCTCTCGGGAATCTCGGTCGGCGGGCAGTATGCGCTCATCGCCATCGGATATACGATGGTATACGGCATCCTCCGCCTGATCAACTTTGCCCATGGGGACGTGTTTATGTGCGCAGGCCTCATGATGGTGTATCTTTCAACCGCGCTGCCGATGGCCGTCTCGATTCCGCTCGTGCTCGCGCTGACGGTGCTGCTGGGCTTTTTCATCGAGCGCGCGGCCTATAAGCCGCTGCGCACCGCGCCGCGTATGTCCGTCATGATCAGCGCAATCGGCGTTTCCTACCTGCTGCAAAACGCCGCGCTGTACTTCACCGGCGGGCTTGCCAAGGTGTATCCGACGATTCCCTGGCTGAGTCAAACGGTGACAATTTGGGGTTCGACCACCAAGATGGTCACGCTGGTAACGCCGGTTCTGACCATCGTGCTCGTCGTGCTTCTTTCCCTTTTAATCAAGTATACAAAAGTCGGCATGGCCATGCGCGCCGTATCCAAGGACTTTGAGACCAGCCGTCTGATGGGCATCCGCATCAACACGGTCATCTCGGTTACGTTCGTGATCGGGTCCTTCCTTGCGGCGGTTGGCTCCATGCTGTACTTCACCAATTATGCGTCCGTCACGCCCATCTCGGGCGGCATGCCGGGACTCAAGTGCTTCGTCGCCGCGGTGTTTGGCGGCATCGGCAGCATCCCGGGCGCGGTGATCGGCGCGTTTATCATCGGCATCGCGGAGAACATCATCAAAGGCGGCAGCTCGATCTTCGGCTTCGGCGGAAGCGGCTGGACGACGTTTTCGGACGCGTTTACCTTCGCGCTTTTGATCATCATCCTCGTGGTCAAGCCCACCGGTCTGTTTGGCGAAAAAGCCACGGACAAGGCGTAAGGAGGCGAGCGCATGAAAAAGAAAAGCAAAGCGGAACTCTGGATCGCGTTCGCGGCAATCGCGCTGATCTACATCGTCGTCGCCGTACTCGAGCAGACGATGGACAACAACCACATCATATTCACGGTGCTCAAAAAAGGCGCGATCTATTCCCTCGTCGCGGTGTCCATGAACCTGCTCAATGGCTTTACTGGCCTCTTTTCTCTGGGGCAGGCGGGGTTCATGCTCATCGGCGCCTATACCTACTCGATCTTCACCATGCCGACGGAGGTCAAGCTCACCGAGTCGGTGTATAAATACTACGAAGCCGCGGTGAAGTTCGACACGGGCATCTTCGTGGGCCTCATCTGCGCCGGGCTGGCAGCGGCGCTGTTTGCAGCGCTGATCGGCCTGCCCGTTCTGCGGCTCAAGTCGGACTATCTGGCGATCGCATCGCTCGGCTTTGCCGAGATCATCCGCGCGGTCTTTCAGTGGGACGTGCTCGGCCCCGTGACCAACGGCGCAAACGTCATGCGAAACTACCTTGACCTGACGGACGTGAAGATTCCGTTTACGGACATTCCCTTTCCGCCGACACTGTATGTCTTTCTCGCGGCGGGCGTATGCATCGCGCTGATCGTGCTTTTGATCAACTCGTCCTACGGGCGCGCCTTTAAGGCCATCCGGGACGACGAGGTGGCCGCCGAAGCGATGGGCATCAATCTCTTCAAGCATAAGGAGATGAGCTTCGTCATCAGCTCGTTCTTTGCGGGCGTGTCCGGCGCGCTTCTGGCGATGTATCAGTACACCGTCCAGGCGGCGCAGTTCAAGGCTGCGATGACCTACGAGCTGCTGCTGATCGTGGTCATCGGCGGCATCGGCTCCATCTCCGGCAGCTGTATCGCGAGCTTTCTGTATATCGCCGCCTCCGAATGGTGGCTGCGCGGGCTGGACATGGGCAAGTTCCTCGGCATCGAAGCGCCGAACCTGTTCCGCTCCGGCTTTAGGCGGTTTGTGTTCTCCGTCATCATCATGATGATCGTGCTCTTCTTCTCGAAAGGGCTCATGGGGGACAAAGAGATCTCGTTTGCCGGATTGATCAGGCGCTTCAACCGGCGAATACCCGTCGGTACTGTGAAAGGAGGCGGTATCGATGGCTGAGAACGTGCTCCGCCTTGAAAACGTAACGATGCAGTTCGGCGGCGTCGTCGCCGTCAACAACCTTTCGCTGGAGGTCAACAAAGGCGAGATCGTCGCGCTCATCGGCCCCAACGGCGCGGGCAAGACGACCGCTTTCAACTGCATCACGGGCATCTACGACCCCACGAACGGCATGATCTCCTTCGACGGAAAGACCATCGTTGCAAACCATCCGCGCGGCAAGATGCGAAAGCTCTATGCCGGCGAAAACGCGAAGCAATATGCGGGCGTACATACAGTGGATCCAACGCCGGATCAGGTGACCAGGCTCGGCATCGCGCGCACCTTTCAGAACATCCGGCTCTGGAAGAGCATGACGGTGTTCGACAACGTGTTGACCGCCAAGCATATGCGCGCAAAGCAGAATGTCTTTTCCGCCACGCTCCGCCTCACCTACCTGGAGGAAAAGCGTATGCGCGAGGAGACCGCCGCGCTGCTGGAGGAACAGAATCTGTTGCAATATGCGGACGATCTCGCCGTGAGCCTGCCATATGGGCTCCAGCGCAGATTGGAGATTGCGCGCGCGCTGGCAACGACGCCCAGCCTTCTGCTGCTGGACGAGCCCGCCGCGGGCATGAACCCGCAGGAGACGCAGGAGCTCGGCGAGTTTATCGTTCAGATCAAGAACAAGTACAACCTGACGGTGTTCATGATCGAACACCACATGGATCTGGTGATGCAGTTTTCGGATCGCATCTATGTCATAGACTTCGGCCGGCTCATCAGCCAGGGTACGCCCGCCGTCGTGCAGGCGGATCCGAAGGTCATCAACGCGTATCTGGGGGTGAGCGAATGAGCGATATGATTCTGCGCATCAAGGACCTCAAGGTCAACTACGGCGGCATCGAGGCCGTCAAGGGCATCAGCTTCGACGTGCCGAAAGGGCACATCGTCACGCTCATCGGCGCAAACGGCGCGGGAAAGAGCAGCACGCTGCGCGCCATCGCGGGGCTGGTCAAGCCAAAGAGCGGAACCATCGAGTTCGAGGGAGAAGCCATCACCGGCAAGGATACGACGATCATCGTCAGCCGCGGCGTCACGCTCGTGCCCGAAGGACGGCGGATATTCCCCGATCTGACGGTGTATGAAAACCTGCGCGTCGGCGCGTATATGCGAAAAGACGACATCACCCCGGACATCAACTGGGTCTATGAGCTGTTTCCGCGGCTCAAGGAGCGTAGCTGGCAGGCGGGCGGCACGCTCTCCGGCGGCGAGCAGCAGATGCTCGCGGTCGGGCGCGCGCTCATGAGCAGGCCGAAACTCATGATGATGGACGAACCCTCGCTGGGTCTTGCGCCGCTGATCGTGCGCGACATCTTCAGCATCATCAAGGAGATCAACAAGCGCGGCGTGACGATTTTGCTCATCGAACAGAACGCGAACATGGCGCTCTCTACTGCGGACACGGGATACGTGCTGGAAACGGGGCGGATCACCATGACGGGGCCGGGGAAAGAGCTGCTGGTCAACGAGGCGGTCAAGGCCGCGTACCTCGGAACCTGACAAGGCAGCGCATTGCCGCTGACCCGCGTTAGGAAACGCAGACAATTCAGGCAAAGCCGCCTCTTATGGGGCGGCTTTGCTGTTGCGCTGCGGGGCGGACCGATGTCTTGATACGGCAAAGGAGGGCTAAATTCTGCATTGACGCGCTATCCTGAACCGAATACAATGAAGAAAAGTGAGGCAAATCTGTCTTTTTCAAACGCCGAAAACCATACGGCATCCATATACGAGAAAACCAGCCCTGTGAAAACGAGATTCTACTGGAAAGGCGGCAACGTGATGAAGAAACGTACGACGATTTTTTTTCTGATCCTATTGTCTGTCATGCTGCTCGCCGCGGTCGGTTTTCTGATCATCAGGCAGGCGCGCCAACCTGTTCCGATCGAAGCCGGCGACACGGGATCGATCTCGATAGTCATGGACGACAACTATCCGCCTTACGTTTTCCGAAACGCGGACGGGGAGCTGCAGGGAATCCTGATCGACCAGTGGGCGCTCTGGAGTGAGAAGACGGGCGTAACGGCGCACGTATACGGCATGGACTGGTCGGATGCGCTGGCGGACATGGAAAACGGGGAATACGACGTCATCGATACGGCGTTTTTCAACGAGGACCGCGAAGAATGGCTGGACTTTTCAGATCCATATGTAACGATCGATGTGCCGATCTTCCATAGCAACGACATCGGCGGTATCACAAACGCCGCGTCGCTCGTCGGGTTCACGGTTGCCGTCAAGGCGGGCGATAACTGCATTGCAATTCTGAAGGACGCGGGCGTTACGGATATCGTAGAGTATCCCAGTTACGAGGCGATTATCGACGCGGCGAAGAACGGACTGGTCAGCGTGTTTGTCGTGGACGAGCCGCCCGCGCTGTATTATCTTTATCAAAAGGGCATAGCAAACCAATTCAGCCGGAGTGAAACGCTCTATTCGGGGCAGTTCCACCGCGCGGTGAAACAGGGCGACGAAGCGACGCTGCGTCTTGTTGCGGATGGATTTTCCCGCATATCGGAAGAGGAAAATCAGAGGATCGACGCCAAATGGTTCGGACGGGAAAGCACCTGGATCTATCTGTCCTATTTTATTGAATATATCCTGATCGGCGTGATCATAATTGGCGCCGTCGTGCTGTTTATCTCGCTTTGGAACTATAAACTGCGCGCCGAGGTGCGCAAAAAAACACGAGAGCTGGAGCACGAAAAAGAACTTCTCAAGATTACGCTCCAGTCGATTGGCGACGGTGTCGTCGCTACCGATGTGAGCGGCACAATCACCTTGCTCAACCCTACCGCGCAGAGACTGACCGGCTGGGAAGGCGACGCGCTCGGACAACCGTTTTCAGAAGTGCTGCATCTGATCAGCGAAGATACGGAAAAGCCCGTAAGCTCCCCCGTCGAGAAAGTGCTGCAAACGGGCGAGGTCGTCGGCCTTGCCAACCATACCGCGCTGGTGAACCGGGCGGGTGATAAGATACCGGTTGCCGACGGCGCGGCGCCGATCACCGACGGGAACGGCAAAATATACGGCGTAGTCATGGTCTTTCGGGACGTTTCGCAGGAAAAAGTGCAGCGTGACAGGATCGAGCACATCATGTCGCACGACTCTATGACCGGTCTGTATAACCGCTGGTATATGGAAGAGCTGCTGAAAAAATACGAAAACGCAAACCGGGCCGGCTGCGCGCTGATCATGGGCGATCTCAACGGCCTCAAGCTGGTCAACGATGCGTTTGGACATAATGAGGGCGATCACTTCATTCGAACGATTGCGGATATCCTGCTGGGAAGCTGTACGAAAAAAGAAATTGTCGGCCGGTGGGGCGGAGACGAGTTTTTAATCCTGATGCCGGAGGCCGACGCGGCGGATGCCGAACGGTTGATTGAGCGAATCCTTACGCGCTGCAGGGAGGAAAGCAACGATAAATTCCAGCTCAGCATTGCGCTTGGATATGCGCTGAAGTCGAACGCCGGGGATAATATCCATACGGTACTGCGCGAGGCTGAACAGCTGACGTACCGGCGGAAGCTCATGATTGAAAAGAGCTTTCGCAGCAGCGTAATCAACGCGCTGCGCTCCACGCTGGAGGCTAAGAGTGAGGAGACGGAAGAGCACGCCGAGCGGCTGCAGAACTATTGCGAGCAGATCGGAAAAATTCTTGGTATTTCCGCGAAAGAACTCGACGAAATGTCCCTCTTTGCCATGCTGCACGATATCGGCAAAGTAGGCATCAACGACGCAATATTGCGAAAGCCCGGGCCGCTGACCGAAGCGGAATGGCTGGAGATGCGAAAGCATCCCGAGATTGGATTTCGGATTGCGCAGAACAATGTGGATCTTGCGCCAATTTCGGAATACATCCTGTCGCACCATGAGCGCTGGGATGGAAAAGGTTACCCGCGCGGGCTTGTAGGCGAGGAGATTCCGGTTCTCGCGCGTATCCTCGCCGTGGTGGACGCGTTTGACGCAATGACGAACGAACGCATTTACAGCAGGGCCCGCGGAAAGGAAGAGGCCGCGGCGGAAATTCTGCGAAACGCCGGGACGCAGTTTGATCCGCGCGTTGCGCGCATATTCGTGCAGGAGGTTCTGGAGCTCTGACCGCCGAACGATATAACAGCTCAGCGTTTCGCTGAGCTGTTTTTTGTGCAGATGGGCGGCCTTGTTTACGACCGGCCGAAATACCGCTGCAGCACGGCGAGGCTTTCGTCGCGCAGCACGCCCGCCGTCACCGCAGGCTGGTGCGCGGAGCGTGAAAACACAACCTCGCAGCAGGGACTGCCCGGCTTGCCGATGACATTGCAAAGGTCGATATCGCTCGCGCCGTAAACCAGACGGCCAAGTTTGGTCCATACCATTGCGCCGCAGCACATAAAGCACGGCTCGCAGCTGGAGTAGAGCGTGTAATCAGTCAGATCGGTCACCCGCTCCGCCGCGCAGAAGTTGCGCAGCAGGCCCGCCTCCGCGTGATATGTCGGGTCGGAGCCGGTGTAAATCTGATTTTCGTTGGTAAATACGATTTCGTCGTCCTTGACCAGCACCGCGCCGAACGGCTCGTTGCCGTGCGCGACAGCCTGTTCGGAGAGCCGGATGGCTTCCCGCATGAACCGTTCATCCTGCTTCAGCATAGCTCTGTGCTCCTCGCGATAAAAATAGCCCGCATAAGCGGCTACTCGCATTGTAACACGGAATACCCCGCTTTGGCGAGCACTTCGATCGCGCGGTTGAACACGGCTGCTTTCGAGAATACATAGTCCGTGTTGTAGGTGGAGACGGCGAATATGCTGATGCCCTGATCCGCAAGCAGAGACGCAATTGACGCAAGAACGCCGACCAGCGAAAAATCCAGTACGCCGTGAATGCGAAAGGCGCGCCACCCGTCTTCCCGGGCAAGGGTATCTTCGGGAACGAGCGGGGTGGGGCAGACGAGTGAGAGTTCCTCGTCGGTTTTACTGAAGAAGCAGAAATCGCATGTCGTATCCACGTCCGATACGGATTTTATTTTACAGACGGTAAACGCCTGCGCCAATATCTGAAGTTCCATGGATTCCCCCTGTTACCGAATAGGATATGTCGAGATAAAACGCCTGCGGCGTGAGCCGCAGGCGTTTCACCGTTGATAACGGCGTTTATTCGTGTGCGAATACCGGAATCGCCTGAATGATCCGGTCGACGCAGCCATCTTCGCCTAGCGCGCCGGAGTCCAGACTGATGTCGTAATTGGATGCGTCGCGCCAGTCCTCGCCGGTGTAAAAACTGTAATATTCCGAGCGGTTCTTATCCTGATCGCAGATGTATTTGCGGATATCCGCCTCGGACCATGCGAGCGAGTAGGTAGCAACCCGCGCGATACGCGCCTCAATCGGCGCATGGACAAATGCCCGCATCAGATACGGCTTGCCCTTCAGAATATAGTTTGCGCATCGGCCGACGATGATGCAGCTGCTTGTTTCGGCGAGCTCTGTGATGATCTTCGCCTGAAACTGAAACAGGTTCTGCTGGGAGGTGTAGTTGTCGCTGTCCGGCGGCAGCACCTCGCCCGTATACACCTTTTGCGCGGCGTGCAGCATCTCTCGCTTGCCCAGGCGCTCGTCGACTTCGCCAAAGAGCTGTTCGTTGATGCCGCTGACGTCCGACGCGATGCGAAGGAGTTTTCTGTCATAAAATGGGATGCCGAGTTTGTCGGAGAGCCTTCTGGCGATGTCGTAACCGCCGCTGCCTTTTTCGCGCGCAATCGTGATCACATAATTTGCCATAGAAAACCAGTCTCCTTTCCGTCCGGTGCGCTTATGCGCCGAGGTATGCTTTGCGAACGCGGTCGTCCTCGGCGAGCTCCTTTGCCGAGCCTTGCATGGAGATCTTGCCTGTTTCGAGCACATATGCACGATCCGCGACGGCAAGGGCTTTTTTCGCGTTCTGCTCGACGAGCAGGATGGTGATGCCGCTGCTGTGCAGTTGCTCGATGATGGTGAAAATCTCGTTGACCAGAATCGGCGAAAGTCCCATGGAGGGTTCGTCCATGAGCAGAATCTTGGGGTTCGTCATCAGCGCGCGGCCTGTTGCGAGCATCTGCTGCTCGCCGCCGGAGAGCGTGCCGCCGAGCTGACGGGCGCGCTCCTTGAGGCGCGGGAAATGGTGATACACGCGCTCAAGGTTATCGCTGATGCACTTTGCGTCATTGATAATATACGCCCCCATGAGCAGGTTTTCCTCTACGGTCATGCGGGAAAAAACATGGCGTCCTTCCGGAACATGCGCAAGTCCCATGTTGATGATGGTGTTTGCGGGGACTTTCTGCAAATTTTTGCCGTCGAGCAGGATCTCGCCGGAGGACGCGCGCAGCAGTCCTGAAATCGTATGCAGAATGGTGGTTTTGCCGGCACCGTTTGCGCCGACGAGGGAGACGAGTTCGCCGTCGTTGACCTTGAGCGTGATGCCCTTGATGGCGTGGATGGCGCCGTAATAGACATGGATGTCTTTGATTTCTAACATGCTCTGCCTCCTATTGTCCCAGATAGGCCGCGATGACCTTCGGGTCTTTCGCGATATCATCGGGCAGACCCTCGGCAATGGTGATGCCGTAGTCGATGACCTGTATGCGCTCGCAGATGTTCATCACGAGGGACATATCGTGCTCGATGAGTAAGATCGCGATGCCAAACCGCTTGCGAATGGTATTGATGCATTCGAGCAGTTCGGTGGTTTCCGTCGGGTTCATGCCGGCGGCGGGTTCGTCCAGAAGCAGCAGCTTCATATCGGTTGCCAGCGCGCGGGCGATCTCCAGCTTTCTCTGCTGGCCATAGGGGAGGTTTGCCGCGACATAGTCCGCCTTGTCCTCCAGATGGAAGATGGAGAGCAGATCCAAGGCTTTTTCTTTCAGCTCTTTTTCCGTTTTCCAGAACGCCGGCGTGCGAAACAGCGAGTCCAGCATACCATATTTAATGTCCTTGGTAAACGCGGCGAGCACGTTTTCGAGCACCGTCATCTGCTTGAAGAGTCGGATGTTCTGGAAGGTGCGCGCGATGCCGGCGGCGACGAACTGATGCGTTTTTTTGCCGTTGAGAACCGTGCCTTCGAGCAGCACGGAACCCTCCGTGGGCTTATATACGCCGGTGAGCATATTGAACACCGTCGTTTTGCCGGCGCCGTTGGGCCCGATCAGACCGACGAGTTCGCCGCGGAACACCTTGATGTTGAAGTCCGAAACGGCGACCAGACCGCCGAACGTAATGCCAAGTTTGCGTGTCTCCAGCACGGGAATTCGTTCTTCAGCCATTGTGCAGCGCCTCCTTGCTCTCCAGTTTCTGCGCCTGCCGCAACTGACGCTGGGCTTTGACGTCCGAGATAAAATTGCGCAGCGACAGCTCGTAAGTGCCGAATATCCCTTTGGGGCGGAACATGATCACGATGATCAGGATGATGGCGTAGACCAGCATCGGGAAATTGAAGACGTTCTGCAAAAATGCCGGAAGCTGTTTGACCCAAACGCCGTTTTTAATCTGGTAGTTGACGATGAACATGATGACTGCCGCGACGATGGAGCCGGTGAGCGAGCCCATGCCGCCGAGCACGACCATGACGACGACGAAGGTGGAATTTAAAATGCCGCCGTTGGCGAACGCGAACGACGATGTGGAGAGCGTCGCGTTGGCGCAGGCGTAGAGCGCGCCCGCAACACCCGCAAAAAACGCGGAATAGGCGAACGTGAACGTTTTGTAGTAAGAGGTGTTGATGCCGGAGGCCGAGGCCGCGATTTCATCGTCGCGAATGGCGCGGATGGCGCGGCCGTATTTCGAGCGAACAAACATGAACATCATCGTCAGGCACACCAGCGTAACGCCGATCGCCAGCCAGATGTAGGTGACCTTCAGCGCGGTACCGAATCCCAGCCCGTTTTTATAGAGTGAGGCGGAGGCGGAACCGAGCGCGAGGCCTTCCTGCCCTGCAAAGGGGAGGTTGTTGATGATGTTGACGATGATCATACCGAACCCGAGCGTGATGATGGCGAGGTAGTCGCCCTTGAGCCGCAGCGCCGGGATGCCGACGAGCAGGCCGACAATCGCGGCGAGAATGCCCGCGGCGAGGATGCAGCCCGCCAGCACGAGCAGAAACGCCGTGCCGCTTTTGTCGGTAAACACGCCCGCGCGCTCCGCGGCGAGGGAGAGCAGAGCCGCGGCATAGGCGCCGACGGCCATAAAGCCGCAGTGTCCGAGTGAAAGCTGGCCTAAAAAGCCCAGCGAAAGATTGAGCGACGCGGCGAGGATGATCAGATAGCAGCACTGCCAGATGCTCGGCGCGATAATGAGCTTAAACTGTCCTTCGCCTCCGGCGGCCTCTTTGAAAAACGCAAAGCCGATCAGCAGCACGGCAATCACGACCGTGTTGAGCAGATACCCTTGCGCGGTTTTGTTTTTAATCATACTTTTTCACCCACATTCTTTCCGAGGATGCCGGCGGGCTTGATGATCAGCACGATGATGAGAATGAGGAACACAAACGCGTCCGCCATGCTCGAGCTGACATAGCTGGTGGTAAAAGACTCAACAAGACCGATGACAAAGCCGCCGAACATGGCGCCGGGGATGATGCCGATGCCGCCGAGCACAGCTGCAACAAATGCCTTCAGGCCCAGCAGCGCGCCCATGGTCGTGTAGACCTTGGGGTACTGGGCAATATACATCAGAGCAGCGATGGCGGAGAGGCTGGAACCGATGGCAAACGTCGTAACGATGGTGCGGTTGACGTTGATGCCCATCAGTATGGATGCCGATTTATCTTCGGAAACGCAGCGCATCGCGCGGCCGATCTTTGTTTTCTGAGTGAATTGATACAGGCCGATCATAACGACAATGCTGATGCCGATGGTGAGCATTGTCGTCCAGTCCAGCGTGACGTTGGCAATTTTCACGCCGCCGGCCATGAAAATCTGACTCGCGACTTTCGGGTTTGGCCCGATCAGTGGAATTGCCTGCGCGAGATTTTCCAATAGAAGGCTCACCGCGATAGCCGTAATCAGCGCGGTCATCGAGGTTCCTTTTTTTCGAACCGGACGGTATGCGACAAGTTCCGTGGACATGCCGACGGCGGCGCATACCAGAATTGCGATAAAAACGGAAGCCCAGCCGGGCAGGCCGAGCGCGACCATCACGGGGACTGTGAAGATCATCGTATATCCGCCGACCATGATGAAATCGCCGTGGGCGAAGTTGATCAGCCGGATGATGCCGTAGACCATGGTATAGCCGAGCGCGACGAGGGCGTATATGCTTCCGAGTCGCAGTCCGACAAACAATGTCTGCAAAAATGTGCTCACTTGTTCGTTCCGCCTTTCGAATTTAACGGCAAAGGAGGCGCGGCGCGAGCCTCGCCTCCTTTGTTTGATATAGCGTTTTGCGAATGCTTGTTATTTGAGCTCTTTGATAACGTTGACCAGTTTCGTGGTGACAGACGTACCATCCGAAGCAAACGAGAGGATGACGGCGCCCTTGGAAGGCGTACCGGTCACATCGTTGAATGCGAACGTACCCGTGACGCCGCTGAATGTGGTCGAAGGATCGGCCAGCGCATTGCGGACGGCTTCCGGATCGGCAGAACCGGCTTTTTCGATCGCGAGCTTATACATATAAACGGCGTCGTAGGCCAGCGCGGAGATCGCGTTCGGCGTGGAATCCCACATTTCCTGATAGGCCGCAACGAACTTCTGAACCATCGGATCGGTGTCGGTCGGGTCATAGTGGTTGGTCCAGTAGACGTTGTTGAAGGCGGTCAGATCCGCGCCCGCAACGACGTAGTCCGGCGTGCCGTCATAACCGTCGGCGCCCATGATGATGCCGTTGTAGCCGGCAGCGCGGGCCTGGGTGACGATGTACGGGCCGATGACGTCATAGTAGTACGGCGCATAGACGAACTCCACGCCGGAGGCTGCCATGGCGGCAAACTGGTTGGTGTAATCCTGAACGTCCAGAGAAGCGGTGGATTCGACGGCTTTCACATTGAGGCCGTAGGTTTCGGCCGCTTCGGCGAAGGAATCGTAAAGTCCCTTGGAGTAGGTGTCCGCCGCGCAGTAGACGACGCCGACATCGGTATAACCGGCTTCTTTGGCGTAGTAGGCCGCGATAGCGCCCTGGAAGCTGTCCGCATAGCAGGCGCGGAACACATAGTCGTTAGCGGTCGTGATGCTGTCGGCCGTTGCGGACGGCGTGAGCAGAACGACTTTTTCTTCATTGGCGGCTTCGGTGATGGCCGAGGTGCAGCCCGAGGTGACGGAGCCGACGATGAGGCCTACGCCCTGGGACACGAGGGAGTTGAACGCGTTGAGCGTCTCGGCCGGGTCAAACTGGTCGTCCGTTTTGATGACGGTGACCTGCTGGCCGAGGATGCCGCCGTCCGCGTTGATTTCGCTGACCGCGAGATCGACCGCGTTGGTTACGGCTGCGCCGTATACGGCAAGGGCGCCGGTGTTCGGCGAGATGACGCCGAGGGTAATGCCTTCGCTTTTCTTCTTGCAAGCGCCAAGGCTGAGCACAAGCATGAGAACGAGCAGTATGCTGAGCAGTTTCTTCATTGGTGAATTCCTCCTTCATTACTAACAAAAAAAGGCGATGACTATCATCATCAATAATAATCACACGCCATTGTGTTATGCATGATTATAAAGAAAGCCGCGCGCATTGTCAATATATTATATATGTTTAAAGCCATATAATATACAATATTTATTGTTGGGACGCCTCTTCACACATCAACGCTTCGTTTGTCTGTTGATTAATTGCCAACGGGTTCAAAAATGAATCCTGTCCGGCTTGTGATTCGGCGCAAACGACACGAAACGCTCAATAGAACGGAGCTTCAAAATGGAGGCGTTGCGGATTGCAAACTGCTGCATAGGATACGTATAGATGGATAAACTGTGGATTATTTGACGATCTGCTATATAGGATATGTATAGTTTGGGAAACTGCGGATCATTAGTCTATCTGTTATAATGAAAGCATACAGACACAAAGGAGACGCATTTGCATGTTTCGTTTCAACCATTTCAACTTTAACGTAAGCGACCTGAATAAAAGTCTCGCTTTTTACCGCGAGGCGCTGGGGCTTTCGCCGGTGCGCACGATTGACACGGACGAGTTTACGATTGTCTTTCTTGGCGACGGGGCGGATACGTTTTCCCTGGAGCTGACTCGTTTAAAAGACCGCACCGAGCCGTATGACCTCGGCGAGCAGGAGTTTCATCTCGCGCTGACGACCGAGGATATGGCGGCCGCACGAAAAAAACACGAGGCGATGGGCGCCGTCGTATTCGTCAACGAGGCGATGGGGATCTATTTTATCGAGGATCCGGACGGGTACTGGATCGAGATCATCCCGGAGAAGAAGCGCTAGCTGCCGCCAAAATAGAAACGCCGCGAATGCGGCGTTTTTGTGTGCGTAATCGTTTTTATTCGAAGGAGCGGAAATAACTTCTGTCCTTGAGCAGCACGTCGTGCGCGCCGCCCTCGGCCAGCGTCGCGGCGGAGACGAGTGTCAGCCGCGATTTTTCGCGCAGCTCCGGAATGGTCAATGCGCCGCAGTTGCACATGGTGGAGCGTACCTTGCTGAGCGTCTGTTCCACGTTGTGGTGCAGGCTGCCGGCATAGGGGACATAGCTGTCCACGCCCTCTTCAAAGGTGAGCTTCGCTTCGCCGCCGCTGTCGTAGCGCTGCCAGTTGCGCGCCCGCGCGCTGCCTTCGCCCCAGTATTCCTTCATATAGCTGCCGTTGATAAACACCTTGCTCGTCGGGCTCTCGTCGCAGCGGGCGAAATACCGCCCGAGCATGCAGAAGTCCGCGCCCATGGCGAGCGCCAGCGTGATGTGATAGTCCAGCACGATCCCGCCGTCCGAACAGACGGGAACATATACGCCTGTTTCTTTTGCATAGGCGTCCCGCGCTGCGGCGACGTCCTGCACGGCGGTTGCCTGACCGCGGCCAATGCCCTTTGCTTCGCGCGTGGTGCAGATGGAACCGCCGCCGATGCCGACCTTGATGAAATCCGCGCCCGCGTCCGCGAGAAAGCGAAAGCCCTCGCCGTCCACGACGTTGCCCGCGCCGACCTTGACGCTCTCGCCATAGCGCGAGCGAATGAACGCGATGGTGCGCGCCTGCCACTCCGTATATCCTTCCGAAGAGTCGATGCAAAGGATGTCCGCGCCCGCTTCGACCAAGGCGGGGACGCGGTCTTCATAATCCCGCGTGTTGATGCCTGCGCCGACGGTGTAGCGCTTCTGGCTGTCCAGCAGTTCGCCCGGGTTTTCCTTGTGGGAATCGTAGTCTTTGCGAAACACGAAGGAGATCATGTTGCCGTCCTTCGAAACGATGGGCAGTGCGTTGAGTTTGTGTTCCCAGATGACGTCGTTCGCCTCCGGCAGTGAAATCCCTTCCGTACCGCAGACGAGCTTTTCGACGGGCGTCATAAACGCCTGCACCTTTGTTTCGGGATCCATGCGGCTCGGCCGGTAGTCGCGGCTCGTCACGATGCCAAGGAGCTTTCCATACGGGCTGCCGTCCGCGGTAACCGCGACGGTGGAGTGGCCCGTGCTGGATTTGAGCGCCATCACATCCGCCATCGTGTTTTGCGGGGTAACGTTGCTGTCGCTCCGGACAAAGCCGGATTTGGATTTTTTGACTGTCCTGACCATCGCGGCCTGGGATTCGATGGGCTGGGAGACAAACAGAAACGAGATACCGCCTTCGCGCGCGAGCGCCGCGGCAAGCTTTTCGCCGGAGACGGACTGCATCACCGCGGAAACGAGCGGAATGCTCATGTTCAGCGGGCTGGCCTCTCCGACGCGGTGCTTGCACACCGGCGTTTTGAGCGAGACGTTTTGAGGCGTGCATTCGGCGGAGGAATAACTCGGCACGAGCAGATACTCCGAAAAAGTATGCGAGGGTTCGTCAAAGTATTTTGCCATGGCGTTTCCTTTCGAAAAATTGTTCTGGCGGAAAAGTTGCGAATCGCGAACCGGCGGATCGTTTCGTACGAGTATACGCCCTCCCGCGCCGAATGGGAACCCCGAAATAATTCGTTCAGCAAAAATGGATATTGATTCAGCATGGTGCAACGACGGAAGGCGGATACGTTATCTTGTACATATTATAATATGGTACAATATAAAAGACAAACACACGACGGATGAAAAAATACGCGGGGGTAACAAATGCCGGATAACAGCCACAAGGTACACGCGGTTGAAAAAGCGATTTCGCTCTTGGACTGCTTCTGGCGCGAAAAACGTCCGATGTCGCTGACCGAGCTTGCCAAAGCGACGGGGTGGCCGAAGAGCACTGTACACAATCTGCTCGCCTCAATGATGGACTCCGCCGTGGTGGAGCAAAGCCCTGCGGACGGTAAGTACCGCCTCGGGATGCACCTGTTTGAATATGGATGCGTCATATCGGAGCACTGGGACGTGGTGAAACTCGCGCGGCCGCATCTCAACGCGCTTGCGGCCGAGACGTGCGAGTCGACATACCTTGCCTCGCTGAACTCAGATATGCTGCTCATTGTGGGCAGCGCGGAGCCGAACAACGTGTTCCGCGTTGCGTCGACGGTTGGCATGCGGATGCCGGTGCACTGCACCTCGCAGGGAAAGGCGATTCTTGCATATGCGGATTCGACGAGTGTGCGGCGCATTTTGAAACGCGCGGGCATGAAGAGCTATACCGTTCATACGCTTAAATCGGCGGAAGCATATCTCGAGCAGCTCAGGACGATTCGCAAAACGGGGATCGCTTCGGAATACGAGGAGTACCATAACGGCATGTGCTCGTTCGCCGCGCCGATTTTCAATCATGAGGGCGTCTGTACGTCCGCAATCGGAATTGTGTGCTTCCAGCATTCCGGCGCGCGGAACAATGTCGTTTCCGATGAAACGCTCGACGCGCTGAAAAACACGGCGGAGGCCGTATCCACGGAACTCGGCTGGCACGGCTGAACGTCCGTTACCTATTATATTTTGAAGACACATTTGCCTGAAGTTGTATATCTGTGATTTTACCACAGTATGGCGTTTTCATTTTTGCTAAGGTATACTATAATCAACGTGTCGTAAAGATCGACAGCAATTTGAAATGGAGGGATGGCATATGCCGTATTGCATGAATTGCGGAACCGAACTGCAGAACGAAAAGTACTGTCCAAACTGTGGCATGCCCGTAGATGGCGGTAAGCCGTATCAGACACAGAAACAAAAAACGGTAAAGCCGGGCGTTCGCGCGCTCGACCTGATCACAAAGGCGGTTGAGGTGCTCAAGCAAAAACCGATCCGTCTTTGGGCACTCTCGCTTCTATTTATGTTGCTTTTCAGCTTGACGGCGCTGCTCGGCTGGCTGCCGATTGTCGTATTGCCTATTTCATTTGCGCTTAGCGCCGGAATGGCGAACGTATTCCTGGCGGGATATCGCGGCGAGGAAGTCAACTCGGATGCGCTGTTTGTCGGCTTCAAACGCTTTATCAAGGTGGCCAGCGGCATGGGCTGGATGGCGCTCTGGATTCTCATCTGGGGCATGATCCCGATTGTCGGCCCCGTGTTTGCGGTCATTAAATCATATTCCTATCGTTTTGTGCCGTATATCATGATTCAGGATCCCGACATCTCCGCAACCGACGCGCTGCGCCTTTCAATGCAGAAGACGGAAGGATATAAAGGCAGAATGTTTATGGCCGACTTCCTCGTCTCGCTTGCCGCGTGGGTTGTGATGCTGGTTCTGGTCGCATTGGCGAGCATTCGCTATGTGGGACCCGTCTTCGGGGTGATCGGTGCTGTCGTGGGGCTTCTGATCGGGCTCGTAATGCCGCTGCTACTTGGGCTTATCAACGCGGCGGGATACGAAGAGTTTTTTGTGAAAAACGAAAAATAAGGGATATCGCGAAGAATATCCGCAGCACCAAGCGCGCTACTCGTGCTTGAGAATGCTTGAAAACGAATTCCTTCGAGTGTAAACGAACCGCTCAAACACAAAATCCTGCCCGATTTCACATCGGGCAGGATTTTTGATGTTTCTTCAGCGTACGCACGGAAAGCGTTACAGCGACTCGCGAATGATGATCTCCGCACCCAGCATAATCTGGCGCGGGACGCGGCAGGCGCTGTGCATCTGTTCGATGAGCATTTCACAAGCAAGAAAGCCCAGCTGAAACTGCGGCTGTTTCACTGTCGTAAGCGCGGGTTCGGACATGATGGAGATATTCGTGTTGTCAAAGCCGATGACCCCGAGATCCTTGGGAATACTGATGCCGAGGCGTTTTGCCGCCTTGATTGCGGCGACGGCGAATACGTCCGACGCGGCAAAAATCGCGTCCGGCCGTTCGGGCATGCTCAAAAGCTGCGTGGCGATGGACACCGCCGCGTCGTAGGAGAATTCCGGCACCGGCACGATCATGTTGGCGGCCGGGGTGATGCCCGCCGCCTCGAGGCCCAGAATAAAGCCTTCCTGCCGTTTTCTGGCATATTTGTATTTCAGCGGGCCGTTGATCAGCGCAATGCGCCGCTTGCCTTTGGAGAGAATATAGTCCACCACGGCGCGGGTAACCGCCACATCGTCGATGGATACATAGGATGCGGCGCTTTCTTCGTTGTATTCGGCGCATTGGATCAGCGGCGTATGCAGTTCGAGCTTTGAAATCGTGTCCGCCGAAGGGATGGGGTCGAGCGTGATGACCCCGTCCGCGTGTGTTTTACCGATCATCTCCTCAATGAACGAAAGCGTCAGCGGGTGCGCGCCGGTGCGGATGATGATCTCCTGATAGCCCTGTCTGCCCGCCGCGGAAGAGATGCCGCGGATGACCTCCGAATAAAACGGGTTATCGATATCCGGCAGCAGGATCAGAATCAGATGACTTTCGTGCCGAACCGTGCTGTCGTAGCCAAGCGCATACATCGCCTGCAGAATTTTCCCGTAGGTGCCGTCTTTTACGCTTGCTTTGTTGTTGATGGCGCGCGAGACCGTGGCGATGGAAACCCCCGCCGCGTCGGCGACATCCTGTAACGTTGTTTTCTTTTTGAGCTGAGACATGTTCGATCCTTTTTTTACAACCTCATATTATCATATCACAAATGATCAACTCTGTAAATCGATACGTTATGACTGCTTAATTCTGCTAAAATGTAAAGAATGTAAGAGAAAATAATATATCATGTAAATTATGTAAATAATGTTGACAATGAATGTAATGGGTGATAGATTGAAATCAAGATACAATCTTTGATCCATATGCATATCCACGGTCGTCAGACAAGGCCGAAGCGGAGCACAGCAGCAGCCGCACCAACGGCACGGCTCCCAAAACGTAAATGAAGCAAAAAAAGGAAAAACCATGAAACTCGGATTTAACACCGCGATTTTACCCGATCAATCGTTTGAATACGTCGTCGATTTCGCTGCAGCCAACGGATATCGCAGCGTGGAGTTGATGTGCTGGCCGGCCGGCAAGGCGGAGCGCCGCTATGCCGGCGTGACGCATATCGACGCGGATACGCTCGATGCGGCGCGTATTGCGGCGATTCGAACCAAGCTGGAAGAAACCGGCGTGGAGATTTCCGCGCTCGGCTATTATCCCAACCCGCTCGATCCGGATGCCGAGAAGGCGCAGGTCGCGAGAAATCACATTAAAAAACTGATTTCAGCCGCGCCGAAACTAGGCGTCGATACCGTCAATACGTTTATTGGTCGGGATCAGCGCGCGACGCTTTCGGAAAACATGCGCAGTTTCAAGCAGGTTTGGCCGGATATCATCCGCTATGCGGAGGACAACGGCGTGCGCGTTGCAATTGAGAACTGTCCGATGCTCTTTACCGAAGACGAGTGGCCGGGCGGCAAGAACCTCGCGGTTTCGCCGCGCATCTGGCGGGAGATGTTTTCGGTGATCGACAGCAAACACTTCGGCTTGAACTACGATCCTTCGCATTTTCTGCTGCAGCAGATGGACTATATCAAACCCATCTATGCGTTTACCGACAAACTGTTTCATATCCATATCAAGGACGCGAAGATTCGCAAAGACCTGCTCGACGAGGTGGGTGTCTTCGCGGCGCCGCTCGATTACATGCAGCCCAAGCTGCCGGGACTGGGCGATATCGACTGGGGCAGATTCATCTCCGCGCTGACGGATGTAGGCTATGGCGGCCACATCGCCGTCGAGGTGGAAGACAAGGCGTTCGAGGACACGCTTGAAAACAGACTGACGGCGCTTCGCCTGTCGCAACGGTACATCGGCCAGTTCGTCTGGAGCGAATAGCCGGCGAGTTTTCCGAAGGGTGCGGCGAATGGTTTGTTTAGAAAACATGTAATCCATTACATGACGAGCAAAGCGAACGATTGCTGTCTCCGCCGTTGAGTACGGATGGCAGAGGGGATGTCGGGGATGGTTAAGATTGAGGATGTTGCGCGCGCGGCTGGCGTATCGGTTGCGACCGTGTCGCGCGTGCTTAATGAAACAGGCGGCGTGCTGCCGGACACCGAGACAAAAGTCCGGGAAGCGGTGAAGCAGCTTTGTTACGAGCCGAACCTCTCCGCGCGAAATCTGCGCAGAAACGAAAGCCGCATCATCCTCATCCTCGCGCCGAACTTCTCCAACCCGTATTACTCCAACGTCCTCGCGGGAATTTGCGACGTTTCGCGGAATCTCGGCTACAGCACCTTGATTTACAACACCTATGACAGTAACGCCCTGGACAAATCGCTCGTGGAGAGACTGTTTCAGAAAAACCGCGCGGACGGTATGATCATCCTCGCCTGCAATCGGGACGATCGCTGGCTGGAGGCATATTCAAACCTCTACCCGCTTGTTCAGTGCTCGGAATATGTTGAAAACGCGCATATTCCACATATTTCGGTCGACAATCGCGCCGCCGCGAAAGATACGGTTTCCTACCTCGTCTCGCTCGGACACAGGCGCATCGGCATCATTACCAGCGCAAACCGCTATCTTTCCAGCGAGAACCGCCGACGCGGGTATCAGGACGCGCTGGAGCAGGCGGGCATCGCCCCGGACGAAGCACTTGTCGCATATGCCTCGGCGGACTACTCGTTTGCAAGCGGAAAGCAGGCTGCGCAAATGCTTCTGACCTCCGCAAACCCGCCGAGCGCGATCTTCTGCGTTTCCGATATCCTTGCGCTGGGCGCGATCTCCGCGGCGGGAAAGCTCGGGCTTGAGGTTCCGCGCGATCTGAGCGTTGCGGGATTTGACGACGTCGACTATACGACGATGTTTCATCCATACCTGACGACGATCGCCGTGCCGTGCTATGAACTCGGGCGAAACAGCATGTTGCTTTTATACGAACACATCCAGAGGAAAAGCGGCGCCGCGTATGAAGTATACCTGCAGCACAAGCTCGTGTTGAGGGAATCGGCAGCGCCGAGAACTTAGCAGAGCTAGGCGGCAATCGATATTCATTACAGATCTGAACAGATCAGACGTTCACAGGAGGAAGGATCATCATGCTAAACGTAGGCATCATCGGCTGCGGTTCCATTGCAAGGCAGCGGCACGCGGCGGAATACCGGCACAACGAACATACCAACATTGCCGCTGTGTTTGATTTATCCCGTCCGCGCGCGGAAGCCATGGCGAACGATTTCGGCGGCAGGGTGTATGACACCGCCGAGGCGCTCATCGCCGATCCCGACATCGACGCGGTCAGCGTTTGTGTCGCAAATGCGTTTCATGCGCCGATCACGATTGACGCGCTTAAACATGGCAAACATGTGCTTTGCGAAAAGCCGATGGCGATTACGCTGGCGGACTGCGAAAATATGCTGGCCGCCGCAAAATCCAGCGGCAAACGCCTGCTGATCGACCATAACCAGCGGCTGACGCCTGCGCACCGGAAGGCAAAGGAGATACTCGCCTCCGGCGAGCTCGGCCGCGTGATCAGTTTTTCCGCCACATTCGGGCACAAAGGGCCGGAGATGTGGAGCGCGGACAAGAGCAGCAACACATGGTTTTTCAAAAAGAACGCCGCCGCTTTCGGCTCCATGGCCGATCTGGGCATCCACAAGATCGATCTGATGCGATATCTGATCGGCGGCGACGTCAAAAATGTGTTCAGCCGCCTTGCAACGCTGGACAAGAAATTCCCGGACGGCACGCCGATCGAGGTGGACGACAACTCCGTTGAAATCTTGACGTTTCAAAACGGCGCGCTCGGAACGATTACCACGAGCTGGACGCACTACGGCGAGGAGTGCAACGCTTCCTCACTCTACTGCGAAAAGGGAATTTTGAAGCTCTATCACGACCCGCGCTATGCGCTGGAGATCGTGTATGCAGACGGGACGAAAGCGCACTATGAACTCGACCGCATGCAGACCAATGAAGACGCGCAGCAGAACAGCAGCGGCGTGATCGACGTCTTCGTAGACAGCATCCTCACGGGCAAAAAGACCGTTCTGGACGCGGAAGATATTCTCAATTCCATGCGTGTGGTGTTCGCCTGCCTGAAGTCCGCCGAGTGCGGATGTGTCGTCGAACTGTAGCGGGCTTACCTGCGCCGGTTAAAGACGCATGATCTGCCTCCATTCTGGTAATAACCAAGAGATTGGTTGTTATAAATATATAGAATAAGCCACTATTCTGGTAATAACCAAGTGATTGGTTGTTATAAATACATAAAAGGAGAGAAATCATGAAAAAATTCCTCGCGATTCTCATGTGCGTTTTCATGCTGGCAGGTGTTGCCGCATGCGGAACCACCACGGCGCCGGCGGCGGATACCTCCACTGCCGATCAGACAGCGGCGACTGCCGCTCCTGCCGCGGAAACGGCTACGGAAACCGCCGGCGGCACAATCTATGTGCTTGGCCCCACGCCGGATCATGGCTGGACGGCACAGGCCGGCGTATATGCCGAGCAGAAGGTTGCCGAAATCAATGCCGAGGGCATGTACAAGGCCGTCTACATGGCCGCGTCCTCCGGCGAAGAGCAGGTTGACCAGGTTCAGACCATCCTCGCCAACGGCGATGCGGTGGGCGTGGTCTTCTTCGCGCTCGAAGATTCCGCAAAGGCGGGTCAGGAAGCTCTGATCGCCGCGAACGTACCGTTCATCTCCTTCGACCGTATCATCGTCGGGCCGGACGCATCTGCGATTCTGAACGCCTCCGGTGACAACTGGCAGTGCGGCGCGGGCATCGCATACTGGCTCCAGAAGAACGGCATGGCGCCGGGCGCGACGCTGGTCACCCTCATCGGCGACAACGGCACCGTCTGCTCCCGCCGTCAGGAAGGCTTCGAACAGTTCCTCCGCGGCGAGATCGAGTACTACGACAAGGACAAGGACATGTCCTATTCGACCACCCAAGTCTGGACGCAGGATGAGATCAACGCTCTGACCGCCGACTACAAAGTAGTCTGCAACTGGAGTGCGGACGGCGCGTATCAGTACCTCGAGCAGAAACTGCCGGAAATCGTCGCCAAGGCGAAGACCACAGGCGGATCGCTGTACATCTACTCGATGGACGACGAAATGACGTTCGGACTGATGAACCTCCTCGAAGCCAACGCCATCGACGAGCAGACCAAGGCCGACTTCGCGGCGCTGAACGTCTACACCTCCGCCATCGGCGGCATGGCCGAACTCTACGCGGTCATCGATGGCACCTCCCCGCAGGCTGCCACGGCGCAGACGTATTTCGACGGCCTCATGTCCGTCTACTTCTCGCCGAAGATGTTTGAAAACGTCATCGGTTACATGCTCGACTATCTCGCCGGCAACTGGGACTATAAGGTCGGCGACGGCAAGTACGAACCGGTTTGGATCGTTGACGCCGGCAACGTTGCCAACTATCAGGGCTTCACGGGTCATTAATCTTTACTCGCACCAAGAACGACGCTGTGCGTACGGATGCAGGCTTGTCCTGCATCCGTACGTCGGTAAAATCCTGAACAGCCAAAATTTCCGGGAAAACGGACTTTTCCCGGCGCGCGATCAAGGCTATACTGGTGCTATCGGACAGATGGCATATCAGGCATATCAAATGGAATGCGGGGCTAACCCGCGGCGGAAACCGATCTCCGCGCAAAACGAGGGAAACGGGGACACGAACTATGGCAATCCTTGAAATGCAGCACATTTCAAAGGCGTTCGGCGGCGTCATCGCGCTGTTGGACGTGCATCTTTCCGTCGAAGCGGGGGAGATTCACGCGCTGCTGGGCGAAAACGGCGCGGGAAAATCCACGCTGATGAACATTCTCACCGGCGTTATTCCAATGGACTCCGGCGAAATTCACTTCGATGGCAAAAGCTACCCAAACCCGACCATCAAGATGATGGAGCGGGCGGGCATCGCGTTTGTCCATCAGGAAGTGAACGTGGTCAACGATCTGACCGTATTTGAAAATATTTTTTTAAACCGCGAACTTAGAACAAAAATCGGCCTTCTGGACAGAAAGCGGATGATCGCGGAGGCGAGCGGCCTGTTTGAGCGGCTGGGCGTGGACATCGATCCAACCGCGATGGTGTCTGAACTCAAGACAAGCCAGAAGCAGCTGCTGGAAATCAGCCGCGCGCTGCACGAAGACGCGAAGCTGCTGATTCTGGACGAACCGACCACCGCGCTGAGTACGCAGGAGGTCGAGCACCTCTTCACGATTTTAAGAAAACTGAAAGCACAGGGTAATTCCTTTATCTTCATATCGCACAAAATGCCGGAGATATTCGAAATTGCGGATCGCTACACCGTGTTTCGCAACGGCAAATTTGTCTCCCAGGGGGCGATTGCCGATACGACGCCGCACCAGATCGCTTCGGACATGGTGGGCGAGCAGTATATCGACAAGGATTATTACGAAGCACGGCCGCTGGGAGAAACGATCGTCGCGCTGAAAAACCTCTCCGGCCATGGTTTTTCGGATGTGAATCTGGAGATCCGCAAAGGCGAAATCGTCGCGTTTACCGGACTTGCGGGCTCCGGCGCGAGCGAACTGATGCAGACGATGTTCGGGGTCATGCCCTTCGACGGCGGAAGCATCCGTGTCGGGAAGCGTTCGCTCCGCGGCGCAATTCCGCGCTTTATGAAAAACGGCATGGCCATGCTGCCCTCCAACCGAAAGGAAAACTCGGTCGTGCCGGACATGGACATCCTCGACAACACCGCCATTGCGGAGCACGCCATTTCGCTTAAAAAGCCGGTCATCTCGCCCAAGCGCGAGCTCGAGCGCTACGAAGCGCTGAAAAAGATGCTCTGGATCAAGGCGGAGTCGCCAAAGGATTCCATCCTCTCGCTCTCGGGCGGCAATCAGCAGAAGGTGTTTTTAGCCCGCTGGCTCAATATCGATGCGGACGTACTGCTGCTGGACAACCCCACGCAGGGCGTGGACGTCGGTGCAAAGGCGGAGATCTACCGGCTGATTCTGGAGTTTGCCTCGCGGGGGATGACCGTGCTGATCAACACGCTCGAAATCCCTGAAATCAAAAAAGTATCGGATCGCTGCGTCGTCTTCTTTGAAGGGCGCGTGGCGAAGATTTTCAACCACGACGAAATCAACGAGCATGACGTCATGCTGTATTCAACCAACGCGATCAATACGCGGAGAGGAGCCAACCATGCGGGCTAATAAAGGCGGTATCGCCGGCGTCGGATCTTTTCTTGCGAAGGCATGGAAGCGCTACAGCTTCATCTTTGTCTTCGCCATCATCCTGCTGGTGTATGCGTTCACCATTCAGGCAAATGGCAACACGTTTAAGTGGGGCCACATTACGGCGATTCTCGCCAGCCAGAACACGGTCATCGTCGGTACGATGGCGCTGGGCATGGCGCTCGTCATCATCACGGGACAGATCGACCTTTCGGTCGGCTCCGCGCTGGTGCTCTGCAGCGGCGTGGCTATCATGGCGTTCAACATCACAAACAGCATCCTGCTGACGCTGCTTGCGGCGGTTGCCGCCGGCGCCGTCTGCGGCCTGATCAACGGCGTGCTCGCGGGCTACGCCAAGATGCCGCCGTTTATCGTAACGCTCGGTACCATGCTCATCTATCGTTCGATCACGCTTTCCGTCGTTCGCGAGATCGATCCCGCCATCACGGGCTCGTCGAGCAGTCAGTTTGCCATGCTCAGCGAAAACAGCGGCTACGACCTGCTGCGCATGAAGTTCGGCACCGGCAGCCTTGCCGGCGTGTCGATTCCGTATATCACGTTTGTGTTCGTCGCGGTCATGCTGATCGTGCTGCTCATTTCGCGCCGCACGAAATACGGCAAGAGCGTCTATGCAACCGGCAGCAACGAAAAGGCCGCGTTCCTCGCGGGCGTCAATGTCCAGCGGGTCAAGGTTTCCGTGTTTGTGGTCACGGGCGTACTCGTCGGCATCGCAAGCTTTATTCAGGCCTGCAAAATCGGCAATGTTACGCCTGCTTCCTCGGGCAAGAGCTATGAGATGTACGCCATCGCGGCGGTGGTGCTCGGCGGCGTAAGCATGTCCGGCGGGCGCGGCAACCTGCTGGGTGTGTTCTTCGGCGCACTGTCTTATACGACGATTAACTTCATCATCGTCTCCATCCCCGCGCTGACGACGGACATTCAGGATACGTTCCAGGGGCTTGTGCTGATTGCGGTCATCCTGGTGCAGACTGTGGGTCCCGTGATCAAGGAGCGACTCATCGAGATGAAGAAGCGCCGTGTCTCCCGCAGACAGGACCGCGGCGCACTTGCGGCGGAAAAAAGCTGAGGACAGCATTTTTGTAGAATCAGACAGGGCGGCGCCGTCTTAGACGGCGCCGCCCTGTCTGGTTGGAGCGGGAGAAATTCGATCAGGTCACGATCTCCAGAAAGCTCGGGATCATTTCGCCTTCATAATAGAATAGGCCGCGACCGAGATGGTCGGCGTCCCAGACGCGCTGCGGGTTATCCGGCGAGGCGGTGTAGCCGCCGGCATAGACCTCGATGCGATTGCCGGAGGGCTCCCAGAAATAGATGGTTTGGCCGCGCGTAATCGCATGGCGCGTCGGTCCGATGTCCTTCTTGAGACGGTTGATGGCGATGAGATCCGCCACCTGGCCGACATGGTTCCAGTCCTGAAGCAGGAAGCCGACGTGATGGATTTTACCCGGCTTGGGATATTCGACGAACGCAAGATCGTGCGGCTTGTTGTTGCCGGTGATCCACGCCGCGAGGCGCTTGCCGTCGGCCAGGTTGCAGACCTCGGGCACATACATCTTGAGCACTTCGGTGCAGTAGCGCTCCGCTTCGGCGATGTTCGGGCCGTAGAGCAGGAAGTGGTCGAGGCGAATGACGCCCATGCCGCGCGGCTGCTCTTCCCAAATGTCCGGGTTGCGCAGACCGGGGTGCTTCGGCGCGAGATCGACCGTTGCATACAGCTCGAAGGTATGACCCGTCGAAATCTGGAACCGGAACCGGCGGCCAAAGCCGGGCTGGTCGGTGTTGGCGGGGACTTCGGTAACCGGGTAGCCAAAGGCTTCGGTCTCCTTGGCCATGCGATCCAGCGTCTCTTCCGAGTCCACCTTGAATGCGACGGAGTCCAACCCCGCCTCGTCCGCCTTGCGGAGCGTGACCGAATGGTGGTCGAATTCGTCGTACGTCTTCAGGCAGACGCGGCCGTCCGCAGTGCGCGCAACTTCGTCAAGGCCCAGAATGTTCTTGTAGAAGTCGAGTGTTTTGTCCAGATCCAGCACGCGCAGCTGAATCAGACCCGGTCTCAGCGTTTGATTGAGTGCCATGTGTTCTTCTCTCCTTTTTTTACTCTTATTCTTTGTTGGAGTTGACTCATTGTTGGAGTTGACTTTTTTGTGTATCTGCCAGCGCTGCAGAGCGCTTGCGAGCTGAGGGTTGAAAGAGCGGAAATGGAGCGGATGTAACGGACGGGGTTATGCTTTGTCGAGGATTAAGTCGCTTAACGGCTGGATGCAGCAGAGCAGCGCGACGTCGTTTTGTTCGTCCGCCGGGGAAATATGCGCGCGGCTCATGGGCTTAAAAGCGGCGTATGTGCCGGAGACAACGCGCATTCTGCAAACGCCGCATCCGCCGCCAAAGCATCCGTATCGCACGGGGCCGGCGTTTGCGCGCCGCATGGCGGAAAGCACGCTCTCATCCGCGCGGCAGGGAAAGGTTTCCCCCGTGGAGCTGGTGATCGTGAATTCGCGCCCGTCCATATCAGCGCTGCCCCGCCTTGCTGAGGCTGTATGCAACGTCGATAATAAGGTCTTCCTGACCGCCGATCATCTTGCGCTTGCCGACTTCCACGAGGATATCCCGCGGTTCGAGATGGAACTTTTCCGCCGCCGCGTAGACATGCAGCAGAAAGCTGGAGTAGACGCCCGCATAGCCGAGCATCAGCGATCCGCCGTCGACCACCTGCGGACGCAGCATGATGGGCGCGATTGCCTGCTCCGAGGCGTCGATGAGTCCGTAGAAGTCCAGCCCGGTCTCGACGCCTTTGCGGCTGAGCACGCCGGCGAGCACCTCTAGCTGCGCGTTGCCGGCCCCTGCGCCAAGACCGCGCAGCGTCGCGTCGACATAGCTCGCGCCCGCTTCGACGGCGGAAAGAGAGTTTGCGACGGCGAGCCCGAGGTTGTTGTGCGCATGAAATCCGACGGGGATCGATACCGCCGCGCGAACGGCGTCGATGCGTGCACGCACCTGCTCCGGCAGCAGCGCGCCCGCCGAATCGGCTAGGTTGATATAATCCGCGCCGTAGGACTCCATCTTCTTTGCCTGCTCGGCAATGCCCTCCGGTTCGAGCATGTGCACCATCATCAAAAAGCCGACGGCCATGAGGCCCATGTTTTTCGCGGCGCCGATGTGCTGCGCGCTGATGTCCGCTTCGGTGACGTGCGTTGCAACGCGTACCACCGAAGCGCCGCAGTCCTTTGCGCGCGTCAGGTCGGCGATGGTGCCGATGCCCGGCAGCAGCAGGACGGCGATCTTCGAGCGGGAAACGGCGTTTGCCGCGGCTTCAATCAGCGAAAACGGATCTTCTTTGGAGAAGCCGTAGGTGTAGCTGGAACCGCCGAGGCCGTCGCCGTGGGAGACTTCGATGATCGGCAGCCCGCACTGATCAAGCCGTTTTGCGATTTCTGCCGTCTGGGCGGCGGTGAACGAATGGCGAACGGCGTGGCTGCCGTCGCGCAGTGTGGTGTCCACGATGTTCAGCTTTGCCTGATTCATTTTTTCGCACCTCCTTCCAGCATGTTGCGCGCAATGCGCTCCGCTGCGGCGATCGCCGCGGCGTTGATGATGTCCAGATTGCCCGCGAATGTCGGCAGAAAATCGCCCTGACCTTCCACCTGCACGACGACGCTTACCTTGTCGCCGTCCATCTGCGGCGGCACGCGCAGGCGATAGCCGGGCACATAGCTCTGCACCTGCTTCACCATGTCGAGAATGGAATCGCGAATGGTTTCAAACGGCACGCTTTTGTCGCTCACGCGGACCAGCACGGTGTCCGTCATATGGATCGGCGGCTCCGCAGGGTTGAGCACGATGATGGCCTTGCCCTTTTTTGCTTTGCCGACCACCTCGATGGCGCGGCTTGTCGTCTCCGTGAATTCGTCCATATTGGCGCGTGTACCGGGACCCGCGCTCCGGGAGGCGATCGCCGCGACGATTTCGGCGTAGTCCACCCCCGCGACGCGGTGAATCGCGTTTACGATCGGTATGGTCGCCTGTCCGCCGCAGGTCACCATGTTGACGTTTGGCTTTGACATCAGCTCTTCGAGATTGACGCAAGGCACACAGTACGGCCCGACGGCAGCGGGGGTGAGGTCTATGGCGACGATCCCCGCCTTTGCCAGCGCGGGCGCGTCATATGTTTCGTGCGCCGAGGCGCTCGTTGCGTCGAACGCTATTCTGATGTCCGGGCGCTGCACGACGGCGGCGACGCCCTGCGTCGAAACGGGAATGCCGAGCCCAGCCGCGCGGCGGATGCCCTCGGATTCGACGATGCCGGTCATGAGCGACATCTCGAGCACAGGACTGCGCAGAATCTTATACATCAGATCGCTCCCGATATTGCCCGGGCCGATCACGGCGACCTTTATTTTTTCCTGCTTCAAAAAACTCACCTGCCTTATTTTTGCGTAAAAGAAACAAACCGGCGCTCCGCGCGTTCTGTTTGCGCGCCGAAATACATTGCTGTTGGATTCATTGGTGAACGATCGTTGGGTTGTGTGTCCGCGTTTAAATAAAGCGGGCTGTCACTCTTCCGAGAGAGGTAAACGTTGCGGTAAAGCTGTCGCCCTTGTGCGCGGGCAGCGCGGCGGCAAACGCGCCGGAGAGAATCACTTCGCCTTTTTTCAGCGACACGCCGTAGCGGCGCATACAGTTGGCGAGCCATGCGACGGAGATCACCGGATCGCCCATCACGGCGGCGCCGATGCCTTCGCTGACCACGCCGCTGCCCGATAGCTCCGTGCGCATGGCGACGGCGGCCAGGTCTAGCCCCTGCGGACGGACGCGGTCCTCGCCAAGCACATAGCGGCCGGAGGACGCGTTGTCCGAAATCGTATCGGCGAGCCTGATCTTCCAGTCCGCCACGCGACTGTCCACGATTTCAAACGCGGCGCAAACGAATTCTGTCGCGGCGAGGACGTCGCTTGCGTCCACATCCCGATCCGGCAGATCCTCGCCGAGGATAAACGCAATTTCCGCCTCAATCTTCGGTTGAATCAGCTCGTCCGCGTGAACGTCGCGCGCGCAGTCCATAAACGTGAAGAGATGTCCGTAGTCCGGTTCGTTCACGCCGAGCAGCTGCTGCATGCCGGGAGAGGTCAGGCCGATTTTCTTGCCGCTGATGATCGCGCCCTGCGCAAGCAGGCGGTTGACGTTGACAAGCTGGACGGCGTACGCGTCGTCCGCGGAAAGCGCCGGGTGTTCCTTCGTCAGCGGTGGAATCGGCTGCTTGGTGCGTTCGGCATTCGCCAGATCCGCCGCAAGCCGCGCAATCAAATCCTTTGGCGCGCTCATGCTTTCGTATAGGGCGGGTCGATCGTGAGGAAACTGTGTACGATCGCCGCGAACTCCTGCGTGCGCTCAATCTGCGTCCAGTGTCCGCATTTTCCAAACACGTGCAGCTGTGCGTTTTCCAGCCCCTGGATCAGCTTCATCGAGGTGGAGAGGGGAATCACGCGATCCTCGCGTCCGTGCACGATCAGCGTCTGATGGCGGATCTCCTTGAGATAGATTTCAAACTGCGCCATGGCCTCCACGCCGTCCTGACGCGGCGCGGGGAACATGGACGAAAAGCTCTCCTGAAATCCCGGCTGGATGCTTCCTTCATAGCGGCCCTTCGCCAGCTCCGGCGGCATGGACTTGCGGCTGTAGGCGAAGATGCCGATGAGCTCCTGCATGTTTTCAAGCGACGGCTGATAGCCCCAGACGCGGTCCAAACCGTAGGTCAGCGGGAATGTGACGCCCATGCTGCCCATAAGGACGAGCTTGCGCACGCGCTCCGGCTTGAGATATGCCATGGCGAGCGCAAGCGCGCCGCCAAAGGAATTGCCGACGAGGTCGGCCTGCTCGATGCCGAGCGCATCCATAAAGTCCAGCGTCTGCCTGACCCATGCGTCCATGTTGTAGACTATTCCGGCAGGGCGGTCGGTATAGCCGAATCCCACGAGATCCGGCGCGTAGACGTGATGCTCGCCCGAGAGCAGCGGAAAGAGCCTGTTCCAGTTTGCCCAGGCGGAGACGCCCGGGCCGGAGCCGTGCAGCATGATCAGCGGGAATCCGTTGCCCACGTCGTGATAGTTCGTTTGAAACGAGCCGGTTTGAATGGAGTTTGCGATCTCCGGCCTTTTTTCCATATTGAATCGACCTCCTTTGAACGTTGTCGCCGATCGCGCCGTCGGGCGCCTGCGGCGTTTTTTATGCTTACGAGCTACAGGCTCGTCTGTTTCAGTGCTTTCGAGATCGCCGCTGCCGATGTAACGATCCGTTTTGTAATCTTCTCCAGCCGCTCGCCTTCCATATTTCCCTGCATGCCGGAGATGCTCAGCGCGTATTTCACATGTCCCCTGTCGTCGAAGATCGGCGCCGCGACGCACCGCAGGCCCAGCATGATCTCGCCGTCGTCAATGGCATAGCCCCGCTCGCGGATGGCTTCCAGTTCGCGCTCCAGCGCGGCGGCGTTGGTGATGGTGTTTGGCGTGTAGGATGTCAGCCCTTTTTCGCGGATAATCCGCTTGCGCCTGATATCCGGCATATAGGCGAGCATCGCCTTGCCGAGTCCCGTGCAGTGAATGGGAAGCCGTCCGCCGATTTCGGATACAATGCGAATGAGATGCACGGAGTCCAGCTTTTCCAGATAGAGAATTTCGCCGTGATCCTCCGTGCCGAGCTGCACCATCTCGCCGAGCTCCGCGTTGAGCTTTTGCATATACGGCATCGCGATGGAGCGGATATCCCACATCTTTCCTACCTTGACGCCAAGTTCGAAAAACCGGATGCCGAGGCGGTAACGTCCCGTTTCCTCGGATTGTTCGACATATCGATACTGAACGAGGGTGGAGAGTACGCCGTGCACGGTGCTTTTCGGCCAGCCGAGCGTACCGGCAAGCTCGGTGAGCGAATGCTCCCGCGGCTCTTCGGCGAGCGCGTCCACAATCAGGAACGCGCGTTCAATCGATTTCACATGTGCTTCTTTTTGTGTTGTCATGTTTATGTTGTATTGGTTGGTTGAGAGAAGTACTTGCTCTTGCAGATTCATCATAGCATTGTCCGGGAGAACAGATCAATGCTGTGGTTCGAAAAAGCGGAATCATTGTTCCCATATATCGAACAAAGGACGAGCATGCGGCAAATATCCGGTGATTGTCGGCCGCTTGCGCAAAAAAAAAAAGCAACCCGCATGAATGCGGGTTGCGCGATTTGAATGCAGGATGCGCTACAGCAGTTCCCGGTAATACAGTCCCGTCGTATGCGGTGCGTCCGATTTTTCCGCGTTCAGGAAGCGGCGCGCGACCGTTTTGACCGCATCCGCGCTTTCGCGCGTGAAATACAGCAGCTGGAAATCCAGCCCTGCGAGATTCCGTCCCGCCAAATCGAGCGGCACGCTGTTGAGCAGCGTTGCAAAACGCCGATCGCCGCATTCAACGGGGAAAGCGATTCCCTTGCGGTCGGTCAGCGATTCGCCGCCGCCGCAAGCGGCGCAGCCGAGCGAGGCGCGCAAGGGACAGTTGCGCACGTGCATCAGCGGCATGCTCCCGAAAGATAAAATACCGCGCGGAACCGACCCGCCGAGCGATTTTGCGCCCGCCATGGAGAGTTCGGGGGAGACGGTGACGCTGCTCAGTCCCTGCGCTTCATATGCCAGAAGCGCTTCGGTGTTGGCGATATTCAGCGCAAAGCCGCCGTGTACGCGTAACCCCAGCCGCCGCCCAAGCTCGACGCCATAGATGTTGTTTGCCCAGACGGCGGAGAGCCCCAGCGCGGCAAGCTCGGCAAGCCGCGCGTCAAACGCGGGCTCGTCCTGCGGAAACAGCAGCGTCGGCAGCTGGGCGATCAACTTTTTGCCAAGGCGTTCGATGAGCTTTTTGTCGATGCGTTCCGCCGGCAGCAGAATCTGTTCGAACGCGTCGGTCTCCGCGATCTGGCGTGCTTCGTAAAATCGCGCCCAAAACGCGGGCTGTTCGCGGGGCGGGCGATAACGTACGGGCGGGTCAATCGTGTAAGGTTTCGGCAGTATGGGTACTGTTTGGCCGCGGCGTTCCAACAGCTCGTCCAGCGCCTGCCGCCGCAGGGCGTTCAGTGCGGAGGCGGGGAGCGTGTAGCCCTGTGCGATATCCGCCTGGAACGAGCGGACGAAAAACGGTGTGCCGCCGGTTTTTTCCAGGTTTTTCCATGCGCCTGCTTCGTCCAGCGGGCGGTTCATCGCGACTTCAGGCGCGTCAAACCGCGCCGAGGTTTCGCGGACGCCGTCGCTGACTGCAAGAACCGCCGCGTCCGCGCGCAGCGTGAAATCAAGGTCGACCGGCACCAGCGGCGTTTCGCTTCGATACAGCGCGGCAAGGGTGTTCAGCACGCCGCCCGCGTCGGCGACGTCCTCTTTGGTTCGGTGGCCAAACATATCCGCCGTGCGTTTTCCGGTAAGATACCCGTCCGTAAAGCCGCTGCGGGAGAACACGGCGCGAAGCTGTTCGGCGTCGTAGGGCTTTCCCTCCAGCGCGAGCTTGCAGGCCGACGTCGCCGCCGCGACGTATTCCGGGCGCTTCATGCGGCCTTCGATCTTAAAGGATGAAACGCCCGCGTCGGCCAGTTCGCGGATGTGTGAAAACAACGACATATCTTTAAGCGAAAGCGCGTAATCGTCGCCGCCGCAGGTCCAGTTCAGGCGGCAGGGCTGCGCGCAGAGACCGCGGTTGCCGCTGCGCCCGCCGAGCATGGCGGAAAGATAGCACGCGCCGGATACGCTCATGCAGTGCGCCCCGTGGACGAACGCCTCCGTCTCCACGTCCACGGCGGAGCAGATGGATTCCATCTCGCGAAGAGAGAGCTCGCGCGCGAGCACGATGCGCGAAAACCCGAGTTTCTGAAGAAACCGGGCGCCGTCTATGTTGTGCACGGCGGTCTGCGTGGAGGCGTGCCGCTCAATGGCGGGATACCGCCCGGCAAAGAGCCGCAGCACGGCCATGTCCTGGATGATCACGGCGTCCGCGCCCGCGTTTGCGATGCGCTCCGCCTCTTCCTCCAGTGCGGAAATCTCCGTATCCAGCACGATTGTGTTGACGGTGACGTAGACTTTGACGTTTCGCGCGTGGCAATAGGAGACAGCTCGTTTGAGGCTGTCCCCGTCAAAGTTGGACGCGTTCCGGCGCGCGTTGAACGCCTGCCCGCCGAGGTAGACGGCGTTCGCGCCGCTGCGCACCGCAGCGAGCAGCTGCTCCTCCGCGCCGACCGGCGCGAGTATTTCGCATGAGTCCGTTTTTCTTGTCATGTTCCTATTATAATAGATATTGGGTCGGTTGTTGCCGTAATTTTACGCGCGCTGCATTCAGCCCTTTGCGCGGTAAGTGCCCGGCGTGACGCCGATATGCTTTCGAAAGCACTGCACAAAATGGCTTTGCGAGCAAAACTGATAAAAAGAAGCGATGTCCGCGATGGAATCGCTGCTGGTCCGGACGAAATGCGCGGCTTCCTCAATCCGCTTTTTCAGAATATACTGATGAATAGTCTCTCCCGTTTCCCGCTTAAACAGGCCGGAAAGATAGTTCGCGTTGTGAAACACGGCGCTGGCGATATCCGGTATATCGAGCGGATCGCTCAGATGCAGGTCGATATACTGCATCGCCTGCGCGACGGTGGCGGAAAACCGCTCTCCCTGCACCGCGCGCACATGTGCGGTAAACCCCTCGATCATCTCCGATTCGAAGCCGGTAAGGTCGAGTGTCGTGATGGCGGACTCGATTCGCTGGATATACGCGTCGCTGAGCGTGAACGCTTCGTCCGGCTTCACGCCGCCGGAGATGGCGGCGCGCGCCATAAAGGTGCAGCTGCAGATCAGCGAATTTTTCAGCGACCGGACGGGCGTATTGGCCAGCTTTGCGCGCGGCATGCGGTTGATGTCCACCAGAATATGCTTGGAGTTTGCGGTGTCGCCGTTTGCAATTGTGCGGCAAATCTCCTGTTCAATGGTATACGGCGCGTGCTGAAACTGACGGGAGCGGTAGTCGAAGGTCTGGGAGTAATAGCTGTTATCGATCTCGATGCCCGTATCGGGAACGACTTCGGTCAGATCCGACGGCGCATCGCGGGCGAACAGCGTTTCAAGCAGCTTGCCCGTGTAGAAAAGCTGGCGGTCGCCGAGGACGCGGCAGGCGGAGTAGTGCGCGCCGAGCGCCTGCTTGCAGCGAAACGGCAGCACGCCGGAGCGAATCAGCAGCGCGAGCCGTTCCATGCCGACGGGGCCTTGCAGCACGGGACCCGCGCGTAGCAGCAGCCCATCCTCCGCGTTGAGCAGCAGATAGGTTTCCAGCGCGGGGGTGGTGAGATACTGCACGCCGCGCTCGACGGGATTCGGCGCGGGAAGAAGCGATTCGTCCTCCGCGATTACCGCGGCGCTGATGGCTTCCTCGGGCAGGCGGTAGACGCAGCGTTGCGCGCTGAGCAATTCGACGGGGATGCCGGTTGCGTAATGAAACATCCGCAGCGGCTGTATCCGGGTTTCCTGATCCATGCGAGAATTTCCCCCTTCAGATGGTGAGAATTATAACATATAAATGATAAAAATTATAGAATCAAAACTCGCGCAAAAATATAATTAAAGTATAGTCAAAGCCCGTGCTCCACATGTCGACGGGCATATCGAAACCACAAACAGTTAAAAATTTCACAAGGAGGAAGAGAAGGATGAAAAGGATTCTCGGTATTTTGCTGGCGCTGACAATGGTGCTTGCCCTGTTCTCCGGCTGCGCATCTACGCCTGCCGCAACGACCGAACCGGCCGCGACCGAAGCGCCGGCGGCCACGCAGGCGGCGGCTGCCGACACACAGGCGCCCGCGGCGGAGCGGGTCGTCATCAAGTTTGCCGCGCAGGCGGACAGCACGCCGGCGACGCAGGCGGTGGTGGACGCATACAATGCGTCTCAGGACATGTACACGGTTGAATGGATCGACATGACCAACGACTCCGGCGCGATGCGCGAACAGATTCTGACCAGCATGCAGGCCGGTTCGAGCGACTACGATGTGCTTTCGATGGACGTCGTTTGGGCGGGCGAATTTGCCGCGGCGGGCTACATTGAACCGATCGACCAGATGATGCAGGCGGACGGGCTGAAGATTTCGCAGTTCAACGCGGGCTCCATGACCGCCGGTAACTACAGCGCAAAGCAATACACGCTGCCGTTCTTCCCGGATCTTGGGCTGCTCTATTTCCGCAAGGACATCGTTTCGGCGGAAGATGCGGCCAAGCTCGTCGCAGGCGACTATACCTATGCGGACCTGCAGGCGATGGCCGAAACCTACAAGGGACAGGGCGGCACGACGGACGGCATCGTCTATCAGGCGAAGCTCTATGAAGGCCTCGTTTGCAACCTGACCGAATATACGGCAGGCTGGACAGATGTCGAAGGCGGCCTCGTCGCTCTCAAGAACATGGTGGATTCCCCGGCATCCCCGGCGGACATCCTCAACTACTCCGAAGGCGAAACACACAACAGCTTCATCAAGGGCGCAAGCGTGTTTGCGCGCAACTGGCCGTACCAGTGGGGCATGATCGCGTCGGAAGGCACGATTTCCCAGGACGTGGTGGACGTGGCGCCCCTGCCCGGCGGTTCAACGGTCGGCGGCTGGCTGCTTGGCATCAACAAGAACTCCGTCAACAAGGACGGCGCTTGGGACTTCATGAAGTATGTCGCAACCCAGGGACAGAAGATCATGTCCGTGCAGGGCGGTTATCTGCCGGGCTATAACGAGATGCTCAGCGATCCGGACGTCATCGCCGCCAACGCGATGCTCTCCATGCCCGGATTCCAGAACGCACTTGCAACGACGATCTCCCGCCCGGTTTCGGCGCACTATTCCGAAACTTCGGACGCGATTATGAACGCGGCGCACGCCTACCTCTCCGGCGAGATGGAACTCTCCGCCGCGGTGGAGGCAATCAATACTGCGCTGGCAAACTGATACTCGACCTGCGGGCGGCGCGCCACCGGCTCGGTGGGCGCCGCCCCTTTTCTTGATCGAACGAATATCGATCAAAATGACCTAACATCGGAAAAAACGACCGAACGCCGGAAAAGGGAGGCTGCCGATGCGCAAGAAGATCACCGCAAAACAGGCCGCGTTTTTGCTGCCGCTGTTTTTGCTTTTAAGTGTATTTGCGATCTATCCGATCGTCACGTCCGCCGTATACTCGCTCTTCGATTATCGGACGAACGATCAAAAGGTCGCGGGACTGTATACCAGCTCAAATTTTAACGCGCCTCTCTTTGTTGAAGACTGCGGATATATCGCATGGTTTCTCGGCGACGACCTGACGCTGCTTGGTGATGCGGATCAAAAAGAACTCCAGCGCATCGCGGACAGCGCCGGCGCGCTTGCGGAACAATATAAGGCGGATACGGACGTCGTCAAGATTTCCTCAAAGGAAAAGGACGAAATCGCCGCGGCGATATCGCAGCTGAAGACAGACACGCTTGCTGTCTACGAAAGAAACGCGGACGTTGCGTTTTACAACGGCGTGGACAAGCTGAACACGATTTTCGGCGAAATGGATTCCTGCCTGATTCAAAGCAACTTTACCGGGCTGAGCGCATACGGCGCGCTTTTGAGCGACACGCGTTTTATGCGCTCTCTAAAAAGCACGGCGATCTTTACGGCGATTTCGGTCTTTCTAGAACTCGTGTTCGGTATGGCGCTGGCGCTGATTATGAACAAGGCGATCAAGGGCATCGGCGCAGTCCGCACGACCGCGCTGATTCCCTGGGCGATTCCAACAGCCGTCTCGGCGCTCATGTGGAGCTATATGTACGACGGCACGAGCGGCATTGTCGCAAAGGTGTTTGCGGACATCGGGCTGATCGCCTCGCCGGAACTGATGCTTCTCTCCTCGGGCGGCGCAATGGCCGCGGCGATACTGGCGGACGTTTGGAAGACGACGCCGTATATGGCGCTGCTGCTGCTGGCGGGACTGCAGATTATCGACCGCGGACTGTACGAAAGTTCCAAGATCGACGGCGCGGGGCCGGTGCGGACGTTTTTCAGCATTACGCTGCCGCTGCTCAAGCCTTCGCTGCTCGTGGCTCTGCTGTTTCGGACGCTGGACGCGTTCCGTGTATACGACCTGATCGCGGTGCTCACCGGCGGCGCGCAGGGCACGGAAACGCTCTCGATCTACGCCTATAAACTCATGATCGGGCAGAACAACTACGGCTACGGCGCGGTGGTCGTTCTGGCGATGGCGCTGTGTGTCGGGCTGATCGCTTTTGTGTTCGTCAAGGTGCTCGGCGCGGAACTCGTGAAAGACGACTGAGGGAGGGTGAGAGCATGAAGACGAAACCGCTGACAAAAACAATTTCGATCATCATCATCGCCGCGTTTCTGGCGATCATGGTCTTCCCGTTTTTCTGGATTCTCGTAACGAGTTTCAAGCCGTCCAGCGAAATCTTCGGCAAGGCGACCGCGTTTCAGGTAATCGCCAACAATCCGACGCTGGACAATTTCCGCACCGTCATCGACAAGGGGATTCTCAACTCGATCAAAAACAGCTTTATCATCGCAATATGCACGACGCTGTATGTCGTCAGCGTCGCGACGCTGAGCGCCTATATCCTCGCGCGCGTGCGGTTTAAGGGTAAGGGACTTGTTCTCGGATTGATTTTGAGCGTATCCATGTTCCCGCAGATGGTCGTGGTCGGGCCGATTTTCAATATGTTTTACAAGCTCGATATGCTCAACAGTTATTTTGTGACGCTGGCATACTCCTCCATCACGTTGCCCGCGGCGGTCTGGATCATGGTTGCACATTTCAAGCGCATACCGCTTTCGCTGGAGGAGGCCGCGAGCATTGACGGCTGCTCCCAATGGAAGACGCTGTGGAAGGTGATCTTTCCTGTCGCGCTGCCGGGCGTATTCACCTGTGCGATTATGACGTTTATCGCGTCCTGGAACGAATATCTGCTGACGCTGACGCTGAACTCGGACAAGGAGTTTCAGACGGTACCCGTCGCAATCAACGCGCTTAGGACGCAGTTTTCCATCCTTTGGGGGGAGATTACGGCGGCGACCGTCGTCGTCGTTGTGCCAACGCTGATCATCGTGCTGCTCTTCCAGAAACAGATCGTTTCGGGCATGGTGTCCGGCGCCGTCAAAGAGTGAGCGGATACAAAGCGGAGAGATCAAACAGGATACGAGGAGCATTGGCTTGAAAGAACTGGAGTTTGGAACGGAAGGATACGCGGATGAAACCCTGGCGCGGGATGAAACGCTGTTTCACTGCGCGAACGGGTATCTCGGCGTACGCGGCTGCTTGGAGGAAGGCGCGCCGGAGGGCGCGGTTTCCATCCGCGGCGCTTATATCAACGGATTCTGCGAGCAGGAGGAAATCTGCTACGGCGAGCGGCTCTACGGTTTTCCGCAGAGCAAACAGGTCATCGTCAACCTGCCGGACGCGCAGACGATTTTGCTGCGGGCAGAAGGCGAACGCGCCGCTGCCTGGGATCGCGCGGCGGGCGGCATGGCGCGCAGGCTGGATCTGCGCGCGGGCAAAGCGGAGCGCGCCTATTCGTTTTTCAGCAAGCGCGGCGTGCTCAACATAACGTTTACACGCATGGCGAGCTTTGCGCAAAAAGAGCTGTTCCTGCTGCGCTGCCGCGTGGAGTCCGTCGACTTTTCGGGCGAAATTGAGTTGGAATCCCTGCTCGACGGGGATGTTCGGAATTTCAGCGACCCGGACGACCCGCGCGTCGCCTCCGCGCTGGAACCGAAGCTGCGGGTCACGCAACTTGGACAGGACGATACGTGCCTCGCGCTCGAGGTTGAAACTGTGGTTGGCGGCGCCCGTATGGCGTGCGCCGTCGCGCATGAATTTCACGGCGAATCGCAAAAAACAAACGCCGCGGGCAATCTGCTGTCCGCGCGCTTTGTCTGCACGCTTGTACCCGGCGAAACGGCGGAGCTTACGAAATACTGCGCATACACGGATGAGCCGGGAGACGGCGGTCTGCTGGCGCGCGCCTGCGCGCTCGCGCTGGAGGCAAAGGAGCGCGGCTTTGCGCACTGGGAAAGCCTGCAGCGGGCGTACCTCGGGTCGTTCTGGGAACGCTCTCGCGTGACGATTCAGGGCGACGAAGAAACGCAGGCATATCTCGATCTTTGTCAATATGAGCTGCTCTGTGCTGCAGGACAAAACGGACGCAGCAGCGTCGCCGCAAAAGGCCTCAGCGGCGAAGGATACGAAGGACATTATTTCTGGGACTGTGAAACCTACGCGTTTCCGTTCTTTCTGGCGACCGCGCCGCAGATGGCACGGCGGCTGCTCGACTATCGCTACGCGCATCTGGACGCGGCGCGCGCGCATGCGCGGATGCTTGGCCACACGCGCGGCGCGCTCTATCCCTGGCGGACGATCACGGGGTCGGAATGCTCGTCCTACTATCCGTCCGGCTCGGCGCAGTATCACATCAACGCGGACATCGCGCATGCGTTCTGCCAGTATTGGTATGCAACGCACGACGAAAGCTATCTGCCGGTCGTGTGCGAGGTGCTCCTTGAGACCGCGCGCCTGTTCCTCGACACGGGACACATGCAGGACGGCGTGTTTTGCATCGACGGCGTTACGGGGCCGGACGAATACACCTGCATCGTGGACAACAACTATTACACCAACGCCGGAGCCGCGGAAAACATGCTTGCCGCGGCGGCGCTCTGCGCGCTGCTGAAAGAGCGCGGCGGGTTTGACGCGCTCTGCGAAAAGACCGGTTTGACGGAGGACGAGCTGACCCGCATCTCGGAAGCGGGCCGGGCGATGTACTATCCAATGGACGACCGGCTCGGCATCTGCAAGCAGGACGACAGCTTTTTGCGGAAAAAGCGCTGGAACATCGCCGACATTCCGTCGCAAAATTTTCCGCTGCTGATGCACTATCACCCGCTCTATATCAACCGGCACCAGATCTGCAAGCAGGCGGACACAGTGCTGGCGCATGTTCTGTATCGCGAGGAGACGCCGCTGATCATGCGCCGCTCCTATGACTACTACGAACACGTCACGACGCATGATTCCAGCCTGTCCGCGTGCGTATTCTCCCTGATGGCGGCGCGGCTTGGCGAGTGCGATCTTGCGATGCGGTACTTTCGGCAGACGGTCGGCATCGACATCGAGGATCGAAGCGGAAACACGCGGGACGGTCTGCACATTGCGAATATGGGCGGGGCATACCTGAGCATCCTCGCGGGGTTTGCGGGCATGCGGCTGAATGCGAACGGACTTCGCCTGTTTCCGTTGCTGCCCGCGCAATGGTCGGGGTATTCGCTGGAGCTTTGTTTTCGCGGCGCGCGCATTTGCGTGACGGCGGATTCAGGCGGCTGCGCGCTATCCCTGCTTGAAGGCGGAGAGACGGAAATCGGCGTATACGATCGCAGGGTTTTGGTAACAGCCGCCGGAGTCAGGGTTCGCCGCCCGGTTCGGGCTGTGATCTTTGACCTTGACGGCGTTGTAACCGATACGGCGCGGTTTCACTATGCGGCGTGGAAGCGCATTGCAAACGAGCTCGCCATCCCGTTTGACGAGACGGCCAACGAGCGATTCAAGGGCGTTTCCCGCGCGGCGTGTCTGGATCTGCTGCTCGGCTTTGGCGGGCGCGCCATGCCGCCGGAGCAAAAGACGGAGTGGCTCGAGAAGAAGAACCGCTATTATCTCGAGGCGCTGTCCGACCTTTCGGCGGCGGATGTGCTGCCGGGAATTTTGGACGCCATCGCGCTGCTCAAACAAAAAAACATTTCCTGCGCGCTGTTCTCCGTCAGCAAAAACACCGATGCCATTCTGGACAAAATCGGGCTGGCGGAGCGATTTGACGCGCGCGTGAGCGGGCTGGACATCTCGCATTCCAAGCCGCACTTTGAAGGGTATCTGCTTGCAGCCGAGCGTCTGCACACGGACCCGCGCCTTTGCCTGATGGTTGAGGACGCGGAGGCCGGGCTGGCGGGCGCGCGCTCTCTCTCCATGCGTACGCTCGGCATCGGCACGCGTTTGCGGGCGGACACGGCGGACACCGTGCTGCAGGATACCCGGCTTCTTTCCGACGCGATCGGTAAATTTCTGGCGACAGAATAAAATAGAAAGAAAAATATTCTTTAGCCGAGGCAAACGGCAAATTCCAAACGAAAGAATAAAACAGGCAAAGGGATAGCTCCCTGAGAGCGGCGGTCAATCCGCCGCTTATTTGCGTTGCTTTGGCACGATTCGACAGTCTGCTGGGTTTTTTGTATAATATAATAGGAATAATAAGATGAGAGATGAAAAGAAGAGAGGAGAATGCATGAAAACAATTCACTTTGGAATCGGCTTTGCAACAGGCAGAAAGAGCTTTAAAAAAGTGCTTAACGCCTATGTGAATACTTGGAAAGAATCGAAAAAAAGCCTTCCGCCGGATACGGATGTCCGTCTGAGCCTATTTGTGGCTTACGATCTGGACTATTTAAGCACGAAATCCACCGACTATACCAACCTCAGTCAGGAGATCGTGGACCAGTTCGATCGAATCGTGTTTCTCGGCGCAAAAAACGCGCTGCGCAGCATCGAGCGGATGGAAGAAGGCGGGAGCTTTACAAAGACTGAACTCAAGAGCATATTCGGTGCGGGGTACGCGGGAAAGCGCAACGCGATTTTATATGCGGCAATCGAAAACGGGGTCGACCACCTGCTGTTTCTGGATGACGACGAATACCCACTTGCGGTGACAAACAATCACGGGCGCTGTCTTTGGAGCGGCCAGCAGGTACTGCTTTCGCATCTGCGCGAGATCGAAAGTGCGGACTATACAAACGGCCTGCACTGCGGCTATGTGTCACCGATTCCGCAGATCCGGTTCAACGACGTGCTGACCGAATCGGACTTTCATGCGTTTATCGAAGCCATCAGCAATGACATCATCAGCTGGGACAGCATGAAGCGCCTTATGGAGTCCGGCGGCGTGACATACGCCTCCACGGACGTTCTGACAAAAGACGAAACGCTGGAAGTGCCGGAGCTTGGCGGCTGCAAGTTTATCTCCGGCGCAAATCTCTGCGTCAACCTGACGAAGCCCGGGCGAACGTTTCCGTTCTACAATCCGCCCGGCGCGCGCGGCGAGGATACGTTTCTTTCCACACTGCTGCACGAGCGCACGGTGAAGCAGATTCCCTGCTATGCGTTTCACGACGGCTTTTCCATCTACCGGCATTTGCTCGACGGCGTTCTGCCGCAGCGTCTCGCACCGATAACGGGCGATTCGCGAATGGTTGCGGCGCGCTTTCTCGGCGCCTGCACCGGCTGGGTGCGCTATAAGCCGCTGCTGGTGTGGCTGACGCGTCCCGACGGGTTCGAGGCGGAAATGCAGGCCATGCGGGAGACGCTTGCCGGGGTGCTGCCGAAATTTGCGGCGTATTTCGGGGACGAGGGCTTTCTTGCGATCATGGGCGAATTTGAAAAATTCAGAAAAAGCGCACCGCGCCATGCCGCGCAGTTTCACCTTGCGCAGGCAGCCTGGCAGAAGATGCTGCGCTCTCTCGTCAAGGATCGGATGAATTGAACGGAACATAAACCTTTGAGAAAAGCGTCCCTGCTGCGGAGGCGCGCTTTTCTTTGGCTTCGTTTGACATTGTCAACCCGTACTGGCGGATCGGCTGACACGGACGGGAATGCTATTCGAATAATATGCATACTGTAAGCGAGCGGAAAGTGATTATTTACTGGATTAATAGATAATATTGCAAAAATAAAGCATAAATATTTATTATTTATGAATAAATATAATTAGCTTTGCTAATTGAAGAAACTGTGCTATATTATTCGCTAAAGGTTGCGCGGCGGTTGCGAAAGCGATCGCGCGGCAGGCCAGCAATGTTTAGCGGGAGGACGAAATGGAGCAGGCGAGATATCTCATTCTCGAAGACGGGCAGGTGTTCAAAGGGAAACCGCTCGGCGCTGGCGGCGAGGTCACCGGCGAAATTGTGTTTACGACCGCCATGACCGGATATCTGGAGACGCTGACCGACCCGAGCTATTACGGACAGATGGTCGTTCAGACATTTCCGTTGATCGGCAATTATGGCGTCATTCCCGAGGATTTTGAGGGGGCGGCCCCCGCGCTGAAAGCCTATATCGTAAGACATTGGTGTCAAGAGCCTTCGAACTTTCGCAGTGAAGAGGATCTTGACACTTTTTTATTATCCAAAGGCGTTGTCGGGCTTTGGGACGTCGACACGCGCGCGCTGGTGCGGATCATTCGCGAGCGTGGTGTGATGAACGCCGTCATCGCGGACAGCCCCGCGCTTGGTGCAAACGCGCTGGAGAAATTGCGTGCATACCGGATCGAACAGGCAGTCGAGGCGGTCACCTGCCGCGAAACGCATACGCAGTCGGCGGAGGAAAGCGCGCGCAGCGTCGTGCTCTGGGACTTCGGCGCAAAGCGGAACATCGCGCGGGAGCTTCTCAAGCGCGGCTGCAGCGTGACGAGCGTTCCCGCGAGCGCGACGGCAAAGGAAATCCTCGCCCTGCACCCGGACGGCGTGATGCTCTCCAACGGCCCGGGCGATCCCGCCGAGAACACCGATATCATTCGTGAGCTCAAACGCCTCTGCGACGCGGGGATGCCGATCTTCGGCATCTGCCTCGGGCATCAGCTGCTCGCGCTCGCGCAGGGCGGGCAGACGGCAAAGCTCAAATACGGCCACCGCGGCGCGAACCAGCCCGTGCAGGAAACCGCGACAAAGCGCGTCTACATCACAAGCCAAAACCACGGCTACGCCGTGACGACGGGCGGCGCGCTGCCGGACAACGCGGTCGTGAGTTTTTCAAACCTGAACGACGGCACCTGCGAGGGGCTGGACTACACCGACCTGCCCGCGTTCTCCGTGCAGTTTCACCCGGAGGCCTGCGGCGGCCCGCTCGACACGCGGTTTTTGTTTGACCGCTTCATCGGGCTCATGGAACAGGAGAAGCGCGCAGGCAAGGGACACGCCGCTGCGGAAGGAGAAACGCAATGCCATTGAATCAGCAGATCAAGCGCGTCATGGTCATCGGCTCCGGCCCGATCGTCATCGGCCAGGCTGCGGAGTTCGACTATGCGGGCACGCAGGCCTGCCGCGCGCTCAAGGAGGTGGGACTTGAGGTCGTCCTCGTCAACTCCAACCCCGCGACCATCATGACGGACAAGGCCATGGCGGATCATATCTACATCGAACCGCTGACGGTGACCACGCTGGAGCGCATCATCGAAAAGGAACGGCCGGACAGCCTGCTCTCCACGCTTGGCGGCCAGACGGGGCTGACGCTCTCCATGCAGCTGGCGAAGTCCGGCTTTCTCGAATCGCACGGCGTGCGCCTGCTCGGCGCGAACCCCGAAACCATCGACAAGGCGGAGGATCGCCAGCGCTTCAAGGACACGATGCTCGAAATAGGCGAGCCGGTCATTCCGTCCAAAGTCGTGACGAACGTTGCGGACGCGCTCGCGTTTGCCGGGGAAATCGACTACCCCGTCATCGTTCGCCCCGCGTTCACGCTCGGCGGCTCCGGCGGCGGTATCGCGGATACGGAGGCGGCGCTGCGCGAAATCGCGGGAACCGGGCTTCGTATGTCGCCGATTACGCAGATACTGGTGGAAAAGTGCATCTCCGGCTGGAAAGAGATCGAGTTTGAAGGCATGCGCGATCAAAACGGAAACGTGATCACCATCTGCAGCATGGAAAACTTCGACCCCGTTGGCGTGCATACGGGCGACAGCATCGTCATCGCGCCCGCCGTGACGCTGGCCGACCGCGAATATCAGATGCTGCGCTCCGCAACGCGGAAGATCATCGATTCTCTCGGCATCGAGGGCGGCTGCAACTGTCAGTTTGCGCTGCATCCGACGAGTTTTGAATACGCGGTCATCGAGGTCAACCCGCGCGTGAGCCGCTCCTCCGCGCTGGCGTCCAAGGCGACGGGGTACCCGATCGCCAAGGTCGCGGCCAAGATCGCGGTCGGCTATACGCTGGATGAGATTCAAAATGCGGTCACGGGCAAGACCTCCGCCTGCTTCGAACCCGCACTGGACTATGTCGTGGTCAAGCTGCCCAAGTGGCCGTTCGACAAGTTTGTCTACGGCAAGCGAACGCTCGGCACGCAGATGAAGGCGACGGGCGAGGTCATGGCAATCGGGCCGACGTTTGAGCAGACGATCATGAAGGCGGTGCGCGGGGCGGAGATATCGCTCGACAGCCTGAACCTGCCGAAGCTGAAGGACAGGTCGGACGAAGAGATCAAAACCATCCTGCGCAACTGCGACGACGAGCGGCTGTTCGTGGTGTTTGAGGCGCTGCTTCGCGGCGTGCCGGTGGACGAGATTCACGAAATCACCATGATCGACCGTTGGTTTCTGTCCAAGCTGCGGCTGCTTGCGGCGTTTGAGCAAACGCTCACGCGGGACGGCCTGAACGCCGAACGGTATCTGGAGGGCAAAAAGCTCGGCTATCCCGACCGCGTGCTGGAGCGCATCTCCGGCGGCAATGTGGAACGGCACCTTTCTGCGGGTTACCGCATGGTGGATACCTGCGCGGCGGAGTTCGAGGCGCAGACGCCGTATTTTTACGCGGACTACGCCTGCGAAAACGAGGCGGCGGAGTTCCTGGCAAGGCACGACACCGGCAAACGCCGCGTGATCGTGTTCGGCTCGGGCCCGATCCGCATCGGCCAGGGCATCGAGTTTGACTATGCGTCCGTGCACTGCGTCTGGTCGCTCAAGCAGGCGGGGTTCGAGGTGGTCATCGTCAACAACAACCCCGAGACGGTCTCGACGGACTTCGACACCGCCGACCGGCTGTACTTTGAACCGCTGACCCCGGAGGACGTGATGAACGTCATCGAGACGGAGCGGCCCTACGGCGTGGTTGTGGCGTTCGGCGGGCAGACGGCCATCAAGCTCACGCGGCATCTGGTTGCAAACGGCGTGCGGATATTGGGCACGCCCGCAGACAGCATCGACGCCGCGGAGGATCGGGAGCGCTTCGACGCGCTGCTGAACGAGCTGGACATCAAGCGTCCGCTCGGGCAGACGGTCCGGACGGAGCAACAGGCGCTCGCGGCGGCAAACGAGCTGGGCTATCCCGTGCTGATCCGCCCGAGCTATGTGCTCGGCGGGCAGAATATGATCATCGCCTTTTCGGACGAGGACGTTTCAGAATACATGGGCATCATCCTGCGGCACGAAATCGACAATCCGATTCTGATCGATCAATATCTCGCGGGCACAGAGATCGAGGTGGACGCCATCTGCGACGGCGAAACGATCCTCATCCCCGGCATCATGGAGCACATTGAACGCGCGGGCGTGCACTCCGGCGACTCCATCGCGGTCTATCCCGCCTGGAACCTCAACGGCCCGCTGATCGAGCGCGTGATCAACCACTCCCGGCGGCTCGCGCTCGCGCTGCATACGCGCGGGCTGATCAACATTCAATATGTGATCTACGAAAACGAGATCTACGTCATCGAGGTCAACCCGCGCTCCTCGCGTACCGTGCCGTATATCAGCAAGGTGACGGGCGTGCCGATGGTGGATCTCGCCACGCGCGCCATGCTCGGCGAAACCCTGTCCGACATGGGGTTTGGCACGGGGCTGTATCGTACACCGCCGTATGTGGCGGTCAAGGTGCCGGTGTTCTCCTTTGAAAAACTGGCGGACGTGGACATCCTGCTCGACCCCGAGATGAAGTCCACCGGCGAGGTGCTCGGCATTGGCAAAACGCGGGACGAGGCGCTGTATAAAGGCCTTGTCGCGGCGGGCTACAACATGAAGCGGCGCGGCGGCCTGCTCGTCACCGTCCGGGACAGCGACAAGAGCGAGATCACCGACGCGGTGAGAAAGTTCGTCAGCCAGGGTTTCAGCGTCTATGCGACGAAGGGCACGGCAAAGACGCTTCGGGACGCGGGGATGGAGGCGGTCGAGGTCGGCAAGCTCCACGACAGCTCGGACAACATCATGACGCTGCTCGAAAGCGGCAAGGTGGACTACATCATCTCCACCTCCTCCAAGGGCAGGCTCCCCTCGCGGGACAGCGTGAAGATCCGCCGCAAAGCGATCGAGCTCGCGGTGCCGTGCATCACCTCGGTCGACACGGCAAACGCGCTTGCGGACAGCCTGATCAGCCGGTTTTCCCAGCGCAGCACGGAGCTTGTGGACATCAACAACATGCGAACGGGGAAGATGCGGCTTTCGTTTACCAAGATGAACGGCACGAGCAACGACTATATCTACTTCAACTGCTTCAGGCAGCCGATCGACGCGCCGGAATCGCTGAGCGTCTACCTGTCCGACCCGCACAGCGGCGTCGGCGGGGACGGCGTGATTCTCATCTGCCCTTCGGACACGGCGGACGCGAAGATGCGCATCTTCAACCGCGACGGCAGTGAGGGGAAAATGTGCGGAAACGGCATCCGCTGCGTTGGCAAATATCTCTATGACAACGGCATGACGGACAAGACCGAACTGACCATCGATACGCTCAGCGGGCAAAAACATCTGCGCCTGTATGTGCGCGGCGGAAAGGTCAAGTCCGTCGCGGTGGACATGGGCAAGGCTGCGCTCGCGCCCAAGGACGTGCCGGTGCTGCTCGACGGCGACCGCGTCGTCGGCAGGCGGATATCAATCGAGGGGAAAGAATACGGGATCACCTGCGTTTCAATGGGCAATCCGCACTGCGTTGTGTTCGATGAAAATCCGGATCTGCTGGACATCGCGGCAATCGGCCCCGCGTTTGAAAGCGCGCCGATTTTCCCGGACCGCGTGAATACGGAGTTTGTCAAGGTGATCAACAGTCATACGCTCAAGATGCGCGTCTGGGAGCGCGGCAGCGGCGAGACGCTCGCCTGCGGCACGGGCGCCTGCGCGGCGGTCGTCGCGGCGGTGGAAAACGGCTTTTGTCAAAAGGGCGAGGATATCACGGTGCGCCTGCGCGGCGGCGATCTGCTGGTGTGTTATACGGACGACGGCGTGATCATGACCGGCGACGCGAGAAAGAACTTTGAAGGCGCGGTGGAACTCTAGCGCCTGTCGCGAACAGATGCAAACAGCGAAAAATACGTCCGCCGCCTGCTTTACAAACAACGCTGCATGTGCTACACTGCTCGATATTGGTAATACAAATAGGTAGTACCAATAGAAGAACAACGGGCGGTGTCGATATGGGCGAAAGCATGCAGATGCAGACGGTTCGCATGCGGCTTCTGCGGGAGATGAAGGAGGGCGTATACCGCTTTTCCACCATGCTGCCGCGCGAAGAGGTGCTGGCCGAGCGGCTGGAGATCAGCCGCACGCAATTGCGGGACAGCCTCGCGCAGCTTGAGCGCGAGGGGTTCATCAGCAGGCGGCAGGGGGTCGGCACCGTGATCAACCGGCACGTGCTGGCGGTCAAGGTGCGCATGGACATCGAAATCGAGTTCATGGACATGATCGCGCAGTCCGGCCATACGCCCGGGATACTGGTCTCCACCTACGATACGCTGCCTGCGACGGAAGCGGTCGCCGCGCGCCTTGCAATCTGCGCGGGGGATGCGGTGCTGCGCGTCGTTCGGCTGATCTCTGCGGACGGACAGCCCGCGATCTATTGCGAGGACTATATCCCGCTTGCGCTGATCAAGAAAAAGAACTACGCCGGGGACGAGCTGGAAAAGCCGATCTTCTCGTTTTTGAAGCGGTACTGCGATCTCGAGCCGTATATGGACATCACGGAGGTGCAGCCCGCGGTTGCGGATGCAAAGCTCGCGGGGCTGTTCCGCGTGCCGGAGGGAACGCCGCTTCTCTACCTCGACGAGCTGGACTACGACAAGGAAGGCATGCCGATGCTGTACTCGCCGCAGTACTACGTCGGCGGCGTGATCAAGCATACGCTGCTTCGCATGAAGTTTTAAAAAAGCCCGAATCGAAAGCGGGCTTATTTGATTGGAAGATGGAGGGGTATATTTTGAAGAAAGTTGCGATTGTAATGGGCAGCGCGTCCGATTCGCCGCTGGCGAAAGAGGCGGCAAAGACCCTTGCCGGGTTCGGCGTTCCATATGCCGCGCGCGTGCTTTCGGCGCATCGTTCTCCGGTGCAGGCGGCGCAGTTTGCCGCGTCCGCCGCGGCGGAAGGATACGGCGTTGTGATCGCCATTGCGGGCAAGGCCGCGCATCTGGCGGGCGTTCTCGCTTCGCACACGCGCCTGCCGGTGATCGGCGTTCCGGCGAGCTCGAAGGATCTCGGCGGGCTGGATGCGCTGCTTTCCACCGCGCAGATGCCAAAGGGCGTGCCTGTTGCAAGCGTTGCGATCGACGGCGCGAACAACGCCGCGCTGCTGGCCGTTCGCATCCTCGCGCTGGGGGACGACGACCTCGCAAGACAATTGGAAGACCATGCGCGCGCGCTGGCGGAAAAGACCGCCGAAGCGGACGCCGCGCTGCAGCAAGAGCTTCAGATATAACGATTGGATAACAAAAACGTTTTACAACGGCATGGAGGGAATATGAAAAAGCTGGAACAGATCTACGAGGGCAAGGCGAAGAAGGTGTTCGCAACCGACGATCCCGGCATCGTGATCGTGGACTACAAGGACGATGCGACCGCGTTTAACGGCCTGAAAAAAGGCACGATCGCGGGCAAGGGCGTGGTGAACAACAAGGTGTCCAACCACTTCTTCCGCCTGCTCGAGGGCAAGGGGATTCCCACGCACTATGTCGAGCAGCTTTCCGATCGCGAGACCGCGGTGAAGCGCGTGCAGATCCTGCCCATCGAGGTCATCGTCAGAAACCGTGCGGCGGGCAGCTTTTCCAAGCGCATGGGCGTTGCGGAGGGAACCGCGCTCGCCTGCCCGATCCTGGAGTTCAGCTATAAAAACGACGAGCTGGGCGATCCGTTCATCAACTCCTACTACGTCCGCGCGCTGAACCTCGCCACCGACGAAGAGATGGAGCAGGTGAAGGCGTATTCCTTTGCCATCAACGATTTCCTCAGCACGTATCTCGACGCGCTCGGCATCGAGCTGATCGACTTCAAGCTCGAGTTTGGCCGCTGCGAGGGCAAGGTGATTCTGGCGGACGAAATCTCGCCGGACACCTGCCGCTTCTGGGACAAGGCAACCGGCAAGAAGCTGGACAAGGATCGCTTCCGCCGTGATCTTGGCGAGGTTGAGGAAGCGTACCGCGAAATTATCAAGAGGCTGATGGGAGAATAACATGCCGCTTCGCATTCGATTGCCGGAAGCATATGAAAGGCTCAAGCCGAACGACGACTGCATGAACGAAGAATGCGGCGTGTTCGGCCTCTACTCCGACGGCAGCGGGATCGACGCGGCGGAGGCGGCCTACTACGGCCTCTTTGCGCTGCAGCACCGCGGACAGGAGAGCGCGGGCATCGCCGTCGTCCGCAAAGGCCGCATCGAGTGCCATAAAGAGATGGGACTCGTGAGCGGGCGCTTTTGCGAGGGGCTTTCGGCGTTGAGCGGCGCGGCAATCGCCATCGGGCATGTGCGCTACTCCACCATGGGGGACAGCTCGCTTTGCAATGCGCAGCCGGTCGTGGTGGAATCCGCGGCGGGGCCGCTCGCCGTTGCGCACAACGGAAACATCATCAACGCGCACGAACTGCGCGCCGAGCTGGAGAACGAGGGCGTCGTGTTTCATACGACAATCGACTCCGAGGTCGCCGCGCAGCTGATTGCAAAACACATTGGCGAGGGCATCACGCAGAGCGTCGCAAAGGCTGCGGAGCGGCTCAAGGGCAGCTATGCGATGGTGCTCATGACAAAGACGCAGCTCGTGGGCGTGCGCGATCCCAAGGGGATGCGTCCGCTCGCGCTGGGCAGTCTGGACGGCGCATATGCGTTCGCGTCCGAGTCCTGCGCGTTTGACACCATCGGCGCGGAGTTTATCAGGGACGTGCGCCCGGGCGAAATCATCGTTGCGGACAAGCGCGGCTTAAAGTCGCATCAGGCCGTCCATGCAAACGACACCGCGCTGTGCGTCTTTGAGTATGTATATTTCGCCCGGCCGGATTCCGACATCGACGGCATCTCCGTGCACCGCGCGCGCGAACGCGCGGGCGAGCTGCTGGCGATTTCGTCCCCCGCAGACGCGGACGTCGTCGCCGCCGTGCCGGACTCCTCGCTCCACGCCGCGATGGGATATGCAAGGCAGGCGGGGCTGCCGTTTACCATCGCGCTGTCCAAAAACCGCTATATGGGGCGAACGTTTATCGAGCCTTCGCAGGATCGGCGTGAGATGGACGTTTCCCTCAAATTCAGCGCGCTCAAGCGAAACGTGCGCGGCAAGCGCGTGTTGCTGGTGGACGATTCCATCGTGCGCGGTACGACGAGCAAGCGCATCGTGGAGATGCTCCGCACCGCTGGCGCGAAGGAAGTCCATATCCGCGTGAGCTCGCCGCCGGTCATGCACCCGTGCTTTTTCGGCATCGACACCTCGTCCTACGAGCAACTCATTGGCGCGAACCACTCCGTGGAGGAGATTCGAAAGTTCATCGGTGCGGATTCGCTGAGCTATCTTAGCATCGAGGATCTGCTCAAAACCGTCGAAGGAGCGGCCTGTAATTTCTGCGCGGGCTGCTTCAACGGCAAATACCCGGAGGACGTCTCCGCACTCACGCGGCGTGATGGAAAGAAATTATTGGATCGATAAGGAGGCAGCTATGCCGTTGACCTATCAGGACGCCGGGGTCAGCGTCGAGGCGGGCTACGAAGCCGTCCGGCGCATGAAGGCGTATGCCGAATCCACCTTTGACGAGCATGTGATGCACTCGCTCGGTTCGTTCGGCGGCATGTATTCGCTCGGCGAACAGGTGCTCGTCTCCGGTACGGACGGCGTCGGCACCAAGCTCAAGGCCGCGTTCGCGCTGGAACGGCACGACACGGTTGGCATCGACTGCGTGGCCATGTGCGCAAACGACGTGGTCTGCCACGGCGCAAAGCCTCTCTTTTTTCTCGACTATATCGCAACGGGAAAGCTTATTCCGGAGGTCGCGGCGGGCATCGTCAAGGGCGTTGCGGAGGGCTGCCGGCAGGCAGGCTGCGCGCTCATCGGCGGCGAGACCGCCGAGATGCCGGGCTTCTATCCGGTCGGGGAATACGACCTTGCGGGCTTTTGCGTCGGCATGGTGCAAAAGGAAAAGCTGATCGACAACGGTCGCGTCCGCGCGGGCGATACGCTGATCGCCCTTGCGTCCTCCGGCGTGCATTCCAACGGGTTTTCGCTGGTGCGAAAGCTCGTCGAGATGCGGCGCGAGAAGCTGGATGAATTTGTGCCGCAGCTCGGCAAAACGCTCGGTGAGGAACTGCTCACGCCGACGCGGATCTATGTCAAACCCGTGCTGTCGCTGATCGAGCGCGTCGAGGTTCACTCCATCGCGCACGTCACCGGCGGCGGATTTTATGAGAACATTCCGCGCAGCATTCCCAAAGGGCTGTCCGCGCGCATTGAGAAGAGCAGCGTGCGGGTGCTTCCCGTGTTCCGGCTGCTGCAAACGCTTGGCGGTCTGGACGAAACGGACATGTTCGGCACGTTCAACATGGGCGTTGGCATGACGATTACACTGCCTGCTGCTGAGGTTGATCGCGCGCTTTCCATTCTTGCGGATGAGGGCGTTGAAGCATACTCGATCGGCGAGATCGTATCCGGCGGGGAAGGCGCGGCGCTATGCTGAAGCCCCGCATCGCCGTACTGGTTTCCGGCGGAGGAACGAATCTGCAGGCGCTCATCGACGCGCGGGATGCCGGAACGCTGCATAGCGGCGCGCTCGCGCTGGTCGTTTCCAGCCGGGCGGGCGTGTTCGCGCTCGCGCGGGCAAGGGCGGCGGGGATAGAAACCGAGGTTGTGGAGCGCGGCGCATTTTTCGGTCAGGATGCGTTTGAAGAAGAACTGCTTTCGGTGCTGCACCGGCATCGAATCGACGTCGTCGTGCTCGCGGGGTTCATGCTGATCCTCAGCGCGGCGTTCGTTTCGCATTATCCCGGGCGGATGATCAACGTGCATCCCTCGCTGATTCCGGCCTACTGCGGCAAGGGCTTCTACGGATTAAAAGTGCACGAGGCGGTGCTTGCCGCGGGCGAACCGGTCACGGGCGCGACGGTGCACATGGTCAACGAGGTGCCGGATGGCGGCGCGATACTGATGCAAAAGAGCGTCCCTGTGCTGCCGGGAGATACGCCGCAGACGCTGCAGCGCCGCGTGATGGAGCAAGCCGAGTGGGTGCTGCTGCCGCAGGCGGCGCAGATGGTCTGCGCGGGGCTCGTGAAAGAAAACGAGGGGAATGTTGATCGATGAAACGAAATGATCTGTTTGAGACACTGAAAGCGAATGTTTATCCCGGCCGCGGCGTTTTGCTCGGCCTTACGCCCGATGGCAAACGCGCCGTGCTGGCGTATTTCATCATGGGGCGCAGCGCGGGCAGCCGCAGCCGCGCGTTTGTTAAAAACGGCGATGATATCGGCATCCATATGCTCGACGGCGGCAAGATCGCCGATACCAGCCTGATCCTCTATACGCCGCTGCGCACACTCGCCGGTTGCACGGTCGTGACCAACGGCGACCAGACGGATACGATCTGCGACACGCTGACAAACGGCGGAACGTTTGAGGGCGCGCTGAGAACGCGTACTTTCGAGCCGGACGCGCCGCACTTCACCCCGCGCGTAAGCGGCATCCAATCGTTCTCCGGCGGCTATCGCTATACGCTTTCCATCCTCAAGGCGGGGGACGCGGCGGGGACGGCGGCAAAGCGTCAGTTTTTCGAATACGAACCGGTCGCGGGGCTTGGGCATCTCATCCACACCTACGCCGGGGACGGGGCCGTACTGCCGAGCTTTTCCGGCGAACCTGCGCCCGTTTCGCTGCCGGACGAGTTTGATGAGTGTGCGGACGGGCTCTGGAACGCGCTGAATCCTGACAACAAGGTGTCGCTCTATGTGCGCTATGCGGATGTCGCGAGCGGCGCTTACGAGGATAGAATCTTGAATCAATACACTCTCGAGGGGGAATGAACATGTACGAAATGACGCTGAAATACGGCTGCAACCCGCATCAGAAACCCGCGCGCATCTATATGGAGCGCGGCGAACTGCCCATCGAGGTGCTCAACGGCCGCCCGGGTTACATCAATTTTCTGGACGCGTTCAACGCCTGGCAGCTGGTCAGGGAGCTCAAAGAAGCGCTCGGTCTGCCCGCCGCCGCGTCGTTTAAGCACGTCAGCCCCGCGGGCGCTGCGCTCGGCCTGCCGCTTAGCGAGGTCGATCTTCAAGCCTGCGCGGTGGACGACATCCCCGGCGTCAACGATTCCCCGATCGCCTGCGCCTATGCCCGCGCGCGCGGAACCGACCGCATGTCCTCCTTTGGCGACTTCATTGCGCTCAGCGACGTCTGCGACGCGGCCTGCGCCGCGATCATCAAGCGCGAGGTGTCGGACGGCGTGATCGCGCCGGGATACACGCCGGAGGCGCTGGAACTGCTCAAGACCAAGCGAAACGGAACCTATGGCGTAATTCGGATCGACCCGGCTTACGAGCCGGAGGAGACGGAGCGAAAGCAGGTGTTCGGCATCACGTTTGAGCAGCCGCGCAACGCCGTCAGGATCGACGCGTCGTTTCTCGAACAGCCCGTAACCGCAAAGCAAACCATCGGCGAGGCGGCGAAGCGGGATCTGGTGCTTTCGCTGATCACGCTCAAATACACGCAGTCCAACTCCGTCTGCTTCGCCCGCGGCGGGCAGACCATCGGCGTCGGCGCGGGGCAGCAGTCTCGCATTCACTGCACGCGGCTGGCCGGGGACAAGGCGGATATCTGGTGGATGCGCCGCTGCGACAAGGTGCTGGCGCTTCCTTTTCTGCCCTCCGTCAAGCGCCCGGAGCGGGACAACCTGATCGACCTTTACATCTCCGGTAACGGCGGGGACGCGTTTGGAGAAACCGGCTGGAGCAAATATTTCACCGTGCGGCCGGAGCCGCTGACGGCGCAAGACCGTGCGGCGCACATGGCCGCGCTCAATGGCGTTTCGCTCGGCAGCGACGCGTTCTTCCCGTTTGGGGACAACATCGAGCGCGCGAAAGAAAGCGGCGTGGCATACGTCGCCCAGCCCGGCGGGTCGGTGCGGGACGAGGACGTGATCGCCGCGTGCGATCGATACGGCATCGCGATGTTCTTCACGGGACTGCGGCTGTTCCATCATTGAATGCTTCATAAAAGAAAATTGAAATCGTTGATTCACAGGGATCGGTTATAAAAGATATGAAAGTAATGATCGTCGGCGGCGGCGGCCGCGAACACGCAATCCTCGAGAAACTGCGGGAGAATCCGCGCGTCGAAACAGTCTATGCCCTGCCCGGAAACGGCGGCATGCGCGCGCATGCCGAGTGCGTGCCGATTGCGGCGACGGATATCGACGGCATCGTTTCGTTCGCCGTCGGACACGGCGTGGAGTTTGCCGTCGTCGCGCCGGACGATCCGCTGATTCAGGGCGCGTGCGACCGGCTCCGCGCGGCGGGCATCCGCTGCTTTGGCCCCTCCGCCGCCGCGGCCGAGATCGAGGGCAGCAAGAGTTTTGCAAAGTCGCTGATGAAGCGCTACGGCATTCCGACCGCCGCTTACGAGGTGTTTGACAGCGCGGAAAAAGCGTATGTGTATCTTGCGCAAACGTCGTATCCAACCGTCGTCAAGGCGGACGGCCCCGCGCTCGGCAAGGGCGTTATCATCGCCCAAACCGAAGAGGAGGCGAGGGCAGCCGTGCGCTCCATGATGGAGGACGGCGTGTTCGGCGCAAGCGGCAGCCGCGTGGTTGTCGAGGAGTTCCTCACCGGAAACGAGGCCAGCGTGCTCGCGTTTACGGACGGGAAAACGCTCGTGCCGATGGTGTCCGCGCTCGACCACAAGCGCGCGCTGGACGGCGATTGCGGTTTGAACACCGGCGGCATGGGCGCGCTCGCGCCGAATCCCTACTATACCCCGGAGCTTGCCATCGAGTGTTTCGAGCGCATCTTTCTGCCCACCATGCGCGCCATGAACGCGGAGGGGCGGACGTTCAAGGGCTGTCTCTATTTCGGGCTGATGCTGACAAGCGACGGGCCGAAAGTGATTGAATATAACTGCCGGTTTGGCGACCCCGAGACGCAGGTCGTGCTGCCGCTACTGGAGACGGATCTGTTTGAAATCATGCTCGCCGTGGAAGAAGAGCGGCTTGGCGAAGTGCGCGTGCGCTTTCGCCCGGGCGCGGCCTGCTGCGTGGTGATGGCCTCGAAAGGGTATCCGGTAAAGTATGAAAAGGGCTATGAAATTTTCCTTGGCGATGCGGAGAAGATCGAAAACATTTTTATTTATCAGGCTGGAACCAAGTGGTCCGACGGGCGCCTCGTCACCTCCGGCGGGCGCGTGCTCGGCGTGACCGCCGTGGCAAAGACACACCGCGAGGCGCAGCAAGCCGCTTACGCGGCGGTGGAGCGCGTGCGTTTTGACAACGCGTTTTACCGGCGGGACATCGGGGAGCGCGCGCTTGCGGGCGCGGCGGACAGGGAAGCGTGACGGCGATGGTGCATCGGATCTATGTGGAAAAAAAGCCGGCGTTTGCGCAGGAAGCAAAAGCGCTGATGGGCGATATACGCGGCGTGCTCGGCATCGGGAGCGTAGAAAGCGTGCGCATCCTGAACCGTTACGACGTGGAGGGCGTAGACGAGGCGCTGTTTGCCTCCTGCCGCTTTTCGGTGTTTGCAGAGCCGCAGATCGATCTTGCATACGACGCGCTGCCGGAAACCCTTGACGTCGTGTTCGCGGTGGAATACCTGCCCGGGCAATACGACCAGCGCGCGGACGCCTGCGCGCAGTGCATCGCGCTGCTGTCGCAAGAGGACGCGCCGTCGGTGCGCACCGCCCGCGTTTACATGATCGGCGGTACGCCCTCGGGCGCGGAGCTGGACGCGATCAAACGCTATGTCGTCAATCCGGTCGAGGCGCGGCTTGCCTCGCTGGAGCTTTGCGATTCCCTCGCGCTGGCGGCAAACGAGCCGGATCCGATTCCGGTGCTCGACGGCTTTCGTGCGCTGGACGACGCGGGACTTGGCGTGCTGCTTTCGGCATATTCTCTGGCGATGGATCTCGACGACTTGAAGTGCTGCCGCGCGCAGTTTGCCGAGGAGGGGCGCGACCCCACGCTGACGGAGCTGAAGCTTCTCGACACCTACTGGTCCGATCACTGTCGGCACACGACGTTTCTGACCGAGCTGGACGAGGTGGAGTTTCTCGACCCCCGCGCGGCGAAAACCTATGGGACATATCTAGCCATGCGGCGCGAGCTCGGCATTGTAAAACCGGTCTCGCTGATGGACCTTGCGACCATCGCGGGACGTTGGTTTACCACGCATGGTATGCTCGGTAAGCTCGACGATTCCGCCGAAATCAACGCCTGCACGGTGATGACCGAAATTGAG
>CAYLIG010000006.1:0-44414 GCA_964383635.1 uncultured Christensenella sp. | reverse complement strand
GGCGGCGCGGCGACCTGCATCGGCGGCGCGATTCGCGACCCGCTTTCGGGACGCGCGTATGTCTATCAGGCGATGCGCCTCACCGGCGCGGCGGACCCGAGACGACCGTATGCCGAGACGCTGCCCGGTAAGCTGCCGCAGCGAAAACTCGTGACCACGGCCGCCGCCGGATACAGCTCCTACGGCAACCAGATCGGGCTTGCGACAGGGTTGGTGGATGAAATATACCATGCGGGGTATATGGCAAAGCGCATGGAAATCGGCGCAGTGATCGGCGCGGTGCCCGCGGAAAACGTCCGTCGCGAGATACCGGCGGACGGCGACGTGGTGGTGCTGCTCGGCGGCGCGACCGGGCGGGACGGCTGCGGCGGCGCAACGGGCTCCTCCAAAGCGCATAATCTGGACTCGCTTTCCCAGTGCGGCGCGGAGGTGCAAAAGGGCAACGCGCCGGAGGAGCGCAAGCTCCAGCGGCTGTTTCGAAACCCGGACGCGGCGCGGCTCATCAAGCGCTGCAACGACTTCGGCGCGGGCGGCGTGTCGGTCGCTATCGGCGAGCTGGCGGACGGCGTGAGCGTCGATCTCGATCAGGTTCCCGTTAAATATGAAGGGCTCGATGGTACGGAGCTTGCAATCAGCGAATCGCAGGAGCGCATGGCCGTCGTCGTGGCGGCGGAGAATGCGTCGGCGTTCATCACGCTGGCAAACCGGGAAAACCTCTCCGCCGTGCCTGTTGCAAAGATCACGCGCGAACCGCGCCTGACGATGCGCTGGCATGGCGTGCAGATCGTGGATTTACCGAGGAGCTTTATCGACAGCAACGGCGCGCGAAAGCATGCGCATGTGCGCGTCGATGCGCCGCTCGAGCGGGCGGACGTACCTGCGCCGGACGGATTTTTCGCGCGCTGCATGGCGCTGGTGTCCGAACTGAATCATTGTTCAAAGCGCGGCCTGAGCGAGCGCTTCGACTCCACGGTCGGCGCGGGCTCCGTGCTCATGCCGTTCGGCGGCCGCCGTCAGCTCACGCCTCCGCAGGCGATGGCGGCGAAGCTGCCGCTGCTCGGCGGCGAGACGGACGCCTGCACCATCATGGCCTGGGGCTACGACCCGGCGCGCGCGGAGGCTTCTCCGTATGCGGGCGGATACGCAGCGGTGGTAGAGTCGCTTTGCAAACTTGCCGCGACGGGCGCGCCGACGGACGAACGCTATCTGACGTTTCAGGAATATTTCGGCAAGCCGGGGACGGACGCCTCCCGCTGGGGCAAGCCCACTGCCGCGCTGCTCGGCGCGCTGCAGGCGCAGCTCGATCTCGGCGTCGCCGCCATCGGCGGCAAGGACTCCATGAGCGGTTCTTTCGAGTCGCTGGACGTGCCGCCGACGCTGGTTTCGTTTGCGGTCGCCATCGGAAAAACGGGTGCGATCTGCTCGCCGGAGTTCAAGCGGGCGGGTTCGCGCGTCGCGCTGCTTACCCCGGAAATGCGTGCGGACGGCCTGCCGGAGGCGGCCTCGATGACGCGGCTGCTTCGCCAGATCTATGAGCTGATAACGTCCAACCGGGTGCGCGCGGTCTACGCGCCGGGTTCCGGCGGCGTTGCTGACGCTGTGTTTCGCATGTGCCTTGGCAATGGGTTCGGGTTTCATTTTGATGACGAGGTTGATCTTGACGCGCTGTTTACGCCGCGCCTCGGCGCGTTCGTGCTGGAGCTGGCGGACGGGATCGACGCCGGCGTACCGCTTGGCGTAACAAGTGAAAAACGCGCGCTGATCTGGGGCGGGGAACGCGCGGAAATGGATGCGCTGGAGGCGGCGTATGAGCGGCCGCTGGAGGACGTCTTTCCGACGCAGGCCGCAGTCGCGCCGTCGGAACGGATTGACGTTCCTATCGTCCGCGCGGAGCAGCGCGTAAAACCGTGCGCGAAAACGCCGGGTCGGCCGCGGATCTTGATCCCCGTTTTTCCGGGGACAAACTGCGAATATGAATCCGCCCGCGCCGTGGAGCGCGCGGGCGCGGCGGCGGACGTGCTGGTGCTTCAAACGCGGTCCGCGTCCGCAATCGACGCGTCGCTTCGGGAGTTTGCCACGCGGCTGGATCGCGCGCAGGCGCTGTTTTTGCCGGGCGGGTTTTCCAACGGGGACGAGCCGGACGGATCCGGAAAGTTCATCACCGCGTTTCTGAAAAACCCCATTGCGGCGGATGCGCTGGCGCGCCTGCTCGAGGAGCGGGACGGTCTTGCGCTTGGCATCTGCAACGGATTTCAGGCGCTGATCAAGCTCGGGCTTTTGCCGCATGGGCGCATTACCAAACCGGCGGAGCAGTCTCCGACGCTGACCTTCAACGCCATCGGGCGGCATCAGTCGCGCCTGGTGCGAACGCGCGTCACGTCCGACCTCTCGCCCTGGCTGATGCTTGCGGGCGCGGGGGAGATCTATACCATGCCCGTTTCGCATGGCGAGGGACGTTTCTTATGTCCGCCGGACGTGTTTGCGTCTTTGGTTCAGCGCGGGCAGATCGCCGCACGGTATGTGGACGAGGCGGGAAACCCGACCATGGACGTGCGCTTCAATCCGAGCGGATCGTACGCCGCCGTGGAGGCGATCACGTCCCCCGACGGGCGCATCCTCGGCAAGATGGGACACAGCGAGCGCATCGGAAACGGGCTCTATCGAAACGTGCCGGGTTCGTTCGACATGCGGCTCTTCGAGTCCGCCGTGCGGTATTTCGGCTGACTTTTCTGCCAAATTCCGATTGGATTTCATGCGCGAAATGCATGGATGTTACCTCATTAAAAATACCACAAGGGGTAATTCTGCTGCAAGCCGCGCAGAGGAAAGATGCGTATAGATCGAAGAAACATGATTTGAACGCATGGTTTGAAAATAGAAATTACCACGAATGGTAGAGTCCGCGCTCTTTAGATTTGCGGGGCCGTACTATATTTGATTAACAATATATATTTGAACTGTTGCGTATAAATTTTTTTCTGGAAACGTCCTGCAAGTACTGGATTTTTGCGGCCAAGTTGTATATATTAGTGAGTAACGTAGTAATTTATCCTTGTTCGGAATTTATATATATGGCTGTTTTGTAAGGGAAGCGGATCGGTTTTTATGCCTTGGCTGGCATCAGAGGAAGGATGACTTAACACGCAGCGTCACAACCGAAAACTGAAGAAATGCAAGCGCGCGCTGAGGTCCGGTTTATTCGGGCTCGTCGCGCTGATTGTTTTTTTGGGTTTTCGCGGTGTTGCGCACGCGGAAGAGACAGATACGTCGAGCGGTTCGGGAGACGTTACGACGAGTGTGCCGCTGGTGGCCCCGGACGGCGAAACGACCATCGTCGAGCATACGACATCCGGCTCAAGCGACAACGAGCTTGACGCGATCGACCCCGATCCGGAGAATCTGAACTTTACAAACGATGTACCCTCCGTCACCACGACGACGGTTGAAACGCTGGACGAAGGCGGAAGCGTTACCGACACGACAGTCACGAACACGCTAACCGATACGGGCGAGAGCGTGGAGCTCGAAACCCCGACCGCGGTTACCGCCGACAACACGACCGTCACCGAAGCGGACTCAACGCGCACGACCGTTACCGTCAGCGACTCGGAAAACGCCATTCAGAAGGCGATCGACGAAGTGCTCGCCTCCATCACCGCAGAGAGCACATCCGCAACAATCCGTGTTTCGGCGGGAACCTACAACGGCGACATCAGCATCACCGCCGGAAGCGGTGTTTCTGAGAATTTCATATTATATGTTCTTGCCGACGATTCTTACGACGCGCCCGCCGAAGGCGCGCTGATCGATTCATCTACCATCGGAACCCAGTCCGCCGGAAATGCGGCTGTCAACGGGAACGTCAATATCGACGGTGTAAACGTCGTTCTGGCGGGTCTCTATCTTTCTTTGGAAAAAGTCGTCTCGGCCAAGAATTCGCAGCTCACCGTCTATGGAACGGAAAAGGACGATACCATCACCGTCAAGCTGGAAGGCGACTCGAGCGCATCCCTCTTCGGCGGCGCGGGCAACGACACGCTGAGCGTGTCCGGCGCGGGCGGCGCGACGGACGACGCCTCGCGCGGCACGGTTGCAATCTCCGGCGGGGACGGGGACGACCGCATCACCGTGGACGCGTCGCTGGCCAAGAACGCTTCGCAGGCGAGTGTATCCGGCGGCGCAGGGATCGATCAGCTGCACCTGAGCGGAACCCTGAAAAAAGACGGCTCAAGTACAGCCGGTGTCGACGGACTCGGCAATCCCTCCATCACGCTTCAGGACGAGTCGGACAGCGCGTTGCAGTTCGTGCTCAGCGGAATTGAAAACTATACCGACGCGCTCAAGAACAAAGCGCGTGTAACGATCACGGGCGCGGACATTGCGGACTACGCGTTCACCGCGAGCCAGCCGTTTGTCGATTATGTGCTCGCCGCTTCCGACCTTCCGGGCGGCACGGATACCATCACCATAGAGGGCAACGGATTCTTAGCCAGCCTGCTCATCGAGGGCGGCACGTACACCATCCATAACCTCGATGCTTCCGGCCTGAACATCACGCTCAGCGGAAAGCAGATCACGATCGACGGAACGCTGCGCGGAACGAACCTGATCATCCAAGCGTCGGATGACGATGTGACGCTCAGCGTGACGGCGGACGATCTCGGCGTCGATCCCGATTCGGTGGAGTCGCTCGGCATCGACGACGAGACAAGCGCGGACATCAGCATCTTCGATATCGTATCCACGGCGCTGATCTCGATTACCGAGACGGCGCGGCTGATCGCCTCCGGCTCCGTTTCGCTCAGCGCGGCGACCTCCCAGACGCACCCGCTGATCCCGCTCGTCGGAACCGGCTGCAACATGGTCAACGTCAAGGTCGGCACGGCGACGATCACCATTCTCGGCAGCATCGTGTCCGGCGGAAACGTGGACGTGAGCGCCAAGACCGCGATTACCGCGGAAGCCTCCAACGCAACGCTTGCAAAATTCTTTGTGCCCCTAGCGGTTGGCGTCATGGTTGCAAACGCGGAGGTTACGCTCGGCGACGGCGCGTCGATCACGGCGGCCGGTTCGGTGAGCCTGCTTTCGCAGACGGACGTGACGCTCAAGGTTCGCGCCACCGCGGGTAAGCTGCCAATCTCGCTGGCGGTGTCCGTCGTGGTTGCGGACTCGCATGTTAATCTGCTCGGCGACATCGTCTCCCAGGCGGGCAGCATTACGGCAAACTCTATCGGCAACGCGACGGTCGAAACGACCGCTTCCAATAAAGCCCCTGCAGAGACGTCCACGACCAGCAACGCGGGAACCAACAGCACCGGCGGCACCGGCGGCACGACCGCCTCCGGCAACTCGTTCGGCGGGTTCTTCGCGATCTCCGTCGTCCTGCAGAGTGCAGACGCTTCGGTGCGCGGCAGCGCGTCGCTGAGCGCATACAAGAATATTACGATCGACTCCGGCGCCACCGAGAAGGTGAAGACAACCGCCACCTCGGCGGATCCCGTCGCGGAAGGCGCATCGAGCAGCGACTCGTCCCAGAGTCCGTCCGGTGTGCTCGGCATCGTCAAGCAGTTGTTTACCACCGTCACCACCGCGCTGACCGGCAAGGCGAAGGAAGCGTTTTCCAAGAGCGCGGACAGCGTCAACGGCGTGGACGGATATGCCGTCACCGCAACCGCGGGCTCGCACGGCGCAATCGTCACCCCCGCCAAGGTCAAAGCGGGAGAGACGGTGAGCGTCAAGGTTACGCCGGACGAAGGATACGTTCTCGACGGACTGACCTACACCTACCTGCCGGCCGGGCAGTCGGCATACGTGACCCGCTCGGTCGATATCTCGGGCAGCACAAACACTTACACATTTGAAATGCCGGAAGCCGCGGTAACGGTCACCGCGGTGCTGCGTGAGCAGACGGCGGACGATCCCGATCCGTCGCTCGGCGGTCTCTTTGACGAGGACGGGGACGACGGCGCCGGCGTGGAGGACGTGGTCAACAACGGCGCCTCCGGTTCGGAAGAGGACGACGCGGTCAAGACGCCGGAAGATCCCGGCGATGCATACGCCATCACGATCTCGCCTGATCTCGTCAACGGCGCGCTCCTCGTGGACGCGCAGCGGGCGGACGCGGGTGTGCAGATCGTCATCACGGTCAACCCGAGCGCGAACTATCAGCTTAAGACGGACACGCTCAAGGCCACGACGCAGCTCGACGGCCGCACCAGCATTCAAACCATCTCCAAGAGCTCGGCCGGGCAGTATGTGCTCACGATGCCCGCGGGCGATGTCACGCTGAGCGCGGAGTTCGAGGCGGTCCCCGCCGGAACAACGCCGACGACCGGAAGCGGCAAACCCAGCAGTTCGAGCGTCCAGGCGACGGGCGCGCTGGCAATCGCCGTCTCTTCAAATAAGAACAACGCCTATATCGACACCACCGGCACCATCAACGCCGGGGGCGCGCTCGCCATCAGCGCGACGGCGCTGACGCAGAACACGCTGACGGCGGATGGTTCACCCGTCGGCGCGGCGGTCGGTGCGGGGCTCGATCCGACATCGCCCGCGGCTGCGCCGCAGGACGAGGCGGACGAGGTCACGCAGAAGCAGGCAAAGCAGACTTCGGACGGGCGGCCGATCGTCATCGACATGACGATCAACGGCACGGTTTCGTTCGTTTCGTTTAACACCACGGACGGCAAGGCCGCGTTCCAGCTTGCGGCGCGGCAGGGCTACAAGCTCACGACCGGCACGCTCAAGTTCCGCTATACCGACCCGACCACGGGCACGGAAGTGGAAGGCGAACTGATCGCCGGCTCCGGCGACAATTACTACATCGTCATACCGACCACGCTGGGGTCAAGCGTGCCGATTCACATCTCCGCGACGTTTGAAGCGGAGCGCTACGACATCACCTATTCCTCCGCGGACGTCTCCGGTGCCGCGAACGCAAAGAAGGGCGACACGGTCTCCCTGACCGTCACCGCCAAGGATGGCCAGACTGCAACCGTGGTCGCGACCGGCGCGACGGTATCGCAAAGCGACGGCGCGTATTCATTCATCATGCCGGGATCGAATGTCACGGTTTCCGTCACCTATGCCGAGAAGGCAAGCGAGCTTGAGCTCACGGGCGATGCGGCGACGTACCTCACACCGTCCGACACGCGCGTGAACGAGGGCGAGACCATCACCTTTACGCTCACGCCCGAAGCCGTTGCGGCAGGCAAGACGTTCGACATCTCGGTCAAGCTCTATTACTTCGACGTTCAGTACGCCGAATATGTCGAGGACACGGACGTAACGATCACCGTTACGGACAACTCGTTCGTCGCGCCCTCCAACCTCGGGACGGACAGCAAGCTCGTCGTTACGGCGACGGCCGCGAACAAGGCGCATGCTATCACCGTCAACACCGCGACAAACGGAACCATCTCCGCGCCCGCCTATGCAAACGGCGGCGAAACGATCACCATCACGGTCACGCCCGCCGCGGGCTACAAGCTCAAGCCGGATTCGCTGAAGGTCAAGACGGTGGAGACCTCCGTCGAGGCGACCATCACGGTGACGGCGGATGCAAACGGCGCGTATACCTATAAACTCCCGGTGCCCGTCGGCGGAGACACCAATCCGATGAACGTCGTGATCTGGGGCGAGTTCATCACGGATCCGAATTACACCGGCGAAACAACCACGACCGCGAAAAAGAAATCTTTCTCGCTTGGCGTGGGCGTCGCGGTCGCCGTGGTGATCCATCAGAATTACGCTTACATCAAAAACGGAACCATCACCGTCGGCAGTCTGTCGCTCAGCGCGACCTCCGGCAGCGACACGGATAAGCTCATCTTCAGCGCGGAGTCCAAGGCGGGGTATTCGCAGGGCGACTTCGGCATTGCGGGCGCAATCACCGTGCAGGTCGCGAGCGCGAGAACGAAAGCGCTCGTCGGCGAAAACGCAGTCATCACCCTCGGCGAGGGCGGCTCTCTGAACGTAACGAGCAAATCATACGAATCGTCTAAGACGGTCGCCAAGTCCGTCAGCACCGGAACGGCGGCGCGCCTCGGCGTCGGCGCGGGCATCGCGGTCGGCGTGTTCGGCATCGACGTCATGTCGATCGTTGCGGACAATGCGCAGATCAGCGTACTAGGCGGCGCCGCGCTCAAGAGCGTGACCGTCAGCGCGGATCACGACAATTCCGAAGTACTCCAGGCGGAGGCGGGTTCCAGCGGCGGCATATCGATTACGCCGGTGCTCGCGCTGCTGATCTCCGGCGCGCATGTGGAGGCGGCGCTCGGCACGTCCGCGCAGCTGATCAACGCCACGGAGGACGTTTCGATTTCAGCCAAGAGCAACAATGCGCGCGAGATGGCAGCCAACGCGTCCGCCGCGGGTGGGAGCGTCGGCGTCGGCGCGTCGTTTAGCATCAGCGTGCTCAACGACAGCGCGACGGCCGCTCTGCGCAGGAGCATGCGCGCAAGAACCGTCAAGATTGTCGCCGTGAGCAGGAGCTCGCTCAAGTCCACATCCCGCGCGGGATCGCAGGGCTCGTCCAGCCGCTCCTCGGGCACATCCTCCAGTTCAAGCACCACTTCCACGGGGGATGAGAAAGGCGAGGCAGACCAGCAGGCGGACAAAGGGATATCGGGCGGCGCGAACCTGGCCGGCAAGACCGGCAGTTCCAACGTCAATTCCAGCGCGGTCGGCGGCCTGACCGGAAATCGCCAGACTGCGCAGACCAGCGAAGGGAACGTACAGGTTGCCGCCGGATTCAATCTGAACATCATGGTCAACCGCGCCGAGGCGGTCATCTCCGGCGGCGCGACGGTCACCGCTTATACGCCGGCGGGCACGCCCGATGGCGTCACGGCCGGTCTGATCTCCATTGAAGCATACGGCGATACGGACGCGGCAATCTACGCAAACGCCAGCGCCACCAAGGCGAAGATCGGCGTCGGCGTCGCAGTCGCGATCAACATCGTCACCTACGATACGCTCGCCCATATCGACAACGCCGCCATCGGCGCGGAGACGCTGCGCGTACTCGCGCATATGTACGAGGCGGCCAAGAAGACGACAAGCGAAACCGAGACCGAGGACACGCCGAAGAACATCGTCGAGACGCTCGTCGAGCAGGCCATCACCGAGATGCTGCACGACATGGCGGACGCGATGGGCTTAGGCGACGTGCTGGATCAGACTACGCTGGACGACACGCTGGTGGATCTCATCGGCGATATCGTCGGTCAGTCGGTCAATACGCTGCTCAGCGGAACGGGGCTGGAAGGTCTCGTCTCCAACGACATCCAGTCCAAGATCGAATCCAAGCTGGCAACGCTCGGCGTCGATTTGACCGACGCAGTGAAGACGCAGGTGTCCGCCGCGATTCTGCAGCTGGTGCTTGCCAAGCTGCAGGAGATCGTAACGCCGGGCTCTTCCACGGCGCCGACGTTGTCGTTCGGCGACGAGGTCAACAAGATTGCAACCAACATCGCCAACGAAGTATTCGACGGCGTGGTGGATGTCACAAAGCTCAAGGAATTTTTCAAAAGCGGCGTCGCAACACAGCTCAAGACAAAACTGACGCAGATTCTCAAGGACGCGGGCAAGGCTTTGACCACTGCGGCTCTTGACGCGCTCTCCGGCTGGCTCGATCTGCCGATTGAGGAAGTCGACCTCGGCCCGGGTAACGAGTTTACCACGCAGGCCATCGCGGGCGCGGGCGCTTCCAATGTCGGCATCGCCGGCAGCGCGGCGGTTGCGATCATCACCGGCAGCACGCAGGCGTATCTCGCGGGCGTGACGGACCGGGCGCAATATCCCGTTGCGGTAACGGGCGACACTCAGATCGACGCCTATTCGCGCCAGAAGCTCAGCACGGTCGCTTCTTCGGCGGTCGGCAGCGACGGCATGGCGGACAAGAACCTGACCGCGGGCGGCAGCGCCGACACGGGCGACGGCAGCAGCGCGGGCAGTCAATATGAATCCACCACCGAAGGCAAGTTCGTCATCGGTTCCATGCAAAACGGCAAGGTGTCCGTCAGCGGCAACACGCTAACCGTCACGCCGGACGAAGGATATAAGATCAGCGGCGCGCTCAAGGCCGTGCGCAGTGACACGGGCAAGGAAATCACGCTCACCGACAACGGCGACGGCACGTATACCTACACCGCGCCGACCGGAAGCGACGCGCTGGCCGACGACGCGACGATCACCATCAGCGCCCTGTTTGAAGAGAACCTCAAGACCATCACGGTCACGGCGCCGACAAACGGTACGCTTTCGGTCAGCGATCTGACCAAGACGGCGGCGACGGACGCGAAGATGGGCGATCGCCTGCTGGTGACGGCAAAGGCGGCCGAAGGGTATATCCTCGACAAGCTCGAATACACCTACACCGTGGAAGGCTCGACCACACCGACCACCAAACAGATCGTATCCGTTGAAGACAAGGCAAACGGTGTTTATACATTCTATATGCCAGACGCGGCCGTCACCATCAGCGCCGTGTTCCGCACGCTTGCCGAGGGCGAAACCGCCCCGACGCAGCAGACCAACCAGACCAGCAGTGGAAAGACCGTCGGCGTCGGCGCGTCGTTCTCGCTGAACATCGCGTATTTCACCGTAGAGGCGCAGATCGGCGAAAACCGCAGCGTGACAAGCGGAACGCTCTATGTCGGCGCAAGCGGGCGGCACGACCTTCAGACCGTAGCCGTCTCCGGCACGGATCCGCTCTCCGGCACGGACAACACCACAAGCGGCACGTCAACCAGCGACTCCGGCAAGGCGAAAGACATTGCTCTGGACGCCGCCGCCGCGGTAGGCCTCGTCTACGACACGGTTGCCGCGATCATTGCCAGCGGGGCATACATCAAGACGAACGGTCTCGACACGGTCAACCTCGACAAGACCGTCTATGAAGAAGGCGACCCGGCGGCTGCGGAAAACGCCGACTATATCAACTTCTATCTCGGCGCGAAATACACCGGCACCACGCTGACAAAGGCCAGCGGCTTCGCGGTCGGCGGCTCCACCGCCGTCGGCGCGGCGGTCACCGTGAACATTGCGTATTCCGATGTCGCGGCGCGCTTCCTCGGCGAAGGCGACGTCAGCGGCACGGCGCGCATCACTTCCTATGTATACAGCGCGGATGAGAGTCAGGCCATTGCGACCGCCATTGGCGCGGATATGGATCGCATGCTCGACAAGTTCCGCAAGGGCGTGGACGGCGTGGAGAAGACGGCCAACGACATCGCCCAGGGCAACTACACGAGCGACGACGTACAAGGAAGCAACCAGAACAACCAGACCGCCGGAAAGATCAACGGCGAGCTGAACAATAACAACGATACCCAGCAGGAAGGCGGAGCGAACAACACGCAGGCCAACAACAACCTGCCGCTTTCCTCCAACGCCATGCGCAGTCAGGACACGACCACCTCCGGCACGCCGGACGGCGCGACGGGTCAGGCGAACAACACCGCGACAAACAACACCAACGGACTCACCGGCACGAACAACCAGACGCAGTCCACGAAGATTCAGGTTGCCGCCGCGGTCGCCGTGAACATCACGCATCACGAGGCAAACGTCGAAATCTCCGGCAAACTGGCCGCAAAGACGCTTGGCATCCTCGCGGACAACGACGGAAACTTCCGCACGCTCGGCACGGGCGTTGCGATGAGCCTCGCCTCCAACAGCAACTCCATCGCCGTCGGCGCGGCGGTGTCGGTCAACGCCAATAAGGCGAGCGTCACCATTGGCGGCGAACTTACGGCGCGCGAGGGAGACCTCAAAGCCGAGTCGCAGCTCACGCAGAACATGGACGGCAAGTATAAGGGCCTGCTCGGCGCGCAGGCGCTGGCCGGTTCCGTTACGGGCAGTTCGAGCACGGTGACCATCTCCGGCGCGCTGGCCATCATCGTTTCCAAGGCGGAGACCAGCGTGGTCGTTCAGGATTGCGCAAAGCTCACCGCGCTGAACGGACAGGTCAAGCTCTCCGCCGAAGACAAGAGCAAGCTCGCGCTCCGCGCCGGCGGCCTGAGCGTCTCCAAGGGAACAAAGGTCGGCATCGGCGCTTCGTTTGCGCTGATCTTTGCGCGAAACGACGTGCTCGCGCAGGTCGGCGAATACGCCCAAATCAAGGCCGCGTCCTTCCTGCTCCACGCGGCGAAGCTCCGCGTGGACATGTCGGACTATCAATCGACGTTTGATTTGAGCCTGCTTTTGACGGATTCCACGGGTGTGACGGATCCCAATGCCGACAAGGGCATTGTGGACATCAAGAAGGGCTCCGGCGACGACGCGGGGTATTCCGTTTCGATCAACATCAGCACGGATACCGTGCTCGACGCGATCGACCTTCTGAACTTCCTCTCTTCCAATAACTATTACGCCGAGGCGGTCGCGGGCGCGATCAGCGGCGGCTCCGGCGGGGCGCTCTCCGCTGCCGGGTCGATGGCGTGTATCTTCTTCTTCAACACCACGCAGGCGATCCTGAAAAAGAACGCGTCGGTCGAGGTGACCGGGGATGCGGAGATCTCCGCCAGCTCGGACACCACGGCGCGCATCATCGCCGGTGCCATCTCGGCCAGCTCGTCCAAGGTTGGCGTTGGCCTGACGGTCGCGGCGATTGCGGATTCGGATCGCGTCAATGCCGAGACGTCGGATTACGCCAGGGTCACCGCGGGCGGAGCCTTTACGCAGACCGCGTCCTCGAAGGCGGACTTCATGGCGATTACCGTCACCGCGAGCGTGACCACAAGCGGCACGGGCGTCGGCGGCGTCATCGACGCGATTGTGATGGACAACCATGTCACCTCGCTCGTCGGCCAGTATGCCGTCGTCAACGCCGGGTCGAATGTCGTCGTCGGCGCGTTGTCGGACGCGGAGCTGTTGCTCGTCGCGCTGTCCATTGCGGCCAGCGGCGGTCAGGCGGCCGTCGGCGGGACGATCGCCGTCGTCATCACGAATACCGAAGCGCGCGCCGAGGTCGGCACTCATGCGCAACTGACCAGCAGCGGCGGATCGGTCAAAGTAAACGCGGCCTCTGCCGAGCGGCTCATCAACGTGCTCGCGGCGGCTTCCGCCGCAACAAGCGGCACATCCGTCGCCGGTACGCTCGGCGTGCTGATCGCGCTGAGCACCACAAAGGCGCTCGTGGACGATTACGCCGTGCTGAGAGGATATGGGGACGTGTCCGTAAACGCGCTTGCGCAGGATTGGATGCTCGTCATCGCGATGGCGCTCAGCGCCGCGAGCAACAACGCCGTCGGCGCGACCATCAGCGTTAACGTATTTTCGCGCACCGTCTTAGCATCGGTCGGTTCGCATGCTTCTCTGACTTCCGACGCCGGAAACGTGCTCGTCGAAGCGCAGGGCGAAACCTTTGCGCTGCTTCTGACGCTCGCCGCGGCCGGTTCGGGATCCAACGCGCTCACCGGCACGATCCCCGTGCTGGTTGCGCTCGATACGATTCAAAGTTTAATCGGCGGCAGCGCGGCGCTCACTGCGGGCGGCTCCGTCGGCGTCATCGCCGATCTGAACAACCATACGTTCGTCATCAGCGGCGGACTTGCGGCGTCCGGCAGCAATGCCGTCGGCGCAACGATCTCCACCGTGGTTTCGCTCAACACCGTGCAGGCCATCGTCGGGCAGAGCGCGGCAATCGTCTCCGGCGGCGCGGGCTCCGGCATCGCGGTGCCAAACCGCACGGCAAAGCGCCGCGGCGTACTCGTCAGCGCGACGGCAAACGAAACCATGGTGCTCGTCTCCGTCTCCGCCGCACTCTCCGGCAACGTCGCCGTCTCGGGCGTTATCAACACGCTTGTGATGCGCAACGTCGTCTATGCAAAGGTGGACACCTCGGCGCTCATCACCGCAACGGGGGACGAAAGCTACAGCGTCACCGAGGACGGAGAGACCGAGGAGCTCAGCAGCGGCGATGTAACGGTGGAGGCCGAAGACGACTCAGTTATAATTAATCTCGCGGGGTCAATCTCCGCGAGCGGCAGCGTTGGCGTCGGGGCGACGATCGTCGCGCTGGTGTTCGACAAGCACGTAACCGCCGAGGTCAACGCGCTGTCCGTAATCACCGCGGCCGGTACGCTCAGTGTATTGGCGCATGCGCACGACGACCTCTTCCTGCTGGCAATTGCGTTTGGTGCGGCCGGGACGGTCGGTGTCGCGGGCGGCGTGAACGCGCTGGTGTTTTCCAACATCGTGACCGCGGCGCTCGGCGGAACGGCGCATGCCGACAGGGGCGTGCTCGTTTCTGCCGATACAAATTCGCTGCTGGTCAACGCAGCGCTCGCAGTCGGCGGCGGCGGAACGGTCGGCGTCACGGCAATCGCGGTCGTCACCTATTTCTACAATCAAACGCTCGCATACGTCAAAGCGAACGCCAACATCACGTCCGGCGCGGGCGATATCGCCATCAAGGCGAATTCCGGCGAGTTTGTCACCGGCGACGCAGCAGGCGCCGCGGTCGGCGGCACGGCGGGCGTCGGCGGCACGATCGATATTCTGATCACCCAGGTCATCACAAAAGCATATACGGAAAGCGCGGCCAGACTCACGGCCCACGGGGATATCCTCATCTCCGCGCTGGACGACTACAGCGTGCTCGCCGTCGTGGTAACGATCGGCGTTTCCGGCGTTGCGGGCGTTGGCGTGACGATTCTGCTGAGCCTGAGCTTCAACACCATTGAAGCGGGCGTTGGCGCGGGCAGCATCCTGATTGCGGGCGGAAACGTGAGCGTTACGGCGGGCTCGACGCGTGACGTGCTGAGCATCGTAACCACGGTCGGCGGCGGCGGTGTCGCGGGCGTCGGCGTTTCGCTCACCGTCATCGTCACGGGCAATAAGCTCCCGCAGGACGCGCACGACAGCATCTATCCCGACAAAACACAGGAACAGTACGAAAAAGACGGCAAAGTCTACTTCGTCTATCTTGACGAGGACGGCAACCGCCTCTACGAATATCAGAACAACGGAAGCAGCACCTACTATCGCCTCAACGGCGATGCGATGCAGCAGGTCAGCTATACCGGCGAAAAAACGCCGGTCATGGAGGACGCGGACACGATGGATCCGCAGGCGCAGGTCGACGCGGTGTTTGACAACGTCGACTCCCGCGCGGGCGAGAGCAAGCCCACCGTCAGCCTGACCGACCTGCTCGCGGGCGACGGACAGAACGCCTCGGACCTCGACCCCGGCAGCAGTGAATACGGCCAGAGCGACGACGGTTCGCAGGACGCGATGGACGACGAAACCTACGACGGTACGGTGAATCATTCCGCCGTGACCTCCTCGCGCATCGGTGAACTGAGGGATTCAACCTCCGCCGTGGTTCGCGCGGGCGCGCAGATTACCGCGCAAGGCGGAAACATCGCGATTACGTCAAGCGACAGCGTAAACGCCAACATGATCGCGGGCACGATGGGCGTCGGCGTATATGCGGGCGTCGGCGTCGGCCTTGCGGTTTCGGTGCTCTTCAGCAATGTCAACGCCCTCGTTGAGAGCGGCGCGGTGCTCAGCGCGCCGAACGGCAGCATCACGGTTTCGGCGGCCACGGGCTCCGAAGCTCAGACCATCGAAGACATCAACGACGACACGGAAGCGGTCAACGCAAAGGTCGCCGATCAGATTTCGGATTCCACAACCTCCACCATACGGCTCATCTCGGTGACCGGTGGCGGCGGGCTTGTCGGCGTGGGCGTTACGCTTGCGGCTCTGCTCGTGTTTACGGAAGTCAACGCCGTGCTTTCCGGCAACGTCACGGCGGCCAAGAACGTGTATGTCCATGCGGACGTCGATTTCGGGCAGGTACTCACGGGCACGCTGGCCATCAGCGGCGGGTTTGTCGGCGTGAGCGTCTCCGCCGGTATCACCTACTTTGAGGCAAACGTCGTCTCCGCCATCGCAAACCTGGCAACCATCGCGGGTGTGACGGGCACGATTCGCGTTACCACATACGGCGTGACAAACGTCATCACCGCCGCGGCCGCCGTCGCGGGCGGCGCGGTGGCCGTCAACGCGGGCATGGCGTTGACGATCAACCGCACGCATGTAAACACCTTCATCGGCCAGGGCGTCACAATCGACGCGCCGAACGCTTCCGTAGTGGTTGCCACGGACTATACGGCAAACGCCTATGCGTTCACCATCAGTGTCTCGGTCGGCGGTGTCGCCGTCGGTGCGACGCTTGCGCTCGTGGTCAGCCTGCTCGATTCCTATACCTATATCGGCATCACGCCGGTCGGCACGCCTGCCGCCGGCTCTTCCGCGGCGGTCAAGGGTCTCATACACGCCGCGTCCGTCATCGTCCAGAGCGATGTGACCAACGCGGTGAACATCCTCGGCGTGGGCGTCGCGGGCGGCGCGGTCGCGGTCAACGGCATCGTCGCGCTCGGCTTCAACCGCGCGATTGGATATGCCGCCATCTGCGGCGCGAATATCCAGGCGACGACCGTCTCCGTCACGGCATACCTCACAGGAGATACAACAGTCACCGGCACGGCGCTCGTCGTTGGCGGCGTTGCCGCCGGCGCGATGGTCGCGCTTGCGCAGATCAAGTCGAAAAATGTCGCAATCGTGGACGTCTCCGGTGCGACGATGACTGTCGGAACGCTGAACGTCAGCGCGGGAACGGCGACCAGCCCGTATAACTCGCAGGCGATCGTCACGGTGGTGACAGGCAAGGCTGGCGGCGCTACGATCGCGCTCAACTTCGCCGTCGCCATCAACGCGTCCGAAAACCATTCTGAACTGCGCGGCGATGGCGGTACGCTCATCGCCGTGAACGTCAACGTCTACGCCGAGGGCAACACCAGAGCGTATGCGATCATCGCCAACGCCAGCATCGCGGCCGTTTCCATCAATCTTTCGGTCTCCATCGCGCTGCTGATCAGCATGCAGGAGGCGCTGCTCACCGGCGGCGCGAACATAACGCTAAGCGGATCTCTCAACGTTACCTCGCGCCAGAACACGACGCTGCAGACCTACTCAACCTTCCTGCTCAAGATTACGGATAAACTGACCGACACCGTCAGCGGACGCTTCTCCACCATGGCGCAGGCGTATATCTTCTCCGCTTCCGCCGGGCTGGTGTCCGCCGCGGCGAATGTCGCCGTCGCAACGGCGAACGCGACGGGCCGCGCGAAGATCAACGCGGGCGATCTGAAGGTATCCGGTTCAATCGGCGTATACAGCTACGGCGCCTCGACCGCCAACGCCAAGGTGGATAATATCACGTTTGCCTATGCGTCAATGGGCCTGATGACGGGTTACGCCTACGCGGCGGGCTCGTTTGAGGCGGCGCTCGTCAGCAGCGGCGCGGTAAGCGCGGGCGGCGACGTGAACGTCGTCACCAGTGTGACGGCCGACGCCACCTGCGACCTGACTCCGGCTGCGGGCGGACTCAAGGTCGGCATGTACAGCGCCGGCGTCAACATCAGCCTCGCGGAAACAAAGACGATCATCAAGGCCTGGATCGGCGGAAGCGGCACCATCAGCGCAAAAGCCGTCAAGGTGTCGTCCAGCGCGAAGGTTACGGCATCCGCGATTGTGCGCGGGGTTGCGATCTCCGTCAGCGGCGTGGAAGTTGCGCTCAACGAAGCGTATGCCAAGGTGACTGCGGAGCAATATGCATACATCGTCAGCGTCGGCCTGCAGGCGGACAGCGTCAGCGTCACCAGCTCGTTTAACGATTTCATCAACACCGGCGCAGTCGCGCAGGTTGGCAGCAGCGGCGCGGCGCCCGGCGTGTCCATCTCGTTCGTGTCCGGCACGATCAGTCTTGCGCAGGCGAGCATCGCCGCAAAATCCTATGCCTACATCCGCGGCGCGTCGCTCGCCGTATCCGGCGCGGTCTCGGTTGAAACAAAGGCGCGCTCCTATGCAAACGCGGATATCCTGCAGTCCCAGTACAGCATTTCCGTCATCAGCGTATCGCTGCTCGAGACGGACGCGCAGGCCAAGGGCGATTTCCGGGCCTATATCGACAGCACGGGCGGGACGCTCGCCATCGGTACGCTGAACGTTTCAACAGTTTACTATGCAAGCTCGTTTGCCGCGACTGGCGCTGCGGGCGGCCTGGGCGTTTCGCTGGCCAGCGTCTCCGGCAACATCGCAAACGCGTCCAACAACGTCACCGCAAAGAGCTATCTCACCGGCAGCGGTTCAATGACCACGAGCGGCAGCGTCAGCGTGCTCACCCAAGGGTATGCGCGCTCCGAAGCGATCGGCCGGACGCATTCCTTTGAAATCAGCCTGGCCAATATTGCGGTCAACGTCGTAACGGCGACGCTGAACGTCAACCAGTCGGCCTATCTCGACATCACCGGTTCGCTCAACATTCTGGGCGGCTCGCTGAATGTCAACAGTGAAATCTACAATACGGACGATTTCGGCAAGGCCGTTGCCACCGTCGGCGGATCCGGCGGAAAGGGCAATAACGGCGTGTCGCTCTCGATTGTCGGCGTGACGGTCAACGAAGCGTATGCAAAGGCGCTGAGCACCAACAGCGCGTATATCTCCGGCTCCGGCTCGATATCCGCCAACGCGGTCAGCGTAAAAGCCAAGACGGTCAGCGAATCGGACGCCACGGCACAGAAGCACTTCGAAGTTTCACTGCTGACGGTCGGCAGTCTGTCGGCCACCGCGCAAACCGGGGACAGCGTCTCCGCGTACGTCTCCGGCGTCAGCCTGACCGCGCGAAACGGGGACGTGACCATCACGGCGCTCGGCAGTACGACGGCCTATGCCTACTGTGAACAGGCGGGCGGCGTCGCGCTTGTCTCCGGCTCCACCTGCAACGCGGAAGCCGACATTGGCAGCAGTTCGAGCCGCCAGAGCGTTTCCGCCGGCGTGGACGGTGCGGCAGTGATCGACGCATCCGAAAACGTGACAATCCGCGCATACAACACCGGCTCTGCCCGCTCGGTCATTGAAAAGGGCCCGACCGCCGCGCTGGTCTCCGTCTCGGAAACCACGCTGCCGACGGTGTCCTACTATTCAACCAGCGCGTATGTCAAGGGCAGTTCGATCGTGCGCGCGGGCGGCAGCATCAGCGTGCTGAGCGAGGACTATACCGTCGCAACGTCCAATGCGACCGCGTCGTCGATCGGGTTTGGCATCAACGCCAACGAAACGCGTGGATCCAACGAAATCCACGTGAGCAACACGATTACCATCGCCAGCCAGCTGCTTGCCGGCACGGCGCTGACGATACTGGCAACGTCCAACGCGGACATGTATGCAAAGACATATGCCGACGGCGGCGGGTTCTTCTCCGGCGACACGCTCAAGGCGATCAACGATCTCACGCGAGACACCGTGGTCAACATCAACGCGGGCTCCGTGCTGACCGCCGACTTTGGCGATCTGCTCGTCAAGGCCATCAGCGGCGCTTCCGACGATATCTACACCTACGCGCGCATCTCCTCCGGTGGCGTGGTCGCGCTCGGCACTGCGGAGCTGGATGTTAACGTGAACTCGAGCGCCAAGGTCAACATTGGCTCGGGTGTATTCATTCAGGATCGTTTCAATAACATCTATATCTATTCCGACGCGTCGCTCAAGAGCCTCTCCGCTTCGGTCGAGGTCAACACGAGCGGCCTCGGCGTGCGTCCTTATGCGAAGGCGGATACCGATGTGGATCTGGACAGCGGCGTGACCATCACGGGTACGTCGGCCGATAAGACGGTCATCGAAGGGCGTTATGTCAACATCGAGTCCATGACCGGCCAGCTCTACGTCTACACCTACACCTACGCAAACGGCAAAGCGCTCGGTGCGGATGTGGACGCGGACACCAATATGGATGTGGACATTACGTCCGTCGTCGCGGTCAGCTACGCGAACATCACCGGGCACGACAAGATCTATATCGCGGGCTCCGCGCAGCCCGCCTACCGCACGTACAACATCTACGGCGTGGCGACGGCGCGGCTCAACGCCATCGGCGAAGGCGTTGCGGCGGTGGATATCAACGGCACGATCAATTCCAAGGCGGAGATCAAGTCCGGCGTCGCGCTGATCGGTGCGGATATCTATGTGACGCATAACGATTATAACGGCGATCGCACCGAGGACAAGCGCAACACCTCCGGCTTCATCTATAAGCATAAGTCGGGCGATAACGACCTGAACGTGACCGGCAGCGCGAGCGTCGCCGCCGGAACGGCGCTGCACCTTGGCGACGCGGCGGGCGGCATCTTCATCGATATCTCCGGCACACAGAACAACTACACCGTCCGTCAGGTCGGCCTCAAGAACGAAGCGCAGATCTGGACGATCTCCGGCGAGTCGATCATCTTTAAGCAGATTTCCAACGCCCTGCCCGGCACGGCGCGCCTCAATGCCGACTACACCACGCTGACGGTCTACGACCAGTCCTATATTCCGCAGGTGACGATCACGAACAGCACCGCGCTGAACATCGTGCTCTCCGGCATCACCGTGCAGAACATCAACTTCATCAAGCCGATTCTGCGCAACAAATACGGTTGGCAGATTGCGCTGCCTTCGAGTTATACGACGCAAAACGGCATTACGCTTCACGTCAGCGCCGTCACGGCGCCGAGCGTGAGCGTGATCAACGACCTGAATGCTGATGTGCAGATCAACGGCCTGATCGCCAACAGCGGCGGCGCGGTCAGCTTCCTCTGGACGGGTGAAACCGGCGGCGCGCTCAAGGCGGTACAGGAGGTTACCTCAATCTCCGCCGCGGTCAACGTATCGCCCATCTGGGCGAGCAGCCTGACCATTACGAACGCGGGCAGCGTCGGCGCGGCGTCTTACACCGTCGGCGACACGGTGATGGAGCAGAGTTTCAACGCGTACCTCTTCAATACAAGCGGCGGAACGTCCAGCGTCAACATCTCCGCGCAGGGCGGCATCTACATCAAACTCACCGCAGCCGAACTCGTGCTGCTGGATTCCACGGCGTGGGCTTCAAAGCCCTGGGAAAGCGATCTGGCAACAAGCGGCATCGGCATCGACATGCGGATGCAGTCCATCGTCTCCGACACGGGAGACGTGGTCATCGACCTGCCGCAGGGACTCAGGGCGTACCAGCTGACCAACACCAACACGCTGACCATGCCGGTGCCCGGTACGCTCGAATACATCACCGACGCGCTGGCGACGCTTACGCAGAATCTTTCGATCGTCGGCCTCGACGCGCTGGACTACTATCTGGTGAGCTATAACCCGGCGGACGACATCTACTGCTTCCTGCTGCCGAACGGCACCTATCTGTATACGGACGCGCTTGGCAACGTGATCCGCATTACGGAAAACGAGGTCGACTTCGCGGTCAGCGACTTTACGTTTATCACCAATGAATCCGGCGTGGTTACGAGCATCAAGCTCGCGGCGGGCGTTTCGATCGACCTTGCAACGGGCAAACTGACGGTGGACGACAACTGCAGCTATGAGGTGCTGCTCTCTGCCATCAGCGGCGCGTGGCTGCTCAATAACATCCGGCTCAGCTCCGGCAGCATCGACCTCGTGCTGTCCACCACGACGGCAACGCTGGTGGACGGAGAACCGGTTTACACCTCCGTGGATACGGTCGTGACGCTCTCGACATGGTGGACCTACGGCACGCTGTCCTGCTATTACATCACCGGCATGTATCCGAGCGTCAGCGCGGACGGCAGCTACTACATCATCACCTATGATTCTTCCACCGACACCTTCCAGCCGTTCCTGCTCGAAGGCGCGGATACGATCACTTCCGGAACCAGCAACGACTATGTCATCAGCGGCCATGTGCTTACGGACGACGACGGCTCCGGACATCAGATCACGCTGAACAACGGCATCACCTACTATGAACTCAATGACGACTACTACAACGGCAGCGTCATCGGCGAGGCGGTTGCGCGCGCGAGCAAGGTGTTCACCGTAAACGATCTTGCCAGCGGCCTGACCTATAACTACAACACGAGCAAATGGTACTATAACGGCACGGAGCTCGACATCAAGAAAGTCGGCAGCATCTACTATGTGCCGGATAACTACACGTCGTCGAACAGCTCGCTCAGCGCAGTCTACGATTCGCTCAAAGGCAAATACTGGACGGTATCGCTCCAGAGCGAACAGCGCGACAGCAGCGGCCCGTGTTCCGCCAGCGGGGACGGCGACTTCTACTTTGCGGTGTATGCCTACCGCAAGGACGACACCAACTATTACTGGATCAGCCATACGAGCCTGTTGTCCTATCATCTGGAAATCAACTGCACGACGGCCGTTCCGCTGTCTCTGATGCTGGTTGCAAACGAGGACAAGGCGGCCAACGCGGGCACGAGCAAACCGAAGAAGGACTATACGCTCACCTTCGGCACGCCGGTCGGCGAAGCGAGCTACACCGCGACCTACACCACCTATGTGCAGGATGCAAACGGCGTCTGGCAGCCGGTTACGCGTCAGGTAACGGAGCAGGGCTACGCCGCAGCGGTTCTGAACATTCTCGGCAGAGTCGAAGATATCCCGATGAAGGCGGTCGAGTCCATCCCGGCCAACAACATGGTCGCAGCCGTTTCGGGTTACCGCATCACCGATACGCTCTATGTCACGACGACCGGTATCGCGGTGATGATCAATACGCTCGTCACGATCAACGGCAAAGCGTTTGCCGCGAAGTTCGACGGCGAGGAATATCACTCCGATTACCTCAACGCCACGCAGCTCGGTCGGGTTTCCGAATATAACCCGCTCGCCGTGGACGAGGACGGCAACATCATCTATACGGACGAAAACGGCTATGTCTACCGCCTGGTCGGCACCTCGTTTGTGTACACCGGCACAAAGACGGGCGTGGCCGACATCACGGGTGAGAGCGCAATTGAGATCATCCGCAGCGGATTCTTCCTCGACGCGATTGTGGACGGCGACGGAAACATCACGGGATACAGGACAGGCGCGGGCGTCAGTCTCTCGCAGGACGAGGCGCTGCAGGTGTTCTCTCTCGGCGGCGCGGGCGTATTCCGCGATACGGACGGGAATCTATACTTCTTTGAAGACGGGACGCTGCTTTGCAAGCGCGCGGGCGTTTCGAACATCTCCGGCGCGGATACGAAGACCTGGCTTTTGAACAACGCGGAGTATGTTTATACCGCTGCGGACGGCACGACCTATGTGTTCGACCGCAACCTGACGGAGCTTGACGCGCTCAAGCTGGTCTACGGTTTGACCGCTACAAATCTGACATACAAAGACGCGGACGGCAACGAATACCTGCTGGTTGGAAACAATCTCGTGTACCAGGGGACGCCTGCGGATACGTCTATTACACCGAGCGAAGCGCTGACGAAGCTTACAAACATGGTTATCGGCTATATCATGGACGGGAAGACCTACCTGTTTGCGTATAGCGAAGGCGACATCAGCGGTTCGGACGCGGCGTACCTGCTCTATGATTTGATTGTCAATGACTTTGGCGAGTATTTCAAAATCGACGACACCGAAGACCGCTATAAGACGAACAGCGATGGCGATCTGGTATACGACGGCACCGCGCTGCCGAATGATTTGAACAAAGAGTATACGTCGGCAATGCTGCCGCTGCCCGACTTCACAGTGCTGACGACGGACAGCGACGGAGATGCCGAGACCATCAGCATCGGCGGATATATCTATCACGTAACCTACACGATCACCCCGGACGACCCCGACACGGAAGAGAACGAATATTCTAAGGTTGTAACCTCCGCCGAATACACCGGCAAGCGCACGGGCGTTTCGAACATCAGCGCAAGCACAATGATCAACGAAGTGAAAAACACGGCGGACCGGCTCTACGACAGTTCGGATCTGAGCAAGTATTTCGCCGCGGATATCACGGGCGCGGAGGCGTTGGCGCTGCTCTATCCCACCACGAACAACAAATATACGGACGCGGACGGCTATATCTACGAGCTGATCAGCGGCAATCTTGAATATACGCATGTGCGTGTCGGCGTGACGCCGGTCATATATGGCGCGGACGTTCGGAATGAACTGCTTGACGGGTTCGACAGCTACTATTACAACGGTTCGTACTTCACGCAGTTTGTCACCGATGCGCAGGCGCTGGGCATCTACTATAAGATCAAGGACGGCCTCTACAAAACCGGCTCGTATATCTACCGCCTGGTCGGATCGACGCTCGTCTATGCCGGTTCCACGGTCAGCCTGACGAGCGCGGACACGAACGCATACAAAGCACTGCAAACGCTCATGGACGGGAACGGCAACATCGTCGGCTATACCTACGAGGGTGAAACGGTAGCTGGCGCCACCGCGCTGAAGCTCTACAAGCTGCTTGGCGAGGGAACGTTCAAGGACGAATTCGGCAATCTCTACAACTTCATAGACGGCCAGATCGTGCGTGCCGAGGCGGGCGGCCTGCTGCCGGATATCACGGGTGAAAGCGCGGTCGACTGGCTGCTTAGCACCGCGAGCGGATATTATTACGTGCGCAACGGCGTGGAATACACCTATGACGATTCGCTCACGCCGCGCGAAGCGCTCTTCATCCTCTACGACCTCGTGCAGGAAGTCGACGGAGAGTGGTATTATACGCATGAAAACGGCAGCGTGTACAAGCTCGTCGGCGACGATCTGGTCTACTTTGCCACACCTGCGCTTCTGGACAACATCACCGACGACGACGCGCTCGTTACGCTCGAAGGCCTGATCACGGGTTACATCGACGGGGCGAAAAAGATTTATCTCGATGAGGACGGCGCACTGTCCAGCACAGACGTGGCCGGATTCCTCTTTGCCGTGGACGGAAGCTACTATGCCGACGAGAACGGCAACCGCTATGAACTGACGCTCGTCTCGTCAACCGGCGGAGAGACGTACTATGTGCTGAGCTATGTCGACACGCCGATCGTCCTGCCGGATCTGACCAGCAGCGAAGGGCTGAGCTCGATAACCGTCTCCGGCGACGCGCGGGATCTCTACGTGGATGCGGACGGGTATCTGTATGAAAAGATCAGCGACGAGCAGTATACGTACATCGGCTCGGTCTACGCCGATGACGACACCTACATCACGACCGAATACCTCGTCAGCGTGCTCGAACAGCAGATCAAAGACGCTGCCGACCGCCTCTATCAGACCGACGGCGGCGAGGGTACGTTTACCGCGGCCGAGCAGGATCTGGCGCATTCCCTCCTGCTGGTCTATGGCGTAGACGGCGAAAACCCGTATTATACGAACGATGACGGCTATATCTTCGCGCTCAACACGCTTGGCGACGCGCTGGTCTACAGTGGCCGCAAGGAAGGCGTGACGCCGCAGACGATCTCCGGCGCGGACGCGCGCGACTGGCTGCGTGCAAACTTTGACGGCTGGATCGCGGTCGACCGTCGCTTTGAGGTTGCGCCGGTGCTCGATCCCGTCACCGCCGAGCCCACGGGCGAATATGAGTTTGTGGGCAGCAAGGCAGATGCGCTCCGGCTCGTCTACAACCTTGGCAGCGCGGATATCTACACCGATATGAACGGCAACGTCTACCGGATCGTCGGGGACGACCTCGTGTATGTCGGCACCTACTATCATGTGGACGACCTGACCGGCGCGGAGGCGCTGCAGTGGATCTATCACCTGGTCAACGGCGTGTATATGGACGCGGACCAGAACCGCTTCCTGCTCGTCAACGGCAATCTGATCTACGACGGCACGCCGGTGACGCTTGCGGATATCACGGGCGACGACTTCGACGCGATCTATTACGCATACAAAGCCGTCGAGAACACCGGCGCCGCTTTCGAGATGACCACGAAAAAGCAGGTCACCCTCGAGCGGCTGACGGACGTGATCGCGACGGACGTTGCGGGCAACTACTATTATTACAACGGTACGGACTGGATCAAGCAGAACAGCGTTTCCCACACGCAGACCGACGGCACGCGCACCGAGGATATCCTCGGTGAGGACGGCGTGACGGTGGTCGGCACGACTACGCAGACCATCCGCACGATGACGGACACCATCACGCATACCGGCGGAACCACGATGGTGCAGCGCATCTATGTCTGGAACGCCGAAAAGAGCGAGTGGCAGATCGACAGCGTCATGATCCGCCTGCCGAATCTGACCAAGGTTTATTCGGACGGCACGGTGGAGCCCGCCTCCGAGGATACGCTGACGATGCATCTCGTCACGGTGCGCGGCGTGATCTATTCCATGCAGTATATCGAGGCGACGCAGGGCGATATCTCGATTACTATGCACGATCCCGCGGGCAGCATGCTCGACGGCAACGGCAGCGCGCTGAACCTCAAAGCGGGCGGCGACATCGACTTCTATCTGCGCACGACCGGCTCCGTCGGAACGCCGGACAAACTGCTGGATATCTCCGCTGGGGGCAAGGTGACGGTTTACGACATCACCGGCGAGCGCGGACTGATCTCGAGCAGCATCTATCTCTTCGTCCCGGCGGCGGAGGGCAGCATCACGCTGGAGGAGAACACGCGCATCATCAACGGCGCGACCTACCATGTTGAAACCGAAAACGGCGACATCATCGGCAATCGTGTTGAAGTGATCGCGGGCAACCTGATTCTCGACGCGCATTCCAACGGCAGCGATCCGCTGGTCACGGGCGCGATTCTCATCGACACGCTGATCGTGCGCTATGATCCCGATCTGGACGCCGAGGACGAGGGCTCCAAGGTATACGCCAGCACCGCCGATCTCGACGCGATGGGCGACATTGAGATCAGATCGTTTACCGCGAGCGACGGCAGCACGGTCTGGTTGACCAGCACGGGCGGCGGCCTGACCTCCGAAACATGGGATGTGGACGACAGCGATGTCACCGCGGACGTGTATGGCGACTACGCCATCGGCGCGTTCACGGCAACCGGCGGCAGCGTTGTTTCGCTGACGAGCAGCAACGGCGGCCTGACCTCGGACACCTGGGGCATCACCGACAGCGACGTGACCGCGAATGTGTATGGCGATATCGCCATCGGCGCGTTCACCGCGGGCGGCAGCACGGTTTCTCTGACCAGCACGAACGGCGCATTGACATCCGACACGTGGGACGTCACCAACAGCGGCGTGACCGCGAGCGTATACGGCGACATCGGCATCGGCGCGTTCAGTGCCGCAAACGGCAGCGTCGTTTCGCTGACGAGCAGTAACGGCGGCCTGACCTCCGATACCTGGGATATGACCGACAGCAGCGTAACCGCGAGCGTCTATGGCGACATCGCCATTACGACGCTGACATCGGATAACAGCACGGTTTCCCTGACCAGCAGCAACGGCGGCCTGACCTCCACGCTTTGGGATCTGGACGGCAGCAACGTTACCGCGGATGTATACGGCGATATCGCAATCGAGACATTTATCGCGGTGGACAGCACCGTCTCCATGACCAGCAGCCACGGCGGGTTGACCTCGACGAGCTGGGGCGCGGGCGGCAGCGACGTGACCGCGAGCGTATACGGCGACATCGTTATCGACACGTTTATCGCGGATAACAGCACCGTTTCGCTGACGAGCAGCAACGGCGGCCTGTTCTCCGACAGCTGGAAGGCGGACGACAGTACCGTCAGCGCGTTTGTGCACGACGCAATCGAAATCACGGATGCGGAATTCAATGATAGTCTGGTGCTTCTGGACAGCACGGACGGCGGGCTGACCTCACATAGCTGGACGATGGACGGCGGCCGGATCTTCGTCAACGTATACGGCGACATCACGATCGACACCGCGACGCTGCTGAACGCCGAGGCTACGCTCTACAGCAAGGCGGGCGGACTGATCATGGATCCGCTGTACCTGACCGAAAGTTCCTGGAGCGCCACCGTCTATGGCGATATCATTGTTCCGCTGACCGAGATGACAAATAGCGAGTTGTTGCTGCAGAGCACCGAAGGCAGCATCTACTTCGACAGCATCACCGCAAGCGGAAGCAATGTGTCTTTGCTGGCTTACGACGCGATCAGAGTGTTTGACGAATCGCTGGATCATCCGCTGATCAGCTTTGCCAAGGACGACACGCCGGACGCCGCCTCGCTGAAGTTGAGCGCGGAATACGGCGGCATCGGCACCAATCAGCACCGGCTGCAGATCGACATTCCCGCCGAGATCACCGTCCGCATCAACGAGGTGACCTACTACTACATCGACGCGGTCGACCTGCCGCTGGCCGGCTATCCGTTCTACGCCATCTTTGGCGGCTATGACGGCACGGACGAAAACGCGTTGTATCTAACAGGCGTATATCTCAAATACAGCGACGAGCAATTCTTCGAAGTGCTCCTCAACGCGGACACCCCGCAGGAGATTGCGGAGTGGATTGCGCAGCGCGCGCCGGATCGAACCTACCTTGACAACATCGACGCGGCTGCGCTCTGGTCGGCGGTGCATTCCGCCTCCGGCAAGCCCGACCTGACGAAGCTCAAGGCGCTCTTTGGCGCGACCCTCGGCAAGGAGCTTTATAACGCGATGAGCGGCACCGCGCCGACCATTTTGACGGACGGCGATTTGATCGACGCGCTGAAGGACGCGCTCACCGAGCAGACGACAGACCTCATCGGCGGCGTCAGCGTCACGCAGTATGTCGTCGACACCGCGAGCGCGAATACCATGCTCGCCGCGTTGCTCGACGGCGATCTGATCGACGCGCTTGGCGACCTGCTCAGCGGCCTGCTGACGCAGGACGATATTCAGGACTTCTACCGCAGAGCGCTGGAAGCCAGCATAACGCCCGAAGATACCTGCGACGACCCGCCCGCGCGCGCATTCAGCCTCAGCGTCGGACGCAGCACGGGCGAGGCGTTCGTGACCAACGAAGGCGGCATCTCCATCACGCAGGATGAAGGCGACGTAACGATCGGCACAATCCTCTCCGTGCGCGGGGATGTCACAATAGAAGCGCTGGGCGGCAGCATTCTAGCGCTCGATCCGGACAATCTCGTGACCGGCTGGAATATCACGTTCAACGCGCAGGGCGATGTCGGCACCGCCGCGCAGCCAATCAACATCAACCAGCGCACCAACCGTCCCGTCCGCCTGGTGAATGTGGACGAGGAAATCTACACCGCGGATAAGACGCCGCGCGATTACACCGCGTTTAATACGGAGTTCGGCGTGCGCTTCGATCCTTCCGGCTCGGGCACGGCGCCGATCGTGATCGTACCGTTCGGCTTCTCGTTTGTGTCCGACGATACGCCCGTCTATGTACTCGAAGAGATCGCCCTCCTGAATGAGGACGGCTCGCCGATGCTCGACGAAAACGGCGAACCGGTCACCGGCTGGGCGCTCGATGTGGCGGTGCGCTATGACTGGCTGCGCGTAACGTTCAATGAAGAGAGCACGACGCTCAACATCCTCGCGCAGAACGGTTCCGCGTATGTTTCCGAGCAGTCCGGCGATCTCGGCCTTGGTTCCGTTTCGGCGAGCGGGGACGTCGTTCTGACCGCGCCGGGCTCCATTGTGGACAACCGCACGGAGCAGCAGAAGACGGACGGCGCGCTCAATATCTCCGCCGGCGGGGATGTCGATCTGACCGCGGCGAGCGGATCGTTCGGCGTCTCGGCGGAGCAGCCGCTGGTCGTCAAAGTCGGCGGAACGGTGGACGGGCTCTGCGCGCTGGGCGCATACTTCGACGCAAAGAGCAGCTTGATTCTCAACCTGCCGCAGGGCAACGGGGATATCGCGCTGACCGCGACGGGCAGAATCGCGCTTGTGAGCGGAACGACGCAGACGCTGACCGGATTTGCTCTTGCGGGAGACGGCGTGTCCATCGACGCGGCGGGCGATATCGGAACGAGCGGCGCGCCGTTTATCGTCGACGCGAACCGCACCGGCGCAGGCACGCTCGCGCTCTCCGGCGCAAACGTGTATGTAACGGAACTCGACGGGGATGTGTTCCTCGAAAAACTATATGCAACCGGCGAAGCGGTGCTGAGCGTACAAGGCAGCATCTACGACGCAAATCCGGAAAGCGCGCTCGGACAGATCATCCAGAGCGTGGTGGACGCGCAGAACGAGCTGGATCTCGTCTACAACGACGCGACGGCTGCGCAGGCGCGCGTGGACGTGCTAACGACGTATATCACCCGCACGATGGAGACGCTGCTCGCCCAGACCGCCGCGCGCGATGCCGCGGCAGACGCGGCGTCCGCCGCGAACGACGCGCTCCTGATCGCGGCAAACGATCTATTGAACGCACAGGCGGCATACCTCGCGCTGCTGCTGGATCCGACGGCGGACGACGCGCAGAAGGCGGCGGCGCTTGCGCTGATCGACGCCGCGCAGACGGCTCTGGACGGCGCACAGGAAACATGCGACGCCTTGGCAGGAAAGCTGACGGACGCGCAAAGCACGCTCGACGCGACGCAGCAGCTCATCGACGACGCGGACGCGCTCATCGCGGCCGAACAGCTCGCCGAAAAGACGGCGGCGCTGGTGCTTGCGGAGCAGAAGCTGGATAGGCAGAAGGCGCTGCTCACGGCGCAGATTGCCGTCAACGACGCGCAGGACGCGCTTTCGTCGGCGCAGCAGGCATATGACCTGCTGGCGGGCGATCCGCTTGCCGACGCGGACGCGCTGGCAAACGCGGCGTTGTCGCTGCGGCGCGCGGAGGGCGTGCTGGAAACATCCCTGTATCTATTGAACATCCGGACGCAGATCAACGAAGCGAGCGACACGCTTGCCGATCCGGACGCTTCAGCGGCGGATAAACTCGCCGCAGCCGAGCGGCTCGCCAACGCAACCCTCGCGTATACCGAGGCGCAGAGCCTCATGGATAAATACACCGATGCGACGTTGGACGGCGAGGCGCTGGATATTGCGGACGCGCTGCTAGCGGCGCAGGCCGCCGCGTTTGACGCGCAGAATGCCTATTCGCTCGACCCATCGGCGGAGAACCTCGCCGCGCTCACGCAGGCGCTCAAGACGCTGCAGGCGGCCAAGGATGCCCTCGCCGCGCTGGACGAGTATATCGACGCGCACGAGACCAGTCAGGCGGCGCAGAAGCTCGAGGCCGAGGTGACGCAGCATCAGCTCGACGCGGCGGCCGCACAGGCGGTGCTGGACGCGTATCTGGTGCTTGCCGACCGGAGCGCGACAAGCGAAGAGAAAGACGCCGCGCGGGCGGTGATCGTCGCCGCGGGCGGCGTCACAAAGAAACAGGCCGAAGCCGCGCTGACGGCGGCGCAGGAGGCCGAGGCTGAGACGCAGCAGGCGCTGGACGATCTTCTTGCCGACCATGGATTCGCCACCGTGCAGGAAGCCATAGACGCCGAGACGGCGGCGCGTAACGCGCTGGATGCGGCGGAGGCCGTGCTTGCGGCGCATGCCGCGGCAAATGCCGCCGGGCAGGTTGTTCAGGACGCACAGGATCGTCTGGATCAGGCGAACGACACACTTGCGCAGGTGCAGGATCTCCTGACGCAGCAGGCGCTTGCGCAGGGCGCGCTGACGGGTGCGCAGCTGGCGCTGGACGATGCGTATCAGGCGTGGGTCGACGCGCGGCTTGAAAAGGGTTCGGATGAGGATGCGGCCGTTCAGGCGGCGTTGGCGGATTATCTGGCCGCGCTTGACGAGCGGGACGATAAACAGGCCGCGCTGAGCGCGATTGAGGAAGAACTCTCGCAGCTGCCCACGGAGGCGGAGGCGCAGCAGGAAGTCGGCGACGCGACTGCGGCGCTTGCGGCGGCACAGCAGGCATGGGCCGATGCGCTGGCCGCGCAGCCCGCCGTCATACTGGATTCGTTCGGCGCGGACTTTGCGGCGGACGACGGCATCACGACGGAACTGCCGACCATCCGCACCGGGTTGGACCTGACGATTCATGCCGGCGGAAGCGTCGGCGAGATCGGTACCCCGATTTCGACGCAGGTCGTCGGCGTGATTCGCATCGACGCGAGCCCGCTGGGCTCTGTGGCGCTGACGAGTCCGTCCACGATGCAAATCGGCGGGATCAGCGCGGGAAGCGTCTGGCTTACGGCAAACGGCAGTCTGCTCGACGTGTCGCCGACGGGTAGCGCGATGGTTACGACGAACTCCGCCGTGCTCAACGCCATCGACGGTGAAATCGGCGGATCGATCGCCAAACTGAACGTCGGTTCTCTGAGCGGATTTGCCGATCGGATGACCATTCAAAATCTGGGCGCGCTGGAAATCGGCACACTCTCCGCGCGGGGCGGCACCATCTGGCTCAGCGTCGGCGGTGCGGTTACGCAGAGCGCGGGCGGCTTTGTCATCGCGGACACCTTCATTCTCAAGGCGCTCGGCGACATCGGCACGCCGGACGACCCGCTGAATGTGAACGTTAGCAACCTGACCGCCAGCGGGAAGAACATCTACATCAACAGCATCGGTAACATTCAAACGGTCAACATCAACGGCAAGACGGTCGTGCTCTGGATCGGCGGAGCGCTCTACGGCGGCAGGATCGTCGCGCAGAACCTCAGCATCTACGCATTTGGCGACATCGGCACAAAGGGCGCGCCGCTTCTCGTGCGGGTTCCGGGCAAGCTGATTCTGGTCTCCGAATACGGCCTGATCTTCGTGGTCAACCAGCTGATGCGGCTGACGTTCCTCCTCGGAATCCGCCTGACGAACGTCGAGGGCATGGACGGCGAAGGGCTGATGCTGTATCTGCTCATCGGCGCGGATATTCGCGGCGGACTGCAAATTCTCGGCATCACCATCGCGAGGATTGGTGACGCGACGGCGCTGAGCGGACTCGCGGACGCCGCCAGGACGGCAGGGGTGCCGATGCGCGTTGCGTTCATCGACGGATTGGGCGACGACGCGGCGGCGTTTATGACGGCGTTTATGGAGCTCTTCCCCAATGCGACGCTGATCGCTTCCGATGTGTTCTGGATCATCGGCATGCGCGCGGATATTGCAAACGAGGATTGGAACGCGCTGCTGAAGGACCTCGCCGCAGTCTACGGCGCGGCCTCCGCAGCGGATGCGACGGATGCGGCGGCAAGGTTCAATGAGAACTGGCAGGCGAAATATCCTGCGGTTTCGGAACGGCTCAACGCGTCGATTACGGACATGGATACGCTGCTTGCGGCTGCCGCGGCGCTGCGGGACGCGGAGTTGAACTACAAGCAGATTGTAAACACCGTTATACAACTGCTTGGCGGTCTGGACCTCCCCGCGCTGTATGAAGGCGAAGACATCTGACGCATTGCATGCGGCAGGTATGAAAAAACGAAACGAATACGGGCGGCTTCCGCTGCAATCGCGCGGGAGCCGCGCCGTTTTCGGTTGCGGCGGTGTTGCGCGCGGATGCCGCGCGTGATATAGTTTGCTCAATCGGAGGACTGTATGCGGCAGGACGAGAAGCAGGAGAAAAAAAGCTGGATTCAATCCTGGTGGACACGCGCCATCGCCGGTTTTCTGGCGATTGCGATGGCGGCCACCGTTTTTCTTGCAAACGCCGTGCGAATTCAGATTCCCGCGGACACCAAGTCCGCCTCCGAATACACGCTCAGCGAGACCACGGATTTTGTCAATAAAAACATGGCCGCGCGCATGCAGGATATGCTCGCGCAGCTGTTTGTTACCCCGACAACGCTGGAGCAGCATTATCGCGACGCGTCCGTCTATATCGGCGCGGCGAAATACGACGAAGCGCTCAAGGAGATCATCGCCTGCCAGTCGCTGGCGGAGGGGAGCGACACGGCGCTGCTGGACGAACTCTGGCTCAAGCGCGGCTGCCTCGAGACGCTGCTCGGTTCATACGACGCGGCGCTGGAGAGCTTTCAAAACATCTCCGCCGGTACATATGAGGACGAACAGCTGCTCATCAAGGCGCAGATCTACGCCGAGCAGGACAACGCGCAGCTGACGGCTGACACGCTGGAACTCTATGTGCAGCGCAACCCCGAGGATTCGGATTCGCGCACGACGCTGGCGAGCGTCTATGTCCAGCTGCAGCGGTATGACGACGCAATTGCGCAGTACAACGCGATTCTGGACGGCGGCGTGGAGGATGCGGGGCAGACCTATATGCTGCTTGCGTCTGCGCAGATGCTCGCGGGGCGCTATGACGAGGCCCTGGCGGATTTTCTGAAGGCCAGGGAGGCGGGATATCCCGATCCAAGCGCTTGCTATGCGCAGTGCGCGCTGGCGAGCTATCTCGACGGAGATTATGAGGGCGTAATTTCTTACGGCGGACAGGCGATCGAGATCGGCTCGGAAAACTTCACCTATGAAACGTTGTATTACTATATGGCGCTGGCGCAGATGAATCTCGGCGCATATGAAGAAGCGACCACGCTGTTTTCCAACGCGATCGATCAGGGCGCGAATATCGACGACGCGTATTATTATCGCGGCGCGTGCTATATGGTCGCGGGGAATATGGAGGCGGCCATCGCGGACTTTACGACGGTGATCGATAAAAACGTGGAATCGCTGCTGTCGAACTGCTATTTCAACCGCGGCGTATGCGCAGCGGATCTGAAGAACTATGAACTGGCGAAAAGCGATTTTGCGGAGGTCATGCGGCGGGAAGGCTCGGGCGAGCTGTACGACTCGGCAAAATCCATGCTGGATCTGCTGTAAACGGGTTGGCCCGGATGAAATCACACTGCCGGCAGGGGGCCTAGGACGAGACGAGATCTGCTGCAGAGTTGAATCAAACAAAAAAGTCCCGCTTCGCATCTTGCGCGGCGGGACTTTGTGCTTGAACCGAAAAACGTCGGATTACGAGGCTTTGCAGAGTTCGACGGCGGTGATGGCCGCGCTTGTCGCGTCCGGCGTGTAGCTGTCCGCGCCGACCTGATCGCAGAACGACTGCGTAATCGGCGCGCCGCCGATCATGATCTTCACCTTGCCGTGGATGCCCGCGGCTTTTGCGGCGGCGACGACGTCCTTGATTGCGCCCATGGTCGTCGTCAGCAGCGCGGAGCAGCAGATGATCTGGCTGTCGTTTTCAATCGCGGCCTTTACGAATGTGTCGGGCGAAACGTCGGTGCCGAGGTCGACAACCTCAAGACCCTTGCCCTGCATCATGAGGCGCACAAGGTTCTTGCCGATGTCGTGCAGGTCGCCCTGAACGGTGCCGATGACGACGCGGCCGGTCGCCTGAACGCCGGAGTCGGCGAGCAGCGGCTTGAGCACTTCAATGCCCATATTCATTGCGCGCGCGGCAACCAGAACCTCGGGGACGAATACTTCGTTGTTTTTGAACTTATCGCCGACGATTCCCATGCCGTGCAGCAAACCGTTTTCCAGAATCTCCTTGGCGGAGAAACCGTCCTGAATGGCCTGCGCAACGAGTTGGCTGACGATTTTTGCTTTGCCCTGCTGTAATTGTACGGAAATTTCATCCAAGATAGCCATATGTTCCTCCACCAGTTACAATAATTTTGAAATGAACAGAGTTTACATATCTATATTAGTCGAAAAGCGACACATCGAATAGTATATTCGTGCGGTATTTTGTATTTGGATATTGTTTTTTAAAAACTGCATCAAATTACAATGAACCGCAAGAAAGTACAAGAACAATCACCGGGCAAGGCTTAGAATGAAACTACAAACCGAGCCGTCAACAGACTTGAAACAGAATAAAAGATAAGGGAGCACACAATGAATACTCCAAAAGAAATTCTTCTGGCAACCCTCCGGCATGAAGCGACACCACGCGCGGCATGGGTGCCGTTTGCGGGCGTACACGCAGGCAAACTCATCGGCGCCTCCGCAAAGGAAGTACTGACCGACGAGGACACGCTTGTCAAAGCGCTGCTGGAGGTCAATAAACTCTACATTCCCGACGGACAGCCCGTTGTGTTCGACCTGCAGCTGGAGGCCGAGACGCTCGGTTGCGAGCTGCTCTGGTCGGAGTCCGGCCCGCCGTCCATCCGCTCGCACCCGCTGGAATCCACAATGAGCGTGCCGTGCTACTGCACGCTGCCCAAAGAGAGCGACGGGCGAATTCCGATGGTGCTCTCCGCCATGCGCCGCGTCAAGGCGGCGGTCGGGGAAAACACCGCGCTTTTCGGGCTCATCTGCGGGCCGTTTACGCTGGCGAGCCACCTGCGCGGGAACGATATCTTCATGGATCTGTATGACGACGAGGACTATGTCAGGGAGCTTCTCGCCTACTGCGTGGAGTGCGGCAAGCGCATGTGCAAGTATTATATAGAGGCCGGCATGGACGTCGTCGCGGTGGTCGATCCGCTGGTGTCGCAGGTGTCCTCGGCGCACTTTACCGAGTTTCTGCATGATCCGTTTGAAGCGCTGTTCACCGAAATCCGCGAAAAAGGCGCGTGCTCGTCCTTCTTTGTCTGCGGCGATGCAACGCGCAACATCGAATGCATGTGCAAGACCGCGCCGGACGCGATATTCGTCGACGAAAACGTGGATCTTGTTGCGGCAAAGGCCATCACCGACCGGTATAATGTCTCCATCGGCGGCAATATTCCGCTGACGTCGGTGATGCTGCACGGCACACAGCAGGACAACATGAAGTACGTCGTGGATCTGCAGGAGCGCGTCAAGGATCTGCACAACCTGATCGTTGCACCGGGCTGCGACATGCCGTATGCGGTGCCCGTGGAAAACACGATCGGCGCCGCGCAGGCGGTCGTCCGGCTGGAGGAATCCAAAGAGATGGTGGAGAATTACACCTCCGCTACGTTTGATATCGAAGTGGAACTGCCGGACTACCAGCATCTCAAAAAACCGCTGGTCGAGGTGTTCACGCTCGATTCCGCTACCTGCGCCGCCTGCACCTATATGATGGGCGCCGCAGAGACGGCGAAAGAACACTTTGGCGATCAAATAGACCTTGTGGAGTATAAATTTACGATCAAGGAAAACATCGCCCGCTGCATCAAGATGGGGGTTAAAAACCTGCCGAGCATCTATATCAACGGCGAACTGAAATTCTCCTCCATCATCCCCAACCGGGAGGAGCTGCAAGGCGCGATCGAGGCGGTTCTGCCGTAACAAAGAGCGAAGGAACGATACGGGATGTTTGATCTGCTGTTTGCCCGCGCCTGCGAGCTGTATGATGAAGGCGACGCGCTTTTGCCGGAAGCGTATGCAGAACGGCTGATGGAGCTAAGCGGTCTGCCGATGCATTGCCCGGAGCACCATTTCATCGTTCCGGCCGCCTTGCTTCTGGCGGCGCACCGCATCAAAAACAGCGCGCCGGAGCGGGTGCAAAAAGACCTTCAGACGGCAATGGTCAGGGCGAAGACCGTTCCGGGCGGATTTTGCGGCAACTGCGGCTGCTGCGGCGCAGCGGTTGGCACGGGGTTGTTTCTGTCCGTCTGGTATGGAACGAACCCGAAGTCGGAGGAGCACTGGGCGCTGGTGCAGAAAATCACAGCTCGGTCCCTGATGAAGATTGCCGAGGTAGCGGGGCCGCGCTGCTGCAAGCGCGTCACGTTTCTCGCGCTCGACGCGGCAAGATCGTTTTGCGCGTCGGAGCTGGACCTGGATTTCGGCGCGCCGCCCGCCGTTGTCTGCCGTTATTTTGCGCATAACAAAGAGTGCAGACGCGCGGCCTGCCCGTATTTTCCGCGGCGGCAGCAATCGGAGGAAGCATGACGGATTTCTATCTGATCACCGGATTTCTCGGCGCGGGCAAAACCTCGCTGCTCAAATCTATCCTGCCGCTGTATGCCGACCGGGACGTGCGCCTGATCATCAACGAATTCGGAAAGGTCGGATTGGACGGCACGCTGCTGCGCGATCAGGCGGCGGATCTGTTTGAAATCATCGACGGTTCGGCGTTTTGCGAGTGCCGTTTGGAGCAGTTCGAGGCAGCCATCGCCGAGGCGATGGCGGACACGCCGGACGTGATCTTTGTCGAGGCAAGCGGCTTGAGCGATCCCGGGTCGATCCGTACCATACTTGCCGCTTATGAGGAGGCGAAGACGCTTCGCTATCGCGGCGCCGTCTGCGTGGTGGATGCGCCGCGGTTTCGAAAGCTTGTCGAAGCGGCGCGCGCCTGCAAAAAACAGCTGGCGGTTGCGGATCTTGTCCTCATCAACAAATGCGATCTGACGAGCGAAGCGGAGTGCGCCGCGGTGGAAACCCTGCTGCAAAGCCTCAGTCTTGCGCGGTGTGTCCGAACGACGTTCGGGACGATTACGAAAGAGCAGCTTGAGAGCATACAGCCCTCGGCGCACGAAGCGGATATCAGCCACAAGCCCGATCTGACGCTGCAAAAAGCAATGATCACCATTTCAAGCGAAATCGCGAGCGCGGACGTTGAGAGGATATTGCAGCTTCTCGCCCCGGCGACCTACCGCATCAAAGGCCTGATTCGCGTTTCCGACGGCGTGTTTGTGGCCGATTGCGTCGGGCCGGAGGTTCGGATGACGCCGTATACGGGTACGGCGAACACGGAAAACAAGCTCGTGCTGCTCTCCGGCGAGGGACTGCCGCTGCGCAGAACCATTCAGCAGGCGCTGCGCCTGTTTGATTCGATGATCACACTGACAGGAGAATAAAAAATGGAAAACAGGGAATCATACGCTTCGGAAATCGAACAAATGGGCGCCGCGCACGCTGTGGCGATTCAGACGAGCGATATTTCGTTTGAGGTCTCTTTCAGGGACGCGTGCGAAAAGAATTACTGCGGATACTACAACCGCTGCTGGACCTGCCCGCCGGACGCGGGAAAGATTGAAGACCTGATTGCGAGGATTCGTTCCTATTCCAACGCGGTGGTGTTTCAGACCATTTCGCCGCTCGAGGATTCCTACGACATCGAGGGCATGCACGACGCAGCGGTTGCGCATAATAAACTGACGCTTAGAATTCAGCAGAACTGGCGCGAAATCGAACCGGGCAGCATGGTGCTCGGCGCGGGCGCGTGCGGTGTTTGCACGGAATGCACCAAGCCGAAGGGCTTGCCCTGCCGCTTTCCGGACAAGGCGATTACGTCGATAGAGGCCTGCGGCGTGGACGCGTCCGCCCTTGCAAAAACCTGCGGGCTGCGGTATATCAACGGACAGAATACCGTGACGTATTTCGGGATTCTGCTGTATTGAAGCTCGTACGCTTTTAACTGAAAATCGATTTTTAAAATGTGCAACAGTCGGTATTTTGCCGGCTGTTTTTTTATGTGTGCTCCTGCTGCCAGCGGTGCGGCGAAACGCCCTGAATACGGGTAAACATCTTTGTATAGTGCGCGGGAGAGGCGTAGCCGAAGAGAAAGGCGACGCGGCCCACGTCGAATTTACGGGATGCGAGCAGCGGAAGCGATTCGTGGATCTTTGTCTGATGGATATAATCCGTAAGCGTAATCCCCATCTCCTGCCGAAAGCGCCGCGAGAGATGCTCCCTGCTGATATGAAGCTGTTCGGCGATATCGGCCAGCGAAATGGCGGAGGCGATGTTCCGGTGCACGAGGATTACCGCGTTGTATACAAGCTCGGAACAGTGCTGCAACGCATATTTTCGAACCGCTTGCGTGTATTGCAGCGTGATTTCGCGCAGCAATTCGTTGAGCGACGACGTACTCGTCTGCTGCTCGATGCGTATGGCGAACGTATGGGACATATTGTGCGCAATGTCGGATTTCAGTCCGCCTTTGATGGCGGCGCGCAGCATGATTGAGTTTCCCGTAATCGCGAGGTTTTTCAGCTCGCGCAACGGGTCGCTCGGATATCGTGCGGGATAGATGAGCAGCCGCGTGTTGGGCGGAAACTGTGCGCGCATAAACTCGACATCGCCGTGTTCAACCGCGCTGAGCATCCTTGCCTCCATGGCGTAGTTTTCCGCAACAAAGCTTTGCTGGTTCAGTGTTTCGTCAGGCGGGGGATCGCTGACGGCCGTCTCCACGGGGTGATCCTCAAGCGTGATCGTATACGGGTCTGCCGTTTCGGAAAAATAGGCGTACAATACGTCCGCGATACGCTCCAGCGCGGGGACACTCAACGCGGGAAGGATAGCGAGGAATGTCTCCAGCAGCTGACACTCGTCGCTGCTGCGCTTCATCCTGAAACCGATATAACGCAGCTGTTCAACGCTGAGCCGCTGTGTGATAACCGGGCCATAGGTAACGATGAGCGGCGCGGGGCCTTCGCGCGAGATGGCAAGAGAGACATATCCAAGGCGAAAGGGATCAACCCAGAGGAGCACGGCCGGCTTCTCCGGCTCTTCCCGACACAGGCGCGCAATCGCCTGCGTCTGCTTTTTCAGAGACGATAGGATGACACGCTCCACAACCGAAGGGGCCTGCAGGCGCAGGAACGGTATATTTCGTTTTCCGTCCATCAAATACAGGTTGGTTGCCGCAAGCGCCATGAAGTTTTCGCACTTCAGCTCTGCGGTACTGCGCCGGTCTGTCGTCATATCGCTTTTTCCCCGCTAAATAGTCAATATAAGATAAGCACACATCAATAATATATATGAATTCGCTGAAACATGCAAGATACAATGGTATTGTTCAAATAGGTACCAAATCAGGCCGCTTGATGCATTGATTAGAATTTTACAAACGGCATTTTCACTCCGACACCCTGAAAAATCTCCCGAAACAAAAGAAATATCTGACAAAGGGGTCAGAAGCAATAAAAAAACACAAGGGGGTATATCTTTCTATGGAAGCGATTCCGAACAGTGCGGTAAAGCCGCTGCGCCCGTTTGGCGCAAAAGACAAATGGTCATACGCCATGGGCGATTTTGGCTGCAACATGAGTTTCGCGCTCAACTCCTACCTGATGCTGTTTTACACGCAGTATATCGGGCTGAGTCTGACGACGTGGGGTGTGATCATCCTGCTGCTGAAGATTTGGGACGGCATCAACGATCCGATCATGGGCGGCCTGATGGATGCGCTCAAACCCGGCAAGCGCGGCAAGTTCAAGAGCTATATCTTTTTCGGCTCGTTTTTGCTGATCGTTTCCGGCGCAATGTGCTTCCTTCCGATTCCGAACGCGCCGTACGGCGTCAAAGTGCTGGTTTGCGTGATTGGATATCTGGTATGGGATATGTCGTATACCATCGTCAATGTGCCCTATGGCGCAATGAACGCGGCCATCACCGCGGATCCGACCGAGCGCGCGCAGCTTTCAACGTACCGCTCGCTCGGCGCGTTCCTGGCAAATATCGCCATCATGGTCGCGCTGCCGCTGTTTTGCTATGACAAGAGCAACAACCTGCTTGGCAACCGTCTCTTCATCATCGCGCTGATCATGGGCGTCGCGGCGTTCTTTGCGTTCCAGATCCTGCTCAAGGGCACGGTCGAGCGCGTTCAGGTCAAGGAAGAAGCCGACCGTCCGAAGTACAACTACTGGCGCGCGATGGCGAGCTTCTTTAAAAACCGCGCGGCGGTCGGTACGACCATTGCCGCCATGGCGAGCCTGATCATGATGAGCGGGCTGGCAAGCGCTTCCCAGATTCTGTTCCAGAGTTTCTTCCAGAACGCGCAGCTGTCCGGCGTTATCACGCTCATCTCCTATCTGCCGATGCTGGTCGTCATCCCGCTGATCAAGCCGATCGTGAAGCGGTTTGGCAAGAAGGAAGCGTCGGCCTATCCGCTGCTTGTCGGTATGGTCGCCGCGCTGCTGATGGCCGTTCTGCCGATTCAGCCGAACACGAGCGGCCTCGTCACATGGGTCGTGCTCAGCGTGGTCGTCTCCTTTTCGTTCTCCATTTTTGCAATGGTTGGCTGGGCGATGGTTGCGGACTGCATCGACTATCAGGAGCTTAAGACCGGACGCCGCGAGGAAGGCACCGTCTATGCGACTTATTCTCTCGGCCGTAAGCTGGCGCAGGGGTTCGGCGCGTCCATCATTGCGTTCCTCTTGATGCTGACCGGATATATCAGCGAAAACGGTGCGCATCAGACCATGGCGGTTGCGGACAGTATCCGCCAGATGATCGGGTATGTTTATCTCGCCGGCCTTGCCCTGATGTTTGTGTTCCTGCAGTGGGTGTACAACCTCGACAAGAAAGCCGTTGCGGAGATGGAGATTGCGCTTGGCCGCAACAACTCCGAACTGGTTGGGCAGTCCGCGGAAGAAGACTAATGGCAGACTCGCGGAATCTTTCCGGGTTCGCCGGTTTCGGCGGGCCCGGAGAGATTTCGGCGAGCGAAAGGAAAAGCAATGCGAAAAATCATATCAATCAACGACGGATGGCAGTTTTATCAGTCTGCGGCGGGCGCGCCTGAAACGGTGACGCTGCCGCACACCTGGAACAATCTGGACGGGCAGGACGGCGGCAACAACTATTACCGCAGTGAATGCCGCTATGAAAGACAGTTGCCAAAGATCGAACGCAGGGAGTCCGACCGTGTGTATGTGGATATCCCCGCGGCGGGGCTCAACGCCGAGGTGCTGGTCAACGGCGTCTTAGCCGCAAAGCACGAGGGCGGATTTTCCCGGTTTCGCGCGGATGTTACGGACCTGCTGCGCGGCGACGATACGCTGACCATTCTGGCTGACAACGTCGAGCGCGCGCATGTCTATCCTCAGTTTGCGGACTTTACGTTTTTCGGTGGGCTTTATCGCGGCGTTTCGCTGGTTGTCGCGCCCGAAAGCCGTATTTCTCTGGACGATTTCGGCGGTTCCGGCGTGAAGATCACGCCAGCGCTGAACGCGGAGCGGACGCACGCCGAAGTCGCTGCAGATGTCCTTTTGACAAACCCGAAGCCGGGTCAGCAGGTGATGGTGCAGCTGCTGAACGGAAACGGCGCGGTCGCCGCAAGTCAGACCGCGGACGCGGCAGAGGCGGTATCCCTTCGTATCCCGCTCGAGCACCCGCACCTCTGGGACGGACTGGACGATCCCTATCTCTACACCGCGCGCGTGTCGCTTCTGGAAAACGGTGCGGCGCTCGATCGGCTGGAGATTCCGTTTGGCGTACGTTCGTATGTTGTCGATCCTGAAAAGGGGTTCTTCCTCAATGGCAGAGCCTATCCGCTGCGCGGCGTATCCCGCCATCAGGACAGGCAAGACAAAGGCTGGGCAATCTCGAAAGCCGATCACGAAGAGGATATCGCGTTGATTCGCGAGGTCGGCGCAAACACGATCCGGCTTGCGCATTATCAGCACGACGACTATTTCTATGACCTGTGTGATCGATACGGCATGGTCGTCTGGGCGGAGATTCCATATATTTCGCGCCACAGGCTGGAGGGAAGGGCGAACACGGTGTCCCAGATGACGGAGCTTGTCAAGCAAAACTGGAACCACGCTTCCATCCTGTTTTGGGGCCTTTCCAATGAGATCACCATCAGCGGCGTGAGCGACGATCTGCTGGAAAATCACCGCATCCTCAACGATCTGACCCACAAACTGGACGCGTCGCGCCTCACCACAATGGCCTGCGTATCCATGCTGGAGACCGACAGCCCGCTGCTGGACATCCCGGACACGCTCTCTTACAACCATTATTTCGGCTGGTATGGCGCGAGTGTCGAGGACAACGGCCCCTGGCTGGACGATTTTCACAAGCTGCACCCGAACATCCCGCTCGGCGTTTCGGAATACGGCGCGGAGGGAATTCTTCGCTGGCATTCGGACAAGCCGCGCATGGGCGATTATACCGAGGAATATCAGGCGTACTATCATCGCAGGATGCTCGAGACGTTCGACACGCGTCCGTATCTCTGGAGCACGCATGTGTGGAACATGTTTGACTTTGCGTCGGATATGCGCGACGAGGGCGGCGTCAAGGGGCGAAACAACAAGGGCCTCGTTACGTTTGACCGCAAAACGAAGAAGGACAGCTATTTCGTCTATAAAGCGTGGTGGTCAAAGGAAGCGTTTGTGCACATCGCGGGTAAGCGCTTTGCCGACCGCGCAGACGAGAGCATTACGCTGACGGTCTATTCCAACCAGCCGCATGTCGACCTATATTTGGGCGGCAAGCTGTTCGCCGGCCAGGATGCGCAGCATGTCTTTACGTTCAGCGTGCCGCTGAAAAAACTCGGCAAAACGCGTGTCCGCGCCGTCGCCGGAACATGCGACGACGAAGCGGTGTTCCGACGCGTGAAAAACCCGAACAGGGAATATTCGCTGGACACCTCCGCGGAGGCGGGCACGAACTGGTTTGACAGCGAGGGCAAGCCCTGCGAGCTGGAGTATCCGGAGGGATATTTCTCGATTCGTGACTCCATCAGCGACATCACAAAGACCGAGGGCGGGCGCGCCATCGTGGAGCCGATGCTGCAAAGGGCTTTGGCGGAGTTTGGCGGGAAGGACTTCGCGCCGAGCAAGCAGATGCTCAAGATGATGGAAGGGCTCTCGATTGAGCGGATGATCAAGATGGCCGGGAAGAATATGGATCCGGCGATGGTCGTCGCACTCAACCGCGCGCTCAACAAGGTAAAGAAGCCGTAAACGGCAAATAATCAATCGCAATACAAACACCGGCTCTGCAAAAATCGACCGTTCCACTTCTAACGGACGACGAATGAGAGCCGGTGCTTTTTTTGCCCGCTTGCGGAATTTACGCATTCCGGCGTCTTCCGCCCTTTT
>CAYLIG010000005.1:124134-238512 GCA_964383635.1 uncultured Christensenella sp. | reverse complement strand
GCACCGGGCTGACCGAAATTCTGAAAAGCGGGGGAAAGCTCATCACCATTTGACGCAATTACACAAATTTCTTATATCCACTCCAGCGTTTCAACCGTGCGCTCGCTGACGACATCGCCTGTGTTTAGTGTGGCTTTGGATTCGATCATGATCACCTGAACCTCTTCCTCGGCGACGGGCATATGCTCCACGCCGCGGGGAACGACGATGAATTCGCCATCGCTCAACATGACGTCCCGATCACGAAATTTTAGAACGAGACGGCCTTTTACGACGAAGAACATCTCGTCCTCCGCCTCGTGCTTGTGCCAGAGGAATTCGCCTTTGAGCTTTGCGGCCTTGATGTAGGAGTCGTTCAGCTCGCCGAGGATTTTCGGGCTCCAGTGTTCTTGAATGAGATCCATTTTTCCCGCAATATTGACTTTATCCATGTTGTTCCTCCCGTTTGCAATGCGTTCAAAGTCAAATTATCTCGCCGCGATTTGAATAATCCAAGTATACATGTAATTTCGCGGGAGTACAGTAAAAAGCCGAATAAGATATTGCTTGTCTCAATCCAGTTTATATTACCTCGGAGAATATTATGCGCAAACGCATTTATGAGATCATCGAACTTTCAAACGGCGAAGATTTAGCGAGCAGTGTCTATGATTATTTCATGATGTTCGTCATCATCGCTAGTCTGATTCCACTGGCATATAAGCTGGAAAGTGCAACTTTTAATATCATTGATAAGATTGCTGTAACGGTTTTTATAATAGATTACCTAATGCGCCTTGCAACAGCCGACTTCAAATACGGGAGAAAATCAATTTCATCGTTTATAAAGTATCCGTTTTCTTTTATGGCAATTATCGATTTGGTTTCTATTTTACCTTCCGTCACTTTGCTCAACAGCAGTTTTAAGTTGCTTAGAATTCTGCGGCTTGTTCGCGCTTTTAGAGTATTTCGCGTGTTCAAGGTGTTACGGTATTCAAAGAGTTTCAAAATTATTGTATCGGTTTTCAAAAAGCAAAGGGACGCTCTTTATGCGGTTATCACGCTCGCGGTCGCATATATTCTGATATCCGCTCTTATTATTTTTAATGTTGAACCCGATTCTTTCAAAACTTTTTTTGATGCAATTTACTGGGCGACAGTTTCGCTTACAACGATGGGATACGGCGACATATATCCGGTCTCAACGATTGGACGAGTTGTAACAATGATTTCTTCTATATTTGGCATCGCTATCATCGCCTTGCCGTCTGGGATTATTACCGCAGGTTATATGAATGAAATTAACAAACCAGTATCCCAAGAGGAAATGTCAGATACGAAACAAATCGTCACTTCTCTAAATCCAGATAATGAAGGGGAATAAAAATATGATTCCACGCGTAATATTCCACATCGATGAAATGCCGAAATGGAAACTGCTGCTGCACAACGTGAAAAACCTAATTGTATCGTATGGCGACGCAGACGCAGTTGCAATAGAAGTCCTCGCCAATTCCGAGGCCGTAAAGGGCTATGCGCCCGGCGACAATCCCGTTCTGCATGACAGGATGGAAACGCTGCACGAACAGGGCGTTGTATTCGCGGCCTGCAACAACGCGCTGACTAGTCTGAACATCCCCAAAGAACAGCTCTTTTTGTTCGTAACCGTCGTTCCGGCTGGCGTGCGGGAGCTGACCGAGCGGCAGATGGACGGCTATGCGTACATCAAGCCATGACGCTTTTTTAGAAGCGTTTCGAACTGCCCATTATGGCAACAAATCCATAATAAATTGACAATCTCCGTCTTGATGCGGTAAACGCTGCATAGTATGATATGCGGAATAAGAACGAACGACAGTGAACAAAAGAGGAGATTCACCATGAGAAAAACAAAGATCGTCTGCACCATCGGCCCGGCGAGCGAGAGCGAGGAAATCCTCACCGCGATGTGCCGTGCGGGCATGAATACGGCGCGCCTGAATTTTTCCCACGGCTCGCACGAGGAACACCGCGTGCGCATCGAGCGGATTAAAAAGATTCGCGAGGAGCTCGATCTGCCGATCGCCATTATGCTCGATACAAAGGGGCCCGAATACCGCATCAAAACCTTCAAGGACGGCAAGGTCACGCTCCGCGAGGGCGACACGTTTACCTTTACAACGAAAAACGTGCTGGGAACCAAGGATCGCGTCGCGATCAGCTTTCCGAACTTGAGCTGCTCGCTGGAGATCGGCGACCGCGTGCTGGTCAACAACGGCCTGCTCATCTTCGAGGTGACAGAATTGACCGACACCGACACGGTCTGCAAAGTGCTCGTCGGCGGCGAGCTCTCCGACCGGAAGAGCATGAGTTTTCCGAATAAATGCATCCGTCAGGACTTTTTGAGCAAGCAAGACAAGGAAGACCTGCTCTTCGGCATTGAAAACGGCGTGGACTACATCGCCGCGTCGTTTGTCTCCACCAAGCAGGATCTGCTGGACATGAGCGCGTTTTTGACGGAACACGGCGGGGGAGATATCGCGCTGATCGCAAAGATTGAAAACCGCACCGGCATCAACAACGTCAAGGAGATCTGCGAGGCGTGCGAGGGCATTATGATCGGCCGGGGCGATCTCGGCGTGGAGGTACCGTTTGAGGAGCTGCCGTACATTCAAAAATATCTCGTGACCGAGTGCCGCCTGCTCGGCAAGCGCGTCATCACCGCCACGGAGATGCTCGAAAGCATGATCTACAACCCGCGCCCAACGCGCGCGGAGATTTCGGACGTCGCCAATGCCGTATACGACGGCACGAGCGCGGTCATGCTCTCCGGCGAGACCGCCGCGGGTAAATACCCGGTGGAGTCCGTCGCGACCATGGCGAAGATATCCGAGGAGACGGAGAAGCACATCCACTACGACAAGCGCTTCCGCAGCACAGAGTTCATCATCAAAAACACCGTGGACGCGATTTCCCACGCAACCTGCGGAATGTCGATCGATCTGAGCGCGGACGCGATCGTCGCCTGCACGCTGACGGGCATCACCGCGCGCATGATTTCGCGCTTCCGTCCGCCGGTGAACATCATCGGCCTGACCACGAGCCGGAAGGTTTGGTATAAACTCGCGCTGAGCTGGGGCGTCACGCCCGTGATGAGCGGGACGTTTACCTCGACCGACGTGCTGTTTTATCACGCGACGGAGACGGCAAAGCGCGTCTTCGACCTCAAAACAGGCGACCATATTATCATCACGGGCGGCAACGTCAGCGGCGCATCCGGGAACACGAGCCTGATTAAGGTGGAGACGATTTAGTTTTTTAAAGAGATGTTTTTCCAAACACCTCTTTTCCGGACAGGCGGCAACGTCAGCGGCGCATCCGGGAATACGAGTTTAATCAAAGTGGAGACGATTTAGTTTTTTAAAGAGGTGTTTTTCCTAACACCCCTTTTCCGGACAGGCGGCAACGTCAGCGGTGCATCCGGGAATACGAGTTTAATCAAAGTGGAGACGATATAAGCAAATACAGACTTATGCTGAAGCGTGCTTTATGCACGCTTTTTGCATGTTTTCCTGCGAAATTATGCTGCATAGAATGCGTCCGCTCGATAAAAAATCAATCAAATCGCATATATATTAAGAAATAGGTCTTGACACCCTCTGAAAATATATGTTATATTGTTCAAAATTCTGATAGAAACATGCAATGAAAGAGACATGCTGTTTGCAAGCTCGTCTGCAGAGAACCGGTGGTTGGTGAAAACCGGCGGCGGCGCGAACGGCGGATCCCTCCCGAGCAGAGACGCTGAAGCAGAGTAAGCGTATTACGGCAGGCACCGTTACATGCCGGGGTTTGATAGAACCCGCAAAAGAGGATCAGTGCGTTCCCGGCTACATCGCCAGAGAACACGGGATCAATTTGAGTGGTACCGCGAGGACGAATCCGTCCCCGTCTCAATAGTGAGACGGGGACTTTTTGTAACCAGAACCATGGACGGCGCGGCCGCCCGACAGGCAGGAGGCAATAGACGCATGAGCAAGGTATATTTACTGGATTCGACACTGCGCGACGGTGCGCAGAGCGTCGGCATCTCTTTTTCCGTACAGGATAAGCTGAAGATCGCGCGCATTCTCGACGAGCTCCAGGTGGATTATATCGAGGCGGGCAACCCCGGCTCCAACCCCAAGGACATGGAGTTTTTCGAGTGCCTGCGCGAGCATCCGCTCAAGCACTCCAGGGTGTCCGCGTTCGGCGCGACCCGAAAGAAGAACATCGCCGTGGAGGACGACGCAAACCTGCGCTCGCTGCTCTCCGCCGATACGGAGTGCGTCTGCATCTTCGGCAAATCCTGGGACATCCATGTGACGGATATCCTCCGCGCCGAACTTCCGGAAAACCTCGCGATGATTCGCGACACCGTCCGCTACATGAAGGAGCAGGGCAAGGAGGTCGTCTACGACGCGGAGCATTTCTTCGACGGATACCGCGCGAACCCGGAATACGCCATGTCCACCCTGCAGGCCGCCTATGAAAGCGGCGCGGACTGCCTTTGCCTCTGCGACACAAACGGCGGAAGCTTTCCGGATTTTGTGCAGAGCGTGACCAGACTCGTAAAAGAGCGTTTTCCCATCGCCATCGGCATCCACGCGCATGACGACGCGGGCATGGCCGCGGCAAACAGCGTGCTCGCGGTCGAGGCGGGCGCAACGCACGTGCAGGGCACACTTGTCGGCTTTGGCGAGCGCTGCGGGAACGCAAACCTTTCTACGGTGCTGGCAAACCTGCAGCTCAAGCTGCACTATGACTGCGTTCCCGCCGAGAAGCTGGAGCGACTTACCAGTACGGTCCGTGAGGTGGCCGATATTTCCAACATCAGCGTCGGAAAGAACATGCCGTATGTCGGCGCGAACGCGTTTGCGCACAAGGGCGGCATGCACGTCGACGGCGTGATGAAAAACTCTCTTACGTTTGAACACGTGCCTCCGTCCGCAGTCGGAAACCATCGCCGTATGATGATGTCCGAAGTGGCGGGCAGGAGCGCGATTCTTGAAAAGGTACGCGGCTTCTATCCGGAGATTCGAAAGGATTCCGAGGAAGCGACGATGATCATCGAAATGGTCAAGCAGATGGAGCACGAAGGCTATCAGTTTGAAGGCGCGGAGTCGTCCTTTGAACTGGAGGTGCGAAAGCTCCTTGGCACGCGCCCGAAGTTCTTCGAGCTGCAGATGCTCAGCGTCGTGGACGAACCGCAGTCCGAAGTGCGTAAAAAGCCGTCGTTTGCAACCATTAAGGTGCTCGTCGGCGATCAGCTTGAAATCACGGCGGCGGAGGGTCTCGGCCCGGTCAACGCCATTGACGCAGCCTTACGAAAAGCGCTGGAGGTATTTTATCCCGAAATCGGAGAAATCCGGTTGACGGATTACAAGGTACGTGTGCTGGACAGCCAGAGCGCGACCGCCGCGCGGGTACGGGTGCTCATCGAATCGACCGATGGGCACGATTACTGGACCACCGTAGGCGTCGCCGAGGACATCATGCAGGCAAGTACGCGCGCGCTGATGGACTCCATCGAATACAAGCTGCTCAAGTCGCAGGCGCAGTCGGTACAACCGGCCGCCAGACGGACGGAATCAGCGTAAGAACTGCAATCTACCGGGAGCGGCCCGCTTTGGGAAGCGGGGTTCCCGCCGGCTAAGAGAGCCGGTTATATTGGAAAGGGGTATCCACTTTATGAAACTAACAGGAGCGCAAATCCTGATCGAATGTCTCGTGGAGCAGGGGGTCGACACCGTGTTCGGCTATCCGGGCGGCTCCGTGCTCAACATCTACGACGAACTCTATAAAAGCAGCGACCGCATCCATCATATCCTGACCGCGCACGAACAGGGCGCGGCGCACGCGGCGGACGGCTATGCCCGCGCCAGCGGCAAGGTCGGTGTCTGCATCGCAACGTCCGGCCCGGGCGCGACAAATCTCGTCACCGGCATTGCGACGGCGTATCTCGACAGCGTGCCCGTCGTTTTCATCACCGGCAATGTCAACGTGAACCTGATCGGCAAGGACAGCTTTCAGGAGGCGGACATCGCGGGCATCACAACGCCGATTACAAAACACAACTTCATCGTTAAGGATGTCAAAGACCTCGCCGAGACCATGCGCGAAGCGTTCGACATTGCGCGCAGCGGCAGACCCGGCCCCGTGCTGGTCGATATTCCGAAAAACGTGACCGCAGAAACGGCAGACTATGCCGCCGAAACGATCGACACGAGCAAACAGACCGCGCCGATCAGCGCCGAGGCGGAGACGGCGATTGAGGAACTCGCGGACATGATCCGCAAGAACAACAAAGTGTTCCTGCTCTGCGGCGGCGGCGCGCTGCTCTCCGGCGCAAGCGAAGAATTGACGCGCCTTGCGGATCTAATCAAAGCCCCGGTCGGCACGACGCTGATGGGCACCGGCGGAATACCTTCCTCGCATCCGAACTTTACGGGGATGATCGGCATGCACGGAACGCGCGCAACCAACGTAGCCGTTTCAGAGAGCGAATTGTTTGTCGCGCTTGGCAGCCGCTTTAACGACCGCGTCACGGGCGACGTGAATAAATTCTGCAAAAACGCGAAGATCGTCCAGATTGATATCGACGCGGCGGAGATCAATAAAAACGTCAAAACCGCACATCATATCCGGGGTGACGTGAAAACCGTACTCCGGCGGTTGCTTGAACTGCTGGAATCCGCTCCCATTGATACCGCGGCGCGTGAGCAGTGGCTCGGTGCGATTCAAACCCTGAAGCTTCCGATACGCGCGCTGCGTCACGCGGGCTTTTCACCCAAGGCGATCATCACGCAGGCGCAGGAGCATTTGCCGGCGGATTCCATCGTCGTCACCGATGTCGGCCAGCATCAGATGTGGGCCGCTCGCTACTATAATTATGAAATGCCGGGTACGTTCATCACGTCCGGCGGATTTGGAACGATGGGGTACGGCGCGGGCGCGGCGATGGGCGCGGCGGTTGCCCGCCCGGATCGTAAAGTCGTTCTCTTCACGGGGGACGGATGCTTCCGCATGAACAGCAACGAACTTGCTACCATGCAGCACTATGGCATCCCCGTGATCATCATCGTAATGAACAACGGCGTGCTTGGTATGGTGCGTCAATGGCAGACCGTTTTTTACGGCAAGCGCTATTCGCAGACCAACCTCGACCGCGGACCGGATTTTGCGAAATTGGCGGACGCGTACGGCCTGAAAGGCTACAGCGCCTGCACGCTGGAGCAGTTTGACGAAGCGTTCCGTCAGGTTTTGGCTTCCGGTGAAGCGGCGGTGATTGACTGCCACATCGGCTGTGACGAAACCATCGCGCCGATGGTTGCGCCGGGCAAACCCATTACGGAATTTGTGCTTCACGAGCACGAGTCTTCCGAGACAAGCAATTAAAGGGGGAAAAATCAATGCGAAGCGATGAAGTCAAACTGAACGCGGAGCGCGCTCCGCACCGCTCGCTGTTTAAGGCGATGGGCTATACGGACGAGGAACTCAGCCGTCCGCTGATTGGCATTGCCAACCCCAGAAGCGAAATTGTACCCGGACACTTTCATCTGAATCAGATTGTGGACGCGGTCAAGGCAGGCATTCGCATGGCGGGCGGCACGCCCGTCGAATTCGGCACCATCGGCGTTTGCGATGGCATCGCCATGGGACACACGGGCATGCATTATTCGCTCGCCAGCCGCGAAATCATCGCGGACGAGTGCGAGATCATGGCCGAGGCGCACCGCTTCGACGGCATGGTGTTTACGCCCGGCTGCGATAAGATCATTCCCGGTATGCTCATGGCGGCGGCGCGGCTGGATCTGCCCGCCATCGTGGTCACGGCCGGCGCGATGCTCTCCTATCAGGGCAACGGCAAAAACCTCGATCTCAACAGCGTATTTGAAGCGGTCGGCGCCTACAAGGCCGGAAAGGCGACGGACGAGGAACTCGCGTTCTGCGAAAACAACGCCTGCCCGAGCTGCGGTTCCTGCTCCGGCATGTTCACGGCAAACTCCATGGCGTGCCTGAGCGAGGCAATCGGCATGGCGCTGCCCGGCAACGGGACGATTCCCGCGGTCTACGCTGAGCGCCTGCGGCTTGCCAAGCACGCGGGCATGCAGATTGTCGAGCTGGTCAGAAAAGACATCCGTCCTTCACAGATTCTCACCGAGCAGGCGTTTGCCAACGCGCTGACGGTGGATATGGCGCTCGGCTGCTCGACCAACTCCGTGCTGCACCTGACCGCAATCGCGCGCGAGGCGGGCGTACTGCTCAACCTCGATTTGATCAACGAGATCAGCGCGCGCGTGCCGAATCTCTGCCGCCTCGCGCCGTCCGGCCCGCACCACATTGAGGATCTCTATCACGCGGGCGGCGTATCGGCCGTCATCAACGAGCTGATCAAGCGCGGTTATTACGACGGTTCGAACCTGACCGTTCTCGGCGTAAGCATGGCGGAGGCGGTGAAGAAGGCGGAAATCCGCAACAAGACCGTCATCCACACCTGCGACGCGCCGTATTCCAAGACCGGCGGCATCGCGATTCTTCGCGGAAACATCGCGCCCGACGGCGCGGTCGTCAAGCGCGCGGCGGTGCTCGAGAGCATGATGCGGCATTCCGGCCCGGCAAAGGTGTTCGACTCCGAGGAAGATGCCATCAAAGCCATCTACGGCATGCAGATTCAGCAGGGCGACGTGGTCGTCATCCGCTACGAGGGCCCCAAGGGCGGCCCAGGCATGCGCGAAATGCTCGGGCCGACGTCCGCCATCGCGGGCATGGGGCTTGACAGCACGGTCGCGCTGATTACGGACGGACGCTTCTCCGGCGCGTCGCGCGGCGCGGCGATCGGGCATGTTTCGCCCGAGGCGGCAAGCGGCGGCAACATCGGCCTGCTGCAGACCGGCGATATCATCGAAATCGATATCCCCGCGGGCAAGCTCAGCGCGAAGGTCAGCGACGAAACGTTTGTCGAGCGCAAAAAGAGCTGGAAAGCGCCCGAACCGAAGATTAAAAAAGGATATCTTGCGCGTTATGAGCGCATGGTCTCCTCGGCCTCGGAAGGAGCGGTCGTCAAGTAAGAAACGACCGCTGAAAAGAGGAGCTTCGCATGAGGGAGATTCAGATATTCGACACGACCCTGCGGGACGGCGAAAAGTCCCCGGGGTACAGCATGAACACCAAGGACAAGATCGACATGGCGCTGCAGCTCGAAGCGCTGGGCGTCAACATCATCGAGGCGGGGTTTGCCGCCGCATCGCAGGGGGATTTCAACGCCGTGCGCGCGGTTGCAAAGGAGCTTCAGTACACGCAGGTTGCGAGCCTCTCTCGCGCGCTGACAAAGGATATCGACATCAGCTGGGAAGCAATCAGGCACGCAAGGTATCCGCGCCTCCACATTTTCATTGCGACTTCGGATATCCATCTGGAGTACAGGCTCAAAAAGTCCCGCGACGAGGTGCTGGAGCAGACCGCCGAAACGGTGCGCTACGCAAAGAAGTACTGCCCGGACGTGGAGTTTTCCGCAGAGGACGCAACCCGCAGCGACCCGGACTTTCTGGCGGCCGTCTGCGAGGCGGCAATCGCCTCGGGCGCCACGGTGATCAACATTCCCGACACGGTCGGCTATGCCGCGCCGGAGGAATACGGCAGGCTCATCCGCTTTTTGCGGGAGTCGGTTCGGGGCGCGCAGTCCGTGCAGTTTTCCACGCACTGCCACAACGATCTCGGCATGGCGGTTGCAAATTCGCTCGCCGCGATCATGGCGGGAGCGGATCAGGTGGAGTGCACGATCAACGGCATCGGCGAGCGCGCAGGCAACACCGCTCTGGAAGAGCTCGTGATGAACCTCAAAACCCGCGCGGATTTTTACGGAGCGGATACCCGCATCGACACCGCGCAGATCTACAAGACGAGCCGGCTTCTCAGCTCGATTACGGGCGTCAAGGTGCAGCCGAACAAGGCGATCGTCGGCGAAAACGCGTTTGCGCACGAAAGCGGCATCCACCGGCACAGCGTGCTGGCCGACCGCCGAACGTACGAAATTATGACGCCGGAGTCCGTCGGGCTGACGCAGAACAGGATGATGCTGGGCAAGCATTCCGGCAGAAACGCCTTCAACGAACGCGTCAGGACGCTGGGCTTCAACGTTGGCCTCGATATCTCGAACACGCTGTTCAAGCGATTCAAAGATCTGGCGGACAGGAAGAAGACCGTTTCGGATAAGGACATCGAGGCGCTGGTGCGCAGCATCCTCGCGCAGGAGATTCCAAAGAGCTACACACTCGAGCGCTACGTCATCAATTCCGGCAACACGATTACGCCGACCTCCAGCATATCGCTGACCGGCGCGGACGGAACCAAGACGGAAAAGGTAGCCATCGGCTACGGCCCCGTGGACGCCTCGTTCAACGCCATCAACAAGATCGTCGGCCGACAGGTCAAGCTGGAGGAATACTCCATCGGCGCGGTAACGGAGGGACGGGACGCGCAGGGCGAGGTCAGCGTTACCATCGCGAGCGAAGGCGCGACGGCGAAAGGCTACGGCCTGAGCACGGACGTCATCGAGGCGAGCATCCTCGCCTACATCAACGCAATCAACAATTTGATCTATGAAACCACCCGGGAGGAGCAATAAACAATATGGGAATGACAATGACGCAAAAGATACTCGCGGCGCACGCGGGGCTCGACCATGTCGGCGCCGGACAGCTGATCAAGGCAAAGGTAGACCTTGTGCTCGGCAACGACATCACGGCGCCGGTCGCGGTCAAGGAGTTTGAAAAAGCGGGGATTGAAAAGGTATTCGACCGCGAAAAGATCGCGCTCGTAATGGATCACTTCACCCCGAACAAGGACATCAAGGCCGCCGAACAGGTCAAGATCGTTCGCGACTTTGCAAAAAAGCATCAAATCACGAACTTCTTCGACGTCGGCAAAGTCGGCGTTGAGCACGCGCTGCTGCCGGAGATGGGGCTCGTTAAGCCCGGCGATCTGGTCATCGGCGCGGACTCGCACACCTGCACCTACGGCGCGCTCGCCGCGTTTTCAACGGGCGTAGGCAGCACCGACATGGCGGCGGGCATGGCGACCGGCATGTGCTGGCTGAAGGTGCCGACCGCGATGCGTTTCGTACTCACCGGCAAGCTTAAGCCATGGGTTTCCGGCAAAGACGTCATCCTGCACATCATCGGCCTGACCGGCGTGGACGGCGCGCTGTATCAGTCCATGGAGTTCACGGGCGAAGGCCTTAACAGCCTGACCATGGAAGACCGTCTCTGCATGGCGAATATGGCCATCGAGGCGGGCGCGAAAAACGGCATCTTCGAATACGACGACAAGACCGCGGACTATGCAAAAGAGCATGGCTGCGCGGATTGGACGGTATACAAGGCCGACGCGGACGCGGAATATACGAAGACCTATGAAATCGACCTTGGCGCCATCGAACCGACGGTATCCCTGCCGCATCTGCCGGAGAACGCGAAGCCCGTCTCCGACGTAGGCGAGATCACCATCGACCAGGCGGTCATCGGCAGCTGTACCAACGGCAGAATCGAGGACCTCCGCGCGGCGGCGAAGATATTCGAAGGCAGACACGTACACGAAAACGTGCGCTGCATCGTCATCCCCGCCACGCAGAAGATCATGCTGCAGGCGATGGAAGAGGGCCTCGTCAAGACGTTTATCGAGTCGGGCTGCGCCGTGAGCACTCCTACCTGCGGGCCGTGCCTCGGCGGGCACATGGGCATTCTCGCCAAAGGCGAGCGCGCGGTTGCGACCACGAACCGCAACTTCGTAGGTCGCATGGGCAGCACCGGCTCCGAGGTATACCTCGCATCCCCGGCGGTCGCCGCGGCGTCCGCCATCGCAGGCAAACTCGTCACACCCGAATCCGTGTTAGGAGGCAAAGCATGAACGCAACAGGAACCGCCATCAAATATGGCGACAATATCGATACGGACGTGATCATCCCCGCGCGGTATCTCAACACGAGCGATCCCAAAGAACTCGCGAGCCATTGCATGGAGGACATCGACAAGGCGTTCATCTCCCGCGTGCAGCCCGGCGACATCATGGTCGGCGGCAAAAACTTCGGCTGCGGTTCCTCGCGCGAGCACGCGCCGATTGCGATTAAGGAATCCGGCATCAGCTGCGTCATCGCGGCGACGTTTGCACGCATCTTCTATCGCAACGCCATCAACATCGGGCTTCCGATTGTGGAATGCCCCGAGGCAAGCGAAAAAATTCAGGCGGGGGACAAGATCAGCGTAGACTTCGACACGGGCGTCATCACGAACGTTACCCGCGGGGAAACCTATCGCGGCGAACCGTTCCCGGCGTTTATCCAGGGCATCATTGCCGAGGGCGGCCTGATGAACGCGATCAAGACCGGCGCGCTGTAAGGGAGGAAGACTTTCATGCATTACAATATCGCGGTTATCCGCGGAGACGGCATCGGCCCGGAGATCGTCGGCGAGGCGATCCGTGCGCTCGACGCAGCGGCAAAGCGCTTCGGCTTTACGCTGAGCTATCAGGATGTTTTGATGGGCGGCTGCGCCATCGATCAAACCGGCGTTCCGCTGCCGGAAGAGACGGTATCCGTCTGCAAGAGCAGCGACGCGGTGCTCCTCGGTGCGGTCGGCGGCCCGAAATGGGACACGCTGCCGGGGCATCTGCGTCCCGAGGCGGGCCTGCTTGGCATTCGCGCGGCGTTGGGCCTCTATGCAAACCTCCGCCCGGCGGTGCTGTTTGCGCCGCTCAAGGACGCCTGCCCGCTGAAGGCGGAAATCGTCAAGGACGGTCTGGACATGCTCATGGTACGCGAGCTCACCGGCGGCATCTACTTCGGCGAGCGCGGCAGGTGCACCGGCGAACGCGGGGAAGAAGCCTACGACACCGAGCGCTACTCCGTCATGGAGATCGAGCGCATCGGGCGCATTGCGTTTGAGGCCGCGAAAAAGCGCGGAAAGAAGGTCACCAGTGTGGACAAGGCAAACGTGCTTGAAAGCTCCCGCCTCTGGCGCGAGACCATGCACCGCCTTGCCAAGGAATATCCCGAAGTCGTCTGCGACGACATGCTTGTGGACAACGCTGCCATGCAGCTCGTTCGCAATCCCGCGCGCTTCGACGTGGTCGTCACCAGCAACATGTTTGGCGACATCCTCTCGGACGAAGCGAGCATGATCACTGGCTCCATCGGCATGCTGCCATCCGCCTCGCTCGGCGACGGCACGCTCGGCCTCTTTGAGCCCATCCACGGTTCCGCGCCGGATATCGCGGGAACGGACGCGGCAAACCCGCTTGCGACCATTCTCTCTGCGGCGATGCTGCTGCGCTACTCGCTGAATCAAACGCAGGCCGCGGACGCAATCGAGCGCGCGGTACACAAGGCACTCGAGGACGGCTGGCGCACGGCGGACATCGCGGCGGGAAAAGAACACATCGGCACGCGGCAGATGGGTGACATCGTCTGCAAGCTGATTGAAACGGCATAAGGAAGGTGTGTTAAAATGGAAGGGAAACCCATGAAACTCACGATGTCCGTTCTCGTGAAAAACCACGCGGGCATCCTGTATAAAGTCGTCGGCCTGTTTTCGCGGCGCGCGTACAACATCCACAGCCTCGCGGTCGGCACGACGAGCAACCCCGAGATCTCCCGCATGACCATCGTGGTCGACGGGGACGAGGACATCTTCGAACAGGTGGAAAAGCAGCTCTGCAAGCTCATCGACGTCATGGAGGTAAAAATCCTCACCGAAGGCGAGTTCATCAACCGCGAGCTGATCCTGCTGAAGGTCAGCGCAAATTCGGAGAACCGCTCCGATCTTTTGCAGATCACCAAGATCTTTGGCGCAAAGGTCATCGACGTGTCGCACGAGATGCTCATCGTGGAATACGCGGACACGTATGACCAGGTTCGCCGGCTCGAGCAGATGCTGGAGCGCTACGGCATTCGCGAAACGGTTCGCACGGGCACCATCGCCATCGAAAACGCACACGTGATGGCTGGCAATAAATAACGACGGCGAAAGCCGCACAATCAGAAAGTTGGAGGATCATTTCCATGGCTAAAATGTATTACGAAAGCGACTGCAATCTCGCGTATCTCAAGAACAAGACCGTCGCGGTCATCGGCTACGGCAGCCAGGGCCACGCGCACGCGCTCAACCTCAAGGAGAGCGGCGTCAATGTCATCGTAGGTCTCTACGAAGGCAGCAAATCCTGGCCGATCGCCGAGGAAGCGGGCCTCCGCGTCGCAACCGCGAAGGACGCCGCCAAGGAAGCGGACGTGGTCATGATCCTCGTCAACGACGAGAAGCAGGCCGCACTCTATACCGAGAGCATCGCGGACGGCCTGAGTGAAGGCAACACTCTTGTGTTTGCGCACGGCTTCAACATCCATTACGGCCAGATCGTGCCGCCCGCCAATGTGGACGTCATCATGGTCGCCCCCAAAGGCCCGGGCCACACGGTTCGCAGCGAGTATCAACGCGGCGCGGGCGTTCCGGCGCTCATCGCAATGCATCAGGACTACACCGGCAAGGCGAAGGAAACCGCGCTTGCTTACGCGGCTGGCATCGGCGCGGCGCGCGCGGGCATCCTCGAAACCACGTTCCGTCAGGAGACGGAGACCGACCTCTTCGGCGAACAGGCTGTTCTCTGCGGCGGCGTGACGGAGCTGATGCTGGCAGGCTTTGAGACGCTGGTTGAGGCGGGATACGCGCCGGAGAACGCATACTTCGAGTGCATCCACGAGATGAAGCTGATCGTAGACCTCATCTATGCCGGCGGCTTCGAGCGCATGCGCTACTCCATCAGCGATACGGCGGAATACGGCGACTACGTCACCGGCAAGCGCATCATCACCGAGGAAACGCGCAAAGAGATGAAGCGCGTACTTTCCGAGATCCAGGACGGCACGTTTGCCCGCAACTGGATCCTTGAAAACCGTGTCGGACGTCCGCACTTCAACGCCATGAAGCGCATGGGCGCGGAGACGCAGCTCGTCAAGGTCGGCCAGCAGCTCAGAAGCCAGATGACGTTCCTGAAGAAATAAATCGTCAGGTTCAGGGCGTGCGGCGGTTTTTACAAGCAGCCGCACGCCTTTTTTTCATCAACAAAGGAGTATTCAATTGGACCATTTTTTCAGAGCGCAGCTGTTGCTCAACTCCCTGACCATATATCGCTCTTTGCTCTCGGACGAAACGGTATCACGCTTTCTCGGCCTGCTTTCTGCCGCAAAAAGCGGCGGAACCGCCGTGTTCTGTCCGGCTTACGCCGCGTTTTTCAGCAGTCTTTCCGAGCAAACCGGCGCGCCGGATTTCGCCGCGCACCTCGAGACGCTCGCGCGCTTTGACGACAACGCGTTTTCCCGCGCGGCGGCGAGAGGTGAGAGCGGGGAGCAGTACCGCCAGCTCAAGCAGGCGGCGCTCTACGATATCGAGGCGCTCCGCCAGGCCGCGGGCGTCACCGTGTCAGCGCTTCAGTCCGCCGCGCACGGATATGCCGACGCGGACGAAGCAGAGTTGATCTCACGGATGCCGAGTTTCTTTCAAGAAAGCGGCTTGCTGAAAAAAGGCGCCGCGGCGGCTGTCGACGAACTGGAAGCGTTCTATCGTGCGTCCGGCTTCGGCGTATTCGCCGCGTTTGGCGCGTTTCGTTGGGCCGGCCGTCTCGTCGGCGTGCCGCATCCCGATCCGGTTTCGCTTTCCAGCCTGAAGGAATACCAGTATGAGCGCGGCATCGTCGCGGCCAACACGCTGGACTTTGTCGAAGGCCGCGGCGGCGGAAATCTGCTGCTTTACGGCGACCGCGGCACGGGCAAGAGCAGCACGATCAAAGCGCTCGGTAACGTATACCGCGAAAAGGGCCTGCGCATCGTGGAGGTGCCCAAAGAGCACATCACGGATCTGCCTGATATTCTCGAGCAGCTTCGCTCCGCGCCGCAGCGGTTCATCCTGTTTCTCGACGATCTGACCTTTTCCACGGACGACGTGGCGTTTTCCGCGCTGAAGTCCGTGCTTGAGGGCGGCGTGATCGCCCGGCCGGAGAACTGCCGTGTATACGCAACCTCAAACCGCAGACATCTGGTTCGGGAATCGTTTGCCGAGCGGGACGTCGACGACGTGCACGCGGGGGACACGATGCAGGAAAAGCTCGCGCTTTACGACCGCTTCGACCAGACCGTGAATTTCTTTGCGCCCGACCAGCAGCGATATCTCGCCATCGTCCGCGCGCTTGCGGGCGAGAAGAATCTTTCCGTCGAAACAGCGCTGCTGGAACGCGGTGCGGTGCAGTGGGCCATCCGCTCCGGCGGCAGGTCGCCGCGCACGGCGAAGCAGTATGTCGAATGGGCCGCATCCCAGCTGGAAAAAGGCGCGTCGATATCGGACTGATTTCGAGTCGGTCTATTTTTACGACGGACAGATTACATAAAAAAAACGACCGGCGGCAACCTTGCGCCTGTTTTTTGAAACGGTTCTGTCAATCGTTTTCACACTTTGAATGAGGATCATCTGCAACATGGAAACAACCCGGAAAGAACGCTTTTTGCATACGCTATCCGCGGCATTCCCGCACACAATTCCCGTGCTCGCGGGGTTTCTCGTGCTCGGCATCGCCTACGGCATGCTGATGCTGAAAAACGGCTACGGCCCGCAGTGGTCCGTGCTCATGAGCGCGGTCGCGTTCTGCGGCAGCATGCAGTTTGTCGCCATCACGCTGCTCTCAACGGCGTTTAAACCGCTGGAGGCGCTGCTTTTGAGCTTTCTCGTCAATGCGCGGCATCTGTTTTACGGGCTTTCCATGCTGGAAAAATACAAAGGATTCGGCAAGGTCAAGGCGTTTCTGGTCTACACGCTCTGCGACGAAACGTTTTCCATCGTGTCCTGCGCAACGCCGCCTGCGGGCGTAGAGCCAAAGGGGTTTTATCTTGCGATATCGCTGTTGCACTATTGCTACTGGATCGTTGGCACGTTTCTCGGCGGCATGCTGGGGAACTTCATCCCGTTCAGCACGCAGGGGTTGGACTTTGCGCTGACGGCGCTGTTTGTGGTGCTCTTTATCGAGCAGATGAAAAAGCGCGGGAACTTGATCTTTGGCCTCATCGGTATTGCTACGGCGCTTGCCGCGCGGCTGATATTCGGCTCGGCGAACATGGTACTGCCCGCGCTTGCCGCAATCTTAGTCATCCTGATCGCGGGGAGGACGAAGCTATGCCGCTGACGACGACGGAATATATCCTGACCGTGCTCGCGGTCGCGCTCGGCGCGATGGCGACGCGGTTTACGCCTTTTGTGCTGTTCCCGGAGGGAAAGAAGCCGCCCGAGGTGGTCGCTTATCTGGGAAACGTACTTCCGCCCGTGATGATGGGTCTGCTGGTCGTATATTGCCTCAAGGACGTCGCAATTGCGGCTGCGCCGCACGGGCTGCCGGAACTGATCTCAATCGCTGTCGTCGTGGGCGTTCATCTCTGGCGAAACAACGTGCTTTTGAGCATCGGCAGCGGTACAATTCTCTATCTGCTGCTGGTACAGAAGGTGTTCGGCGCATGACGCACGGGAAACGGGAGGGGAGCGATATGGAGGAAATTCGGCCGGGCAGATACCGGCATTTCAAGGGAAAAGAATACGAGGTGCTTTTTTTAGCAAAGCACTCGGAAACGCTTGAGGAGATGGTCGTTTACCGCCAGCTCTACGGGGAGCATGGCGTTTGGGTGCGTCCGGCGTCCATGTGGAACGAAACCGTTGAAAGAGACGGTGTCAGTTTCAGCAGATTCGCGTTTGTTTCCGATCGGATCGATTAGTTATCTATCAATATATTTGCTTTATTGCTCATGCATTATGCGCTTGCTATATACTGAATTTGACAGTATGATATAAATGTATGTGATATGTAAATCTGGCACGAATGATTGTAAACCGCGGCGGTGAACCACGGATGGACGTACCTATGAAAGACATTTTCCCCAAACGACATACGCTCAACCGAAGCGCACTTGGCAGATCGCTGCTGATAACGGCAATCTACGCTTTGATTAGCTATGCATGGATTTTCGCTTCAGAGTGGACACTTGCATCCGCCGTTCCGGAAAGTCCCGCTGTCTTTAGAATCAGCATCATCAAAGGGCTTGCGTTTGTCACGGCAACCACAATTCTGATCTTTATCCTCATATACAATGGTTTTCGAAAAATCTATCAGGAGAGCAATCAACGAAAAAAAAGCGAAGCCGCGCTGAATGAAGCGCAGCAGATGGCGCATGTCGGCGGGTTTTCATACGATCCGCAGACAAAGCTGTTTGAGTGCTCCGATGAAGCGATGCGCGTTTTGGGATTGCGCGATAATCGTTTCCCGTTCGACAAAAACATATTGTTTAACCGTATCGCCGCCGAAGATCGTATTCGTATCGAATTACTCGCGCAAGAGGCCATGCTGGGCAGCAATGATATATCGTTTTATTGCAGCGTGTTCAACGATAAAGAAAAAAAACGAACGATTTTTGTTAAATTAAAGTTTCGCCCACAGGAAAGCAATCCATATCCCTATGTCGTAGGCACGCTGCAGGACGTGACGGAACGCAAAGAGGCGGAGACCGCCGCGCGCGAAAACGAGGCCATCTATAAAGCGCTGATCAACTCCAGTTACGACCTTGTATACCTCAAGGACAGTTCGCTGCGCTACATCGGGGTCAACACGAATATGCAGCGATATTATGGGCTTTCCGAAACCCAGCTGCTTGGCAGAACAGTCGGCGAAGTGATTTCCGGTTCCGACGCACGGGTTTGGGAAGCGAGGGATAGGAGCGTATTGACCAGTGGAAGCCCGCTTTATGTAGAAGACACCAGTGACGGCCATATCTTTGAAACGATCATTTTCCCGGTCGATATGTCTGGCAGTAAGCGCGGCGTTGGCGGTATTACGCGCGACATCACGCAGCGCAGGCAAACGGAGGCGGCGGTTACGCAGGAACGCGACCGCGCGCAGACCTATCTCGACATTGCGCCGGTCATCATTGTCGCGCTGGATCTGGAAGGACGCGTGACGCTGATCAACCAGTCCGGCTGTGAAAAGCTGGGGCGCGGCAAAACCGAAATTCTCGGCAAAATCTGGATTGAAAACTTTGTCCCGGAATTGGATCGTGGCGACTTAACCGCGCTCATGTCGCTGATTTACGAAGGCTCCGTCCGAATCGACGACGTCCATGAAAACGGCATTATTACGGCCACAGGTGAGATTCGGCACTTTGAATGGCGCAACTCCGTCCTGCGAGATGCAAAGGGCAATTTGACAGGATTGCTCTCCGCCGGCATCGACATCACAGATCTTAAACGCACGATGGAAGCGCTTGGCGAAAGCGAGCGAAGCAAGAGCGTTCTGCTGTCCAATTTGCCTGGCATGGCATATCGCTGCGCATACGATCGGGATTGGACAATGCAGTTTGTCTCAAGCGGATGCTTTGAACTGACGGGATATCTGCCGCAGGAGCTGATCAACAACGCATGTATCTCATTTAACGACATCATCTGCCCTGAATACCGTGACCAGATTTGGCAGGAGAGCGTCGTCGCCCTTTCCAAGCACATCAGCAATCGCTATGAATATGAAATATTGACCGCGTCGGACGAACGAAAGTGGGTTCTCGACATCAATCAGGGCGTATATGGCGATTCCGGAACCATCATCGCGCTGGAAGGCATCATCATCGACATCACGCAGTCCAAACTTCAGTTTTTGCAGATTCAATATCTGAGCAATCACGACCAGCTCACCGGCCTTCATAACAGACAGTATTATGACAACGCTAAAAAATCGATCAACGATCCATCACATCTTCCGCTTTCCGTTTGCTTTGTAGACATCAACGGATTGAAACTCATCAACGACGCGTTCGGATACGACGCGGGCGACCGCATGATTCAGACGACCGGTTCGGTGCTGAAAGCCAACATCCGGAAGAATGAGATACTGGCACGCATCGGCGGCGATGAGTTCGCGATTTTGATGCCAAATACAGGGGCGCAGCGCTGCGCTGAGCGCATGCAGACGTTTAAAGACGCCTTTGACAAGCACAATGCCGCGCTGAAGGATCGCACACTGGTCATTACGCTTTCTCTCGGCTGCGGTACGAAGGAAGGGGAAGCGGACGACCTTGCGCAGATTGAAAAAGACGCCGAGGCGAACATGTCCCGCCACAAGCTCTTCGATCAGAAGAGCCACCACAACGCGGTTCTGACATCGATTATGGCGACGCTGTTCGAACGCAGCTTTGAAACGGAAGAGCACGCCGAACGAATCGGCCAACTCTGCGCCATCGTCGGCGAGCGCCTCAAGCTGTCGCACAACGACATCGACAAGCTGCATCTCTTCGCTATGCTTCACGACATCGGAAAAATCGGCATCAGCGACCATATTCTGAACAAACCTTCTTCGCTCAACGACGACGAACTGGCGATTATGCGTACGCACCCGGAGATCGGCTACCGCATCGCGATGGCTTCGCCGGATTTCGCGCCGATCGCGGAGCTGATTCTCACGCATCATGAGCGCTGGGATGGAGAAGGATATCCCAACAGAATCGCAGGGGATAGGATCCCGCTGCTTTCGCGCATCCTCGCCGTCGCGGACGCGTATGACGCGATGACGAAAGACCGCGTGTATCGAAAGGCCCTCCCGCGTGAAGTCGCACTTGAGGAGATCCGCAATAACTCCGGCACGCAGTTTGATCCGAATATCGTGAAGGTATATCTTGAAGTTCTTCCGCAGACAGATATTTAAAAAAAGTCTTTTTAACGGCATGCAAACGAAAAAGACGGCGATCGTACGCCGTCTTTTGTGTCGTTCGGTTTCAGTTTTCGGAGCCGGGTTTCGTCAGAAACAGTACGCCGAGCGTATTCGGGCCGCAATGGCTGCTGATGGTGCAGCTTGCCTGCGTTACGAAAATCTCCCGAAACGGCTGAAGCTCCCGGATGCGCTCGACGACCCGGTCGATGATCGCGGGATCGTCCATACCGGAATGCGTTACAAACACGCGATCCAGCACCAGATCAGTTCGATCCTTGAGCTGGTCGTCCACATATTTCATCAAAGAGGGCGCGAGCTTTCCCATATACTTTTTCCCGACGACCATGCTGCCCTGCCGGTCGTTTCGAACGAGTATGGTTGGCTTTAGGTTCATCAGCGCCGCGCCGATCTGCGTAATGCTCGAGCAGCGTCCGCCCGCGCGCATAAATTCCAGCGTGTCGAGAATGAAGCTTGCGCGCGTGTCGCCCGACAGCGCGGACACCTCGTCGACAATCTGCTTTGCGGATAGCCCCGCCTTGATGCGTTCGCCCGCCTCGCAGACAAGAAGCCCGAACCCCGTGGAGAGCGAGCAGGAGTCTATCACATATACGTTCCCTTTATCGCGGAGCGTCTGTGCCGCGATTTGCGCGTTCGGGCAGGAACTCGAAAGGCCGGAGCCGAGCGAGATATGGATGATATCATATCCTTGTTCGAGAAACGGCAGAAAGTAGCTTTCGTATTCTTCGGGATTGATCGCCGCCGTGCTTGGCAGCAGTTTGTGTTTCCACCAGGCCTCGTAAAGCTCCGCGGACGTGATGTCCAGTCCGTCCGTATATTGCTTCCCGTCCAGAATGATGTGCAGCGGAAACAACGAGACCCGATAGCGGTCTTTTAATTCGGCTCCGATGTCACAAGGCGTGTCCGCGCTCAACAGGATTTTTTGTTCAGACATACAAGCCCCTCCAAGCAAACGGTATTGCCTTATTCTAGCAGGAACTTCAACAAATCGTCAACTGACAATTCATTCCTCCGGCAGGCGTTCGATTGCATAGAGGTTCGATCCAGCGTCGCCAAACACGCGAACGCTGCTGTTGTAGCCCGTTCCGATGAACTGGTTGTTCAGGTGTACGCCCTGCATCAGCGTTTTTCCACTTGCGGTATAGGTCTCCACGCAGTCGTGCATCGCATAGACGCGATCGATCGCGCGAAACAGCAGCCCGTTGGGATCGATGGAAAACGGCAGCAGGTGATTGACCAGCCCGCCGAAGCGACGAATCAGAACGCGCTGCGCTTTGGTCTGTATCCGGTAACGCGCGGTTTCGTCCAGCCCCGTCAGCGGGAGGATGTCGTTTCCCTCCGCCGCCTCGCCGAGGGTTTGATACGCGCCCGCGACGGACTGCGACCGGTCTTTGGAAACGGCCTGCCAGTAGACTTTGTTCTCCTTGAGCGCGGCGTTGCGATAAAACCGCCCGAACTGCAGCGTGTTCCGGTGCGCTTTATAGTAGGATATCTGCTCGCGCACTTCCTTTCGCTCCAGCCGCGTGATGTGCTTAAGATCCAGCTCATAGCCGAGGCAGCCGAAGCTCGCGACGTTGAAGCGCGTTGAAATCTGCGTCATGCGCAGCGTTTGCTGGTTCGGCGAGGCGGAAACATGCGCGCCCATGGCGGAGAGGGGGTAGAGGTAACTCAGCCCCGCCTGAATCTTCAGCCGCTCCAGAGCGTCCGTGTCGTCGCTTGACCAAACCTGCGGCGAATAGCAGAGCATACCGAGGTCGAAGCGGTTCCCGCCGCTGGAACAGGACTCCAGCAGAATCTGCGGACGCGGACGGAAGATGCGCTCCAATATATCGTAAAGCCCCATGATATAGCGATGATAAAACTCACCCTGATTTTTAAGAACGGGGGAAACCGCGTCGCTGATATGACGGTTCATGTCCCATTTGACATAGTCGATCTTCGCGTCGTCCAGAACGTGCGAGACGTTTTCAACGATGTAGTCCCGCACGGCGGGGTTGCATAGATCGAGCACAAGCTGATTCCGCCCGAGCAGCGGCTCGCGGCCGGGCGTCGTCACCGCGTATTCGGGATGCGCGCGAAACAGGTCGCTGTCCGGATTCACCATCTCCGGCTCAAACCAGAGTCCGAAGCGCATGCCAAGCGCGCGGATTTCGTCGGCAAAGGAGCGCATTCCCCGGGGCAGCTTCTTTGTGTTGACGGCGTAGTCGCCGAGTCCGGCATGGTCGTCGTTTCGTTTGCCGAACCAGCCGTCGTCGAGCACAAACAGCTCTACGCCGAGCCGCCTTGCCTGCCGCGCAAGGCGGAGAAGCTTACTCCGGGTGAATCGAAAAAAACAGGCTTCCCAGTTGTTGATGAGCACCGGACGCTCTTTGCCTTTCCAGTCCCCGCGCACGATATGCGCGTTGATAAAGTCGTGAAAGTGCGCGCTCATGCCGTTGAATCCACTTGACGAAAACGTCATGACCGCCTCAGGTGTTTCAAATGCTTTTCCGGCTTCCAGCGTCCAGTCGAAGCAGTACGGGTTGATACCGAGCTGCACACGCACGAGGTCGAAGGGGCTTAGCTCCGCAAGGCCGAAGTGGTTGCCGCTGTAGACAAGGTTGAAGCCGTAAACGCGCCCGTGCGATTCCGTCGCGCCGTCGGCATACAGCAAAAAACCGGGGTTATGGCGGTTGCTGGACGCGCCGGTGACGGACGAATTGACAAACTGGCCGTACTGTAGTTTTCTGTCGTGCCGGTGCGTCTCCTTGATCCATGCGCCGTCAAAGGTGACGAGGGAGAAGCCCTCGTTTTCTATGTCCATCTGCATGCTCATGATCCGGCGGATGGAGACCGGCCGATCGCCGTCGTTGACGAGCACCGCGCGGCGCGAGATCACGTCCGTATTCGAAAAGACGGTGTAGTAGAGCAGCAGTTTCAGCTTTGCCGCCAGATCAAGCATCGTAACGCAAAGCGTTTCGGCGTTTTTTTCATCGTCGTAAGCCGAAGGCAGCGTCTCCATCGACACGCAGCCGGGTAAAACTTCATGAGAAGCGTAGACAAAGTCGGTGCGATAGGTGCCGTCGCCAAGGCGGACCTCAATCGGCGTCTGGCGATAGTCCCCGCAGCCGACGCCCGACCATTCGAGCAGAATGTTGTCCAGCGAGTACGCGCTGTCCGGCGCCGTGTCGTACAGCACGGAGCTGCCCTGCGCGATGACGCGCTTGGTCAACAGCGGCTCGATCTCCCCGGCTGGTACGCGCGCGCCATAATGCACGTGTTCCAGATGCCCATGTTCCGTAATACGGAAGATGTAGCCGGTGTGATCCGTTTCGAGCGAGAAGACACGATCCCGATAATCGATCATACGGTGTCCTTTCAATTCAATCTTTTTATATAGGTGGTGATCCACTTTTTTCCATCATAGCCCGCGGGAAAATCCGCGTCAATCCGAATGAACAAAATTATACTTTTCATCCATTTGCCGCAAAATTCCGATGGCGGCAGAATCCAATGTTGACAACGTGAAATTCTTGCAGTATAAATGTTTGGGGTTGAGTGACACATCGAAATAAAAAATTCTAAGGGGTTTGGGAAATGGATACGCAACTGCATAAGAAGTATGGCCTGTTCACCGCTATATCGATGGTCGTTGGAATCGTCATCGGCAGCGGTGTTTTCTTTAAGGCCGAAAAGATTCTTGGCGTCACAAAAGGCAACCTGCCGCTGGGCATTCTTGCCTGGGTCATCGGCGGCGTCATCATGATGATCTGCTCGTATGTCTTCGCCGTCATGGCAACGAAGTATGAGTACGTCAACGGCGTCGTGGACTATTCCGAAGTCACGGTCGGTAAAAAATACGGCTATATGATGGGCTGGTTTTTCGCAACCATCTATTATCCGACGCTGACCAGCGTGCTTGCGTGGGTTTCCGCGCGCTACACCGCCGTGCTGTTCGGCTGGTCGATCGTCGGCCCCGAGTGCATGGTGCTCTCGGCGTTTTTCCTGATTGCAAGCTACGCCATCAACGCGCTCTCGCCAAAGATCGCCGGCAAGTTCCAGGTGACGACGACCGTCATCAAACTGATCCCGCTGATTTTGATGGGCGTTATCGGCGTGATCGTCGGGCTGCACAACGGCATGACGGTGCAGAACTTCACCCATGCCGTCGGCGAAGTCACCTCCAAGAGCAGCGCGCTGCTCACCGCCGTCTGCGCCACCGCGTTTGCGTATGAAGGCTGGGTCATTGCAACCAGCATCAACGCCGAACTGCGTGACGCGAAGAAAAACCTTCCGATCGCGCTCGTCGTCGGCGCGGCAATCGTCATCGTTGTCTACATTCTCTACTATGTCGGCCTTGCGGGCGTGGTGCCGAACGCGACGCTCATGGCAAACGGAGAGGAAGGCGCGAGACTCGCGTTTTCAACGCTGTTTTCCAGCGCGGCGGGCACGCTGCTGTTTGTGTTTGTCATCATCTCCTGCCTTGGCACGCTCAACGGCCTTATGATGGGCTGCACGCGCGGGTTTTATTCGCTCGCGGCGCGCAAAGTCGGCCCGGCGCCGGACGTGTATCGCGAAGTCAGCCCGAAGACCAACATGGCGACGAACTCCGCCGTGCTCGGCCTTCTGCTCTGCGCGGCATGGCTTACCTACTTCTATGGCGCAAATCTCGTCAAGCCCTTCTGGTTTGGCGTGGTGTCGTTCGACTCCTCCGAACTGCCGATCATCACGGTCTACGCCATGTATATTCCGATGTTCATCGCGTTTTCCGTCAAGGAAAAGGATCTCGGCTTCGGCAAGCGTTTTCTGATGCCGGTGCTCGGCGTACTCGGCTGCCTGTTTATGGTATATGCGGCGATTGTTTCGCATAAAATGGCGGTGGTCTGGTATCTCGTCGTGTTCGCGGTCATCATGATTGTCGGTATATTCTACGGTAAAAAAAAGCAGCTTGATCAATAATCGATTCGCCATTCACCCCAAAACAAACGAACCGCCGGTTGTCCGGCGGTTCGTTTTTCGTTCGGTCAAATTTTATAGTCATTCTTCGTATGGCTTGCGGCGCAAATCGGCTTTGACAAGGCGGTTTTTTCTCGCCATGCTGTGCCAGCCCGCGTTTCCCGCGATGAAATACAGCTTTTTCGGAAATTTGACAAAAACGGAGTTGATCTGCGTTGGTTCAGGCGTTTCCGACAGCGCGTCTCTTTTGACGCGCGAAAAAAGCAGGTCAACCGCATCCATTACGGGCCGCATAAACGGCGCGCCCTGCGCGCCGAGCACCATGGGGCCGCAGCCGATCATCACGCCGCCGCAGAATATGCGCTCCGTCTGAACGGCAAAGCGCTCGACAACGCGCATCGCCTCGCGGTTGATCTCCGGCTCGGGAAAGCCGCAGTTGACAATCGCATATACCCTCGACGGATGCGCGCTCTTGGGATACGCCGTCGCGAAATCCTGTAAAAAACGCGTCAGCACGGCCGGCATGCAGAAGAAGTATAGCGGAAAAACGAGCACGACCGCATCCGCATTTGAAACAAAGTGGAATGCTTCCTGCGTTTCTTTGTGCAGGAGCGTGCGTCGAACGTTGATTTCGCGCGTTTCTATTTGCTCGCCCGTAAGCAGCATAGCGCCGCGTTTGGTCAGCAGCTCGGAGACCGCGTTTTCCTGCTTGACCTTCGGGCTGGCGCTTAGGATGACAATTTGTTTTGTTCCGTCCATTACAGCGCGCCTCCTATCCGTTGGAACTTCATTTCCATCAATGCGGCGCAGAGCGCTTCGTCGTTTCCGTCGTCGCAGATCGCCTGGACATTGCTCCTGTGCAGCAGCGATATATCCGTAAACAGCTGCTTTTCCTCCTGCGTCAGGCCGACGCCGTAGCCGATGAACACCTGAAAGGGATAGTCTTGATAGCGCGGCGGATGCATCGTCGATCCGTCCGCGCGCGTCATGAAAAACGGCAGCATGTTCGGCAGCCAGCGGTCGATTGCGCTCTTGATATTGGCGGAAAACTGGCCGAACACGACGGGGCAGAGATAGACGACCGCGTCGCTTTGCATGCAGCAACGGTTGATCTCGGCAATGCCGTCCTTGATGATGCATTCGCCCGGCGTCTTGACCCAGCAGTCGAAGCAGCCGCGGCAGAACGTCAGTTCGTTCCGCTCAATTATCTTTTTCTTTACATCAAATCCGCGTCCTGCCAGAAAGCCGGTAATCAGCTCTTCCAGCTCCGCATGTCGCTTGCCAGCAAACTCTCCGTCGGAGAGGAGATAGGCTTTCATGCCGCTGCCTCCGTTCGATTCGTCTTTTAAACTCCTATCATCAGTATCATTTTGTCCATCAATCGTCAAGTAAAATCTATTTTAAGGTTCATTCGGCGCTTCCCGTATGTCGTTTTCAACTTGTGATTCGATACTATATACGATATAATATTTTGAAAGTTTGGAGGGAACCGCATATGAGTGTACGTAACCTCGCACAGCAGGCAAAAGCCGCCTCCGGCAAACTCGCCATCACATCCGCAAAAACGCGAAACGACGCGCTGACCGCCATGGCGGACGCTTTGATCGCCGCCGCGCCCGAAGTCCTGCGTGCAAACGCCGAGGATGTCCGCGCGGCGAAGGAGCGCGGGGTAAAGGCGTCGTTTGTCGACCGCCTGACGCTCGATCAGAAGCGCATAGAAGGCATGGCAAACGGTCTTAGAAAGGTCGCGCTACTGCCCGATCCCATCGGCAAGAGCGACTTTGTTATCGTGCGTCCCAACGGCCTGCGCATTGAAAAGCGACGCGTGCCGCTCGGCGTCATCGGCATCATCTATGAAGCGCGCCCGAACGTTACGGCGGACGCGATCGCGCTTTGCATCAAATCCGGCAACGCCTGCGTGCTGCGCGGCGGGTCGGAGGCGATTTTGAGCAATGCCGCCGTGTGCGACGCGCTCACCGCCGCAGCCGAACAGCACGGCATTCCGGCGGGCGCAATCCAGCTGCTTCGGGACACGGACCGCGCCGCAGCGAACGAGATGATGAAGCTCAACGGCCTCATCGACGTGCTCATTCCGCGCGGGGGAGCGGGGCTGATTCAAAGCATCGTTCAGCAGGCGACTGTGCCCGTTATCGAAACCGGCGTCGGCGTTTGCCATATCTATATCGACGAAAGCGCGGACACAACCATGGGCGCGGATATCATTGAAAACGCGAAGTGCTCGCGGCCTTCCGTCTGCAACGCGGCGGAGACGCTTCTTGTGCACGCGGCGATTGCGGACAAAGCGCTGCCGCTGATTGCGCAGCGGCTGACCGCGCGGGGCGTGGAGCTTCGCTGCGACGCGCGCGCAAAGGCGCTCATGTCGGGTTCCATAGACGCAACCGAGGAGGACTGGTCCACGGAATACACCGACCTGATCCTCTCCGTCAAGGTAGTCGACTCGTTTGACGAGGCGGTTTCGCATATCGAAACCTACGGCACGCACCACAGCGATTCAATCGTCACCAGCCGCTATGATACGGCGGAACGCTTCCTCAACGAGGTAAACTCCGCCGCGGTCTACGTCAACGCCTCGACGCGCTTTACGGACGGCGAGGAATTCGGCTTCGGCGCGGAGATCGGCATCAGCACGCAAAAGCTGCACGCGCGCGGACCAATGGGGCTCGACGAACTGACTACGGTAAAATATGTCATCCGCGGAGACGGACAGATTCGATAAAACCGCGCCGCACTTCTGGCGGTAAAACCAACCACGGGGGGATTCAATGGCCATTCAACTCATCGCGCTGGACATCGACAACACGCTGACCAAACAGCCGGACGACGTCAGCGAACGCAATAAGCAGGCAATTAAGCGGGCGGAGGCGGCGGGCGTCGTCGTGACGCTCGCAACCGGGCGGGGCCGCATCGCCACGCGTCCGATCTGGCGCGTGCTCGACCTGCACGGCCCGTCGATTCAGTACGGCGGCGCGATGATTGCGGACATCGACACGGAGAATATCATCCGCATGCATGAAGTCGCGCCCGAGGTGATCCGCGAGGTGCTCGACTACTCCAAGTCCATCGGCGTCCACGCGCAGATCTACGTCGACGAAGTGGTCATCTTTGAAGAGATGAGTCCTTTTGCCGAGCGGTATGTGTCGCATTTTCATCTGCCGTATGAGATCGACCCGGATGTGAGAAAAAAAACGTATCGCAGAGTGCCGAAGATTCTCGCAATCTGCGATGCTTCTGAGCAGGATAAATACCTCTCCGTTTATCGTGAGCGGTTCAAGGGCATCGCGCAGGTTTCGCGCTCCAGCCCCGGGTTTATCGAGATCAACTGCCTCGGCGTAACGAAAGCCTCCGCGCTGGAAGAGCTCGCCGGCATGCTCGGCATCTCGCGCGAAAACGTTGCCGCCGCGGGAGACAACTATCTCGATCAGGAGATGATCGAATGGGCCGGAACGGGCGTCTGCGTCGCGGACGGGGCTGAAGATGTCAAAGCCGTTGCGGACATGATCATTCCCGCCTGCGCGGACGACGGCGTCGCGTGGTTCATCGATCATTACGTGTTGTAACCAAGCAAATCAATTTCAGTTTTTAAACAAGCAAACGTCGCGACAGCAGGAGGAAAGAGATGTATAGCATCGGCATAGACATTGGCGGCAGTAAAATCGCCGCGGGTGTGGTGAGCGAGGATTTGAAGCTGATCAGCAAAAAATCCAGCCCGTTTCCGCATACTGGAGACCCGCTCGACTCCATACAGACGATCAAAACGCTGATCGACGGGTTGATCTCGGAAAACAATCTTCGTTTGGAGGACGCCTCCTGCATCGGCCTCGCCGTACCCGGCAGCATCGACTACGACAGCGGCGTGGTCATCAACGCCTACAATCTAGACTATCACGATTTCCCGCTCTGCCAGCGCGTCGGCGAATATTTCCCCGGCGTAACGGTCTATGTGGAAAACGACGCGAACGCAGCCGCACTTGCGGAATATTACTGCGGCGCGTTTCGCGGCAGCTCGTCCGGCCTTCTCATTACGATTGGCACAGGCATCGGCGGCGGCCTGATCATGAACGGAAAGCTCTTCATCGGCGGCAAGAAAAACGGCTTTGAATTCGGACATGCCGTTCTCGTCTTCGGCGGCGAACCCTGCACCTGCGGCCAGCGCGGCTGCATCGAGTCTTACTGCTCCGCCGCGGCGCTCGTGCGCGAGGGACGAAAGGCCGCGAGCACGCATCACGAAAGCGCGATGTATCAGCGCACAAAAGGCGAGCTTTCAAAGATCAACGCAAAGCTCGTCATGGACTGCGCGCGGGAAGGGGACAAGGTCGCCTCCACGGTCTACAACCAGTTTACAGACTATCTCGGCGCGACGGTCTGCACGGCGATTGCGCTGTTCGATCCGGAGATCATCGCATTTGGCGGCGGCGTCAGCAATGACGGAGAGTTTCTGCTCAGTCCGATTCGTGAATACGCGGCAAAATACGCGTTCTTCAAACATCACGCAAAGATCGTAACCGCGGAGATGAAAAACGACGCGGGTATCGTCGGCGCCGCTATGCTGCATCTGCAGAGATGAGCGGCGCGGTTTACGAGGTTTCGGCGGCGGAAGAAAAATCCACAATCGCGAGGGAGATCCTGCTTGATCTGCCGGAATGGTTCGGCGTACCCGAGTATACGCAGGAGTATATCACCGCGTGCGCTTCGCTTCCGTTCTGGGCGTATGAAATCGACGGGGAAGCGGTCGGCTTTATCGCGCGCAAACAGACCGGCCCGGTTGCGGCGGAGCTGTTTGTGACGGGCGTGAAAAAAACGCATCACCGCAAGGGGATTGGTCGGGCGCTGTTTCTTGCGATGCGCGAGGACGCGAAGGTGCGCGGGTTTCAGTTTTTGCAGGTGAAGACAGTCGATGAAGGACATTATAAAGAATACGACGAGACACGAATGTTTTACGAATCGCTCGGGTTTCAAAAATTAGAGGTGTTTCCCGATCTCTGGGATCCGCATAATCCATGCCTTGTCATGGTGATGTATATTCAATAGCAAAACAGCCGCTGACGCGGCTGTTTTTTATAATTATCAAACAATAGCCAAGGAGCCAATATCTAAAATAATACTAAAATGCAAATGCCGTCTCCATTGTTGGATAACAATAGACAAGGAGCCAATTTCTTGGCCGGAAAAGTAAAACCGAAATGAGAATACCGTTTCAAGAGTCGTATATAAATAGACAAGGAGCCAATTTCTTGGCTCCTTTGTACTTTCCGTCCGTTAAGCCTTTCCGATGGTGCCCTATCCACCAGAAAGTAGTTATGAAGTACGTAGTAGTTCGGTTACGCGGTTTAAGGAGGAAATCGGTAATGAAAAAACGAACACAACGGACGGAAACTTTATTTACTTTTCTTGCGTCCAGTATAACATCCAAATTATGCAATTGCAAGCAATTCTATGCGCCGATTGTGTCATTTTTATATCCGTTCTGTGAACTGTGGCGTGAACACCGCTTGTGCCGAGTCCATCCGCTGGATCAAGATGTTGTATAGTCCCAGCGAGAGCGCATACGAAATCACGCGGTCATATTCCCGGGCGGTGATGTTGCGGCCGAGCTGTAACTGCGTTACATCCGGTTGCGGCGTATATTGGCTCATGAGAGAAATGCTGATGGATAAAGGAAAGCGTGTAACAATTTTGTCCAGCACGCGCCGCGAGTCGTCCACACAGCCGGGCAATATCATGTGCCGAATCACCATCCCGCGGGTGGCGATGCCTTTTTCATCCAGCGTAAGCTGACCTGTCTGACGAAACATTTCCGAAATCGCCGCGCCCGCGACGAGCGCATAGTCCGGCGCGCCGGAAAACTTTTCCGAAAGCACGGGGGAGACATATTTCCAATCCGGCAGATAGATATCCACCAGGCCGTCGAGCATACGAAGCGTCTCGACAAGCTCGTACCCGCTGGAATTATACACGACGGGGATCGTTAGTCCGTTTGATTTTGCCTGCTTGAGGCTTTCGGCGACGATTTTCACATGCGGCGCGGCGGTGACGAGATTGACGTTGTGCGCGCCGCTTTCCTGTAACGAAAGAAACGCGCCCGAAAGCGCGTCGATATCATATAGTTCGCCCACGCCGCCGTAGCGAATCTCGCGATTCTGGCAGTAGACGCAGCCGAGGTTGCAGCCGGAGAAAAACACGGCGCCGGAGCCGCGTGTTCCGCTGATGAACGGCTCCTCCCAGAAATGCAGCATGATCTTTGCAACGCGGGGCAGAGCCTCCGCGCCGCAAAATCCCGGCGCGCTGGATCGGTCCGCGCCGCAGGCACGGGGACAAATCATACAGCCGGCCATCAGAACACGCGCCTGCCGTTGACAAAGTTTCGCGTCCAGTAGGCGGTTGAAATTGAGCTGGTGATTACCTGACCGGCGCTTGAGGACGCATGGATGAATTTCCCGCCGCCGATGTAGATGCCGGTATGGCTTACATTGCTCGACGTGTCGTTTTTAAAGAAGACCAGATCTCCGCGCTGAAGATCGCTCGTAGAAGTAATCTCCTGCCATTTGCTCACGGCGGAGAAGCCGGAGGCGCTGTAGCGGCTCGTGCTTACGCCGCAGGTGCGCAGGCAGAAATAGACGAGGCCCGAGCAGTCAAAGCCCTTGGAGGGGCTCTCTTCAGACCAGGTGTAGGGCTTTCCGAGCATCGCCGTCGCAACCGAGATCAGTCCGTCCGCGCTGTAGGACGCGCTGTAGGAAACTTCTCCGGAGGAACTGCCGGAGCTGGTTTGCGTCGGGGTGGCCGTCGCGCTGGTCGTGCCGCCGGAGGAAGTGACCTTCGGCGTCGCTGTTGCGGAGGACGAGCTCGTGGTGGTCGGTTTCTTTGTCGGCTTGGGTGTGGGTTTCGGCGAAGGCGTCGGCGTCGGGTCGATCTTTGGCCGCGCGCTTGGCGAATAGAGCAGGTCGCGGTCGTCAACATTGAACACGCTGTCCACGTCGAGCTTGTTCTTGGCTTGGAACGCTTTGAGCGATTCCTCGGTCGCTACGCCGAAATAGCCGTTGATCTTTCCGTCGTAATAACCCAGTTCAGTCAATCGTGACTGCATGCTCTCCACATCGCTGCCGCTGTCGCCGAGCTTGATTTCGTATGGTTTAGCGTCCGCGCTGAAGAGATGCTCCTGCAGGTCGCTGGTCGCAACGCCGTCCATGGTTTCGTCTATCGTGCGCTGAAACAGCGATACGGCGACGGTGGTTGCGGCGTTATAGACGGTGGAGGGTTCGTCGGAGTCGAGATAGCCGAGCTCCATGAGCCGCGTCTGCAGCGTCGAGACGGTCGGGTAGTCGTCGTCCTCCTGTAAAATTGTATACTGTGAAACGAGAACGCCGGTCGATTGCTCCGGGGTGATGTCCGGCTGGACGATATCGCACGCCTGCGGCGCGAGCACATCCGCGCTGAAGGGAATCGGCGTAGGGGTAATTTCATAGACGGCGCGCTCCGCCTCCATGGAGACGGCGTTTGCGCCGGAACCGTTGAGCGCAAGCGGAATTGCGACGAACGCGATCACGCACCCGCCCGCGATGGTGAGGATCCATGTGCGTGCGGCGGCGGGGAAGAGCCGTTTTTGTTTTTTTCCGGACGGCAGGCGAAGGTCGTTCAATTCTGTTTCCTTTCTGTCGTTGCGGCCCGGTTTGAATGCCGAGCCTGTTATGCATATATTATACCAACTCGTTAGAACTATGATTTGAACATTTTCAAAACTTGATAACACGAATGTAACAAAATATTGAACGCATCGTTTGCATCCAGTTCGATTTTTGTTTCCAATGCCGCGCGCTACGCCTTTTGCATTTGGCCATGCGCTATGGTAAAATAAGCTGTTAAATTATTGGAGAAAATCGATGTCACTGATACACGCGCAGGAGCTCGAGAAGAGCTTCGGAGAACGAACTTTATTTTCGGACATTGCGTTCGATGTGTTTGAGCAGGATCACGTCGGTCTCGTCGGCGTCAATGGCTGCGGCAAGAGCACGCTGATGCGCATGATCGCCGGGCTGGAGCCGCACGACGGACGCGGCCAGCTTTCCGTATCCAAAAACGCAAGCGTCGCGCTGCTCGACCAGTCGCCCTCCTGGGGAAAAGGTCTGACGCTCTACGAAGCCGTGCTCGAAGCGTCCGCCCGATGGATGGCGGCGGAGCGGGAGTTGCACGAGATTGCGAACGAAATCGAACGCGGCGGCGCGAGCGAATCGCTCATCCGCAGGCAGGCGGATCTGCAGGATCGCTATCAGGCAAACGGCGGGCTGACCTACCGCGCGCGCACGCGCTCCACACTGCTCGGCCTTGGCTTTTCGGAAGAAGAGCTTTCCCGTCCCATCTCGGTTATGAGCGGCGGACAGATGCGAAAGGCGTCGCTGGCAAAGATTCTACTTTCGGACGCGGATCTTTTGCTGCTGGACGAGCCGACAAACCACCTGGACATCGCCTCGCTCGAATGGCTGGAGACGTATCTTTCCGCGTTTCGCGGCGCGTTTGTCCTTGTTTCGCACGACCGTTACTTTCTGGACAAGGTCTGCAACCGCATCTTTGAGATGGAAAATGGCTCGCTTTTTGCTTATAGCGGCAACTACAGCCAGTCCATGGAGAAGAAGATGGACGAGCGCGAGTTCGCCATGCGAAAATATCAGAACACGCTGCGCGAAATCAAGCGCATCGAGGGCATCATCGTTCAGCAGCGCCGCTGGAACCAGGCGCGCAACTACGTCACCATCGCCTCCAAGGAAAAGCAGATCGAGCGCATCAAGAGCACGCTCGTCAGACCGGAGGATTCACCGCAGGCAATCCATTTTCATCTGAAGGCGGACGCGCTGACCGCAAACGAGGTCGTCGTCTGCAAGGATCTTCAAAAGCGCTTCGACGGGCGGGAACTGTTCGGCAGTCTCAACCTCATGATCCGGCGCGATGAAAAGGTCTGTCTTCTCGGCGCGAACGGCTGCGGCAAAACCACGCTTTTAAAGATCCTGACCAACAAAATCGAACCCGACGCGGGCAGTTATAAACTCGGCTCAAACGTACACGTCGGCTACTACGAGCAGGGCTCCGTCCGTCCGAACGACCCGAGGACGGTGCTTGAGGCGCTCAACGCCATGTTTCCGCGCTACGACACAAAGCAACTGAGAAACCTGCTCGGCTCGTTTCTGTTTCGCGGGGACGACGTGTTCAAGCACATGAGCGATCTCTCCGGCGGGGAATACGCGCGCATCCAGCTGCTCAAGCTCATGCTCGGCGGCAGCAACGTGCTCTTTCTCGACGAGCCGACCAACCATCTCGACATCCCGTCCTGCGAGGCGCTCGAAGACGCGCTGAACGACTACGGCGGCACGATGCTGATCGTTACACACGATCGGTATCTCGCCAACCGCATCGCAGACCGCATCGTCATCATGGATGGGGACGGTATGCGGGAGTTTGAGGGCGACTGGGATGCATATAAAGCCTTTTTGTCCGAAAGCACGGCGCCGAAGGAAAAGGAAGCTTCCGCGGCAAAGAACGACTATCAACTGGCCAAGGAACGAAAAAGCGCGCTGCTGAAAGCAAAGACGGCGCTCAGGCGGGCGGAGGAACGCGTTCACGCGGAGGAAGCCGCGCTCGCCGCGCTGGAAGAAAAGGCCTGCGATCCGAAGATTGCCAGCGACTTTGAAGCCGCCAGAGCCGTTTATGAAGAACTCGCGGCGCAGCGAAATTTACTCGAGCGCTGTTATAGCGAATGGGAACACGCGGAAGCGGAGCATCACGCTCTGCTCGGGGAGGAAGACGAATAACACATGGAGTACTCTAAATTTTCCCTTGGACTTCGCTTTGCGATGACGAGCGACGCCGGTTTAACGCCCGCGGATTGCTGGAGCATCGCGTTTTCCGAAATACCGATTACCTACGTCGTCGGCGCAACGCTGTTCGGCGCCTGGGACGACGTCGGCGCGGCGGAAAGCGAAACCTCGTATATCTGCCTGTTTTCCAATTTGCCGCTCAAGGTCGGCAAGGCGCTCTATCAGCAGCTTCTGCTCAAGCCCGTGCTGCTGTCCTATCTGACGATCTACCGCCCGATCATCCAGAACAACCTCGTTGAAAAATGCGCCGCCGTGGAATACCTCGGCAGCGTACAGGAGGACGGAACCGTGTCGGGAGGGGACGCGGCATATGGCGAAATGCGAATCGTGGGCGCACTGCCGGAGCGCTGCGATGCAAAGGGCGGCTGCAGCCGCATCCTGATCGCGCCGGACGCATGGGAAGGAAAATTCACCTCCGCCGACGCGGCGCGGCATATGCTTCGCTCCGCAGCGCGCGTGCTGCCGAGGGCTGCGCTGACCACGCAGCTCATTGCCGACGGCGGCCAGGGCACCATGGACGCGCTGGTCTGCTCCCTCAACGGCCGCTATCAAAAGGCGGCCATCACGGACGATTCCGGCGAAAAGCGGGTGCTTCGCTACGGCGTTTTACCGAGCCGGAGCGTCGTGCTGGAGTCCGAAACACTCTCGCAAAGCGAGCTGGATCAAGCGCTCACGCTGCCGCAGAACAAGGGCTACACGCGATATATCGTCGCCGCGGGCGGCGGTGTGCTGCCGGAGCGCGTACCGGACGGGCTTTTCGTCACGGTGCTTGGCAAGCGCATTCCCGCCGCGCAGCGCAACAGCGCGCAGATTGAATATCGAAACGGCATTGAGACCGTGCTGGAAGAATGCAGCTTCGACTTCTTTCTCGGCCGGTCGGACTGGCTCATCGTTTTGACGCGGCTTCTGGACGAAGAGGGCCACCGAAACGACCCGACGGCGGACGCGCTGCTGTTTCACTGCCGCACACAGAGAAAGCACGCGGCGGTGCTCGCATTTTCCGATGACGGACGTTTTTACGCAAAGATCGACGGCTCGCCGCTCGTGCCGATTGAGACGACCTCCTTCGACGAGGCGGCGGACGCGCTGTTTCTGATCATCCGCAACACGCCCGTTTCCGCGCCGCCCGTATTCCGCGCGCCGGACGAAACGGTCATCAGCGACGTTTAAAATCAGCGGTATCACAATTTAGAAATCGGAGGACGTTTTTATGCGAATGGTAGATGTAATCGAAAAGAAAGTAAACTGCGAAGCGCTCACGAGCGAGGAAATTCACTTTATCGTGGACGGCTTCGTCAGCGGTGAAATACCGGACTATCAGATGTCCGCGCTGCTCATGGCCATCGTGCTCAACGACATGGACGAGCGCGAGGCGGCGGACCTGACGCTGAGCATGATGCGCTCCGGCGACACGGTCGACTTAAGCGACCTGCCCGGCGTCAAGGTGGACAAGCACTCGTCCGGCGGGGTCGGGGATACGACCACGCTGGTCATTGCTCCGCTGGTTGCCGCCTGCGGCGGCACGGTCGCCAAGATGTCCGGCCGCGGGCTCGCGTTTTCCGGCGGAACGATCGATAAGCTCGAGTCCATCCCCGGTGTGAACATTGCCCAGCCCATTGAACGCTTTAAAGAAATCGTTCGCAAAACCGGCGTCTGCGTGATCGGTCAGACGGGCAATCTCGTACCCGCGGACAAGAAGATGTACGCGCTTCGGGACGTGACCGGCACCGTGCAGAGCGTTCCGCTGATCGCCGCGAGCATCATGAGCAAGAAGCTCGCCGCCGGCGCGGACGCGATCGTGCTGGACGTCAAGGTCGGCAGCGGCGCGTTCATGAAGACGGTCGAGGACGCAAAACGCCTCGCAACGCTCATGGTTAAGATGGGGAAACTGTTGAAGCGCGAAGTTGTCGCCGTGGTGACGGACATGAACCAGCCGCTCGGCCTTTCGGTCGGCAACGCACTGGAGTTTCGCGAGGCGGTGCAGCTGCTTTCCGGCGAGGTGCCGGAAGGAGACGCGCTCTACGAGGTCTGCATGCTGCTCGGCACGCAAATGCTTCTGCTCTCCAATCTGGCAAAGACGGACGAAGAAGCGCGGGGAATGCTCAAGCACGCAATCGAGAGCGGCGCAGGCCTTAATAAACTCCGCGCCATGATTCACGAGCTCGGCGGAGACGACAGCCTGCTTACGCTCGACGGCATGGATTCGCTCTGCAAGGTAAATCGCCTTGTGCCGGTTCCGGCCCTTCGGGGCGGTCATGTCGTAGGGATGCAGGCGGAGCTCATCGGCCGCGCGGCGCAGGTGCTCGGCGCTGGCCGCGCAACGAAGGAAGACGCGATCGATCCCGCCGTCGGCCTCGTCATGCACAAGCGCGTCGGCGATGCCATCGAAAAGGGCGAGGCCATCTGCACGCTCTACGTCAACGACGAAACCAATCTCGACGACGCTGTAAAGACCATGCAGGAAGCCGTAACCATCGGCGAAAAGCCGGACGAGCTCACGCCCATGGTCTACGCCGTGATCCGCTGACCATATCGCACAATCAATCGTACAACCACGCGAAGGAGGAGCCGCTTGAAACAGCTCATCGCAATCGACGGAAACAGCCTGATGCACCGCGCCTACCACGCGCTGCCGCCCATGACCACCCGCGCGGGCGTGCCGACGGGCGCGCTGCACGGTTTTATCAGTATGCTTCTCAAGCTCACGGAGCGCAATCCGGACTATCTCGTCGTGGCGTTCGACATGCACGGGCCGACGTTTCGGCACGAGCAGTTCGAGGCATACAAGGCCGGACGCAAGGAGACGGAGGACGACCTTCGCGCGCAGTTTCCCGTGCTCAAGGAGCTGCTTAAGGACATGGGCATCGCCGTATGCGAAACGCCGCGCTACGAAGCGGACGACATATTGGGCACGTTTGCCAAATCTTGCGAAAAAGAGGGTGTGGACGCGCTGCTCGTCACGGGCGACCGCGACGCGCTGCAGCTCATCGGCGAGCACACCCATGTTCTCATGACAAAAAAAGGCATCAGCGAAACGATTGAATTCGACCGGGACGTGCTCAAGGAGCAGTACGGCTTGGAACCGGATCGTATGCGCGATTTAAAAGGGCTCATGGGCGACAGCTCGGACAACATTCCCGGCATCGCGGGCGTCGGCGAAAAGACGGCGACAAAGCTGCTCGCCGAATACGGCACGCTGGAAAACGTGCTCGCCCATGCGGACGAGATCAAGGGCAAACTCGGCGAAAAGGTCGCCGCGGGCGCGGAGTCCGCGCGCATGAGCTATGAGCTTGGCACCATCTGCACCACGGCGCCCATCCCGCTCGGCATCGAGGACTGCCGCTTCCGGCCTGAGGCGCTCTCCGGCGCGCGCGCAAAGCTCCTGGAGCTTGAGATGCGCGGGCTCGCCGCGCGTCTCGGCGGAGACGAACCCGCTTCGAGCGCAGCAACAGAGGCCGAAACAGCCGCAGCAAACCGCGTCGAACTTGACTCGATTGAAGCCGTTCTCGACGCGCTGAAGCAGGCGGCGCCCGTGAAGCGCATCGCGTTTGAGGCGGGGGAAACGGTGCAGTTTGCGTTTTCTGGCGCAACGTATTATGAAATTGTGCAGGGCGCGGATCTGTTCTGCACGCCGATCGACGAAGCCGAACTTTACGGTGCGTTTCAGCCCGTATTCGAGCGTGCAGAGTGCGATGTGCTCGCGTTTGACACCAAGCGGCTACGGCATCTGCTGGCAAAGTTCGGTGTTTTGCTGAACGCGCGCGTGTTCGACGCGATGATTGCTGACTATCTGCTCGACGCAACACGACCCTCGACCAGCTTTTCCATGCTCTGCGAACGCTTTATGCCGAACGCAAAGCCCAACGCGGCCATGCTCTTTTCGCTGAAAGATCGCATGACGCGCCAGCTTGCCGAAGCGAACATGACAAAGCTCTATGAAGACATGGAACTGCCGCTTTCCTGCGTGCTCTTCGACATGGAGCAGGCGGGTTTTCGCGTGGATCGGGAGATGCTTCGCCAGCTGCAAGCGCAGTTCAACGAGCAGAGCGAGTCGCTGGCAAGCCGCATCTACGAATCCACCGGCGAAACGTTCAACATCCTCTCTCCCAAACAGCTCGGCGAGGTGCTCTTTGAAAAGCTCGGCCTGCCGACGGGGCGCAAGAACAAGAGCGGTTTTTCCACGGACGCGGGCACGCTCGAAGCCCTCGCGGACAAACATCCCGCCGTGCCGCTGGTACTCGAATACCGCGCCATCACGAAGCTCAAGAGCACGTTTATCGACGGTCTGCTCAACGTCGTCAGCGACGAAAACGACCGTGTGCGAACGCAGTTCAACCAGTGCGTCGCCGCCACGGGACGCATCTCGAGCACCGAGCCGAACATGCAGAATATCCCCGTGCGCACGCCGCAGGGACGCGAAATCCGAAAAGCGTTCATCGCCTCGGAGGGCAATGTGCTCGTGGACGCGGACTATTCGCAGATCGAGCTGCGCTTGCTTGCGCACATCAGCGGGGACGAGGGCATGATCTCCGCCTTCAACAGCGGCAAGGACATCCACCGCATCACCGCGAGCGAGGTGTTCGGCGTGCCGTTTGAGGAGGTCTCCGGCGATCTGAGAAACGCGGCGAAGGCCGTCAATTTCGGCATCGTCTATGGCATCAGCGACTTCGGCCTCGCGCGAAACCTCGACATTCCCGTCAAACAGGCGGCGGAATACATCAAGCTTTATTTCGAGCGATATCCGGGCGTCAAGTCGTATCTCGAGCGCAGCGTGGAGGACGCAAAACGCCTTGGCTACGCGGTGACCATGTTCGACCGCCGCCGCGCGATGACCGAGCTGAAGAGCTCCAACTACAACACGCGTTCGTTCGGCGAGCGCGTCGCCATGAATATGCCCATTCAGGGCACCGCGGCGGACATCATCAAGCTCGCGATGGTCGAGGTCAGCCGCCTGCTCAAGGCGCGCGGACTCAAAACCAAGCTGATATTGCAGGTGCACGACGAGCTGATCTTCGACGTGCCGAAAGCGGAGACGCAGGAGGTGGAGACACTCGTGCACGAGTGCATGGAGCACGTCGCCGAGCTCTCCGTACCGCTGGACGCGGACGTCAAAGTCGGCCACAGCTGGTACGAAACGAAATGACGCGAACGGGCGGAAGCTTCATCAAGATCGGCCTGACCGGCGGCATCGGCTCCGGCAAAAGCACCGCCGCGCGGCGATTTGCCGCGCTCGGCGCGCGTGTTTACCATGCCGACGAGCTCTCCCGGCGCGCGCTCGATCCCGGCGCGGCCTGCTATGACCGCGTCGTTTCCGCATTTGGCAAAGAGATTCTGAATCCCGACGGAACGATCGATCGAAAGACGCTCGCAAAGCTCGTGTTTGCGGACGAAAACAAGCTCGCTATGCTCAACGGCATCATACACCCGTATGTGATCGGCGAGCTCTTCTCCATGGCAGGGCGGGATCTGGACGCGTCCGGCGGCGTCGCGGTATTCGAGGTGCCGCTGCTGTTTGAGAGCGGCATGGATGAGCGCATGGACGCCAACGTCGTCGTTTCCAGCGAGCAGGAGACGCGCGTTCGCCGCGTGATGGAACGCGACGGCCTGACGCGGGAGCACGTGCTTTCGCGCATGCGCGCGCAGATGCCGGAGGAGGAAAAACGCCTTCGCGCGGACTATATTCTCGAAAACGACGGCTCGGAGGAGAACCTGCTTCGTCAGGTGGACGCGCTCTATGAACTGCTGAAGACGGAGGGCAAGTGCACTTGAACCAGACGACGCCACAAAACCGGCGCACCGGGCGCGCTCGTCTCGGCGCCATGCAGATCGCCGTTATCGTCCTCGGCGCGGTCGTGTTCTGCTGCGCTGCGACGCTTGGCGGATATGTGCTCTATGAACGCGCGCAGCATGAAAAAGCGCTTCGCAATTACCCGGTCGCGTATACCGAACTCATCGAAAAATACGCCGATCAGTATGAGTTGGATCCTTACCTCGTGCAGTCCATTATGCGCTGCGAAAGCAGCAACAATCCAACCGCCGTCAGCGACGCGGGCGCGATCGGGCTCATGCAGATCATGCCGGACACGGGGGAGTGGATTGCGCATAAGATCGACCCGGAGCTGGCGTATTCGCTGGATATGCTGGAAGACCCGGAGCACAGCATCGAATACGGCTGCTGGTATCTGAATTTTTTAAGCAATCGCTTCGCCGGCAACGTCATGGAGATGGTTGCCGCCTATAACGCCGGGCACGGCAGCGTGCAGACCTGGCTGGACGACCCGCGTTTTTCGCAGGACGGCGAGCTGACCGTCATCCCGTTTGAATCCACCGCGCTGTATTATGAAAAAGTCATGACAGCCTATGAAAACTACACCGCGCTCTATCCCGATCTGTTCGCCGGTTCGGCGCTTGCCGGCTCGGTTGCCGCTGAATAGAAAGCGTGCTATACTGTATCAAACCGTTCGGAGGTTACCATTTTGCTCGAACTGATCATCATCGTCGTCATACTCGCTGCCGACCAGATTTCCAAATATCTGATCCAGCTCTATCTATCTCCCGTCGGAACGTCTCTTCCGCTGATCGACGGGCTGCTGCAGTTTACCAATGTGCACAACACCGGCGCGGCCTGGGGCTTGATGGAAGGCTTTCGCTGGCTGTTCATCCCGCTGACGCTGATCGTTGCTGGCGTACTGATCGTTGTCATAATCAAATTCCGCAAAAAGCTTTGCGTGTTTTCGCGCATTACGCTCGCGCTGCTGTTTGCCGGCGCTGTGGGCAATTTCATCGACCGCTCTATCCTAGCATATGTGCGGGATTTCATCGATATTACGCCGCTGTTCAGCTTTCCGGTGTTTAACGTCGCGGACAGCTCGCTTTCCGTCGGCTGCGTCATGCTCGTGATCGACTCGCTCTTTTTGAAGGAAAAGTCACTCTTTGAGCGCATCTCCTTTAAAAAAGAAAGCACGGAGGCCGACGGTAAGGCGGACAAGCCCGAACCCGCCGCCGACGAACATGCCTGAGCAGGAGACCGTCTTTTGCTCCGTTTCCATGCGGCTGGACGCGTTTGTCGCCGCGGAGACGGAGCTTTCTCGTACCCAGGCGCAGCGCATGATCCGCGACGGCGCGATCTTGCTCAACGGCGCATGCGTCAAGCCCAACGCGGTCACGTCGGACGGCGACTGCGTGGAAATTTCCTATCCCGACCCCGTGGAGACGAACGTTTCGCCGGAGGATATCCCGCTCGTTATTGTCTATGAGGACGCAGACCTGCTCGTGGTCGATAAGCCCCAGGGCATGGTCGTCCATCCCGCGCCGGGGCACGAAAGCGGCACGCTCGTCAACGCGCTTTTATACCACATCCACGATCTTTCGGGCATCGGCGGCGAACTGCGCCCGGGCATCGTGCACCGCATTGACCGCATGACCTCCGGCCTGCTCGTTGTCGCCAAAAATGACGCGGCGCACCGCGCGCTGAGCGAGCAGTTTCGCGACCACTCCGCGCATCGAAGCTATGCCGCGCTGGCGGACGGCAACATCCGTCAGGACGAGGGCACGATCGACGCGCCGATTGCGCGCCACCCGGTCGACCGCAAACGCATGGCCGAGGTGTCCGGCGGCAGGGACGCCGTCACGCACTGGCGTGTCGCCAGTCGATACGGGCAGTATACGCTGCTGCAGATTGAGTTGGAGACCGGCAGGACACACCAGATCCGCGTGCATCTTGCGGGCATGCAGCATCCCGTGACGGGAGACGACGTCTACGGGCGAAGCACCCGTCCGTTCGGACTGGAAGGGCAGGCACTGCACGGCTACCGCCTGACGTTTTCGCATCCCAGGAGCGACGAAAAACTTGTTTTCTACGCGCCGCTGCCGTATTATTTTTATCAGGCGCTCCGAAAAGCGGGGGAGACGGAGGACGCGGATGCGATCCTTGGCCGTCTCAAATCGCTGGAGCGCGACGAAACCGAATCGCAATGATACCGATCAAAAGGAGACCTCGATGAAACGATTTGCCAGATTAAGCGCGCTGCTTCTTGCATTGATGATGCTTGCCGTTGTGTTTACCGGATGCAAAACGCCGGACAACGGCGAAACAAGTATCTTTACCTTTGAAACGGAAAAGGCCAAAACGACTTTCGGGGCGGAAGTCACCGCCACGCCGGAGCCGACGTTTGTAGTAGACGATGCGGTAACCGCGGCATACGACGCGCTGGATCTTGAGGTGTTCCGCTGGTATGCAACCGCCGACGGCTATGCCTACCATATGTTTGTCGACGATCCGACAAACTTCGGCATCGACCCGAGTACGGTGAACATGACGCTTGGAGAAATGACCGTTGAAGACACGGATCGCATGACCGCGGAGGCGGGCGTGTATCTTACGCGGCTTGACGAAATCGACCGCGACCTGCTGCCGCAGGACAAGCAGTTCTCCTATGATGTGCTGCACCGCTTTCTCGAGGACTACTCGAAAGAAACCGATTTTGATTATTATTACGAACCGCTGACGGAATACAACGGCCTGCATTCCGGCATGCCGCTTTCGTTTGCGCTCTTCGAGCTCAAGGACACGCAGGACGTGGAGGATTATCTGACGCTCCTGGCGGACATGCCGCGCTTTATGGGGCAGGTTCTGGAATATGAGCAAAAGCGCGCCGAGCTCGGCATGTTTATGACGGAGCCCGCGCTGGACGCAATCCTCGAGGACTGCCAGACCATCATCGGCTCGAAGGATACGTCGTTTCTCTATGTCACGTTTGAGGATGGCATCGACCAGATCGACGGTCTGACACCGGAACAGGCGCAGACCTATAAGGACCGCAACGTCAGCCTGATTCAAAACGAATATGTCGATTCCTATCAGACGCTTTACGACGGGCTGGAAGCACTGCGGAAATACTGCCGAACCTATGAGGAAGCCGCGGCGCTCAACACACAGCAGAAGAAATATTTCGAGTATGCGATGCAGGATGCAGGCTGCAATTCTTTAAGTGTAGAAGAAACGCTGGAGATGCTCAAGGCCGAACTTCGCTATCAGTTGTATCAGGTGGTTACAATCATGAGCGCCAATCCCGATATCGGCAGCAAAACCATCAAGCTCACAACCGGAAACACGCAGTCCGACCTGGATTATCTGCAGACCATGATCGCGCCGATTCTGCCGGAGCTGCCGGAGCATAATCTGACGATTACGGACGTTCCCGAAGAGCTGCAAGGTCAGTTTTCGCCCGCGGCATACGTCATTCCGTCCATGGACGACTGGCAGAGTAATATCATCTATATCAACACCGCAACAAAGAGCACGACGCCGCTGTTCACGCTTGCGCACGAGGGATATCCGGGGCATATGTACCAGTACATCTATCAGCGCGATATGGACAACCTCGGGCTCATGCAGCGCGCGGCGAATTTCGGCGGTTATGCCGAGGGCTGGTCGCAGTTCGGCGAGTTTTTATTTTCCGAATATCAGACGAAATTCGATCAGGACTACGTACATTTTGAGTTTGAGAACAACATGTTCAGCACGCAGCTGCAGGCAATCATCAGCATCCTGGTCAACTACTACGGCTACAGTCAGGATGCCGTGGCCAGCTACATGAACGCCATGGGACTGGACGGAGATAACAACGCCGGCGAAATCTACCGCCTCGTCGTCGATCAGCCGTATTATTTCTTTGAGTATGCAATCGGCTATGCGCAGCTTGCGCAGCTTTATCGAGACGAAGTCAGCAATCTTGGCGACAGCTTCGATATGAGCGAGTTTCTCAAAACGTATCTCGACCTAGGTCCCGGCAACTTCGATTTGCTCAAAGAACAGATGGATATCTGGGCGGACGGCGTTTTACAGGACGCGGCGTAACGCGCCGCTTGACAAACACGGCGGATTCGGCTAGACTGACGAAAGAATCCAAACATCGAAAACGGCTTTGAGGATGAGGAGTACGCGCCATCCTCCGCTTATCAGAGAGACCGCCCGTTGGCTGGGAGGCGGTTGGCGGAACGGCACGGAAGGTCGCATCGGAGCCGGAAGCGCGACGAGCGTTTCCCGAATATCCTCGCGTTAAGGGGACTATGAGAGGAACGCGGTTCGGCGAAACCCGGCGCGTTCAACAAAGGTGGTACCGCGAGCGTCCGCTTCGTCCTTTGGCGAGGCGGATGCTTTTTCTATTGAATCGTATAGATTACACCAAAAGGTAGGAAGGGAACCGATATGCGTCCGGAGATGGAAAAAACCTACGACCACGCGCGCGTGGAGTCCGCGCTCTACAAAACCTGGGAGGAACGCGGGTATTTTCACGCGCGGCCAAACACAGGCAAGCCCCCGTATACCATCGTGATCCCGCCGCCCAACATCACGGGTAAGCTCCACATGGGTCACGCCATCGACGAAACGCTGCAGGATGTGCTGATTCGCTATAAGCGCATGAGCGGCTATGAAACGCTCTGGATGCCGGGCACCGACCATGCGTCCATCGCGACCGAGGTCAAAATCGTCGAGCAGATGGCCAAAGAGGGCATCACCAAGAAGGATATCGGCCGCGAAGGCTTTCTCAAGCGCGCCTGGGCCTGGCGTGAGGAATACGGCTCCACCATCGTCAAGCAGCTGCGCTATCTCGGCTCCTCCTGCGACTGGGTGCGGGAGCGCTTTACCATGGACGAAGGCTGCAGCAAGGCCGTGACCAAGGTGTTTGTCAATCTCTACAACAAGGGGTTGATCTATCGGGGCGATCGAATCATCAACTGGTGCCCGGACTGCAAGACCGCGCTGTCCGATGCCGAGGTGGAATATGAAGAGCAGCACAGCCATCTCTGGCATGTGCGCTACGACGCGCCGGACAAGAGCTACTCCATCACGGTTGCCACCACGCGTCCCGAAACCATGCTCGGCGACACGGGCATCGCGGTGAATCCCGAGGACCCGCGCTATCAAAGCCTGATCGGCAAGCTGGTGGTCATTCCCGCCGTGGGGCGCGAAATCCCCATCGTTGGCGACGAATACTGCGAAATGGAATTCGGCACCGGCGCCGTGAAGATCACGCCGGGCCACGACCCGAACGACTTCGACGTTGCGCAGCGGCAGGGGCTGCCGATGATGCGCGTGTTTACGGACGCGGGCATCATCAACGAGCTCGGCGGCAAGTTTGCGGGCATGGATCGCTTCGAATGCCGCAAGGCCATCGTCAAAGAGCTCGAAGAGAGCGGCAATCTCGTCAAAGTCGAGCCATATTCGCACAACGTCGGCACCTGCTACCGCTGCCACACGACCATCGAACCCATCGTGTCCAAGCAATGGTTTGTGGAGATGAAGCCGCTTGCACAGCCCGCCATCGAGGCGGTGAAGAGCGGCGAGGTGCGCTTTGTGCCGGAGCGCTTTGAAAAGACTTATTTTAACTGGATGGACAACATCCGTGACTGGTGCATCTCCCGCCAGCTCTGGTGGGGACACCGCATCCCAGCCTATTACTGCGACGCCTGCGGCGAGACGATCGTCTCCGAAACGGCGCCGGACAAATGCCCGCGCTGCGGCGGACCCGTGCGGCAGGACGAGGACGTGCTGGACACCTGGTTCAGCTCCGGCATGTGGCCGTTTTCCACGCTCGGCTATCCGGAAGAAACCGATGAGCTCAAGTATTTCTATCCGACGAACACACTCGTCACGGGCTACGACATCATCTTCTTCTGGGTCGCTCGCATGATTGTGTTCGGCTATGAAGTCATGCACGAGCGCCCGTTTGAAACGGTCTACGTCCATGGCATCATGCGCGACAGCCAGGGCCGCAAGATGAGCAAATCCCTCGGCAACGGCATCGACCCGCTCGAGGTCATCGAAAAACACGGCGCGGATTCGCTGCGCTTCTCGCTGCTTGCGGGCAACTCCGCGGGCAACGACATGCGCTTCTATTGGGAAAAGGTTGAAGCCGCGCGAAACTTCTGCAACAAGGTCTACAACGCGTCCCGCTTCGTGCTCATGGGCACGGACGAATCCACGGGAGACCTGCCGGACGAGAGCGAGCTTGAAATTGCCGACCGCTGGATTCTCAGCCGGCTCAACGAAATTGTCGGCGAGGTGAGTAAAAACCTCGACGGCTACGAGCTGGGCCTTGCCGCGCAGAAAATCTATGACTTCATCTGGTCGGAATACTGCGACTGGTACATCGAAATCGCGAAATCCCGCCTCTATGGCGAAGACGCAGCGCAAAAGGCGGCCGTGAGCGCGGTGCTCATCCATGTGCTCAAGACGAGCCTGAAGCTGCTGCATCCGTTTATGCCGTTCATCACGGAGGAGATCTTCACAAAGCTCTCGGACGAGCCGACCATCATGCTCTCCGCCTGGCCGGAGCAGGACGATCGCTTCGCGGCCTATGCCGACGACTGCGCGCGCATGACGCAGATGATGGAGCTCGTGCGCTCGATTCGCAACCTCCGCGCGGAGATGAAGGTGCCCCCGGCGCAGAGAATCGGCGCGAGGCTCGTCGTTGCAAAAGAGGACGCCGAAGCTTACGCCGCAATGGGCGCGTATCTCGGCAAGCTCGCGGGCGTGGACGGCGTTTCTGTTTCCACCGAGACGGGCGAGATTCCCAAGAGCGACGTGCACATCGTCTGCGAGGGTGTGGAGGCGGTCATCCCGCTTTCCTCGCTGATCGATCCCGAGAAGGAAAAGGCGCGTATTCAAAAGGAGATTGAGCGCGTGAACGGGGATATCTCCCGCGCGAGCGCAAAGCTGGGCAACGCCGGCTTTTTGGCAAAGGCGCCGCAGAGCGTCGTGGACGAAGAAAAGGCCAAGCTCGCGCTTGCGCAAGACATGTTGAATAAGCTGCAGGAGCGGCTGGATGCGCTGAACTAACTCACCAACGAATTATCGAAACATCAAGGGAGTAATGGCTATGCGTCAAAATGAGATTCGTCTCGGCGTCATCGGCGCGGGGAACATGGGGGAGGCCATCCTGCGCGGATACCTCAACAGCGGCTATGCCGAGGGAGGAAAGACCGCAGTTTTCGATCCGGACACTGAAAAGTGCCGCGCGCTCGAACAAGACTTCGGCGTAACGCTCGCCGCCTCGCTGGAAGAACTGATCGACGGCAGCGATCTGCTGCTCGTTGCGGTGAAACCGAACATCTGTACGCGTTTATTTGCCGAACAGCACGACCGGTTCTCCGGCAAGGCCGTGGTTTCCATCGCGGCGGGGTGGGGAGGGGAGCGCCTGAAAAAAGCGCTGCCCGCCGACGCGCGCGTACTGCGCGTGATGCCGAATACGCCTGCGATGATCGGCGAAGGCATGATCGTGTTTGAATCCGGCGACTCGCTGACGAACGACGAGCGCGCGTTTGCGGAAACGATGTTCGGCGCGGTCGGCGACGTTATCACACTCGAACCCAAGCTCATGGACGCGGTGACGGCGGTCAGCGGCAGCGGGCCGGCGTATGTATACCTGTTCATCGAGGCGCTGGCGGACGGCGGCGTAAAGGCTGGTTTGCCGCGTCCCGTCGCGCTCAAGCTCGCGGCGCAGACGGTCAAGGGAGCGGCTATGATGGTCTCCGAAACCGGCGTGCACCCGGGGGAACTCAAGGATCGCGTCTGCTCGCCGGGCGGAACGACCATTGAAGCCGTCGCGGTACTCGAACAGCAGGGACTTCGCGGCGCGGTCATCGCCGCCGTCGACGCCTGCCGCGAGAAATCCGAGCGGATGAGCAAATAATATATTATATATAATTCGAAACGAGCAGGGATGAAGAAGAAAGTTACGATCTATACGGACGGCGCGTGCTCCGGCAATCCGGGTCCGGGCGGCTGGGGCGCGATTTTGATGTATAAGGATCAGAAAAAGGAACTCTCGGGATTTGCGCCTGAGACAACGAATAACCGCATGGAGCTCATGGCGGTTATCGAGGCGGTTCGCGCGCTGAAATCGCCGTGCGACATTTCGGTGCATTCGGACAGCGCGTACGTCTGTAACGCATTTCATCAGAACTGGCTGAACAACTGGAAGGCCAACGGCTGGAAAACGTCGTCTAAGCGCGCCGTGGAAAACCAGGATCTCTGGCTCGCGCTTTTAGACGCGCTGGAGCCGCATGATTATCGGTTCGTCAAGGTCAAGGGTCATTCGGACAATCCGCTGAACAACCGCTGCGACGAGCTGGCGCGGCTCGCCATCAAACAGAACATGCAGAACATGCAGGACGCCGTCATCGCCGCCGAGTCGTTTCTCTTATAAAAAGTATCTTATTTGTTAAATATGCCACTAACTATTCGTTAAACTTGTCTTTAACGAATAGTTGTGATAGAATCAAATCGTCCAAATCTGACGAATTCGAGGCGGTTTTTCAATGTCCAACTCCTACCACGCCACGCTGCACAAGGACTATACGCTCAAAATCCGCGCGCTTCTTGGCGAACTTCCGGTGCTTTGCGGATCGTTTTTCCGCGCGATCGACAGCCAGACGTCCGTGCTCACGCGGTATGCGTACGCAATCGACCTGAGGGGGTTCTTCCAGTTTGCGGCAACGCAGGAGGATCTGTTCGCCGGGAAAAGCATCCCCTCCCTCACCGCGGCCGATCTGGAAAAAATACAGGCGTATCATATTGAATTGTATTTAAACGAGGTTTCGCTCTATCAAAAAGGCGACCGCGAATGGGTCAATCAGGAGCGCGCAAAGGCGAGGAAGCTCTCGTCGCTGCGCTCTTTTTTTAAGTTTTTGCATAAACAGGAATATCTGCCGTCAAACGTTGCCGCTCTTGTCGATATCCCGAAGCTCTACGAAAAGGCAATCATTCGACTAGAGCCGAACGAGGTTGCGGATCTTCTGGATCTGGCGGAAAACGGCGAAGGCCTGTCCGAACGGCAGAAGCAGTATCACAGCGCGACGAAGCTGCGTGATGTCGCGATTCTGACGCTGTTTTTAGGCACCGGCATCCGCATCAGCGAGCTGGTCGGCATCGATCTGGACGATGTGGACTTTGAAAACGACGCGTTTGTGGTGACGCGAAAAGGCGGCAGTGAGGACATCCTGAACTTTGGCGAGGAGGTGCACACAGCTCTTTGCGACTATGTCGCCTGGCGGGAACAACAGACATCGCTGCCCGGGCACGAGCGCGCGCTGTTTCTCTCGCTTCAGATGCGGCGCATCACCGCGCGCGCGGTTGAAAACCTCGTAAAGAAATACGCAAAACTCGCCGCGCCGCTGAAAAAAATCACGCCGCATAAGCTCAGAAGCACCTATGGCACCATGCTCTATCACGAAACTGAGGACATCTACCTCGTTGCGGACGTGCTCGGCCACAAGGATGTAAACACCACGAGAAAACACTACGCCGCATCGAGCGAGGAACACAAGCGCATTGCGGCAAAAAAAATCAAACTGCGCGAGGATTAGCGCTTTTTGTGCGCTCTTCGGACACGCACGCCGTATGTCATCGGCAGTGTGCGCACGCTGACCATAGTTCCATCTTTCCAGCTCTCGTCCGAATCGAGCACATAGCCGTCCTCAAAGTCGACCGACGTACTCTCCGCCCGCTCCGGACTGAAGTCGTCGTCAAAAAACACGCCGGAAATCGGAATCTGCGCAAACTCGCGCGTGTCCGTCTCCAGGCAGCGGAAGCAGTTGTCGCAGATCTTCTGCGGATCGAGCTCGCAGCGGTCGTCGCACTCGCCGCAGTCGTTGCAAACCTTTTCCGCGTGTAAAACACAGCGTTTCATAAAAAATTCACCAGTCTTCCGAACATATGTTTGCAATATGATGCAGTATATGTTAAAATCTCTTTAAAGTCAAGCGGGTCTTCGCGAACGGAGGTTACGTCTTTTCATGAAAAAACTATCCGATCCCCAGCAGGTGATACTCGACTATATGATTGCGTTTACCGAGGAACACGCCTATCCCCCCTCGGTTCGGGAAATCTGCGCCGCCGTGGGCTTAAAATCGACGGCAACGGTGCATACGCATCTGCGCAATCTCGAAAAGCGCGGGCTGATCACGCGCGATCCTTCCAAACAGCGCGCGGTGTTCATCAACACCGATGCCCTGCCGGAGCGCGCCGAGGAAAAACGTTACTCCGTGCCGCTCATTGGCCGCGTCGCCGCCGGCATTCCCATCCTCGCGACGGAAAACATCGAGGATGCGTTTCCCCTGCCGGACGTACTCATGCGCGGCAAGGAACCGGAGGAAGTGTATATGCTCCGCGTAGACGGCGAGAGCATGCGGGACGCCGGCATTCGGGATGGGGACATTCTCGTGGTCAACCACAACTGCGCCTGCGTCAACGGGGACATCGTCGTCGCCCGCGTGCAGGGCGAGAGCGCGACGGTCAAGCGTTTTTATCGCGAGAAGGATCGCGTCCGGCTCCAGCCGGAAAACGATCTGTTCGATCCGATCTATGTCGCGTTCGACGAGGTCGAACTCTCCGGCAAGGTCATTGGGCTACTGCGCTCGATCTAATCTGCTTCTGCTATCGTTTTAACAACTCGTCGCAGGCGAGCATGGCCGCTATCCGCGCGTGCGCATAGGTCAGCGCCCCCTGCAGATAGGCGGTATACGGCGCTCGAATCGGCCCGTCCGCGCTGAGCTCGGTGGTTGCGCCCTGCACAAAAGCGCCTGCCGCCATGACGACCTGATCCTCATATCCCGGCATATCCCACGGCTCCGGAGACACAAAGCTGTCCACCGGGGCCGCTTTTTGTATGCTCCGGCAAAACGCAACGAGCGAGTCCGCGTCCAAAAACTGAACCGCCTGAATGATGTCCGAGCGAAACGCATCGCAGCGCGGCATGGTCGGAAGATTCAGCTGCTCAAACACGCGCGCAAACAGCACGGCGCCTTTGACGCACTGCGCGGTTACATGCGGCGCAAGAAACAGTCCCTGATAAAACAGCCGGTAGTCGCCCGCGTAGGAGCCGACCTCCGCGCCCATGCCGGGCACGGTCATGCGCTGCGCAATCCGGTCGACCAACGCTGCATTGCCCGCGACATATCCGCCGGTCGGCGCAAGTCCGCCGCCGGGGTTTTTGATCAGCGAGCCTGCGATGAGGTCCGCGCCGTGCGCGGTCGGCTCCGTCGCCTCGACAAATTCGCCGTAGCAGTTGTCAACCAGGATAGCCGCGTTTGGAAAGCGCCGCTTTACGAGCGCGAACGCCTCGCGCATCTGCGCCATGGTGATCGCTTCGCGCCAGGCATACCCGCGCGAACGCTGCGCGTAGACCACGCGAACGCCATCGGCAGACTCGCGTTCAATCTGCGCAAGGTCGATTTCGCCCGCTTCGGTCAGTTCGACCGCGCGAAACATAACGCCCATGCGCTTGAGCGAGTTCGGCGCGTCACCCCGGGTTCCTATTGCTTCGAGCATTGTATCGTACGGCGCGCCGGTAATCGAGAGAATCGTATCCCCCGGCTCGACCAGTCCCGCCAGCGCGGTAAACAGCGCGTGCGTGCCGTTGACAAACTGCGGACGAACCAGCGCTTTTTCCGCCTGCATGGCGCGCGCGAACACGCGATCCAGCGTGTCGCGCCCGATGTCGTCATAGCCGTATCCCGTTGTCGGCGCGAAATGACGCGCGCTCACGCGCTCCGCCCAGAAGGCCTCCAGCACGCGCTGCTGCGCCGCCATCTCGACCGCGTCCACACGGCGAAACACCTGCTCTAAATATTGCTCCGCGCTCCATACCATCTCCCGCGCGCGGTCGGTAACTTCTATCATTCGTCTTTTCCTCTCATCCAATCCTGCGTTCGCGCGGTCAGTTCCGCAATCAGCGCGTCCTTTGTTTCGTCCCAATCTGTCACGTCGTGCCAGCGAATGCGGCTGTCTCGTCGAAACCACGTCAGCTGCCGTTTGGCAAAGCGTCGCGTGTCCTGCTTGATTTGCTCCACCGCGTCCGCGAGCGTGCAGTCCCCGTCAAAATACGAAAACAGCTGCGCATAGCCGATCGAGCGCATCGCGGGCAGGTTCCGATCGTATTCCGCGTCATAGATGCGCTTCGCCTCGTCGAGAAAACCGCGCTCCATCATCAAATCGACGCGCAGATTGATTCGCTCATACAGCGCGTCCCGCGCCATGTTCAGCCCGATGATCATCGGGTCAAACGGTGCCCGCTCCCCCGCGTCGTTCTGAAAATCCCCGCCAAGTGACGAAAGTTTCTTTCCCGAACAGTCGTACACCTCGAGCGCGCGCACGACGCGCTTCTTGTCGTTCGGATGCAGCCGCTTCGCCGTCTCCGGGTCGATTCGCTGCAGGCGCGCAAACGCTTTGTCAGGGTCTTCGTCGTATTCGCAGGAAACGCGCGCGCGGATTTCGTCGTTTCGCGGCACCGCAAAGCCCAGCGGATAGGTCAGCGCGTTGACGTACAGCCCGCTGCCGCCGACGACGATCGACACATGGTTTCGCGCCGAAATCTCATCAATCGCGCCCGCCGCCATGTCCCGGAACATGGACACGGAGAACGCCGGTGCGTCTATGGGCAGGCAGTCGATCAGGTGGTGCGCTATCCCCTGTCGTTCCTCAAACGTCGGCTTGGCGGACCCGATGTCCATGTCAAAATACACCTGCACGGAGTCCGCCGAGACAATCTCGCCGGAAACGCGTTTGGCCAGTTCGATGGAGCATTCCGTTTTATGGCAGGCAGTTGGGCCGACGATGCAGACGATCCTTTGCCGTGAAAATTCCTGTTCCATATCGGTTACAAGATGCGCTTGAACATCTTTTCGATGTCGGTTTTTGTAAAGCGCACCGCGACGGGCCGCCCGTGCGGGCAGGTTAAGAGCGTGTCCTGCTCTTTCAGGCGCTCCAGAAGCCGGCGCATCTCCTCATGGGAGAGCCGCTCCCCCGCTTTCACCGCGTGCTTGCAGGCGCTCTGCACAATCGCGTCCCGAAACCAGTCGTTCGGCCTCGCCTCGCTTGAGCCGGAGAGAAACTCCAGCACATCGTGCAGAAACGCGCTCTTGAGCGCGCTGCCGTTGACCTGCGGCACGGCGAGCAGCGTAACGCTCGTCTCCCCCGCGTCCGAAAACACGAAACCGAAGCGTTCGAGCTCCTCTTTGTTGGTAAAAAACACGTCCGACTCGGACGGCAGCAGCCGCACATCCTCCGGCAAAAACAGCGTCTGGGACACGACGGCGGCGCTTCGCGCCATCAGCGCGTCATACAAGAGCCGCTCGTGCGCCGCGTGCTGGTCGATGCAGTAGACGCTATCGCCCTGTTGAACGTACCAATATGCGTCAAACGCGCTGCCGATCACATGGTATGGCTCGGCCAGCGGTTCGGCTGATTTCCCCAGGAACACGGGCTCGACACTCCGGCGTTCCTCCGGCTCGCGGCTCGGCATTTGATAGGTCGGCACGCGCGGCGCGCCGGTATAGCCGCTCTCGCGGAGCGTGCCGCTCGGCTGAAACACCGGCTTTCGCAGCTCGATGCGCAGGCTTTCTGCCTGCGTATCCGACTCGGCGGACTCCTGCGAGGACGGTTCCATCACCGGCTCGACGGTCGGTACATAGCTGCGAATCAGCGCCTCCGAACAGGCGACGACGACGCTGCGCGTGACGCGCTGTTCGTCGGTAAAGCGCACCTCCAGCTTGGAGGGATGCACGTTTACGTCCACCTCGGCAAAGGCGATATTCAGATACAGCACCGCAAACGGAAACCGACCGATCAGCACGCGCGTGTCGAACGAACGCGAGAGCGCGTTGCTCAGCGCGGCGGAACGGATGATGCGCCCGTTGAGCAGAAGCGTCTGCCCGGAACGGTTCGCGCGCGAAAGCTCCGGCACGCCGACAAACCCGGTAATTTTGAGATATCCGTCGTCAAACGCCACGGGGCAGATCTGCCGCTCGACGCCGATGCCGTAGACCGAGAGCAGCGCGTCCTTTTCGCTGCCGTTTCCGGCGGAGCGGTAGACGGTCTTTCCCCCGCTGACATAGTGTACGGAAATCTGCGGCGCGGACAACATCAGCCGCGCGACGTAGTCGCCGATGGCGGCGCTCTCCGCGCGCGCGCTTTTGACAAATTTGAGCCGGGCTGGCACGTTGTAAAAGAGGTTTCGCACCTCGATGCTCGTGCCGCGCGTTCCCGCGGTTCGCTTGTGTTCGACGAGCTCGCCGCCTTCGTAGCGAATGATCGTGCCGAGTTCGTCCTCCTCCGTCCGCGTCTGCAGCGTCACGCGCGAAACCGCCGCGATGGACGCCAGCGCCTCGCCGCGAAACCCCAGCGACCGGATCGAAAAGAGGTCGTTCGCGGTGGCTATCTTGCTTGTCGCGTGCCGCAAAAAAGCCGTTTCGCAGTCGTCGTCCGCGATTCCGCCGCCGTTGTCGGTGATGCGGATGCTGTCGAGTCCGCCGTTTTCAATCTCTATGGTAACCGCCGTCGCGCCCGCGTCGATGGAGTTTTCAACCAGCTCCTTGACGACCGAGCTCGGCCGCTCGACGACCTCGCCGGCGGCAATCTGGTTTGCGATTCTAGGCGGCAGTACGTGTACTTTGGGCATGATTCTTCTCCAAATTTATTGCTTGAGCATGGCGTTGAGCGCAAAGAGTTGGTTGAGCGCCTCCAGCGGCGTTAAATGGTTGACGTCCAGCTCGCGAATGATGCGGAGCGCGCTCTCTTCCCCGCTCTCGTCCAGAAGCGACGGCTGAACGCTCATTTCAATCTTCGCCGGTTCGCGTTTGGCCGCGATGTCCGCGGATTCGAGCTTTTCCAATATCTCCTTCGCGCGCGCGAGCACCGCCTCCGGCAGGCCCGCCAGCCGCGCCACCTGAATGCCGAAGCTCTGATCCGCCCCGCCGCGCACGATCTTTCGAAGGAACACGATGTCCTCGCCGATTTCCCGCACGGTCACACGGAAGTTTTTCACGCCCGGCAGCTCGCCTTCGAGCTCCGTCAGCTCGTGATAATGCGTCGCAAAGAGCGCCTTCGCGCCGCAGCGCTTCGCGTCCGCGATGTATTCGAGCACCGACCAGGCGATGCTCAACCCGTCGAAGGTGCTCGTGCCTCGGCCGATTTCGTCGAGGATGAGCAGGCTGTTTTCGCTCGCGTTGTGCAGAATGTTGGCAACCTCGCTCATCTCCACCATAAACGTGCTCTGGCCGGAGGAAAGGTCGTCGCTCGCGCCGATGCGCGTGAAGATGCGATCGACAATCGAGATATCCGCCTCCGTCGCGGGCACGAAAGAGCCGATGTGCGACATGAGCGCGATCAGCGCGGTCTGGCGCATATAGGTGCTCTTGCCCGCCATGTTCGGGCCGGTGATGATCAACAGCCGGTCGTCCGTGCGGTTTAGCAGCACGTCGTTCGGCACAAACGGCTCCTTCATCGCGCGCTCGATCACGGGATGGCGGCCGTTGACAATCTTGATTCGCCCCTGGCGGTTCAGCTTCGGACGACAGTAGTTGTTATTTGCCGCAACCTCGGAGAGCGAGACGTAAGCGTCCAGCTCGGCAATCAAGGAGCCGTCGGTTCTGAGCCTGCCCGTGCATTCCACGAGTACCTCGCGAATGCCGGTAAATAGCTCGGCCTCCAGCGCGATGAGCCGTTCCTTCGCGCCGAGGATCTTCTGCTCCATCTCTTTCAGCTCGGGCGTAATGAAGCGTTCCGCATTGGCGAGTGTCTGCTTGCGCTCGTATTCATACGGCACCTGCGCCAGATACGACTTGGTCACTTCAATATAATACCCGAACACGCGGTTAAAACTCACGCGCAGGGATTTGATCTTTGTGTGCTCGCGCTCGTTCGCTTCGAAGCGTTCCAGCCAGTCCTGCGAATTTTCGGCGATGCTCCTGAGCTCGTCCACCTCTGCGTTGTAGCCAGAGCGGATGAACCCGCCGTCCTTCAGGCTCGCGGGCGGTTCGTCCGTGATGGAACGAAGCAATAAACCAAGCACGTCCTCCATCTCGTCCAGCTCGCGCGAGATGTCTAAAAGCGCGGCGCTTTCGTCCAAGCGGAGCGTCTCTTTGAGAATCGGCACGCGCTGGAGCGTTTGAATCAGCGCGACGCAGTCGCGCGCGTTGACCGAACCGTAGACGATCTTGCTGCAGAGCCGCTCGATGTCGTACATGCCGTGCAGCAGCTCCTGAAGCTGCTTTCGCTGCACGAGGTTGTCCTTCAGCTCGCCGACCGCGTCCAGACGGCGCTCAATCTCTTCCACCGACTGCAGCGGCCGGTCGACCCAGTCGCGCAGCATTCGCCCGCCCATGCCGGTCTTCGCGGTGTCCAGAAGATGGATCAGCGTGTTTTTCTTGCTGCCGCCAAAGCGCAGCGGTTGGGTGAGTTCAAGGTTTCGGCGCGTCGTCGCGTCCAGCACCATATAGCTGCTTCGGTTGAGAAGCCGCATCCCGTTGATGTGGGAGAGTGCGTTTTTTTGCGTCTCGTCCAGATAGCGCATCAACGCGCCAGCCGCCGAGACGGCGTACGGCGCTTCGTCCGCGCCGAAGCCGGAGAGCGAGCTTACGTTGAAATGCCGCATCAGAATATCCCGCGCGCTCTCGGGCAGAAACGCGCTTGCGCCGTACTGCTCCAGATAATAGGCGGACGAGATCTGCCGCGCCAGCAGTTGCTGTAAAAACAGCGACGGTTCTGCGATGATCTCGCGCGGGCGGATGCGTTCCAGTTCGTCCAGAAGCGAGACGGCGGGCTGCTTTCCGTCCAGCTGCAGCAGGTAAAATTCGCCCGTGGAAACGTCCGCGTACGCAAGGCCGATGATGCTCTCGCCAAGCGAGATGGAGGCGATATAGCTGTTCTGCCCCTCTTCAAGCATCCGGTCTTCTATGACCGTGCCCGGTGTGATGATGCGAATGACGTCCCGTTCGACAAGCCCTTTTGCCAGCGCGGGATCTTCCATCTGCTCGCAGACGGCGACCTTGTAACCCTTTTCGATGAGCTTGGCGATGTAGCTGTCCACCGCGTGGTACGGCACGCCGCACATCGGCGCGCGTTCGCTCAGGCCGCAGTCGCGGCCCGTCAGAACGAGGTCGAGTTCCTTTGCGGCGGTCTTCGCGTCCTCAAAGAACATCTCGTAAAAGTCCCCGAGGCGAAAAAACAGCAGACAGTCGCTGTATTTATCCTTCAGCTCGAGATACTGCCGCATCATCGGTGTCATCGAAGCAGGCATCCGTTTCCTCCGCGATTCAGTGTTTGCAGCCGCCGCAGCCGCCGCAGTCCCCCGCGCAACTCGCGCTCTGGCTCGTTTCGCCGCCGATGCAGGCGTTGATTTCGTCGTTGACGGCGGTCAGCACAGCGGAAAACGCGGATTGCGCCGCAACCAGCTCCTCATAGAGCGGGCTTTCCTTGAGCTGTTCCTCCAGCCGGTCGATGTCGCTGGTCAGGGAGACGGCTTCCATGTCGTCCCCGTCCTCCTGCGCCAGGATGTTGATCAGCCGGTCGCGCTTTTCGCCGAGCTCTTGCAGCAAGGCCGCGATGGATTCGTTCTGTTCAAACGCGCTCTGCGCCTGCTTCATCTGTATGAATTCAGCCGAGCCGGCAATCGCCAGCCCGAGTTCTCTTGCCAGTTCAATCATGTGTGATATCCTCCATTTGTCCGATGAGTGAGTTTTTGCGTACGCCGGTGACCGTCACCGGCACATATTGTCCGACCAAATCGGGCGAACCCGAAAAGTAGACCATCTTAAAGTTCGAAAACTTGCCGTAGCAGACCGGTTCGCCGCGCGTGTCGCAGTCTTCGACATGCACGATTCCCCTGCGCCCGACGTATGCCGCGTTGTTTTCGCGGGCTTTTTGCTCCTGCAGCGCGTTGAGGCGGCTGAGGCGTTCGCGCTTGGTTGCATCCGGCACCTGGTCGTCCATCGTCGCCGCGCGGGTGCCCTTTCTCGGCGAATACTTAAACGTAAACGCAAAGGAAAACCCAACCTGCTCCACGAGCTCAAGCGTATCCAGAAAATCCTGCTCCGTCTCGCCCGGAAAGCCGACGATGATGTCGGTCGTGAGCTCCACGTCGTCCATCGCGGCGCGCAGCTTTCGCACGATTTCGAGGTACTGCTCCCGCGTATAGCGCCGGTTCATCCGCCGCAGAACTTCGTTTGAGCCGGACTGCAGCGGCAGATGCACATGGTGGCAAACATTCGGAAGCGCCGCCATCGCCGCGATCATCTCGTCGCTGAGGTCCTTCGGGTGCGAGGTCATGAAGCGAATGCGCTTGAGCCCCTCCACGCCGGAGACGAGCGTCAGCAGCTTTGCAAACGACGCGTCCGCCAGGTCTTTTCCATAGGAGTTGACGTTCTGACCCAGCAGCGTGATCTCGTCGTATCCTTCGCTCACCAGCTGTTTCGCCTCGTCCACGACCGCCTGCGGCTCGCGGGAGCGCTCCCGCCCGCGCACATACGGCACGATGCAGTAGGTGCAGAAGTTGTCGCAGCCGTAGTTGATGTTGACAAACGCGTTGACCTTGCCCGTGCGGATGCTCGGCAGGTCGTCCTCTATTTGGATGTTGTCTTCCTCCACCGCGAGCGTGCGCGCGCCGGATTGCGCGTTTTCCACGAACGACGGAAGGCGGGAAAGCAGGTTTGTGCCAAACGCAATATCTACGAACGGGAATCGTTTATACAGTTTTTCGGCGACCTCTTTCTGCTGCATCATGCAGCCGAACACGCCGATAATCAGGTTCGGGTTCTCGTCCTTCTGCTCCTTGAGCGCGCCGATGTTGCCGAACACGCGCTTCTCCGCGTGGTCCCGCACGCAGCAGGTGTTATAGAGGATCAGATCGGCCGCTTCCTTGCTGCTTGCGGGTTCATAACCGAGGGTTTCGAGCAGTCCTGCCGCGGTTTCGCTGTCCCGAACGTTCATCTGGCAGCCGAATGTTTCAATATAATATGCGCCCTTTTCCCCGCCGGGAATCACTTGTTCAGGCGATTTTAGTTCCATGTTATTACTCTCCATTTTTGTTCCGCTCCATTATAGCATGAATTGTCAAATCGAATGAAAGATTTTTGCTTTTTCCGTGTTGACAATTTTATGCGCGTGTTGTATATTATGAAAGTCGCGAAATGCGGTGCGTGCCATCTTCGGGGTGTAGCGCAGTCCGGTAGCGCACGTGCTTTGGGAGCATGGGGCCGAAGGTTCAAATCCTTTCACCCCGACCAGAAGTGGCCCCGTGGTCAAGCGGTTAAGACACCGCCCTTTCACGGCGGTAACAGGAGTTCGAGTCTCCTCGGGGTCACCATTTTTTGGATTCGGGCCTTTAGCTCAGTTGGTTAGAGCGGCCGGCTCATAACCGGTTGGTCCGGGGTTCGAGTCCCTGAAGGCCCACCATTTTTCGCTTTCGATGCCGATTGGCAATCCTGTTTATTCGGCCCGGTAGTACAGTTGGTTAGTACGCCAGCCTGTCACGCTGGAGGTCAGGGGTTCGAGCCCCCTCCGGGTCGCCAATTTTTTGCCTCGGTAGCTCAGCTGGTAGAGCAAGGGACTGAAAATCCCTGTGTCGGTGGTTCAAGTCCACTCTGAGGCACCAGAATTGCTGGCTGGTGTAGCTCAATTGGCAGAGCAGCTGATTTGTAATCAGCAGGTTGCGGGTTCGAGTCCCATCACCAGCTCCAACCAATTCCTTGAAAATCGAATCGTCGATTCCAGTATCCCCACTTACGTGGATGGGTTCCCGAGCGGCCAAAGGGAGCGGACTGTAAATCCGTTGTCACAGACTACGATGGTTCGAATCCATCCCCATCCACCAATTTTTCTCTTGCAGGAATGGCGGAATTGGCAGACGCGCACGGTTCAGGTCCGTGTGAGGTCACACTCATGCAGGTTCAAGTCCTGTTTCCTGCACCAACTCAAAAAGGTCATCCAACTCGGATGGCCTTTTTGATTTGGCAAACTAGTTGCATGATATAAACTCAAACAAATTCTTCTGATATGTGCAAAATATCCTGGATATCATACAAAATAAAGTAAAAACATACAGATTGAGCTATTTCCATTACATGAGTAAGTTTATTATAATATTAGCTATAAAATATTCTTATTATTAGTCCATTTCCTGTATCTGCACATTGTTTGCCTTTCTGTCGAATATAAATTCTTACTACTGGCTGTAGAAAATATGATTTTAGTTAGGAGTTGAGATTATGCCTGCTGAAAAAGATATTAAAAACATAAAGCTACTTCTTGTTGAAGCTTTTACTTTACTTGAAAAAAATGATAGCGATTTGTTTTCTTTACCACCAGAATCCGAAGTAGATGAATATGAGAATGCCACAAAAAAATATGAGCGCAAATTACACGAAGTATGCATCAATCATCGCTTAGCGCATTATATTGAAATATTATTACCACGGTTTTTTGATGGAGAATACCATGTGGATATAGAATATAATAGATATTATAAAAACAAGAAATGTCTTGATATTAATAATAATGGCGTACTATCAATTGTGAGACCGGATATCATTGTGCATACAAGAACTTTAAAAACAAATCCCCACCAACATTTATTAGTCATTGAAGCAAAGAAGCACCATCGCTCTCTTGAAGACGAAAAAAAAGTTAAGGCCTTTATCACGGATACCCATTATGAATATGTGTTTGGTGCAACCATTCAATATAATAATTTATCTGATGGCAGTATTACCCTCTATTATAAAGATGATACACGAAAAGTTATTTCGGAATTGATTTTTACTTCGAACCACCCAATATGATATTTTGCAACCATACTTTCTCTCCACCACAGCTCTACATTTCCTTCAACATTCTGGAATCGATGTACCGCTCTATGTGTCAAAAACGATATGACCTAAGCAAACATCATTTAAAATACGCAATTCAAATCCCCCACCCCAAAATTTCAATCTGAATCAATGGTACTAGGAAGCGGAGATATTCTGCTTCCTTTTTGATCCCCCTTCTTTCTGTGCCGAACGCACTTTACAAGAAACCACAAGCGGACTAAAATTATAAAAAGGACATCTGAAACGAGGTGTTGAACAATGAAAAACAAAAGGATGCCCGCCGTATTCATCGGCCACGGTTCGCCGATGAACGCGATTGAAGATAACGAATATTCGCGCGCATGGAGCGCGTTTGGAAAAACGCTGGAACGCCCGAAGGCGATCCTCTCCGTCTCCGCGCACTGGTTTACGCGCGGCACCCGGGTGAACGACTCCCCCGCGCCAACGATGATCTACGATATGTACGGCTTCCCGGAAGAGCTCTACGAGGTGAAATACCCCGCGCCCGGCGCGCCGGAGATCGCCCGCCGCACCAAGGAACTGCTTGGCGATTTTGTCATGGTCGACAACGAATGGGGCTTTGACCACGGCACGTGGTCCGTGCTTCGCCGCTTGTTTCCCAATGCGGATGTGCCGGTGTTTCAGCTAAGCGTCAACGCGCTGCTCTCCCCTGCCGAGCATTTCGCGCTCGGGCAAAAGCTCAAGCCCCTTCGCGACGAAGGCGTGCTGATCTTCGGCAGCGGCAACATCGTGCATAACCTCTCCCGCGTGGACTGGCGCATGACGGACGGACAGCTCTGGGCGCAGGAATTCGACCAGTATATCCATCGCGCGGTGACAAACCGGCGATTTGAAGACGCGATCGATTTTATGCGCGCCGGAGAATCCGCTCAGCTCGCGGTTCCCTCCATGGATCATTACGCGCCGCTTTTGTATGTACTCGGCGCAAGCGACGAACAAGACGAAATCAGTTCGTTTAACGCGGACTGTACGCTTGGCTCCATGAGCATGACAAGCTATGTCTTTTCCAGTCCAAAATCGTAACCGGACTATCGGTCTGCAAACTTCGCCGTCCGAGAAAGACGGCGCCACCGAACAATCACTACGAAATGGGGTGACACAATATGCAGCAGAGAAAGATTGAGAAAACCGTTCGCGGCCAGCATGCCGTGGACGGCGCGGGCGTGCATCTTGTGCGCGTGCTGAGTAACCGGGACGTATACGACTTTGACCCGTTTCTGATGCTGGACTCCTTCGATTCGACCGACCCCGCGGACTACACGGCAGGTTTTCCCTGGCATCCGCACCGCGGCATCGAAACTATCACCTATCTCATCGACGGGCGGATCGAACACATGGACAGCCTCGGAAACAAAGGCGCGATTCTTCCGGGCGAGAGCCAGTGGATGACCGCGGGCGGCGGAATTCTGCATCAGGAGATGCCAATCGCGTCCGAGCACATGCTCGGCTTCCAGCTCTGGCTCAATCTGCCGCGCGCAGAGAAGATGACAAAGCCCGCCTATCTCGGCATCACGCAGGATATGATTCCGACGCTTCGCGAAGGCGAAGCAGAAATCCGCGTTCTCTCCGGCAGCTTCGGCGGCGTAAAAGGCGTCATGCCCCGCCACATTCAGGCGGGCATTCTGGATGTCCTGCTGCCAAAGGGCGAGCAGATCACGCTGCCTGTCAAACCGGAGGACACGGTGTTCGCGTTTCTGATGCAGGGGGACGCGCTGATCGACGCGCACCTGATCGCCGAAAAGACGGCGGTGCTCTTCGGCCCGGGCAACACGGTTTATGTGGAAGCCACGCCGGATAGCGACGCGCGCTTCATCCTCTTTACCGGCAAAGCGCTGCATGAACCCATCGCCTGGGGCGGGCCAATCGTCATGAACACGCGTGAGGAGCTCGACCTGGCGTTTGACGAACTCCGTAAAGGTACGTTCATCAAGGAAGATCCCATCGTATAGCGATGCGGCATAGATATAATTTCGGCCGTCTGTACGACCGTATTGAGAAAGGCAACCCAAATGGAACAAAAAAAGATCGCCGCAATTGTCGGCTCGTTTCGTAAAGATTCCTATAACCTCCAGCTTGCAAAAAAAGCGAAGGAGATCGTCGGCGAGCGCGCGGCGTTCGAAATCATCGATTTTTCGGACGTCCCGTTTTTCAGTCAGGACTTGGAGCATCCCGCGCCGGAGTCCGTGCGCCGCGTGCGCGCGCAGATCAAGGCGGCGGACGGCGTGTGGATTTTCTCGCCGGAATACAACCACTCCTACCCCGGCCTTCTGAAGAACCTGATCGACTGGCTCTCCCGCCCCAGCGACGAAGGCGAACGCCAGTCGTTCTCGCGAAAGAAAATCGCCCTCAGCGGCGCATCCAACGGCATGGGCGGAACGGTTTCCGCGCAGGATCTGATCGTGATGCTGCTGAGCATGCTCAACGCGGACATCATGAACGTTCCGCGCCTTCGTGTACCAAGTGCGGAAGATCAGACCGACGAAAGCGGCGCGCTCCTTTTAACGGACAGCCTGCCGTATCTTGAGAAACAGGCGGACGCGTTTTTAAAGTATCTCGACCGCGATTAAATCATTCAATCCATCGCAAAGCTCCCGCTGGCATCTGTCGGCGGGAGTTTTTTTGCCGCGTCGCGCTCCGGAATATTGTCCAAGCCTTTACAAAAGCGCAAATCCCGCATACTATATCAATAGCCATCGTGCAAAATCTGACGAACCGGAACAGCTGAACCTATGCAAAATAAAGAACCTCATATCCGCATTCTCAAAGATGGGCCGTATCTGGTCACCGGCGGCGTGCCGCTTTCCGAAAAAATCATTGTACCCAAAGGCGACGGATATATTTTTGAAGACGGCCGCGAGCTGCCGCAGCGCGAAAGCTACGCGCTCTGCCGCTGCGGAAAGACGAAGACGCCGCCGTTTTGCGACGGATCGCACACCGCCTGCGGGTTCGACGGCACGCAGACTGCATGCACGCGGGACTATAACGTCCGCGCGGCGCGCATCGTCGGCAGCGGGCTCGACCTGCTGGACGACGGGCGCTGTGCTTTTGCGCGCTTTTGCCATCGGGACAGCGGCGACGCATGGGAACTTGCCGAGGACTCGGCAAGCGAGTTCCACCATTCCGAGGCGGTGATCGCCGCAAACGAATGCCCCGCAGGCCGCCTGACCGCTGTGGAAAAGGACGGAACGGTACACGAGCCTGAATACGCGCCCGGCATCGAAATCCTTCAGGATCCGGAGGAGGCCGTCAGCGCGGGTATTTTCGTCAAAGGCGGCATCCAGATCGAAGGCGACGACGGCACGCTGTATGAAATTCGCAACCGCGTCGTGCTCTGCCGCTGCGGCCAGTCGAAAAACAAGCCGTTCTGCGACGCGGCGCATGTTTCCGAAGAGTTTCTGGATCACGAACGCGACTGAAAGAGGCGAAATTGCATGAGCGCATATCAACCGGAACAAAAGACATACCAGTCCCCGCGCGGCGAGGTCGCATACTGGATTTCGAAAAACGCGGATCCGGGCGCGCCCTGCCTCTTCTTTCTGCACGGACTGACGGCGGATCATACGCTGTTCGACCTGCAGATGCCGCATTTTGCGGATCGATATACGGTTATAGCCTGGGACGCGCCCGCGCACGCGCTCTCCCGCCCCTATCGTGACTTTTCCTACGCAAACTGCGCGGAGGACATGCGCGGTATTCTGCTATGCGAAGGGTTTGACAGTGCGGTTTTCGTCGGCCAGTCGATGGGCGGTTATATCGTGCAGGCGTTTCTTCTAGCCTATCCCGAGATGGCGCGCGCGTTTGTCGCAATTGACACCTGTCCGTTCGGCGTTCGGTACTATTCAAAGTCCGATCTGTTCTGGTTGCGTCAGGTCGGCTGGATGAGCCGGCTGTATCCGCACAACTACTACATCGAGACCATCGTAAAAAGCGTCGCCCTGACCGAACCCGGGCGGGACAACATGCGAAAGGCGTATTCCTATTATTCGCACCGCGAGCTTTGCACGCTGATGGACGCGGGATACAAGAGCTTTGTTCGGGAAAACCGCGATCTGTCCATCGCCTGCCCCGTACTGATTCTCGCCGGAGAAGCCGACCGCGCCGGAAAGGTGCTCGCCTATTCAAAGGCATGGCACGAGGCGACGGGCTATCCGCTTCAAATCATCAAAGGCGCGGCGCACAACTCCAACTATGACAACCCGGACGCGGTCAACGCGGCAATCGACGCGTTTCTCGATCGCGTGCTTTCGAAATAACCGCTGCTTTAAGTTTAAATCAACGCTTTGGAGGAACCGACGCATGAAAACAGCGCTCCTCGTCATCGACGTCCAGCAGGCGCTCATCGACGATCATCCCGCGCATATGGACGAGTTTTTGCTCAACCTCAAGATGCTCATCGACGCGGCGCATTCCGGCGGCACGGAGGTCGTCTACGTCCGTCACGACAGCGGCCCGGGCGATGTTCTGGAAGCGGGTACGCCCGGCTGGCAGCTGGATCGCTCCCTTGTTCCAAAGGAGAACGAACGCATCTTCGACAAGCGCTTTAACAGCGCGTTTCGCAACACCGGCCTGCATGAGTACCTACAGGAGCAGGACATTTCGCGCCTCGTCGTCTGCGGCATGCAGACGGAATACTGCATCGACACGAGCGTGAAGGTTGCGTTTGAGCACGGCTACGACGTGTTCGTCCCCGCCGGAGCGACGACAACCTACGACAATCCATTCCTTTCCGGCGCGAAAATCGTCGCGTTTTACGAGCGAATGATCTGGCACGAACCGCTTGCCAGCGTGGTTTCCATGGAGGAAGCCATCGCGATGCTGAAATAACGACGGTCATCCGCCACCGCCCTATCTGTTATACCGGCGCCGTACGCAGCCAAACCCGCGTGCGGCGATTCTTTTTGATTGACAGCCCTATCCATAACCCAATATAATCGCAATAGCGCTCTTCAACAAACCGGCGCGGATGTGTTGTCCGCAAAAAGGAGCTAAATTGAACGATTCGTTTCCCCGCTTTGACATGCTGGCAAAGCCAAAGAGGCAGAAACTTCGCTTTCTTGCATGGGCAATCAGCTATCCGGCCGTCTGGTCGCACCGAGCAAAGATTACAAAAGTCGATATGGACGGCGTGCAGCCGCCCTATCTTCTGCTTTGCAACCACAACGCGTTTCTCGACTTCAAGGTGACGACCGCCGCCGTGTTTCCGCACCGCGCGAACTACGTTGTCGCCATAGACGGCTACACCACGCCGACAAAGAATGGCTTTTCCAGCCGGGAGTGGCTCATGCGCGTCGTCGGCTGCGTCTGCAAGCGAAAGTTTACCAACGACGCGATATTGGTGCGCCAGCTCAACCGCGTGGTGAAAAACGGCGACATCGCCGTGCTCTACCCCGAGGCGCGGTATTCGCTCTGCGGCACTAACGCCGTGCTGCCCGAGTCGCTCGGAAAGCTCTGCAAGCTGCTGAAGGTTCCCGTTATATCGCTGATTATGCACGGCCACCACGTGAATTCTCCGTTTTACAATCTGCATGAGCGCGGCGTGAAATCGACACAAGCCGTCATGACGCAGCTCTTCTCCGCCGAGTCTCTGGCAAAAGCGACGGCGGACGAAGTCAACGAGGCGATCAACCGGGCATTTGTCTACAACGACTACGCCTGGCAGCGCGAGCGCGGCGCCCGCACTCCCTACCCCAAACGCGCGGAGGGGCTGCACAAGGTGCTCTATCAGTGTCCCGCGTGCGGTGCCGAATACCGTATGGATTCGACCGGCACGGAGCTCTTCTGCGCCGCCTGCGGCAAACGCTGGGAGCTGGACGAACTGAACACGCTGCACGCCAAATCCGGCGAAACGGAGTTTTCGTATATTCCTGACTGGTACGAATGGGAACGCGCGAACGTGCGCCGCGAGGTGGAGACCGGAACCTATGGCATATCCTGTCCTGTCAACGTACAGTCACTGCCGAATGCCAAAGGGTATATCGACATCGGCGACGGCACACTGACGCACGACATGAACGGCTTTTCCGTCCACTGTTCGGGGAAATACGGAGAATTTGAGATGGTCAAGCCCGTCCCATCGCTCTACTCATGTCATATCGAATATAACTATCTTGGGAAATACGGCGACTGCGTGGATCTCAACACGCTGGAGGATACCTGGTATTGCTATCCGAAGAACTGCGACTTTTCGGTCACGAAGATGGCGCTCGCGACCGAAGAGCTGTATCAGCATCATATGCGAAATTCACAGTAAACTATCGCACCTAAAAAATGCGTCACCGGCGCTTTTTTCTACGCCCTTCGACTCCCTCTGATCAAAAACAAAAGCAAAATCCCCGCCGAATGGCGGGGATTTTGCTTTTGGTACCCAGTAGGGGAGTCGAACCCCTGTTCCCGCCGTGAGAGGGCGGTGTCCTAGGCCACTAGACGAACTGAGCGCGGTTGCAGGCAATATGATACCTTAAATATCAACCGTGTGTCAATAGAATATCGGAATAAAAAGCAACTTATTTTCTCCCCTGTTTTATCCATTCGAAATCAATAAAATATCATCTTGCGACATGATTGATTTCCACATAACGCAAGGCCGCCCGTTTGGGCGGCCTGCTGTTCGTTCTCGCTTCTCAATTTTCGTCCTTGGATTTGTCCGCCACCGGCCCGTCGAGAATCAGTTCCGGCGTATAGATCGCGTGGTACGGGTTCTCCGGATCCGGATCGCTCGGATCCCAGCCGTACTGATGCTTCGCGTCCATATACGGCTCTTCGTAGATCAGCGCCGGCGGCGTCGGCGGCGTCGGGCCGCTGTCGTCCGCAATGATGATCGTCGTGCCGACGGGGCAGTTCATATAGATCCAGTATGCGTCGATGACGCGCAGGCGCACGCAGCCGCCGGAGACGGTCGTACCGAGCTGCTCGTAATATTTGACGTACATCTGCTTTTTGCCGTTTTCCTGAATCGCGCGCTTTTCGCCGCCGATCGGTACGGAATGGAACAGATAGCTGCCGGTGATGCGGCTTGCATATTGCGAGTAGACATTTTCGCCCGCGATCTGCCCCATCTTTTTATAGAGATACTGCCGAACGATATGGAACGTTCCGCGCGGGGTGAGCTCCTTGGTGCGCCCCGTGGAGCAGATCATGACGCGCGCCTCCGTCCACTCGCCGTCGACGGCCTTGAACACGACGACGCTCTCCGTGTTGATGTAGACGTGGATGAGCAGCTCGCCATCCTCCGTGGGCGGCGTTTCCGGCGTGTAAGACGGAACGCTGATTGCTTCCGTTGTCGCCAGCGCGCCGGCAATCATCTTGCCGTTGCTGTCCGCGGGGTAAAACGCGCCTTCCCCGCCGTTGAACGAGCCGTAGACATACATGCCGCCGTTCGTGCCCGTGATGAGCCCGCTTTCAAGCATGGTATATACCGTCCGCAGCCGGATGGTATCCGGCAGAGGCTGAATTTCACAAACACCGAACGATTCGGCGGAGGGATCGATAAACGTCTCCTTGTCGCCAAGGATCGCGCCGGTTTCGTCCGACGTGTAGAATCCTTTGACAGTCTCTCCCGCCACGCCATTGCTAAACACGGTATACCCGCCGTACACGCGATACTGCAATGCGCCGTCGCTGTCCGTAAACACGAAGAGCGAGATGTTCGGATCCCCGGTGTCGACCGCCGTATACCCTTGCGGAACGGCGCTTTCGTCGAGCAGCGGAATCGTCATCGCGTCGCCGTGCGTGATGACTGGTTCCATGGTCTGCACCGCCATCGGCGTAGGCACGGCCTCCGCAACGGTGTTGAGTGTTTCAAGCGTTTGACCGCATGCACCGAGTCCCAGCGTAAGCAGGACGGCGGCGATCAGAATCAAAGTGGATTTGGCAGAAAAAATTCGTTTCATAGCCAGTATTATAAAGGAATTTGCCTTTTTATTCAACGCGAAAAATTGTGACGTTCCTGTGGCGCTCCGCCTCCGGTGAATATGACACACCGAATCAAATCGATCTGTTTACACACGCCCCAAGGGATGTTACAATCAATTATCAAATTTCATCGCCGTTAAAAAACGCTGCGTTTAAAGACGCAGAGCGGCGTGCACGGCATACGATACGACAAACAGAAGGCGGACGAATACTATCGATGAGCAAACCTCATAGTCGCCGGCGAAACAATATACTCCGCATCCTTCTGCTGATGACTTCCCTCGCGGTCGTCGTGACGATCATTCTGCTTTCGCTCAACGCGATTCTGCCCGGATTTATCGACGTTCTGGAGCGTGGCGATCAGGATGAGCTCGTCTCTTATATCCGCGGGTTCGGAAGCGTTGGCAGCGTTGCGCTCGCGTTTTTGCTCCAGTTTATACAAATTATCAGCATCTTCTTCCCTGGCGGACCAATTCAGATTGCAATCGGCGTTGTGTTCGGCACATTCGCAGGGTTTTTCATCTGCCATGCCGGATATGTGCTCGCCAACATCGCGGTGTTTTTCAGCGCGCGGCGGCTCGGCAACCGGCTCGAATTGCTCTTCTCCGGCGGCGGCGAAAGCCCCTCGAAATTTAAGTTCATTACAGAGGCGAAGCACCCGAGCTTCATCGTCGCGCTTTCCTGCCTGATTCCGCTGCTGCCAAACGGCCTTGTGCCGTATATCGCCGCGCGAACAAAGATCACTTTCTGGCAGTTCTTCATCTCCGTTTTTCTCGGGTGCATTCCTACGCTGCTGCTGCTCACCGCGATTGGCAACAAACTGCTGCACGGGGACTATCTCAAGGTCGCGCTGCTCGGCGCGCTGCTGGTCGTCGGCGTGCTGCTGCTCTATCTCTTCCGAAACCGCATCTTCGCGCTGGTGGACCGCCTGCAGGCGGCGCGTGAAAAGCGAATCGCCGCAAAGCACTGACCGCCCGGCCTATCCGCAAAAAGCAACAGCGTCCGAATTGATCCGGGCGCTGTCTTTTTTAGGTTGTTCTCTTTGGTGCGATCACTGCTCCGGTCCGAGTCCGCGCACGGTGCAGTTGCCGATTTCGCGGGCGATGGCCTCCCCCGTCTTGAGCACCTCCGACGGCAGATGCGCGCGCGGGTCTGCGTCGTTTCTCGGGCGGTACTGCTGGAGGTAAAACCTCTCGCAGCCCCGAACCATGCGCGCGCCCTCCACCGCGTCCTCCTGCGTCAGCTGCGGCGCGTAGGTCATGCGAAACTCATGCGGAATTCCGCTGTTGAGCAGCACGACGATGCTGCGGCGAATCGCGTCCATGTCCACGTTTGCGCGCGTGATCTCGTTGTATTTCTCCGAAGGCGCTTTGATGTCCATTGCGACATAGTCGAGCAGGTTTTTATTCAGCAGCGAAAGAAGCACGTTCGGTTTTGTGCCGTTGGTGTCCAGCTTGACCTGATAGCCGAATGTCTTCACGCGAAGGATGAACGCCTCGAGGTTTTGCTGAAGTGTCGGCTCCCCGCCGGAGATCACCACGGCGGACAGCAGCCCCGCGCGCTTTTCGAGATATTCCAGCACGGGTTCTTCCGGGATGATCGGCGCTTCGTGCCCCAGAATGTGCGCGTTGTGGCAGTAACCGCAGTCCAGATTGCAGTACGGCGTGAATACGACCGCGCAGGGCTGTCCGGGGTAGTCGACAAACGACGTCTTCTGAAATCCTGCGATGAGCATGGGTTCGCGCCGCCTTTCCGTTTGATTTATCTTCATGGTCTTCCTTAAAATTTGTGTCTTTTTGATTGTACCATACTTCAAATTCGACCGTTTGAAAAATCTGTTTGATTGTACCATACTTCAGATTCGACTGTTTGAAAAAAATCTGTTTGTTCGTACCATACTTCAGATTCGATTGTTTGAAAAAAATTGGAGACGCGCCAATCCGGCACATCTCCAACCATTCTGTCGAAACGTCTGATCAAATACCGGAAGAAATCAGATGACGAACTTCTTGCGCATCATGTACTCTTCCTTTTTGCCGGGGTTGTAATTCTGCACCGGGCGCAGGTAACCCACCACGCGCGACCAGACCTCGGTCTTCTGTCCGCAGGACGGGCAGCTGAAGTGTTCTCCCGCGATATAGCCGTGTTCCTTGCAGATGGAGAACGTCGGCGTAATCGAGATATACGGCATCTTATACTTGGCAAACACACGCTGGATCAGCGTCTTTGCCGTCTCGATGTCCTCAATGCGCTCGCCGATGTAGAGGTGCTGCACCGTGCCGCCCGTGTAGAGGGACTGCAGTTCGTCCTGCAGGTCGCAGCACTCGAAGATATCGTCCGTGTAGCCAACCGGCAGCTGCGAGGAATTCGTGTACATCGGTTCGTCCACGCCGGACTGGATGATGCCGGGGAAACGTTCTTTGTCCATCTTCGCGAGGCGATAGCTCGTGCCCTCCGCGGGCGTCGCCTCGAGGTTGTAGCTATGCCCCGTCTCCTCCTGAAACTCCACCATAAGATCGCGCAGGAAGTTCATAATCTCCAGCGAAAACGCGAGTCCCTCGGGACTTCCGATGTCCTTGCCGATGAAGTTGAGGCAGCATTCGTTCATGCCCACGAGGCCGATCGTGTTGAAGTGGTTTGTCCAGTATTCGCCCGTGTGCATCTTCACATTGCGCAGATAGTTGGACGAATAAGGATACAGTCCCTGCTCAGTCTGCTTTTCGATGATCTTGCGCTTGATTTCCAGGCTGGTCTTGCCGAGTATGGCGAGCTGCTTCAGCTGATCGTAGAACTCTTCCTTGGACTTTGCCAGATATCCGATGCGCGGTAGGTTGATGCTGTATACGCCGATGCTGCCGGTCATGGGGTTGCTGCCAAAGAGGCCGCCGCCACGCTTTCTCAGTTCGCGCTTGTCGAGTCTAAGCCGACAGCACATCGACACCGCGTCCTCGGGCGAGAGGTCGGAATTGACGTAGTTTGCAAAGTACGGAATGCCGTATTTGCAGGTGATGCGCATGAAGTCGTCCACGACGGGGCTCTGCCAGTCAAAGTCCTTCGTGATGTTGATGGTCGGAATCGGGAACGTGAACACGCGGCCCTTCGCATCTCCGTCGAGCATAACCTTGCAAAACGCGCGGTTAAAGAGATCCATCTGCTCCTGAAAATCGCCGTAGGTCTTGTCCATCATCTTGCCGCCGATGAGCACCGGTTCGTCCCGCAGTGTGGACGGCACCTTGATATCAAACGTCAGGTTGGAAAATGGGCACTGGAAGCCGACGCGCGTGGGTACGTTGATGTTGAACACGAACTCCTGCAGGCACTGGCAGACCTGGTCGAACGTCATATTATCGTAATAGACAAACGGTGCGCAGTAGGTGTCAAACGAACTCCAGGCCTGCGCGCCGGCGGTTTCGCCCTGCGTGGTGAAGGTGGAGTTGACGACCTGCCCCAAAAATGAACGCAGATGTTTTGCGGGCTTGCTCTCCACTTTCCCTTCCACGCCGCCGAACCCTTCCGTCAGCAGCTGGCGAAGATCCCAGCCCGCGCAGTACGGGCCAAAGAACCCGAGGTCGTGGATATGCGCCGCGCCGCTCTCGTGCGCCTTGCAGACGTCGATGGGATAAACCTCATAGAGCCAGTATTTCTTTGTGAACGCTTCGCGCACATAGTTGTTGAGCCCGTTGACGCTGCGCTGCATATTGGCGTTTTCTTTTACGCCCCAGTCGCGGTCGTTGAGATAGTCGCCAAACATATCGATGGTTGCACCGATGAGCGCGTTGATCTCGCGCGTGCCACGGCGCTTTTCGCGATACAGGATATACGCCTTGGCGGTCTTTGCATGCCCCGCCTCGATGAGCACTTTTTCAACAAGATCCTGAATTCCTTCCACGTCCGGAATGGAGTCGCCATACCGCCGCTCCGCAAGCAGCACGACTTCGTCGGCAAGCCTTTCGGAGAGGTTTTCATCCGTGCCGTTGACGGCCTGAGCGGCTTTCCAGATCGCGTTTTTGATCTTGATTCGGTCAAACGGCTCTCTGTGTCCGTCGCGTTTTGTGATCTCTTGAAACATGTTCGGCGCCCCCCTGATATTGTGTGCAGTATCAGTTTACCCGTCGCTATATTTTGTGTCAAGATGCGTTTCTGCATACCAAATATTGATATATTCAGTGGATAGACTGTGGACAAATCGTCAAAAAACACAACCAGAGATCAAGAACGTGTAAAACACTGACTGTTTTTTAGTTTTTGCAAGAATGACATCGCAACATTCTCTGCATAGTGAATGCATAACCTGTATAAACATGTTGTTTGTTTTTAAAGATTTAATAAAATATCTAATATTTCGATACAATATTTTGTATGAAAGAACGTTTTTTCGATCTATATCTTGTGGTCTTGGCCGCAGTATTGTGTTCACAGCCCTTTTGCGTATCCGGGCAGGCGTAAAACGGGGCCCCGGCAGTTGCCCGCCGGAGCCCTGTGTACTCAATGATTCGTTACAGATTAAACGCCTTTGCGATCAAATCCACGATCTCCGCGCCGATACGCGCCTGCGCTTCCTTCGTGGAGGCGCCGATGTGCGGCGTGCTGCTCACGCGCGGATGCTTGTAGAGCGCCTCGTTCTTGCTGGGTTCCTCGGCAAACACGTCGAGGCCAGCGCCGTAGACCTTGCCGCTCTCGAGCGCCTCGAGCAGCGCCGCTTCGTCCACGTTCGTTCCGCGCGAGGTGTTGATGAGCACAACGCCGTCCTTCATCTTGGCGAGGTTCTCGCGGCTCACCAGCGGCTGACCGGGCAGAGAAGGTACATGCAGCGAGATGATGTCGCTCTTTGCCAGCAGCTCGTCCATCTCGACATAGCGCATGGTGTCGCACTGCAGCTCCGGCACCTTGAAGATGTCGTACGCCAGCACGCTCATACCCAGCGCCTGGCAGCGGCGGCCGAGCGCCTGCCCAATGCGGCCGTAGCCGACGATGCCGACGGTCTTGCCGGAAAGCTCAAAACCTTCGTAGGACTTCTTTTCCCATTTGCCTTCGCGCATGGTATGTCCCGCGACGGAGATGAACCGCGCGACGGAGAGCATATGCGCAAGCGCAAGCTCCGCAACCGCGTCCGAGCTCGCCTTGGGCGTGTTGCAGACGGAGATGCCGCGCCCCTCGGCGCAGACCTTGTCGATGTTGTCGATGCCGACGCCCGCGCGGATGACGAGCTTGAGCCTGCCGGTCATGCAGGCGGCGTCAATCTGCGGCTCGCGCACCTTGGTCGCGCTGCGCACGACGAGTACGTCGTAATCCTGCACCGCTTCGCAGAGCGCGTCCGGATCGTAAAACTTCACATCCACCTGACAGCCCTTTGCTTCCAGCGCGGCAATCGCGCCTTTTTCCATGCCATCGCTGGCAAGAATCTTAATCATAGCGTTTTCTCCTTTTCTGCCCCGGGGGTTACAGGTTTTCCGCTTCAAACTTCTTGAGGAAGTCCACAAGCGCGATCACGCCGTCTTTCGGCATGGCGTTGTAGATGGAAGCACGCAGGCCGCCGACGCTCTTGTGGCCCTTGAGGTTGTCGTATCCGGCGGCTTTCGTCGCGGCGACGACTTTTGCGTCCAGCTCGGCGCTCTCGGTGACAAACGGCACGTTCATCAGCGAGCGATATTTCTTCTCGACGGTGCCGGTGAACATCTTGCTACTATCGAGGAAGTCATAGAGCACCTTCGCCTTGTCCTCGTTGATCGCCTGCATGGCCGAAAGCCCACCGATCTTTTTGAGGTATTTGAACACCTTGCCGCAGACATAGATCGCCCAGCAGTTCGGCGTGTTGTACATGGAACCGTTCTCCGCGTGGATATCGTAGCGCATGTAGGTCGGAACCGTCTCCGGCAGGTCCTTGCGGATGAGATCCTCGCGAATGATGACGACGACCATGCCCGCGGGACCAACGTTTTTCTGCACGCCCGCGTAGATCATGCCGTAATCGGACACGTTGCAGGGCTTGGAGAGGAACATCGACGACTGATCGGAAACGAGCGTCTTGCCCTTCGTGTTCGGCAGCTCGGCATACGTCGTGCCGTGGATGGTTTCGTTTTCGCAGATATAGACGTAGTCCGCGTCCTCGCTGATGGGCAGGTCGCTCAGATCCGGCACGTAGCTGTAGTTTTTGTCCTTGCTGGAGGCAACGATATTCGCCTTGCCGAACTTCTTGGCCTCTTTAACGGCCTTTTCGGACCATGCGCCGGTGACGACATAGTCCGCGACGCCGTTGACCATCAGGTTCATCGGGATCATCGCAAACTGCAGCGTCGCGCCGCCCTGAATAAAGAGCACCTTGTAGTTGTCCGGAATGCCCATGAGCTCGCGCAGATCGGCTTCCGCTTCGTCGATGATGGTCTGGTATACCTTGGAGCGGTGAGACATCTCCATGACGCACATGCCGCTGCCCTTGTAGTTCATCATCTCCGCGGCGACTTCTTCAAGCACCTCTACGGGCATCGTCGCCGGGCCGGCCGAAAAATTGTAGGTTCGATCGTATTTCATACCACACACTCCTGATCCATTTTTTGAACATGATAAAAAAACTGTACGGCTTCATTATATCCTTGAACACTGCGCAATTCAACAAAAATTCTACAAAAATTACGGGAATCAAAATATAATTTTGGGGCATTGCTCGCCGCCGTTTAAAAAAGCCCGCGCAGTTTTTTGTCTGCGCGGGCTTTCGAGCGTTTTTTGTTACCGTTCTTCTCTGAAGTAGGACAAACCGAGGCTGCGCGGCGGCTGATCCTCGCGCTTTTTACGAAGCGCGACCATGATCAGCACAAACAGCGTGACGAGGTACGGCAGCATCTTGAAGATTTCCTGCGAGCTTCTCGTCAGTCCAGGAATGTAGAAATATAGCCAGAACAGCGCGCCGAAGAGGTATGCGCCCCAGATGGCGCGCTTCGGCTTCCATGTTGCGAATATGACCAGCGCGACCGCCAGCCAGCCAAGCGCTTCAATCGCGCCGTCGTTCGCCCAGGTGCCTTTTGTATAGTCCATGACGTAATACAGTCCGCCGAGGCCGGAAATACCGGCGCCGATGCAAGTTGCCAGATATTTGTATTTCGTAACCGAAATACCGGCCGCGTCTGCCGTCGCCGGGTTTTCGCCGACGGCGCGGAGGTTCAGGCCGATGCTGGTTTTATTGATAAACCAGCCGATAAATATGGCGAGCGCGATCGACAGATAGACCATGAACCCGTAGCTGAGGAACATTTTGTCGATGACCCCCCAGCCGTCCGTCAGCGACTGCGTCGCTCGGAACGCAGCGCTTGTCGTCGCAACGGAAATCTGCCCTACGCCGCCGGCGAGCTTTAACAGCGAACCGCCGAAGAAGTTTGCAACGCCGCCCGCGAAAATCGTCAGCGTCAGACCGGTCACGTTCTGGTTGGTTCGCAGCGTAATGGTCAGAAAGCTGAAGATCAGCCCGCCGAGCATGGCCACCGCGAAAGCGCAGCCAAGCGCAATGACGATGCAGAGGAACTTGCTGGGTTCAGCAACCGCGTTCTCATAGAAAAACACGCCGGTCAACCCCGCGATTCCGCCAAGGTACATCACGCCGGGAACACCGAGGTTGAGATTGCCGGATTTCTCCGTCAGTATCTCGCCCACCGCGCCGTAGATAATGATGGTGCCAAAGACGATCGCCGCCTGAAATAAAGCAATAAATTCGGTCATTTTTCGACCTCCCTGGATCCTGCAGAGCGGAACTTGACTTTGTAATTGATGAAGAACTCGCTTCCGAGGATGAAGAACAGGATGATGCCCGTGATCATTTCGGAAACATAATCGTTCAGCTGGAACTGGGACGCAATTTCAATTGCGCCGCGTTCGAGAAACACGATCAGCGCCGATATCAGTATCATGACAAAGCTGTTGAACTTAGCAAGCCAGGCGATGATGATCGCCGTAAAACCGCGTCCGCCCGCCGTACTGGTCGAAATCGTGCGGCTCGCGCCGCTGACCGCAATGAACCCGGCAATGCCGCAGATTGCGCCGGAGATCACCATGGAGCGAATGATGACCTTGCGGACGTTGATCGCCGCATAGCGCGCGGTGTTTTCGCTTTCGCCGACAACCGCGATCTCGTAGCCCTGCTTCGTATATTTCAGATAGATATACATGAGTATCGTAATCGTCAGAACAATGATGATATTCAGCATATATGCCTGCCCGAATACGCTCGGAAACCAGCCGCTCTTCGTCGTCGGATTGATGACGCCGACGGAGTTGCTGCCAAACGGATGTTCCCATTTTGCAACGAAGAACGACGTCAGCTGTATGGCGATGTAGTTCATCATCAGCGTAAAGAGCGTTTCGTTTGCGTTCCAGCGCGCCTTAAACACCGCGGGAATTCCGCCCCAGATGCCGCCCGCAATCGCGCTGCCGAGGAACATGAGGATTAACAGCGGGATAAGCGTCAGCGAATTGCCCAGATAGATCATGCAGGCTGCCGTGACAATGCCGCCGACCAGCACCTGACCCTCGGCGCCGATGTTCCAAAATCGCATCTTAAACGCGGGCGCAAGTCCGACGGAAATGCAAACCAGCATCATAATGTCGCGAATCGTGACCCAAATACGCTTATTGGTGCCAAACGTACCGTTGAACATGGCCGCATAGACCTTCAGGGGGTTGAGCTTGGTGAGCGAGTAGATGATCACCGAGCAAATGAGGAGCGCGATTGCAAGGCCGATCAAACGGATGCCGAACGACTTCCAGAGGGGCAGCCCGTCCCGCTTCGACATGCGGATCAACGGTTCATGCGCTGCGTTTTTCTGTTTACTCACGGTCCTTTCCCCCTTCCTTCAAGTAGGTCATCAGATATCCGACCTCGTCCTTTGTGGTTGCTCGCGCGTCGACAATGTCGTTAACATGCCCCGCGCAGAGCACCATGATCCGGTCGCACAGCTCGAGCAGAACGTCCAGATCCTCGCCAACGAATATGACCGCCGCGCCGCTCTTCTTCTGTTCGCTGAGCAGATGATAGATGTTGTACGATGTGTTGATGTCAAGGCCGCGAACGGCGTATGCGGACATCAGCAACTGCGGTTTCTGGGCGATTTCGCGGCCGACGAGCACCTTCTGCACGTTTCCGCCGGAGAGCCTTCGCACAGGGGTGTTGAGCCCCGGCGTGACGACCTCGAGCTCCCGCACAACGCTTTCCGCCAGCTTCTTGGGATTCACGCGATCCGTGAAAGGTCCGCGACCGTTTGAATAGCTGCGAAGCATCATGTTGTCGGTCAGGTTCATGTTCCCCACGAGGCCCATGCCAAGGCGATCCTCCGGAACGAACGCGAGCGCGACGCCGAGATTTTTAATATCGATCGGATGCATGCCGGAGAGCTGCTTTTTCTCTCCGTTTTCCGAAATGAACTCGATGCTGCTGCAATCGCGGCAGTTCTGAAGACCCGCAATCGCCTCCAAAAGCTCCTTCTGGCCGCTGCCGGAGATGCCCGCGACGCCGAGAATTTCGCCGCTGTAGGCGGTGAATTCCACATCGCAGAGACGGTTGACGCCGTCCTTGTCGCAGACGTTCAGATGTTTCACAACCAGCTTGGGCTGCGGATTCACCGGTTCGGTGCGTTCAATATCGAGCGACACGGCTCTGCCGACCATCATCTCGGTCAGCTTCTGCGCATTCGTCTGCGACGTCGCTATATCCCCGATATGGTGTCCCTTTCGAAGAACGGCCACGCGGTCGGATATCTCCAGAACTTCGTGCAGTTTGTGCGTAATGATGATGATGGACTTTCCGTCCGCCTTCATATTGCGCATCACGCAGAACAGCTTTTGCGTCTCCTGCGGCGTTAATACGGCGGTCGGTTCATCCAGAATCAGAATGTCCGCGCCGCGGTAAAGAACCTTGACAATCTCCAGCGTCTGCTTTTCGGAAACGGACATGTCGTAGACCTTTTTGTTGGGATCGACGACGAATCCATACCGGTCGCAGATCTGCTTGACCGATTCGCGTACACGTTTTAAATCGACAACTGCCGATTCATTCAGGCCGAGTATGATATTTTCCGCGGCTGTCAATACGTCTACCAGCTTGAAGTGCTGGTGAATCATGCCGATATGAAGATCGAATGCGTCCTTCGGAGATGCGATTGTGACAGGTTTGCCATTGATGATGATCTCGCCGCTGTCGGGGAAATAGATGCCCGCCAGCATGTTCATTAGGGTGGTTTTGCCGCTGCCGTTTTCACCAAGCAGAGACAGGATCTCTCCCCGCTGAATATCAAGGCATACTTTGTCGTTCGCAATCACTTCACCGAAGGTCTTGGTGATGTCGACCATTCGGATCGCTACTGAACTCTCCACATGCTTGACCCCTTCTATATTAGATTCTGACTTGCTGAAAATATTTTAGCATAACGGTGAACAAAAAGTAAACAGAAAACGCATCAGTCCGAAAAAATAATAAATATTTGTTCATCGATTCGCAACGATCGAACGGCATCCCGCGTTCAGGCCAGAGTTAACACGAAATATTTTCGGCTGTTTATCAATTAAAAAAGCAAAGAGGAGCGGAAACCCGCTCCTCTTTGAGCATTTTAAAAAATTCAGAGGAGGAAACGGAGAACCGTCCCCCCCTCCTTGCATTACTGCATTACTGCTGTTCGGGTTCGGTGATTCCGTCGATGCGCAGCGTGAAGTATGGCGCGCTGCGGAATTCGGACTCATGGAAGTATCCGTCAAAGATGCACTCTTCCGTCGGGCCCTGATACTGAACGGCGGTGTAGTCCGCGTTCATGGTCGAGAAGTCGAACGGCGCTGTGGTAACAGCCGCGCCGCCGACGGTGAAGGTCGACGCGTCGAACACATGCAGCGTACCGTCTTTCAGAGCGGCAATGACTTCAGCAACCTTTTCAGCGGTGCCGGCTGCGCAGCTCGCGCCAAGGGCGGAGATCTGCACGGCGTCTTCGTTGTAACCGCCGGAGTAGTCATGCTTCATCGGTGCGCCGCTGATGAAGTCGGAGAGGATGTCCGTGTAAAGCACGGCCCAGTTGTTCTGTGCGCTGGTCAGAGCGGCGTCCGGGGCAACGTTGAGCATGTCAACGTTGTAGCCGACGCTGTAGACCGCTTCGCCCGCTTCCAGCTTCGCCTGCACTGCGGAGGGCGCGCCGGTGGAGTCTGCGTGCTGACCGATGATGACGCAGCCTCTGGCCATCAGGGTGTTGGCGGCTTCGGCTTCTTTGGTCATGTCAAACCAGCTGTTGGTGTAGACGACATCCATGTGCGCATCCGCAACAATGGATTTGATGCCGAGGAAGAACGCGGTGTAACCGCTGACCACTTCAGCATACGGATAGGCGCCGACGTAGCCGATGTAAGGATCGGTCACGGTGCCCGCATCCATGAGCTCCTTGAGCTTCATGCCGGCAACGACGCCGGACACATAGCGGGACTCATAGGTGTAGGGGAAGAAGTTGACGACGTTATCGAGACCACAGACGGCAGCCGTGTCACCCGTGGCAGGGCAGAAGATAACGTCCGGATATTCTTCAGCAGCGCGAATCATGTGCGACTGATGCGAATAGCTGTTGGAGAAGATGATCGTGCATCCCTGCTCCGCAAGGTCGACGGCGGTTTCATAGCAGGTTTCGTCTTCCGGAATTGAATACTTCCAGATGACCTGATCGTCGGTGATGCCGAGGGCAGCCATCGCGCCCTTGATGCCTTCGATGTGCGCGTAGGTGTAACCTTCGTTTTCGTCGCCAACGAGGATTACGCCGATCTTGACAGCGGGCGCTTCCGTCGCGGTTTCCGCGGCCGGGGCTTCTGTTGCTTCAGGAGCCGCAGTCGCCTCTGCAGCTGTGGTTTCCGTTGTCGCGGCGGGCGTCGTTGTGGTGCACGCTGCAAACGAGAATACCAGAGCCAGGACTGCCAGTAGAGCAATAAACTTTTTCATGGTTTTCCTCCTACTAAAGTTTGATCTATTGTAACACCGGTGGTTCGGTGAAACAACCATATCAGAAGAAAAATATCGATATTTTATTTTAACGCCAGTTCATATTATACCAGATGTGGTGTTGTTGATCTACTTTTTTTAACAAACCGTTAGAAATACGGACGGCGCACCGCGCGAGCAGCAGATCCCCGCCGCCCGTATTCTCTGAGTTCCTTTGGTACTATCCCGCCGGTTTTCAGCGGATGCGGCCGCTCGCTTCCAGCGCTTTGATGTCCGGTTCGCATTTAAACGGCTCGCCCGCCGCGAGCATGGCGTTTTTCACGTCCTTGAGCCCGCTGCCGGTCGAGACGACCGTCACGCTTTCGTGCGGCTTGATGATTCCTTTGGCAACCGCCGCTTTTACGCCCGCCGTCGCGGTGACGCCCGCGGGTTCGCCAAACACGCCCTCCGTCCTGCCGAGCAGGCGCATCGCGTCCAGAATTTCTTCGTCCGAGACGGCGATCCACGCGCCGCCGCTGTCCTTCACCGCGCGTTGCGCTTTGACGGGGTTTCGCGGAACGCCGACGGCGATGCTGTCCGCCAGCGTGTTTTCCGGCGTGGGAACCAGTTCTCCTCCGCGCGCGTCCGCGTCCACAAACGGGCAGCAGCCCGTGGACTGCACCCCGAGGATCTTCGGAATACGCTCGATCATGCCAAGCCGGAGCAAATCATAGAATCCGTTATACACGCCGCCGATCGTGCAGCCGTCGCCGACGGAGATTGCGACCCAGTCCGTCGTCTTCCAGTCCAGTTGCTCGGCAATCTCCAGCGCGACGGTCTTCTTTCCCTCCGTCATGACGGGATTGATGCCCGCGTTGCGGTTATAAAAGCCCCATTTTTCGATGGCGGCCTTGCTCAATTCAAACGTCTGCCGATAATCGCCTTTGACCGAAACGACATTTGCGCCGAAGATGAGCAGCTGTGCCACTTTACCGATCGGCGCGCGCTCCGGCACGAAAATGACGGTCTTAAGCCCCATGCGCGCCGCGTTGCCCGCGCAGGAACTCGCCGCGTTGCCTGTGGAGGAGCAGCTGATCGTGTCGTAGCCAAGCTCGATGGCCTTTGCGACGGCAACGCCGCTTGCGCGATCCTTGAGCGAACCGGTGGGATTTAACCCGTCGTCCTTGATATACAGCGTATCGAGCCCGATCTGACGTCCGAGCCGCAGGGAGCGATACAGCGGCGTCCAGCCGATGCGCAGAAAATCGCCCAGCCCCTCGCCGCGAATCGGCATCAGCGCGCGGTAACGCCACATGCTGTTGTCGTGATCTTTTTTCAGCGTCTCTTTGGAAAAGACGGTCTTGATTTCAGAATAATCGTATACGATATCCAGAATGCCCTTTTCTCCGCAGGACGGACACGTCATCAGCTCCGGCCCGAACGGATATTCCCTGTGGCAGATGGTACAGCGATAGCCTGCAATGCGCTTCATCAAGATCACTCCAAAAATTTGTTCAGTAGATTTCCTCAATCATATTTGATACTCAAAAGTCTGGCTTTTTAAATGCGTCGTCTGGTTTTTTAAATGCGTTGATTGAAGATTATGATTCATCATACATTTAAAATATGAAAATGTACAGTAAAAAATAGCGCTTAACAAAATTATTATGCCCGAATTTTTTTTGTATATTTTGCCCCGGTCATATTGCGCCGCGCGAAAACGGTATAGTATAATAGGTTTGTAATTTTGCAAGTTTACAGTTCTTTTACTGCATATCACGAAGGGAGAATCAAACCCATGCTGCTTATCGGAAACGGCAGACTCGTAACAAGAGACCAAGGCAGGTATATCGAAAACGGCGCGGTAGCGATAGACGGCAGTCTGATTGCCGAAGTCGGATCCACAAAAGACCTGAAGGAAAAATATCCCGAGGCGGAATGGATCGACGCAAACGGCGGCGTGATCATGCCCGGCCTGATCAATACGCATAACCACATCTACAGCGCGTTTGCGCGCGGTCTTTCCATCAAGGGATATAACCCCCACGACTTCAACGACATCCTCGAAGGCATGTGGTGGAAGATCGACCGCCTGCTCACCAAGGAAAACGACAGCCTGTCCGCCTATGCCGTCTATATCGACAACATCAAAAACGGCGTGACCACGATATTTGACCACCACGCGAGCTATTACGACATCCCCGGCAGTCTCGACACGCTGGCGGACGCGGCAAAGGAACTCGGCGTTCGCACGAGCCTTTGCTATGAGGTCTCCGATCGCGACGGCGCCGAAAAGATGCAGCAGGCCGTCCTCGAAAACGCGCGCATGATTCAGCGCGCCGCCGCGGACGAAAGCGACATGCTCAAAGGCATGATGGGTCTGCACGCCGCGTTCACGCTCTCGGACGAAACGCTCGCGCTGTGCAAAAAGCACGTCCCCTCCTCCACCGGTTTCCATGTGCACGTCGCAGAAGGTCCGGGCGACCAGATCGACTCCCTCAAAAAATATGGAAAGCGCATTGTCGAGCGCCTCTTTGAAACGGGCGTGCTCGGCGAGAAGACGCTTGCCATCCATTGCGTGCACGTCAGTCCCGCCGAGATGGCGCTGCTGAAAGAGACGGACACGATGGTCGTTCATAACCCGGAGTCCAACATGGGCAACGCGGTCGGCTGCGGGCCGGTCATCCGCCTCTTTGCGGAGGGCATCCTGCTCGGCCTTGGCACCGACGGATACACGAACGACATGATCGAAAGCTACAAGGTCGGCAACATCATCCACAAGCACAACCTCTGCGATCCCACGGTTGCCTGGGGCGAAATTCCGGCGATGCTTTTTGAAAACAACCCCCGCATCGCGGGCCGGTTTTTCAATAAGCCGCTCGGCGTGCTCAAAGAGGGCGCGTATGCGGACGTCATCGTCACGGACTACGACCCGCTGACCCCGATGGACGGAAACAACGTCAACGGCCATATTCTCTTTGGCATGAACGGGCGCAGCGTGGTCACCACCGTCTGCAACGGCAGGGTGCTTATGAAGGATCGCAAGGTGCTCGTCGCGGACGAAAAGGCCGTCATGCAGGCCTGCCGCGAAAGCTCCGCCAAGCTCTGGCAGTCCATCAACGGATAACTGCGAAACGATGGTCTCTCGTTGCGAACGCAACGGATTATTTGATCGAAAGCGCATATGATATAGGAATAAGGAGGCTCCCCCATGTCCGACAGAATGACCCCCATTCCCTTTGCGGAATTGATGAATTGGATTCTTGAAGAGCGCAAGCAAGGCAGTGTGTTCGGCATCCGCCGCCCGTATGTCGCGCCCAAGGGCAAGATGCTCGGCCTGTTCGGAGAGCACCTTGAAACGCCGTTCGGCCCCGCCGCCGGCCCGCACACGCAGCTTTCGCAGAACATCGTCGCCGCCTATTACGCGGGCTGTCGCTTCTTCGAGCTGAAAACCGTGCAGACGCTCGACGGCGAGGATCTCCCCGTCTCCAAGCCCTGCATTCTGGCCGAGGACGAGTGCTACAATGTCGAATGGTCGACCGAGCTTCGCGTGCCGGAGGCGTTCGACGAATATGTCAAGGCGTGGTTTGCGCTCAAGCTGATGAGCTGGGAGTTCGACCTCGGCCAGCCGGACGGCTTCATGTTCAACATGAGCGTCGGCTACAACTTTGAGGGCATTACGAGCGAAAAGATCGACAGCTTTATCGAAGGACTCAAAAACGCTTCGAAAACGCCGATCTGGAAAGAATGCCGCGCCTGGGCAAAGGAGAACCTTTCGCGCTTTACGAAGGTGGACGCAAAGTACATCGACGCCATCTCGCCGAACGTCTGCTCCTCCATCACACTCTCCACGCTCCACGGCTGCCCGCCGCAGGAGATCGAGCGCATCGCGAGCTACCTCATCAGCAAAAAGGGACTCAACACGTTTGTCAAGTGCAACCCCACGCTGCTTGGTTACCAGTTTGCGCGCAAAACCATGGACGACATGGGATACGATTACCTCGTCTTCGACGACTTCCATTTCAACGACGATCTGCAGTACCGCGACGCGGTGCCGATGTTCAAGCGCCTTCTGGATCTTGCCTGCGAAAACGGCGTGCAGTTCGGGCTCAAGCTGACCAACACGTTCCCCGTCGGCATCGCCAGAAACGAGCTTCCGGGCAATGAAATGTATATGAGCGGACGCTCGCTCTATCCGCTGACCATTGAGCTGGCGCACCGCATCAGCCGCGAGTTCGACGGCAGAATGCGTCTCTCCTTCTCCGGCGGCGCGGACTTCTACAATATCGCCGAGCTCTTCGACGCGGGCATCTGGCCCGTCACGCTGGCGACCACGCTGCTCAAGCCCGGCGGCTATCAGCGCGCCAAGCAGATTGCCGAAAAGCTCGCAAAAGAGGACTACGGCCCGTTTGAAGGCGTCTCCGTCGGCAAGGTTGCCTATCTTGCCCGCGCGGCGCGCACCGACGAGCGGCACGTCAAACCCGTCAAGCCGCTGCCAAAGCGCAAGATCAAGAGCAAAGTTCCGCTGGCGAACTGCTTCATCGCGCCCTGCGAGCACGGCTGCCCGATCCATCAGGATATTCCCGAATACGTCCGCCTCGTCGGCGACAAAAAATACGCCGAGGCGCTGACGCTCATCCTCGAGCGCAACCCGCTGCCGTTTATCACGGGGCGCATCTGCTCGCACCGCTGCATGGACAAATGCACGCGAGGGTTCTATGAGGAGAGCGTGCATATCCGCGACGCGAAGCTGCTCGCCGCGCGCGAAGGCTTCGACAGCATCATCGGCTCGCTCAAGCCGTTCGGCAAATCGGATGCAAACGTCGCCGTCGTCGGCGGCGGCCCCGCGGGCATGGCGGTCGGCTACCTGCTTGGCCGTCAGGGCGCGAAAGTGACCGTATTCGAAAAACGCGCCGAGCTCGGCGGCATCCCGCGCTATGTCATCCCGGGCTTCCGCATCGGGGACTATGGCATCGACCGCGACGTCGACCTTCTCAAGGCCATGGGCGCAGAAATCAAAGTGAACACCGAGGCGCCGGGCGTCGCCGCGCTGAAACAGAGCGGCTATACGCACGTCGTCTTCGCAACCGGCGCGTGGGCGCACGGCGAGCTGAAGCTGACCGAGGGCGAGAGCATGAACGTGCTCGACTTCCTCGAGCAGTACAAATGCGAAACGTTGAAGGACGCGGGCAGCCACGTCGTCATCGTCGGCGGCGGCAACACCGCCATGGACGCTGCGCGCGCGGCAAAGCGCATCAAGGGCGTTGAAAGCAGCAGCATCGTGTATCGCCGTTCGCAGCGCTATATGCCGGCGGACGAGGAGGAACTCCAGCTCGCAATCGAAGACGGCGTGGAATTCAAAGAGCTGCTCAACCCCGTTTCGCTTAAAGACGGCATGCTCGTGTGTAAAAAGTGCGTGCTCGGCAAATCGGACGCAAGCGGCAGGCCAGCCTCCGTGGAGACGGACGAGCTGGTCAGCATCCCCTGCTCGCTGCTCGTCTCCGCCATCGGCGAAAAAGTCGTTTCAAAGGACTTTACGGACAACGGCATCGCGCTGACCGAGCGCGGTAAGGTCGCAGCCAACGCGGACACGCTTGAAACAAGCGAACAAAACGTGTTTGTCATCGGCGACGCATATCGCGGCCCGGCGACCGTCGTGGAAGCGATTGCGGACGCGCGCAAGGTCGCCGACGCAATTGTTGGGCAATACGCCGTCACCGTCCCGGAAGAATCCAAAGCCTGCCAGGGCAACTGCCTTTCCAAGCAGGGTTCGCTCGCGGTCTACGACAGCGCGGGCCGGGAGACCGAGCGGTGCCTTGCGTGCTCCACCATCTGCGAGTGCTGCGTGCAGGTCTGCCCCAACCGCGCGAATATCGCCATCGACGTGGACGGCATGGATATGCCGCAGATCATCCATGTCGACCGCATGTGCAACGAGTGCGGCAACTGCACGGTGTTCTGCCCCTACGACAGCGCGCCTTACAAAGAAAAATTCACCTTCTTCTCCACCGAGAAGGAGTTTGACGAGAGCGAGAATAAAGGCTTTTTCGTGCTCGGCGGCGGCAGGATCAAGCTCCGTCTGGACGAAGTGTCAACCATCAAGCTCGGCACCAACGCGATCGACCCGGATATCGAAAAGATCATCAACGCGGTGATCTGGGACTACAGCTACCTCTTCTAACTCGTTTTCCACCGGCCAACGCCGTCTTTACGCGGTAAAGGCCAAGCTTTCAAGGGGGAATTTTCATGGCAATGCTCACCGTCAACGGCCGGCTCATCGCCGTTGACCAGAATCAAAAACTGCTCCCGTTCCTGCGGGACACCCTGCTGCTCACCAGCGTTAAAAACGGATGTTCGGAGGGTGCCTGCGGCACCTGCATGGTGCTCATCGACGGAAAGCCGACGAAAGCCTGCGTTCAGCAGACGGACAAACTCGACGGAAAGTCGATTGTAACGGTCGAAGGGCTCACCCCTCGCGAGCGGGACGTATACGCCTATGCGTTTTCCTCCTGCGGTGCGGTGCAGTGCGGCTTTTGCACGCCGGGCATGGTCATCAGCGCCAAGGGACTGATCGACCGCAATCCAGATCCCACGCCCGCGGACGTCAAGGAAGCGATTAAAAACAACATTTGCCGCTGCACGGGCTACAAGAAAATTGAAGAAGCGATCTTGCTTTCCGCAAAGCTCTTTCGTGAAAACACGGACGTTCCCTCCGGCGAGCTGCCCGGCACGGTCGGGGACAGCATCCGCCGCATCGAGGTTGTCGACAAAACGCTCGGCACGGCAATGTATGCCGACGACATCCATCTGCCCGGAATGCTGCATGCCTCCGCGGTGCGCAGCGCTTATCCGCGCGCAAAGGTGCTCGCAATCGACGTCTCCGCGGCAAAGGCCGTCGAAGGCGTTGTCGCCGTGTTTACTTCCGAGGATGTGCCCGGCGCGAAAAAAATCGGCCATCTGGTGCAGGACTACGACGTGATGATCCCTATCGGCGCCGTCACGCACTTTTTAGGCGACGCAATCGCGCTCGTCGTCGCGGAAACGCCCGCCGCATTGGAGGCTGGCAAGGCCGCCGTTTCGGTGGAATACGAGCCGCTCACCCCCGTTCTCTCGGCAGACGACGCGCGAAAGGACGGCGCGCTGCTCGTGCATGCCGATCGCAAGGACAATTTGCTTTCTTATCAGTTTGTCAAGCGTGGCAACGCGGACGAAGTGATCCGTAACAGCGCGCACGTCGTGACGAACCACTACAGCGTGCCGTTTACCGACCATGCGTTCATGGAACCGGAGTGCGCGGTTGCCGAGCCGGAAGGCGACGGCGTGCATGTCTACAGCGGCGATCAGGGCGTGTATCAAACGCGCAAGGAATGCGCCGCACTGCTCGGGCTTGCGCCCGAACAAGTGCGCGTGACCGCCATGATGATCGGCGGCGGCTTCGGCGGCAAGGAGGACATGAGCGTTCAGCACCACGCGGCGCTGGCAAGCTATCTGCTCCAGCGTCCGGTCAAGGTTCGCTTTACGAGAAACGACAGCCTGCTCATCCACCCCAAGCGCCACGCCATGGAGATGGACTTCACCACCGCCTGCGACGAAACGGGCAAGCTCACCGCCATGCGCGCGCGCATCGTCGCGGACAGCGGCGCATACGCCTCCCTCGGCGGGCCGGTGCTGCAGCGCGCCTGCACACACGCGGCCGGGCCGTATGATTATCAGGACGTGGACATCGAGGGCTACGCCTACTACACCAACAACCCGCCGGGCGGCGCGTTTCGCGGCTTTGGCGTGACGCAGAGCTGCTTTGCAACGGAGTGCAATCTCAATCAGCTCGCCGAAATGGTCGGCATGACACCGTTTGAGTTTCGCTATAAAAATGCCATCCGTCCGGGGCAGATTCTGCCGAACGGACAGTTTGCCGACGAAACCACCGCACTGGTGGAAACGCTCGACGCGGTTCGCCCGATTCTGGAGCGCAACCCAAAGGCGGGCATTGCCTGCGCCATGAAAAACAGCGGCCTCGGCGTCGGCGTTCCGGATATCGGCCGCTGCCGTATCGAGGTGCTGGATGGCAGGCTGCACCTGCACTCCTCCGCCGCCTGTATCGGTCAGGGCATGGGCACCATCCAGACCCAGTTTGTCAAAGAGATCACCGGGCTTCCGCTCGAGAATATCGTCTATCACGTGCCGGACACCTCGCTTGCGCCAAACGCAGGCAACACCACCGCCTCGCGCCAGACGCTGTTTACCGGCGAGGCCGCCGTGCGCGCGGCGAAGATGGTGAAAGCCGCAATGGAAGAGGCCGGCTCGCTCGAGGCGCTCGAGGGAAAAAGCTTTCTGGGCGAATATGAAGGCGTAACCGACCCCATGGGGTCGGATAAACCAAACCCCGTGTCGCACATCGCATATGGTTATGCCACACATGTTGTGGAGCTGGACGACGAGGGACGCTTGCGCTGCGTCACGGCGGCGCACGATGTTGGCCGCGCGGTCAACCCTGTTTCGCTTGAAGGACAGATCGAGGGCGGCGTCGTCATGAGCCTCGGGTATGCGCTCACGGAGGATTTCCCGCTGGAAAACGGCAAACCGACGCGAAAATTCGGTACGCTCGGGCTGTTCAAATCGACCATGACGCCGGAGCTTCGCTCGATCATCGTCGGCAAGGCGTCCAAGGACAACCTCGCCTGCGGCGCAAAAGGCGTCGGCGAAATCTGCTCGATTCCGACCGCGCCCGCCGTTCAGAACGCATACTATAACCGCGACGGCATCTTCCGCACGAAGCTGCCGCTGGAGAACACGCCATACAGTAAAAAATAACCGGTTTCAATTCAGCGACAAAAGCGGCGGATCATCCCGCCGCTTTTTGTGCGCAAGTCACAAGTTCTTTGCTTTTTCTGTGCGCGCAGAATATGGTATACTAAAAAGCAGAGGACACGGAAAAGGAGTTCAATATGTTCAGAGATAAAGCTGGAAATTTAGCTGTCGGAAAGATCACGGGGCTCGTCGCGCTGCTCATCGTTCTGGTGATACTCATCAGCGGCAGCGTCGTAGTGGTCGAAGCGGGTCAGACCGGCGTCGTGCTCACGTTCGGACGCGTCAGTCCCGTCGTGCTGCAGGAGGGCATCCATCTCAAGGTTCCTTTTGCGCAGCGCGTCATCGCAATCAACAACCGCATCGTGAAGACAGAGGTCACCACCGAAGCCTTCAGCAAGGACCTGCAGACGGTATCCACCGTCATCGCGGTCAACTACCATATCAACAAATCTTCCAGCGGGGAGATCTACAAGCAGGTCGGTTTAGGATATGAGGACGTGCTCGTCGTTCCCGCAATCAACGAGGTACTCAAGGCCGTCACGGCGAACTACACCGCGCAACAGCTCGTCAGCACCCGCGGCGAGGTCAGCGTACTGCTGGATGAAAACCTCAATACAAAGCTGAATGAGTATGGCATCATCGTGGACGATCTCAACATCATCAACTGGGACTTCACCGAAGAGTACATCAGCGCCATCGAGGCCAAGCAGGTTGCCGAGCAGAATCTGATCAAGACCCGCACCGAACAGGAGCAGGCGCTCGTCATCGCCAACACCGAAGCGCAGAAGCAGGTCATTGCCGCGCAGGCGGAGGCGGATAAGATCATGCTGCTCGCGGACGCGACGGCGGAGAGCAACCGCACCATTGCGGACTCGCTGTCCGAACTTCTGCTTCGATATCAGACGATTCAGAAGTGGGACGGCCAGCTGCCCAAAGTCACAAACGGCAGCGACACGCTCATCGACATCGGTCTGGGCCAATAACCATCACTTTCGCACAAAAGAGGCGGGTTTTCCCGCCTCTTTTTTCTTGTTGCAGCTTATCAGCCGCGCGCTTTCTTTTCAAGATACGCCAAAACTTCATCCCGGACGCCTTCGTCAAAGCCGACCGGGTCGTAACCAAAGTCGCGCGTCGCGTCGTCGTGCGGATAGGCGCGCGGCTCGACCAGCCGCTGCACCTTTTCGCGGTAGTCAATCATCGTGAATGAACCGAGATACAGTCCCCATGCGCCCGCAATGGCGAACCAGTACGGCACGGAGCAAAACCGCGCGGGTTTATTCAGGTGCTCTGCAATGATCGCGAGCATGTCTCTCAGCAGGATCGGTTCCCTGCCGGAGAGGATGTAATCCTTCCCCGCCGTCGCTTGTGTCAGCAGCACGTCCGCATACGCGCGTCCAAGATCGCGCCGATGCACGGGCTGCAGCGCAAAGCGCGCGCCGGAGACCACCGGCATGACGGGCAGTCTGTCCATCATTGCGATGAACTTGCAGACGTTTTCGTCGTCCAGCCCGCCGTAGATCATGGTCGGTCGCAGAATCGTCAGCGCAACGCCGCTTTCCCGGCAAAGGCGGGCGATGCTGGCGTCGATTTTCGCATACTCCGCGCTCGCCGATTTATACTTTGAGTAAACCCCAGTCGTGTGCACGGCGATGATGCGCCGAATTCCCGCGCAAATCGCCAGCGGAACGATGGTTGGCGAGGAGTGGATGCCAACGATGTGCAGGAGCGTGTCCGCGCCGGAAAACACGCCGGAAAGGAACGCCTCGTCGTCGATCGATCCTTCATAGAGCTCGATCGGCAGCCCGCTTTCTTCGATGAACGCCGCCTTTTCGCGGGAGCGCACCACCGCGCGAAAGCTGCAGCCCGACAGCTCGTCCTTGCGCTCGGCCAGCCGCTCTATGGCATACCGTCCCGATTTTCCCGTCACACCCGTGAGCACCGCCGTAAATTGCATGTCGTTCTCCCCTGTTGTTTCTTCCGCTGCATTATACCATAAATTTACGCGCCTGCCGCCGCAGACAAACAGCCCGCGTTTGCGGGCCGTTTGCTTGTTTGATCTTATCAGAAGCTCTGCTGCGAAAGATACTCGGCAATCGCCGTCTCCTCCGCCCCGCCGGTTCCGAGGCGCTCGCAGAGCGCGCCGCTTCCGTAGGCGCAGCCGGTTAAAAGCAGCTCCACCCGCTTTGCCAGCGTGTCGTCCATCGCGTCCGTATAGCACGCGGCGGAGGCGACAACGCCATTTTGCACATTGAGCAGCAGCTCCACACAGCCAAAGTCAAAGCGGTTTTCGAGGGAGACGTTAAACGCGGGCGTCGTGCCGAACTTCCAATCCCAGGAGGCGTACGTCTTTCGCTTTTGCTCGAGCTTGTCCTTGTCGATCAGCTCCCAGCTGTGCGGCTCATAGGGGCCGTACTCTTCAGCAAATGCCTCCGCCAGCGCGCGCTTCATGGTTTCCACGTTCAGCGCGGGGTTCAGCTCGCCAAGGTTCGCCACGCGGCTGACCACACTCTTGACGCCTTTTGCCTCCAGCTTCATCTTGGAGGGTGCGAGATAGCGGCCGAGGTTTGCAAAATCCACCGAGATCAGTATCGTTCCGTGGTGCAGCGCGACGCTGTTTGAAAAGCGGAACGCGTTGCCGGAGAATTTTGCGCCTGTCTCGGTCAGCACAAGGTCGTTTCTGCCGGTAAACGATGTTTCGATGCCGAACTTGGCTGCCGCCTTCTGAATTACGCCGAGCTGGCGCACGAGGTCGTAGTTTTCCCGCGGCAGCAGAAACGTGAAGTTCAGGTTGCCGAGGTCATGGAACACCGCGCCGCCGCCGGAGGAACGCCGGGCGAGCTTTCCGCCCTCGCTTTCCAGCAGCTCCACGCGGCACTCGCGCCAGGCGTTTTGGTTTCGCCCGATGACGACCGTGCGCTCGTTTTGCCAGAGATAGAAGGTTGCGCCATCGCCCTGCGTTTCGAAGAGAAGCTCTTCGAGCGCGAGGTTTTCGTATGGGTCGTTTCCTTCCGTAATCAAAAACCGGTTCATTCGCAGTCTCTCCTTTCGATTCGGGGGGCTGTTTTCGAATCCGATCGCGCTTCTTACTTCGCTTTCGCGATGCTCTTCTTTGCGGCGCTTGCGACGTTTTCCACCGTAAAGCCGAACTCCTTAAAGAGGATACCGGCCGGTGCGGACGCGCCGAAATGGTCGAGGCAGACGGTCTCGCCATCCAGCCCGACATAGCGATCCCAGCTGTAGGCGGACGCTGCTTCCACCGCGACGCGCGCGCGCACGCCGTTCGGCAGAACGGATTCTTTGTAGGCCGCGTCCTGATCGTCGAACAAATCAAGGCAAGGCATGGAGACGACACGGCTGGAGATTCCGTCCGCTTCGAGCAGGTCGGCCGCCTTATACAGCAGCTCCACCTCGCTGCCGCTCGCCATGAGGATTACATCCGGCTTGCCGTTTTTCGCGTCCTTGAGGATGTAGCCGCCCTTTGTCGTGCCTTCGCCGGTTTCGGCGTACTGCGGCAGGTTTTGCCGCGTGAGCGCGAGCACGGAGGGCTTGTCCGCCTCAAACGCCATGATGTAGCTGTAGGCCGTCTCCTTCGCGTCCGCCGGACGGAATACGAGCGTGCCGGGCGTCGCGCGCAGCGCGGCGAGATGCTCGACCGGCTGATGCGTCGGGCCGTCTTCGCCGACGCCGATGCTGTCGTGCGTCATCACATAGACCACCGGCTGGTGCATGATGGCCGAAAGACGCAGCGCGGGCTTGAGATAATCCGTAAACACGAGGAACGTCGCGCAGAAGGCGCGGAATCCGCCGTAGATCTGGATGCCGTTGCAGATTGCCGCCATGGCAAACTCGCGAATGCCGAAATGGACGTTTGCGCCCGCGCGGTTCTCCGCGCTGAAAAAGCCTTTGCCCTTGAGTTCGGTCTTGTTGGACGGCGCGAGATCCGCGCTGCCGCCGAACATATTCGGGGCGTACTCGGCAATGATGTTGAGAATTTCGCCGCTGACTGCGCGCGTGGCTTTCGAGCCGGAGGCGTTCCAGAGGCGCGGATCCTGCTTCAGCGCGTCCGGCAGCTTTTTCTCGTGCCAGGCGACCCATTTTTCATAGAGGTCGGGATACGCTTTTTTGTATGCTTCAAACATCGCGTCGTAGTCCGCGTGCTGCTTGCTGTAGCCCGTCTGGAGTTCGGCAAAGTATGCGCGGACATCCTCGGGAACCGTAAACGGCGCTTCGTTCCAGCCGTAGAATTCGCGCATGGCCTTGAGCGCCTCTTCGCCGAGCGGTTCGCCGTGCGCGCTTGCGGAGTTCGCCTTCGGCGTGCCGTGTGCGATCTCGGTGCGGACGATGATCAGCGAAGGATGCGTCTTGTCCGCCTTTGCAGAGTCGATGGCCGTCAGGATTGCTTTCGTGTCCTCGCCGTCGGCAACATGCTGCACCGTCCAGCCGTATGCTTCAAATCTCTTGCCGACGTCCTCGGTAAACGCGAGACTCGTGCCGCCCTCAATCGTGATCTCGTTGCGGTCGTAGAGCAAAATCAGCTTGCCGAGGCCCAGATGCCCGGCCAGCGAAGCGGCCTCGGAAGCGACACCCTCCATCAGGCAGCCGTCGCCGGAAAGCGCGTAGGTGTAGTTATCGACAACCGGGAATCCTTCGCGGTTGAACTCCTGCGCAAGCCTTGCCTCGGCCATCGCCATGCCAACCGCGTTGGCGATACCCTGTCCGAGCGGGCCTGTGGTGGTCTCAACGCCGACGGTATGGCCAAACTCCGGATGCCCCGGCGTCAGACTGCCCCACTGGCGAAAGCTCTTTAGCTCGTCCATAGGCAGGCCGTAACCAAAGAGATGCAGCAGCGAATATTCAAGCATTGACGCGTGTCCCGCGGAGAGCACAAAGCGATCCCGTCCCGCCCATTTCGCGTCTTTGGGGTCGTGCTTCATCTGCTTCCAGAGCGTAAACGCCATCGGCGCGGAGCCGATCGGCAGGCCCGGATGTCCGCTGTTTGCCTTCTGGACGGCCTCCGCCGCGAGGAAGCGAATGGTTGTAATCGCCTTTTGTTCGATCTGTTTCATCTATGATTCAGTCCTTTCCGAAAATACATAAGAGTTCTTCAATACGCTAAACGTTTTTTATTTTACCCGATATTCCCTTTTGGGGGCAACACAAAAGTATGGCGACGAATATTATATCATATCCGCCGCCACTTTGACGTAAAATCCGTCAGATGCCGCGCTTGTTCTCGCGAATCTGTTCGAGTTCCGTGAAGTTATGCTTGCAGACGTGTCCGTTCAGCGGCAGGATGCGCTCGTGAATCGCGTCCACGATCCATTCCGGCTGCGGGAAGAACGCGTCCTCCATCTCGTGCGCGGGTGTAATCCAGTTTTTCGCGCCGACGACGACGGGCGGTGCGTCGAGATAATCGAACGCCAGCTCGGCGATGTTGCTCGCGAGGTTGCGCATGAAGCTGTTTCTCTCGCAAGCGTCGCCCGTAACGACGATGCGGCCGGTCTTTTTGATGCTCTCGATGACGGGCTCGTAGTTAAACGGAACGAGCGAGCGCGCGTCGATGATCTCCGCGGACACGCCGTACTGCTCCTGCAGGATGTCCGCCGCTTTGGTCACGCGGTAGAGCGTCGCGCCGATGGAGAGAATCGTCACATCCTTGCCCGCGCGCTTGATGTCCGGCTCGCCGAACGGGATTTCGTACTCCGCCTCCGGCACGCCTTCCGTGTGGAAGAGCTCGGACACGTCGTAGATGCGCTGGCTTTCAAGGAAGATGACCGGGTCGGTGCCGTTGAGCGCGGTCTGCATGAGCCCCTTTGCGTCATACGGCGTCGCCGGGAAGACGACCTTCAGGCCGGGGATATGCGCGACCAGCGCGCTCCAGTCCTGCGAGTGCTGCGCGCCGTATTTGGAGCCGACGCTCATGCGCAGAACGACCGGCATCTTCAGCATGCCCGCGCTCATGGACTGCCATTTGCAGAGCTGGTTGAAGATTTCGTCTCCCGCGCGGCCCAAAAAGTCGCAGTACATCAGCTCGGCAACCGCTCTTCCGCCGCTCATGGCATAGCCGATCGCGGCGCCGACGATGCCCGCTTCGGCAATCGGCGTGTTGAACAGGCGGTGATACGGAATCGCCTCCGTCATGCCGCGATAGACCGCAAACGCGCCGCCCCAGTCGCGGACGTCCTCGCCAAACGCGACAAGCGTCGGGTCCTCATAGAACTTGTTGATGATGGGTTCCGCAAGACCGTCGCGCAGCTGATAGACGCGGTTTTTGCTGACCGGTTTGCCGTCCGCTTCGAGCCCGAAGCGCGCCTTTTTCGCAATCTGCTGAATGCGCGGGCACTCTTCGCGCGGCAGCAGCACGTCCGGCCTGCGCGTCGTGTCAAACGAGCGCACGGTCTGGTTGGAAAACATGAGGTTTCCGATATAGTCGTTCTCTGCGCCAAATATGTCGATGCGCGGCGAAACTTTCTCGTCGATGGCGAGTTTCATGTTGGTCAGCATGTTGATCTTAACCGCCGCCCAGACGGCGTCCAGCTCGTCCTGCGTGGCAATCTTCGCCTCGATCATCTGCTTGCCGAAGGATAGGATGGAGTCCTGCGCTTCCCAGGCTTCGATCTCCTCTTTCGTGCGGTAGGTGCTCGAATCCGACGGGCTGTGTCCGCTGAAGCGATAGGTCACGAGATCGAGCAGCACCGGGCCTTCCGCCTTGGCCACAGGAATCTTGCGGCGGTACGCGTCGATGACCGCGAGCGGGTTGAAGCCGTCCACGCGCTCTGCGTGCATGGCGGACGGCATGACGCCCGCCGCGATGCGCGCGACCATGTCGTAGCCCATCGTTTCGCCGCGTGTCTGGCCGCCCATGCCGTAGAAGTTGTCGTTGATGTTGAAGATGATCGGCATTCCGCCGCCGTTTTCGCCCCAGAGGGTGCGAACCTGATCCATGGCGGAGATCATGAGGCCTTCCCAAACGGGGCCGCAGGCGATGGAACCGTCGCCAATGTTGCAGACGACCACGCCGGGCTGCTTGTTGCTCAGCTTATAGAGCGCCGCACCCGGGGCGATGCTGCCGCTGCCGCCGACGATGGCGTTGTTGGGATAGATGCCAAACGGCGTGAAAAACGCGTGCATCGAGCCGCCGAGGCCCTGGTTGAATCCGTTTTTGCGCGCGAAGGTTTCGCACATCATGCCATAGAGCAGGAAGTTGATCGCGATTTCCTTAACGGTCTTCCCGCTGTCCTTGATGACGGAAAACGTACGTCCGCCAAAGAAGTTTTCCATGATCTCGAGCAGCTTGCCGTCCTCGAGAATCTGAATTGAGCGCAGACCCTTGGCAAGGATTTCGCCGTGGCTTCTGTGGGAACCGAACGTGTAGTCGTCAAGCGTAAGCTCGTACGCCGCGCCGACATACGCCGCCTCCTGGCCGATGCCGAGGTGCGCCGGGCCGGGGTGGTTGTACTGCACGCCGCAATACTCGTTGGTGGTCTTGATCAGGTTGAGCATGGTCTCAAACTCGCGGATGTAAGCCATGTCCCGATAGATATTCAGGAACTCATCCTTGGTGAAATTCTTCTTCTCGTCCTTGACGGTCTTCTGATACTGGTTGACCGGAATCGGCGGGAACTCCAGCGTTTCGGGTTTTCTGACCACGTTCGGGTCGATGTAAAGCTGCTTTGACATTTGTTTTCTCCTTTTATCTGAAACGAATTAATATTGAAAAACTGCTTCGCGGATGATTTCACATACCGTCGGATGCGGGAAGACGATCTCCTTGATCTCGTCCACGGTCAGGCCAAGCTCGATAAACGTGCCGACCGTTACGATGAACTCGCTGGAATAATTGCTCAGCGCCTGCGCGCCGAGAACCTGCCGCGTGGCGTTGTTGACGACGAGCTTCATCACGCCGTCCCCGCCTTCGTTTTCCGCCAGATAGCGGCCGGAAAACCGCATCGGAATCTTCACGCAGGCCGCGTCGTATCCCTTCGCCTTTGCGCTTGCCTCCGTCTCGCCGACGGCGGACAGCTCCGGGTTGGTGTACAGAACGCCCGGGATGGCTTCATAGCGCATAGTGTCCTTTTTGCCGAGCATGTTGTTGACGGCAACCTCCGCTTCGCGGTATGCCGTGTGCGCGAGCATGGACTTTCCGTTGACGTCGCCCGCCGCATAAACCTCCGGCTGGTTCGTCTTCATGTGCGCGTCGGTAACGATCGCGCCGCGCTCCGTGAGCACATGGATGCTCTCGAGGCCGACGTCCTTCGTGTTGGCGCGCCGCCCGATGGAGAGCAGAACCCGATCGCAGGCAATCTCGCTCACCGCGCCGTCTTTTTCGTACTTTACGGCGTTTGCCGTCACCTCGGTCACCTTGGCCGAGAGATGGAACGTTACGCCGCGCTTTTCAAATCCTTTTTTGAGGATGGCGACCAGCTCCGCGTCGTTTTCGCCCGCGATGTGGTCGAGCATCTCGACGACGGTCACCTTGGATCCGATGGAGGTAAAATAGCTCGCAAGCTCCAGCCCGATCACGCCGCCGCCGATGACGACGAGGTGCTCCGGCTTTTCGGTGAGCGCGAGGATTTCGCGGTTGGTGCAGACAAACCCGCTCGCAACACCCTCTTTCAGCCCGGGAATCGGCGGAACGGCGGGCGACGAACCGGTCGCGATCAACAGCCGCTTGCCGGTGTGGGTCTCCCCGCCCGCTTCGACCGTATAGCCTTCGTCTGTCTTTCCGGTGATCACGCCGCGCGCGTTCACGAGCGTCACATGATTGGCTTTCAGCGCCGCTGAAACGCCCGAAACCAACGTTTTGACGACCTTGTCCTTTCGGGCGACGACCTTCGCGTGGTCGATGGCAAGTCCCGCGGCGGTCACGCCGTATTTTTCGCCGTGCGACGCGCCGTCGTAGAGCTTTGCCGAATAGAGCAGCGTCTTGGTCGGAATGCAGCCTTCGTTGAGGCAGACGCCGCCGACGCTGCGCTCCTCGACGCAGAGCACGCTCATGCCCGCGTGTCCCGCGCGCTCGCTTGCAAGGTAACCGGCGGGACCGCCGCCGAGAACGATTAAATCGTAAGTCATGCTTCGTTTCCTCCCTTATCCGATCAGCAGCAGGTCGAAGTGCTCCAGCGCCGTCACAAGATCCTTGAGGAAGCGGCTCGCCGGCGCGCCGTCCACCGCGCGGTGGTCGTAGGTCAGCGAGAGGCCCATCGCGGGATACGTCGTAATCTGGCCGTCCACGGTGCGGACACGCTCGGTGATGCAGTTGACGCCGAGCAGCGCAACCTGCGGCGGGTTGATGACGGGCGTAAAGCTCTCTATGCCGTAAAGGCCGAGGTTGCTGATGGTGAACGTGCCGCCCTGCAGATAGTCCGGGTTGATGCTGCCGTCGATTGCGGATTTTGCGAGCGTCTTGGACTCCGAGGCGATCTGTCCGAGCGACTTCGTCTCGCCGGCAAACAGCGTCGGCACCAATAGTCCGCGCGGCGTGTCCACGGCAATGCCGAGGTTCACGTGCTTGAAATAGCGCATCTTGTCGCCGAGCATGTGCGCGTTGAGACTCTCATGCTTCGTCAGCACGCGCGAAACGGCGAAGAGGATGATGTCGTTGATCGTAACCTTTGGAAGTTCCATGCTCTCCGGCGCTGCTTTCAGGCTTTCGCGGAAGGCGAGCACCTTCGTCGCGTCAAAGGTGGTGTTGTGCGTCAGCTGCGCCATTTCGGCGAGGCTGTCGTGCATCGTCCTGGCGATCATGCGGCGAAGGTTCGGCAGCTTGATCTCGTCATACGCCAGCGCGTCGCTCGCCGTGGGCGCGGCGGTCTGCGCGGCGGCGGGCGCCTGTGCTGCGGGCGCGGCTTCGTCGGCGGGCGTCATGCGTCCGCCCAGTCCGCTGCCCGTGCGGGATTCTTTGGCAAGGGAGATCACGTCGCGCTCGATCACACGCCCGTGTGGGCCGGTCGGCGCGGCCTGGGAAGGATCGACGCCGAGCTTTTCCGCCGCGTTCTTTGCGCGCGGCGAAACGCCCTCCGCCCTCGCGGCGCTGACAGCCGCGGGCGCTGCCTGTGCGGCGGGCGCGGCGGGTTCGACCGCTTCTGCGGCCGGCGCAGCTGGTGCGGCCGGTGCCGCGCCTTCCGGCGCAAACTCCGCAAACGACTCGCCGGGGTTGCCGATGACCGCGACATTCAATAAAACAGGAACGTCGTCGTCCGCGTTGTAAAACACGGCGAGCAGCGTCCCGTCTACCTTTGCCTGTTCTTCAAATGTGGATTTGTCTGTTTCATAGGAAAAGAGCACATCCCCGACATGGACTTCGTCCCCGACTTTTTTCTTCCATTCGGTGATGATGCAGCTCTCGACCGACTGCCCCTGACGCGGCATAATGACCGGTGTTGCCATAAGTTGCCTCCTTTTATCGTTACGAATTGTTATTAATTATCTCTACAGCGTTATTTTATAACATTTCGTTTGCCGCTGTCAAGAAAAACCCGCTGCCTTTTGATGAATTTCAAGATTTATTTCGTCGATTTTTCGGGATTCGGTTAAAAAGAAGACGCCCCTTTGAAAAAAAGAGCGTTTTGATTTCGATATTTGATGTTATGTTCTGTTATGACGCGCGGTTTTTCATGCAAACGATGGAAAGTTTCGAAGCGCCCACCTCGTTGCAGACCGCGTCGCACTTGGCGGTAAAGAGAAAATACATCTGCTCTTTTCGCGTGTCGCTGAGGCTTTCAAAATTGCCCTGCCCTTTGGAGATTACGACGTCCGCCCCGGCAAACGCCTGCCTGAACGGTTCGCTCGAGCGCGAGAGCACCGTTCCGGGAGAGCAGTCGCCGTTGTCGATGACGCGCGCCGCTTCGCCCATGCCGACCGCGAGCGCGTCCTGCCGCGTCACGTCGTTGAGCACCGCGCTGCCTTTAACGGCAAACGAGACGTCCGCCTGCGGAAACTCAGCGCCGATGCGCTCGATTAGGAGTTTATCGAACACGATCTCCCCCGCGTTGTCGCCAAGGTACAGAACGCGTTTCGCGCGCCGCAGCGCCTCGCGCAGCTCCCCGCTGTCGTCCAGCGCAAACGGCGTATTCGCAATCGCGTCGATCTGCTCGTTCTGTTTTTCAACGGAGACCGGGTGCTCGAGACCGTAGTCGATCAGGTTTCCCGCAATCGCGTATTTCAGCGCGACGGAAAACGAATCGGCCGCGTTTAAAATCTTCTCCCGCGTGGACGGAACCATCTTCATCGCCTCGCGGTTGCAGCGCGCCTTAACGTCCGCATAGGGATCGGTTCCGTCGATATGCTTGAGCAATATCTGCCAGATTTCGCCCATGGACGCCGGCGTGCTGTCGTCGTAGTTCGCGTGATTCAGATAGTCCAGCGTGTCCTTCATCGCCGCCTCGCGTATCGATTCGGCAAGGTTTAGTCTCGTTGTAACGTTTTTCACCTGCGCAATGATGCAGGCGACGCATTCGGTTTGCAGTTTCATATCGAGTATTTTACCCGACCGAACCCGGAATTGCAATGTGTCCGCCGGATAGACCACACGCAAGTTCATCAGTTTTCCGTGGAGCACCCCGCGGGATTCCATTGCGCCTGCGCCTTTTGCCAGCGGCGGTAGATCGCCGCGGCAACCCAGCTGCGCGGTAGAAGGTTGCCAAAGAACGTCAGCGTCCGATTCAGCACGCCGGGGATATAGACGCCGCCGCGCTTTTGCAGCCGTTGGATCGTATGCGCCGAGACGCGCTCCAGCGGGTTTGTCGTCGCGCTGCCCCAGAATCCCTGCGCCGCGATGCCGCACATCGCCTCCCGCGTGGTCGTAAGTCCGCCCGGACAGAGCGCGAGCACATTGACGCGCCGGGGTCGCAGCTCTTCGCGCAGCGCAAGCGCCAGATCCAGCAGAAATCGCTTGGACGCGGCGTATGTCGCCTTGAGCGGCATGGGATACATGCTCGCCAGGCTCGAGGTAAACATCAGGTAAAAGGGTTTTCCCTCCCGGCGCCGGTTCAGAAGCGCGTGCGTGATGCGCAGCGTCGCCTCGTTGTTCAGCGAGATGATGCGGACGATGTCCTTTCCGCTCCGCTCGAGAAAGCCGCCTTCGAAGTCCAGCCCCGCGACGTTGAGGAGCATATCGAAGCGCAGACCGTTTGCGTCGATGCCGCGCATCATGGTTTCCACGCTCTCGTCGCTGGTCAAATCGCACGCCGCCGTGGTGACGACAACGCCGAACTGCCGCTCCAGCCCACGCTGGATGGACTTCAGCCCGCGCCCGTCGATGTCCGTCAGAAACAGGTTGTACCCCAGCCTGCCGCATTCGTTTGCCAGCGCGCGGCCCAGTCCGCCGCTCGCGCCCGTGATGAATACATTCATAGCGTTTCCCCTTTCTCCGCCGTGATCGTCTTTGGATAGGCGATGCCGCAGAGCCGTTCGCTGAGCGCAAAGAGCCTGTCGGCGTTTTCGCGCGTCACCTGTCTGCTGTAGCGGTTCGGTTTGCAAAGATAATAGTAGAGTTTCTCCGGCGCGGGGTTGGTTTGACAGAGATAGCCGACCGTCTTTGCGGGCACCTCCGGCGGCTTTCCGTGCTTTTTCCGGATGTTCCAGACCCAGTCCACGAGTCCGCCCGTGTTTTTGCAGCCGATGTCCGTGCAGACCAGTCCGGGATCGACGACGTACGCGCGGATGCCTTCGTTCAGATAGCGTTCGTTCAGCCCTTTGGCAAAGAGAATGTTGCAAAGCTTGGACTGTTTGTACGCCGAGAGCGGGTTATATCCGCGGGTAAACATCACGTCGTTCCAGCGCACAGCGCAGTGTTTGTGGGATTCGCTGCCCGTCATGAGCACGCGCCCGCCCGCTTTTTTCAGCTGCGGCAGCAGATGGTACGTCAGCAGGAACCCAGCGAGGTGGTTGAGCGCAAACTGCTGCTCGTAGCCTTCCTCCGTGGTCGTATACCAACTGCGCACGCATCCGGCGTTGTTGACCAGCGCGTCGAGCTTTCCGTCGTTTTCGCGCGCAAGAATCTCCGAAAGCTCCCCCGCAATTCGTTCCACCTCGCGCTGCTGCATCAAATCCCCGCACAAAAACCGGACGTTCGCACCCGGCGCCGAAGCGCGAATCCGCTCCGTCGCCTGTTCGCAGCGCGCCTCGTCACGGCCGATTCCGATGATGCCGAAGCCTTTTTGCGCGAGTTCCACCGAGGCGGCGAGTCCGATGCCGGAGCTCGCGCCTGTTATGACAGCCGTTTTCATAAGTTGCCTTTCTTCTTTCCAGTTGATCCGAGCTGATTCTTATTGATTCGATTCAGGTCAATGGATCGTCGCGGGATAGCCAAACCAGCCGAGCGCATGCCAGAATCCCCAGGATTGCGTATACAGAACGAGGATTGCAAAGCCCAGCACAAACGTCACGCCAAAGATCAGCAGCGCCCAGAGGAACACGCCGCGGATTGTCCGCCTGCCTTTCGGAGAGAACTGCGGGTTTAAGGGCAGCGGCGGCAGCGTCTCTTTGCCAAGCATGTTTTTACGCCAGCGCAGGCTCACGCGCACCATCTGCCGCAGGTAGGCAAAGCAGAACAGAGCCGCGACCACCAGCAGCACGCTCAGCGAAAGCAGCATGATGCCGAACACCACCGCGCCGCCATATGGCATCGGCGGCAGAATGTTCATCAGGTTCATGCCCGCAATCAGCTCTATGCCGAGCGCGGCAGGCACGAGCGACGCGCAGAAAAGCGCCCCGATAAACCAGAGAAACGCGCCGTAGAGCACGACCTCGAAGATTCCGATCAGCGTAAGCCAGAGTACGAGAAACGCTTTCTTACCGCCCGCCTGTTTTTTGCCGCCCGGCAATCCCGCAAACTGAATCGCAATCTGCCCCGGTGTGCCGAGCTTTGCGGCGATCTCCTCCTCCGTGAACCCGTCCACGAGCTTAAAGAGAAAGTGCTGCTCGTATTCGGCGGCGATCTCTTCCGTGTCCTCAACTCCGTTTTTGCGAAGTTCGTTTTTCAGTTCGTTTAAATAATCCTGTTTCGTCATACTATTTCCCCTCCAGTATGGATTCGACAACGGACGCAAAGTTCAGATAGTCCGCGCGGTCTGTCAGATACGCCTCCCGCCCGGTCTGCGTCAGGGAGTAATATTTCCGGGGCGGCCCGCCGCTCTCTTCGGAAAGATACGTCGTCACAAGTCCGTCGCTCCTGAGTTTGCGAAGAATCGGATAAACCGTTCCGTCCGCAATGTCGATCTTTGCCGAGAGCGATTCGGAAATCTCATAGCCATAGCAGTCGCGCTGATACAGCAGCGAGAGCACGCAAAGCTCGAGAACTCCTTTTTTATATTGTATGTTCATCGTTTCCCTCCCGGTGCGATCCACATATAGATTATCGTTTACTATTAGATTATATTCAGTAGTTTAAAATTTGTCAAGAGTTGCTCTTGAGATTTTTTTCACAAAGATTTTCGCCGATTAATCGCTAAAAATATGGATAAAAGACAAGAATCATATATAATTCTTCGAAAAATTTGCATTTTTCTATTGCTTTTTTGTTTCACATCCCTTATAGTACACCCAAGATCAAGCAAGGGCGCTGTCTGTTATTCAGGCGGCGCCTCTTGATTTATTTTTTGTTTTGGGAGGGTATTGTCAATGTCAGATATTTTGGATGCGGTAAATGGCGTCGTATTTCCGGTTTGGTTTTTAATCGGCGCCGCGCTCGTCTTCTTCATGCAGGGCGGATTTGCGATGGTGGAGACCGGCTTCACCCGTGCAAAGAACGCGGGCAACATCATCATGAAGAACCTCATGGACTTCTGCATCGGCACGGTTGTGTTCGTTCTCCTCGGCTTCAGCCTCATGATGTCCGAAAACTATCTCTTCGGCGTCATCGGTCTGCCGGACTTCCAGATCTTCACGAACTTTGCAGAGTTCAACTTCTCCAGCTTCGTCTTTAACCTCGTGTTCTGCGCCACGGCGGCTACGATCGTCTCCGGCGCGATGGCGGAGCGCACAAAGTTCTCGGCGTACTGCATTTACAGCGCGATCATCAGCCTCGCCGTGTATCCCATTGAAGCCGGCTGGGTCTGGAACGCACAGGGCTGGCTCTTCAACCTCGGTTACATCGATTTTGCCGGCTCCTCCGCCATCCACATGGTCGGCGGCATCACCGCTTTCATCGGCGCCGCGATCCTCGGGCCGCGCATCGGCAAATACGTCAAGGACGCAAAGACCGGCAAAAAGACGTCCCGCGCGATTCCCGGCCACTCCATCACGCTCGGCGCGCTCGGCGTATTCATCCTCTGGTTTGGCTGGTACGGCTTCAACGGCGCTGCCGCTCTGAGCGTACCGCAGCTCGGTTCCATCTTCCTGACCACCACCGTGGCGCCCGGCGTTGCGACGGTTGTTACAATGCTCTTCACATGGATTAAGAACGGCAAGCCCGACGTGTCCATGTCGCTCAACGGCTCGCTGGCCGGCCTTGTGGCCATCACGGCCCCCTGCGCAAACGTTGACGCGCTCGGCGCGGTCATCATCGGCGCTGTCGCCGGTATCCTCGTGGTCGTCGCCGTCGAGTTCATCGACCTCAAACTGCACGTTGACGATCCCGTCGGCGCGGTCGCCGTGCACGGCGTCAACGGTCTGTGGGGCACGCTCGCCGTCGGCCTGTTCGCAACGGACACCGCCCCCGGCATGACGGCCAAAGGCCTCTTCTACGGCGGCGGCTTCGCGCAGCTCGGCGTTCAGGCCCTCGGCGTAGCGGCAATCGCCGCCTGGACCATCATCACCATGACCGGCGTCTTCTTCCTGATCAAGAAAACCAACGGCCTCCGCGTTTCCGCCGAGGAAGAAATCCAGGGTCTCGACCTCAAGGAGCACGGCCTTGCGAGCAGCTATGCGGACTTCATGATCACCGTGCCCGCCGTCGACATCGGCGAAGTCAGCACGGCAAAGCCCGTCATCCCCGTACCGGAGCATGTCGCCATCCCGGTCAAGGATTCCTCGCACCCCGGTTCGAAGTTCACCAAGGTCACCGTTGTCACCAGCCAGAGCAAGTTTGCGGGCCTGCAGAAGGCGCTCGACGGCATCGGCGTCACCGGTATCACAGTTACCAACGTGCTCGGCTACGGCATGCAGAAGGGTAATACGCAGATGTACCGCGGCGTTCCTGTGGAAACGAAGCTGCTGCCCAAGGTGCAGGTTGACATCGTCATCACAAAGATCCCCGTCGACACGATGGTCAAGACGATCAAAGAAGCGCTCTACACCGGCAACATCGGCGACGGCAAAATCTTCATCTACAACGTGGAAAACGTCATCAAAGTGCGTACCGGCGAAGAAGGCTACGACGCGCTGCAGGACGAGGACTACGAATAAGTCTTCCCCTAGACCCAACCCATACCCCTATATCCCCTGCGAAAACACCCGACCAAAAACGTCGGGTGTTTTCTATTTGACCGATCATATTTGCCATGATTGCATTCGTAGTATTCACGCAGTTTTTCTGCATTCGATTTTTCGCTTATAATTCTTCCGCCGGGTTGGCATTGATTGTTGAATAAACAGCCGCATGATATGATAGGAAGAAAAAGGATGCGGGCTATGACATTCGAGGAATTATACAACCATCTTCTGCGAAGCACGGCAGACGGGACGCTGCCGCAGACGCTCGATCTGACACGGCGGCAGGGCTACGATCCGCATCAGCTCTCCTGCCTGCTCAGCCCCGAGCTTCACCCCGTCGTCATCCGTACGGGAGACTGCGCCTGCGACGCCGAGCGGGCCGAGCGCTGCCGCGCGCGCTGTTATTTCGACGCGCTGTTTATCAGGGACGGCAGCGTGGAGGTTGACCCCGCGCTTTGCGTCGGCTGCGGGGACTGCATACGCAACTGCGACGCAAAGAAGCTGACCGAAAGCCGGGATATCCTGCCCGCGCTGCAGGCGCTTCGAAGCGCGAATGCGCCGGTCTACGCAATGGTTGCGCCCGCGTTCATCAACCAGTACTCCGAGGCGGTTACCCCGGGAAAGCTGCGCACGGCGTTTAAGCACATCGGTTTTACAGGCATGGTAGAGGTTGCTCTGTTTGCGGACATCCTGACGCTCAAAGAAGCGCTGGAGTTCGATAAAAACATACAGACCGAGGAGGACTTCCAACTCACGAGCTGCTGCTGTCCGATGTGGATTGCCATGATCAAAAAGGTCTACAGCCAGCTCATTCCCCATGTCCCCGCCGCCGTGTCGCCCATGGTCGCCTGCGGCCGCTCGATTAAAAAAATCCACCCCGGCGCGGTGACGGTGTTCATCGGGCCCTGCGTCGCGAAAAAAGCGGAAGCGCGCGAGGCGGACGTTTCCGACTCGACCGACTTTGTGCTGACGTTTCGTGAAATTCAGGATGTGTTTGACTATGCGGGCATCGACCCGGCAACGCTGTCCGAAGACGACCGGGATCATTCCTCCCGCGCGGGCCGCATCTACGCGGGCGCTGGCGGCGTGAGCCAGGCCGTCCGCTCGGCGGTGGAGCGCATCCATCCGGACAAGCCCATCGCGGTGAAGACGCGCCATGCCGACGGCGTCCCCGCCTGCAGGCAGATGCTCAACGACATCCTCGCAGGCAACGGCGGCGCGAACTTTTTTGAGGGGATGGGCTGCGTCGGCGGCTGCGTCGGCGGGCCGAAAGCGCTCATTCCTCATGAAGAAGGCAGGAAAAACGTCATTCGCTACGGCGCGGAGGCGGGTTATGAAACGCCGATCGATAATCCCTATGTCGTCGCGCTGCTGCATCAGCTCGGGCTCGACACGATAGAAAGCCTGCTGGAGCAAAGCGACATCTTCGAACGCAAACTCTGACGTTTTCGCAAAAAAAGAACCATACGGTTTGAACGTATGGCTCTTTTTGTGTTGATTGCCTGAAAAGAAGCGTTTTAAATCAGTCGAACACAGGACCTTCGGCCATCTTGAACTCCTTGTGATACGCTTTGTGCAGCATAATCGGCGTTACAAAGCTCGTAATGATGATCATCATCACAATAAACGGCATGATGGACGTGTCGATGATGCCGTATTCAACGCCCTTTTGAGCCGTGACCAGCGCGACTTCCGCGCGGGCCATCATGCCGACGCCGACCTTGTAGGAGTCCTTAAACGAATACTTGCACGCAAGCGCCGCGCCGCCGCAGCCAAGAATTTTGCCGAGCATGCCCGAGATGATGAACAGTACGCCAAAGAGCAGCATGCTCATGTTGAAATTGGTAAACTGCGTCGTGATGCCGATGTTGCCGAAAAAGAGCGGCACGAAGATCATATAGCCGAGAATTTCGGTTTTCCGCCCGATATACTGGCAGTCCGGGTTGGTGGACAAGATCAGGCCGACGATGTACGCGCCCGTGATATCCGCAATGCCGAAATACCGCTCGCTGACGTATGCAACGATGAAGCAGAGCGAAAGGCTGATGATCGGAATCAGCCGATGATGCGGATACCGAAGGTCGAGCTTGTGGAATCCTTTGGAAATGAAGGATGCCAGCAGCGCGACGATAACGAAGAACGCGACCATCTTAAGGATCACGATCCAGGGATTCGCAACCTCCAGCGAGTTGCCGTTTTTCAGCGCGAGGACGATGGACAGCACGATGATGCCGACGATGTCGTCCAGAATCGCCGCCGCGACGATGGTGTTGCCAACCTTTGTGTTCAGCTTGCCGAGCTCCTTGAGCGTCGCAACACTGACGCTGACGGACGTAGCCGTCGAAATCGTGCCGTAGAAGATCGCGGCAAGGAGTCTGTCCTGTGTCATGCCGGCAAAGCCGCCCGTGCACCACACGGAGACCAGAAATCCGAGTCCCATCGGCACAATGACGCCGGCCAGCGTCACGATGATCGCCGGGCCGCCGATCTCCTTGATCTGCTGCACCTTGGTTTCAAGACCGACGGAGAACATGATCAGAATGACGCCGACCTGCGCAAAATAGCCGATGCCTTCCAGGCTGGCGTCCGTCAGAATATCCTGACCGGGAATGTAGTTGATCAGTCCGACGATCAGACCCGCAACCAGCAGGCCGACAACGGACGGAAGGTTGATCTTTTCGCAAACCTTCATCAGCAGTTTCGAAATCAGCAGCAGTAAAGCCGCCGGCAACAATACCAGATAATACTCCATATACGTCTACTCCACTATCGAGCGTCGATCGCATTTTCTGCTATGCGTCCGGCGCGTTGTAATTTTTCCCCGACGACCCGTACCTACCCCTGAACATTCGCTTTGCCATCTTCGCCGCCTCCGGCGTTCAGCCGGTATTGCGTCGTGACCCCTCGTTCTTTTCCGGGTGTTTTTGCCGGATGCCCGGCAATCGATCTATCCAAAGTTCTTCAGAAAATCCGAACAATTTCTTTCGCGGCCGCTTTCGGTCTGCAACCGCATATCGTCGGGTTTTGTCACAGGAACGATTTTTTCCCAAACTCACAAAATATTATGCTTCTTCGGATCGTCTGTCAATAGGCATTTTTATATATCGCTATACAAACTTCAAATAAAAAAACGCCGTTTTTTCGCGGCGTTTTGGATTGTCTGCAATTATTTTGTAACTTGGAACGTCACGCGCACGGTGTCTCCCCCGCCCGAAACGGTGATCGTCGGGCGGTAGTCCAGCGAGGTTCGCGTTCCAACCTTCCAGCGCCAGCTGACGACGCCGTTTGCGTCCGAGCGCCTTTCTCCAAGACCCGACGCGGTAGACATTCCGGACTTATATCTCACGCTGCAATCGTAGTCCGTATTCGGCGCGCCCTGAATTTTGATGAACGCATATTCTCCCCGTCCGACGACGCTGGAATAGTCCAGTATCTCGATGTCCGCGCCGCTTGAGCGCGTATCGCCCGCGGTCGGGCTTGGCGTCGCCGTTTTGCGGGGCGTTGCTGTCGGCGTTGCTGTTGGCGTCGGCGTTGGAGTTGGTGTTGGAGTCGGCGTGACCGTCGGCGCCGGTGAGATTTCGCGCAGGAATTCGGTTGGTTCAGCCTGAACCGAATCTGCGCTCTCCCTAGCCGGATCGGCAACAGCTTCCTGCGCCGACCTGTCGGCGTTCGCGGCAACTGCGGTTATTGCGGCGTCGCTTTGCGCCGCGCGTTCCGTTGGCGGCGGAGCCGCCTCCGGCAGTACGGCGACGGATGCGACGAACAGTCCGATGGCGAGCAGCGCCGTCAGACCCTTTTTCAGCTTGATTTCTTCAATGAACAGCGGATTGATGACGACCGCGCCCGCCAGCATCAGCGCAAATGACAACAGGCTCGACGGCAGCATCGCCAGCGCCATGAGAAAAAGAGTGCCGGACACAATCCAGAATACGACTGCAAATCCTTTTTTCATGCTTTTCCCCCTGCCTTTTATCCGCGTTTTGCATACACTTTTATCATATGCCGCTATTGATGGCTGACCAGAGGGATAAAACGTCGCATTTCGACGTATTTTGCGTAATCGATTCCGTCGGCATCACGTGTTCGCTATTGACGCGGCGGCAGGTTCGCTACTACAATCAGTGCAGACCGCATTCTGCGATCCATCAAACGATTCGCGCAAAATCACGCCGGGGGAGGTTGAAGCCTTGCAAAAAAAGCCGTTCAAAACGCTGCTTTCGTGGTGCTTTGCTTTGATCATCGCGGTTTTATGCGCCAATTTGATCACGTTTTTCTATCGAAGCAGTTCCGGCTCAATCCCCCGCGAAAACGCATGTTCCGACAACATCCGCATGCCAAACAGCACGATTATTCGCGGCGCGGAGGGCTACGGAATCAACGCCGTCGACGAAAACGGATATGTCAACTCCGGCGATCTGCCGCTTGCCGACGGCTATATTCTGTTGATGGGATCCTCCCACGCGGAAGGCCTGCAGGTCATGCAGCGGGATAATATGGCGACGGTTCTGAGCAATCTGATCGACGAAAACACAAGATCGGTCTATAACCTCGGCACGCCCGGGTATTCCCTGCCGTTGATCATCAAGGGCTTTCAGGCGGGGATTGAGGAATTTCCCGACTCGTCGGCGGTCGTCATCGAGTTTTTTCAAATGCACTTTGGCGCGGACGATCTTCAGGCCGCGCTCGATCAGCCGCATTTCGATTCCGCTTCATCCGGAAAAGCGCTTGCCGCATCGATGAGCACGCTCTGGCATGCCAGAAATTCGACGTTGAGCATGCTGCCCATCATCTCTCTGCTGCGTCAGCAGTTCGACTCCGTCCACTGGAATTTTAACGGCGCGTTCGGCATTCAGCCCTCGCCGTCCGGCGATGCCGCGGCGTCCGCCGCCCCTGCGGACGAGGACGGCGACGGCCTCTCCGCCGAACCCGTCGCAAGCGAACCCGTCGATATCGCCGAATATGGCGAAGCGCTGAATCAGGCGTTTGCGCTGCTGCGCCGGGAATACGGCAATCCGATCATATTGGTGTATCATCCGTATGTCACGATTCAATCAGACGGCTCCATCACAATCGACCGGGACGAACGGTATTACGATCTGTACGTCCGCGCCTGCGAAAACAACGGCCTCGTCTTTCTGGACACGGGCGACGCGTTTTTAAGCGCCTATCAAGCCGACTATACTCTGCCGTACGGGTTCAATAACACGGTCTTTGGCGCAGGGCATCTCAACGTCGCCGGGCATAGAATCCTTGCGCAGGAGATTTATCAATCTCTGTTGAAATTGCAAAACGGGGAGATCAGTTAATGTCTTTTGTCTCTTTGGCATTTGCGCTGCTGTTTATCACAACATATATCGCCGGCAAGCTCTGTAAAACCAGAGAGCAAAAGCACATCGTGCTGCTTCTTGCCAGCTATGTTTTCTATGCGTACTGGGATGCGCGGTTTTTATTGCTGCTGGTTTTTCAGACCTTCGTCAGTTACTTTCTGGCGAAGAAAATAGAATCGGCGACCGAGCGGAAACACGCGAAACGGTTTGTGGTGCTGGGCGTGTCCGTCTCCCTCGCCATACTTGGTTTTTTTAAGTATTTCAACTTTTTCATCGGGTCGTTTACGCGGCTGTTCGGCATCGCCAACGCGGGCGCTCTGAATATCATACTCCCGGTCGGCATCTCGTTTTACACGTTTCAGGCGCTGAGCTATCTCATCGACGTCTATCGCGGGCGGCTGAAGGCATGCGACCGGTTTGTCAAAATTTCGCTGTATATTTCGTTTTTCCCGCAGCTCGTCGCGGGCCCCATCGTCCGCGCCAGCGATTTTCTGCCGCAGCTCGACGAAGACAGGCAAATGAACCGTGAAAATCTGGTTGAGGGATTGCAGATATTCCTGTTCGGCCTGATCAAGAAGATCGTGATCGCGGATCGCCTCGCCGTCGGCGTGGACGCCGTGTTCGCCGCGCCGCTGAGCTACAGCGGGCTTTCCATCGCGCTGGCCGTCGTTTCCTATTCAATTCAGATCTACTGCGATTTTTCCGGCTATTCCGACATGGCAATCGGCGTTGCCAAGACGTTCGGCTACGATCTTTGCAAAAACTTCAACATGCCGTATCTCTCCAGGAACCCCACCGAGTTCTGGAGAAGATGGCACATCAGCCTGTCCACATGGCTGCGGGACTATCTCTACATTCCGCTCGGCGGAAACCGCAAGGGCAAGGCGCGCACAAACGTCAACCTCATGCTCACGATGCTGCTCGGCGGGCTTTGGCACGGCGCGAACTGGCAGATGGTGTTCTGGGGCGCGCTGCACGGCGGAGCGCTGGTCGTCCACAAGACGTTTCGCGAACAGACCGATGCGCGCGGGCTGTCTTTTAAAAACAATGTGCTCAAAAAGACCGCCGCGGTTCTCTCCGTCGTCGGCATGTATCTCTTTACTTGCCTTTGCTGGATCTTCTTTCGCGCGCAGTCGTTTTCGGATGCGACCACGATGATTACCCGCATCCTCACAAACGCGGACGGCATCCGGTACTATTATGTATACACTTTCATCTATGCCGCGATCATCGCCGCCGCGTATGCCGTTGGATCGCTGAAAAACCGCGGAAACGGGTTCTATCCGCTGCTCGATTTCAGCAAGTTTTATTCCAAGGTTTTGATACTGCTCGTCATCCTGCTGACGCTGATGTTTTTCTACGTCGGCGACACCGCGTTCATCTATTTTCAATTTTAACTTATCATTTTATAAGACAACAAAGAGCACTGCTTTGGGTGCTCTTGTCTTTGGCAGAGAGAGTGGGATTCTGCGCTTCGCCTCCCGCCGCTTGCGCTCCGCACCGCGCGGCTTTGGTCGGCGGCGCTCCCCGGGGCGGGCAAACCGTCCGCAGGACGCTTTGCGCTTCCGCCCTTCGAATCCCTCCATCCCAATGCAAAAACAAAGAGCACCGCTTTGGGTGCTCTTGTTTTTGGCGGAGAGAGTGGGATTCTCCGCTTCGCCTCCCGCCGCTTGCGCTCCACGCCGCGCGGCTTTGGTCGGCGGCGCTCCACGGGGCGGGCAAACCGTCCGCAAGACGCTTTGCGCTTCCGCCCTTCGAATCCCTC
>CAYLIG010000005.1:0-124034 GCA_964383635.1 uncultured Christensenella sp. | reverse complement strand
ACGCTTTGCGCTTCCGCCCTTCGAATCCCTCCATCCCAATGCAAAAACAAAGAGCGCCGCTTTGGGTGCTCTTGTTTTTGGCGGAGAGAGTGGGATTCTCCGCTTCGCCTCCCGCCGCTTGCGCTCCGCACCGCGCGGCTTTGGTCGGCGGCGCTCCCCGGGGCGGGCAAACCGTCCGCAGGACGCTTTGCGCTTCCGCCCTTCGAATCCCTCCATCCCAATGCAAAAACAAAGAGCGCCGCTTTGGGTGCTCTTGTTTTTGGCGGAGAGAGTGGGATTCGAACCCACGTTACCTTTAAGGGGTAAACACGATTTCCAGCAAGAAGGGAACCCTTTTTTGATGTAAATACCTGCTACTTTTTCGAAGATTTTCAGCGTTTTAAAGCGGGATATGACGGCATTCGATATCATACGATAAATGGCTCGTCATAGCAAATATATTAGCAAAATATAGCTATTTATCTAGTCACTTGTTGAAGACGCATTGACTAAACAAATAACATATATTCGTTCGTTTTTTAGTTCAAATTTTTTCGCGTTATGTGTGTTTAATTGATTGACATTACCGGGGAAAGACTATAGTCCTGCTTTTTGATCTCCTCCGTCGTCGCCACGGCGCAAAAGCCCTTGACGTTCTCCAGCGTCCCCGCGACAAACGCGCGGTGCGCATCGGCAATCTGCGCGATATCTCCGGTTTCAGGATCGTCCGTCAGTTCGCGGAGCTTGCGCGTCACCATCGTGCCGAGCTTTCGAGCGTCGATAAACAAGGTCTTTCCCTTTTGTGTCTTGTTCCGGTTGATGAACCATAGCGAAACGGGAATCTGCGTGGTATAGAAGAGCTGTGGCGGCATTGCGACAATGCAGTCCACCAGATCGGCTTCCACAAGATTCTTGCGAATCTCTCCCTCTCCGCCGCTCTGCGAGCTTAGCGACCCGTTCGCCAGCACGCAGCCCATCTTGCCGTTGGGCGAAAGGTGATAGATCATATCCATGTTAGTATAAAAATAGATTTCTTTTATTCCCCGGTTGTGACCTTTTCGTTTATATCATATCCTATGAAAAAAGAAAGGCCACAACTATGTTATACGGATATGCTAGATGTTCCACCGATGAAAGCAAACAGGATATCAATCGTCAAGTCCGCGAACTAAAAGAAAAGGGTGTTTCAGAAGCCAATATATTTCTTGAGTATCAGAGCGGCATGAAAACTGATCGGCTTCAACTTACAAGGTTACTAGATCAGGTTCAGCCAATGGACACCATCATCAGTACAGAAGTCAGCAGAATTACCAGAAGTACAAAACAACTTTGCGAGATTATTGAAAGAGCCAAAAGAGATAAACTCTGTCTCATGTTTGGCTCTTTTATTGTCGATTGTACAAAAGAGCTTGATCCCATGACCGAGGGCATGTTGAAGATGATGGGTGTGTTCAGCGAACTGGAACGAAACATCATCAGCCAGAGAGTTAAGAGCGGTATGAACAACGCTAAAGCAAACGGCGTGTCCATCGGACGGAATAAATTGACAGTGGATAATCTGCCAGAAGTATTTTTAAAGTACTATCCTCTGTTTACATCGGGGAAGCTTAACAAAGCCGAATTGGCCAGATTATGCCAGTACTCCTACCCCACCATTTTAAAGTATATTACCCTTTGTTCCGGCGTCGAAAAGAAGTAAATTGGCAAACGTAACGTTCACGAAATTATCACATTTGAAAGTTGAAATAAATGCTGAATTCCACTATTCTGTATACACGGAGTTGATGAAAATTGATCTGCTTCCGAGCAGTGTAAGCCACCCGCTATTGCAGCAGGTGGCTTTTTCGCTTTCGTCAAATCCCCAGAATAACTTTAGGAGTAAAGCATCTATGATCTACACAGTAAAAGACATCCAAAGAATCCTCCAGATTAGTAAAACGGCAGCTTACGCATTGGTGGACGGAACGCACTTCCCCGTCAAACACATTGGACGTAGCATTCGGGTTTCAAAGGAAGCCTTTGACAGATGGTTGAACGACTACGAAAGTACAGAGGTGGTATAGCTTGGCAAAAAACATCGTAAAACGCAAGAACGGAACTTACAGCTGCATCGTTTATATAAAAGACCCTCTGACCGGCAAGACCCGCCCTAAATGGGAGAGTGGGTTCACATCCGAGAAAGAGGCTGAAAAAGAGCGCGTCCGTCTGCTGAACGACATCAACGAAAATCGTTTCAGCATGGATGCAGAGCTGAAGCTCTCCGTGTATCTATGCTCATGGCTCGAAGTCAAGAAGAAGGTGCTAAAGCCTGGAACTTATCAAGGCTATTTGCTCAACATTGAAAAGCACATCACCCCTTACATCGGGTCTAAACGGCTGAAGGAAATCAGCCCTATCATGCTGGAGTCACTGTACGACCGCCTTTCAAAGATTAAAATTCCATCGTCAGGCACAGAGCCAAAGTATCTTTCAAATTCGAGCATCCGCTATGTACACGCAACGTTACGAACCGCGCTCAATGACGCTGTAAAAAAGCGGCTACTCCCCTATAACCCTTGCAGCGCGGTGACTTTAGCCCCAAGAGATAAATACGAAGCACGAACCCTTACGCGTGAAGAATTCGCCGTTTTTATCGAGATGTGTAAAGATTCACCAATCGGTCTGGAACTGCTTCTAATGCTGATGCTTGGGCTACGACGCGGTGAAGCACTCGGCCTTAGATTCAGCGATGTGGACTTTACAAAGAAAGAAGCTCATATACAGCAGCAGTTTACAACATGCGGCAAAGATGCCGCGGGAAAACAGCAGTGGGGATTCCGCTCATTAAAGACGAAAGAGAGCGACCGAATCGTGGGCATTCCAGCACAGCTGATCGACTTACTGACAGCGCGTAAGAGGATCGTAGAGGATCAGAAAGCGCATTTCGCTACTTCCTATCATGATAATGATTTAGTCTGTTGCAACAACGATGGGTCACCGAAGACGATTGTCACGATTGAGCACATGTACAAACGTCTATTAAAAGCGAATGGATTGCCGGATATGCGGTTACACGACCTGCGACACACCTATGCGACCCAGTTGCTTGATCTGAATGTTGATTTGAAAACTATCTCCCAAACGCTGGGACATACCTCAATTAAAACGACCGCCGATATTTATATCGCTCGAAATAATGCAGCTGCATCAAGAGCCGCAGCCGCGATGGAAACCCTCTATTCCCAGTAGTACCATCCAGTCCCACTGAATCCAACCTTAGCACCCACCATAGCACACAAGGAAAAATCCTTCCATTTAGAGAAGAGCCGGAATCGCAAGACATGAAAAAAGTCCCCTAAGTCGGGGACTTTTTGGCGGAGAGAGTGGGATTCGAACCCACGTTACCTTTGAGGGGTAAACACGATTTCCAGTCGTGCGCCTTCGACCAGCTCAGCCATCTCTCCACGGCTTTTTTCTCGGACGCAATGTGTATCATACACGAACGCGTCCGATTTTGCAAGCCTTTTTCGATAGTTTCCGGCAGGTGTTATCCTCTGCTTTTCATGCGATCGATCAGCCCAAAGCCCTCGTCCAGATACAGATTCGCGTCCTTTGCGTCGCGCTCGGTATAGCGGACTTTCTTCCCGGCAGCATCGCCCTTTCGATACAGCGCAAACGGAACCGGGTCGGCGGAATGCGTGCGGATGCTCAGCGGCGTCGGATGATCCGGCAGCAGCAGTATGGCGTAATCCTCCCCGCAGCGCTCCATATACTCATATACGGGCCCGAGAATCTGCCGGTCGATCTGCTCGATGGAGTAGATCTTCTCGTCCAGCTGTCCGTGGTGGCCGCACTCGTCCGCCGCCTCGACATGGACATAGACAAAGTCCGCGCCGCTCGAAAGCACGTCGATCGCCGCAGCGGCCTTTCCGGCGAAGTTGGTCTCAAACGTCCCCGTCGCGCCGTCCACCTTGACAACCTCCATCTCGGCGCAGCGTCCGATTCCCTGAATCAGATCGACCGCGGAGATCACGGCGCCGCGCAGGCCCGTCTTTTCAAAAAACGGCGTGAGCGCGGGCTTTCGCCCCTCGCCCCAGAACCAGATGGCGTTGGCGGGATTCCTGCCCGCCGCGATGCGCGCCAGATTGACGGGATGGTCCTTCAGCAGTCGATACGCCTCGTGCATCCAATTCAGCAGCAACGGCGCGTTCGTGCCGGAAGGCAGCCTGCCCGCGACGAACTTTCCGGTGAAATCATGCGGCGGGGTCAGCTCCGCCCCCGTCTCCGCGTCGTTGAGCACGAGACAGTGCCGGTAGGAAAACCCGGGATAGAGGCGCACGCCCGCGGTGGAAAGCCGCTCGTCCAGAAACAGGATCAGCTCCCGCGCTTCTTCACTTGAAATTTCGCCCGCGCTGTAGTCGATCATCACCGAATCCGCGATGTCCGCGTCCTGGGACAGCGTCACAAGGTTGCAGCGATAGGTCACGTCCCTTTCGCTCAGCTCGATGCCGAGGCTCGCTGCCTCAAGCGGCGAGCGACCGGAATAGTATCGCCGCGGATCGTAGCCAAACACGGACAGATTTGCCGTGTCGCTGCCGGGCTTCATGCCGTCCGGCACGGTCTTGACCAGCCCGAACTCGCCGTCCTGCGCCAGTTTGTCCATATACGGATGTTTCGCGGCGTCGAGCGGCGTTTTTCCGCCGAGCGCCTCGACCGGCCAGTCGGCCATGCCGTCGCCAAGGATTACCGCCAGTTTCATACGTCCCTTACTCCAAAGTATTGATACAGCGTGCAGGGTATGCCGCCGTTTGTGAGCTTTCTGCGCTTGTCCGCGCGCTTTCCATAGACCTGCTCAAACTCCCGCATACCGGAAAACACGTTTACGCTCCAGCCGGGATACGGCGAAAACACACGCCGCATGAGCCGGTAGAGCGCCTCGGCGTCCTTTTTCTCCAGCATCCGTTCGCCGTAGGGCGGGTTGCAGACGATCACGCCGCTCGGCTCCGACACGGAGAAATCCCTGATTTCCTGCACGCGCCAGTCGCAGAAGACCCCCGCCTTTTTGGCGTGCTTTTTGCAAAGGTCGATGCTGCGCGCGTCGATATCGAATCCGCGCACCTCAATCTTCTCGTTCGTGCGCGCGTCCAGCGCGCTCTGCCGCTCCCGCGACCAGACGCCCTTGTCGAAAAACCACCAACCCTCCGCGGCAAACGAGCGGTTCAGCCCGGGCGCGATGTTCTGCGCGATCATGGCGGCCTCAATCGGCATGGTGCCGGAGCCGCACATGGGATCGACCAGCGGGATATCCGCATGATAGCGCGAAAGCAGCACGATCGCCGCGCCGAGCGTCTCGGACAGAGGCGCCGCGACGTTGAAGGTTCGATACCCCCTGCGGGAAAGTCCCGCGCCGCAGCAGTCCAGACAGAGCGACACGCGGTTTCTCAGGATTCCGACCTCGACGATGACCTCCGCCCCGCCCTCGGGGATATTCTGCGTGCGATATGCCGATTTCAGGTTTTCAACGATGGCTTTTTTCACAATGCTCTGGCAGTCGCTGACTGAAAAAAGCGTGCTCTTGGCGGATTTGCCCGTCACATGGATATTCGTCTCGGGCTTGAGATACTGCTTCCAGCGCACGGCTTTTGTCTTTTCGAAGAGCTCGTCAAACGTCTCCGCGTCGAACTCCTCCGCGACGAGCAGCACGCGCTCCGCCGTTCGAAGCCACAGCAGCGCCTTGACCATCGCCTCCGCGCCGCCGGCAAACGCCACGCGCGCGTCCGACGTCTCGAGCACGTCTATTCCAAGATCCCGGAGCTGGCGCGTCACGAGCGACTCCAGCCCAAGCTTGCAGGTTGCATAAAACTTCATGTCGTCTCCTCCGGCGCGGCCGCAAACGGTTTGAGCTTGATCACCGCGTTTTTCAAGCGCAGCTTGGTCACGCGGTAGATCTCGCCGATCTCTTCCTCAGTCACCGTCTCGCCGCAGTTCAGCCTGCCGAGGTATTCCAGCGCGGCGGCGTAGGACACCTCCTGCGCCGCGGAGATGCGCGGAAACTTCTGCTTCAGGCTCTCGACATAACGGCGGAAGATATTCGCAGCCTCGGTTGCGCACTCCTCGCGGCAGTTGCCGAGCATATACTGCATCAACAGCTGGATCACGCTCTCGTAGGAGGGCGGCATCTTGTAGTCCAGCTCCAGAAGGCTTATGCGCCCCTTGATCCAGCGTCCGTTGAGATACGCCATAAACGGCTCCTTGGCGCCGAGGTGCTTGAGCATGCCGAACACCGCGCGCTTGATCTCGTCCGGCTGGTCGGTGCGCAGCAGGTAGTCCCGCAAGATGCGAACGGAATCGTCGTCCCCAAACGTAAACACCAGCGAGAGCATGCTTTTTTTGACCCGCAGATCGGACAGCGTCGTCGCCCAGACGATCTGGTCGCGAAACGCGACGTCCTCCGTCCAGATGCGATATAGCTCCTCGTGCGGAAGCGCGAGCGTGCGGTTGATGTGGTTGAGCCGCCTGAACGCCTCCCCAAACGGCACCTGATATGGAATGATCCACTTCGCGTTCACGCGCTTGTTCGCCGTGTCGCCGTGTCTGCACTGGTTCAGGTAATATTTTGCGACCGTGTCGTGCGGGTCGATGCGCAGGAGCTTTTGATAAAACGCCTTTGCTCCCTCCGGATCGCCCAGCATAAAGCGCGCGTAGCCGGATTTGTGCAGCACGTTTTCGTCGTAGGGCATCAAGCGCAGCAGCTGCGCGAGCGTCTTCTCCGCATCGTCAAAGCGATCCAGATCCAGCTGCAGCACCGCGACGCTATGCAGCTCCTCCGGCTCGAGGGAGCGCAGCTTCATGATTTCGTCCAGCCGCGCGAGCGCCGCGATGCGGTTGCCGTCCTCGATTTCCGCCAGCGCGAGCGTGCTGTTTGCCAGCACGTTGACCGGTTCCTCTTCGAGGATTTCGTTTGCAATCTTCTTTGCTTCCTCGCGCTTGCCCGCAACGAAGTAAGCCACCGCGAGCTGCTCGCGCACCTTGAGGGACTTCGGCGTTTCCGCAAGCCGGTGCTCCAGCTCCTCAACGGCATAGTCGACTTCGCCGCTGGCCAGAAGCGAGCGAGCGAAATGGCACACGGCGTTGTCCTCGTAGTCGTCGTCGGTCTTGAGCCCCGTTGTTTCATACATAGCCGCGTCGTCGTCGATCAGATCCAGAAAATCCTCCGCGTCGGCGGCGAAGATGCCGTCCGGCTCCTCGTCCAGATAGTCCTCGAGGCTGTCCGCCGCGCTGTCGTAGTCCTGCAGGCCGAAGTAGTTGCAGGCCAGCCCGAAGTGGCACTCCGGCGGCGTTTCGTCGCTGTCCGCCATGAGTTGAAAGAGGACGCGGTTGCTCTCCTCAAAGCGCTGCATCTGGCTGAGAATCTCCGCAAGAGCGATGGCGATCTCCGGATCCTCCGGCGCGCGCTCGTAGGCTTCGCGGTATTTCGCAATCGCCGCGATCAAATCGTTTTTTTCGAGTTCCTTTGCGCCGCGCTTCATATAAAACGTGGCGTTCTGGGAAAACGGTATTACTTTTCCTGTCTTATTCGTCTTCATATTTTATTCTTCTTCACCGTCTTCAGCGGCGTCCGCCGTTGCGCCGGCGAGCAGCGCGCGAAGCTCCTCTTCGCTGAAACAATAGATTTTGTCGCAGAAGCGGCAGGTCACCTCCGCCCCGTGGTCTTCCTCTATCATGGCGGTCAGCTCGTCGAATCCCGTGGAAATCAGCGCGCGCTCAATGCGCTCGCGCGAGCAGTCGCAGTGGTAGACCGGCTCCCGCTCGCCGACGATGGCCAGCCCGAACTCGCCAAACACGCTCTCAAGCAGCTCCTCCGGCAGTTCGCCCGCATCCAGCCGCTCGGAAAAGCGCGATATCTCGCCGCTCTTTGCCTGCAGCCGGTCGATCACCTCGTCCGGACAGCCGGGCAGCGGTTCGGCAAACACACCCGCCGCCGCGCGCACCTCGCCCGTCTCCGCGCGCTCCCGCACGCCGAGGTAGACGAGCGCGGGCCGCTGCAGGCTCGCGGCGTAATAGTTGGCAAAGTCGATCGCAATCTCGCCGGAAACGAGGTTGCAAAGCCCGACATACGGCTCCTTGAGCCCGAGGTCGCTGACCACGGAGAGCTTGCCCTCGCGGCCGACAAAGCCGGATACGTCCAGCTTGCCCTGCTCGTTCGGCGGCAGTTCCGCGTCCCCGTTCGTCGCAGAGCCCTTCACTTCCAGCCGGCTGTTGCCGGTGCAGATCATGCTGCCCGCCGGGCCGTCGCCCTTGATGATGGTCGAGACGAGGTCGTTTTCGCCCTTGTGATCCGACGCCATGATGGCGGTCATCATCAGCTGCCTGCCGAGCGCGGCTGTCGCCACACGCGAAAGCCGATGCACGCGCCGCGCCTCGCGTACGAGCTGCGTGCCGTCGATCATCGTAACGCGCACCATACCGTCCGCCGCCACGCACTGGAACAGGCGGTCGTTTCTGCGCGGGGTATATGTTAAAACGTTGTCTTTCATATTCTGTGCTATCATTCTCTTTCTGTAAATCACTTGTCTTATATGCGCTTTTTTGCGACGAACTGGATCCGTTCGCTCTGCCCGTTCGGCGCGTCTTGCGTAAACGCGTCGTACACGCCGAGGACGTCGAATCCGGCGTGTTCCAGCGCGGTTGTCAGCTCTTTTTCCGTGTGCGCGCGCTGGATGTGCCGCTCGTCAAAGCGCTCATACAGAGTCTTTCCGCTCGGGCGAAAGAATGCCAGCCGCATCTCAAGAAGACGCGTCTTTGTGTCGAAGCAGTTCTGCCAGAGATACGTGCAGTCCCTTGCGTCCTCCCCGAAGGTCTGTCCGCCGAGTATATGTTCGAGCTTATATTCGCTCGAAACGTCGAACAGCAGCAGTCCGTCCGGTTTCAGCGCGCGGTTTGCGCTCGCAAAAAATGCGGCGGCGTCCTCGCCTGAAAGCAGATAGTTCACCCCGTCGCAAGCGCAGGTGACGGCGGAGACCGGCTTATGCACGCTAAGCGCGCGCATATCCTGAAGTACAAACGGGATCTTCAGCCCGGCTTTTCGCGCCTTTTGCTGGGCGACTTCGAGCATCCGCTCCGCGCGGTCCGCGCCGGTCATGCCATATCCCGCGCGGGCAAGGCGAAGCGTAATCTCCCCCGTGCCGCAGGCGCAGTCCAGAACCGAGTCCCCGGGCTGCACGCCGTGAGCGGTCAGAAGCGCGGCAAGGTACCGCGCCCATGCGTCGTAATCCACGTCCGCCATGAGGCGGTCGTACACCATCGCGAATTCGTCGTATTCCCGCGTCATGCTCCGCCGCTCCTTTCCGAATTTCACGCGTTTTTGTCATACAATTCCGCAAGCGTATGTCCGCTTTGGAAAAATGCATGTTCAATTTTTTATTGTACATCAGAATCGGATTTCCCGCAAATGGTTCTCCGTTTTGTCTCTGATCTCATTTGACAAACCAATGAATATTTATTAAAATGTAGACTATCTATAAAGAAAGGCTGCGTTCCCGCTTTGCTGGGGACGCGAACACGGCATCACATGAGACAGTACAAGATCGCAGTTGTCGGCGCCACGGGCATGGTCGGCAGAATGTTCCTCCGCGTACTCGAAGAGCGCAAGCTCCCGGCGTCGGAGTATTTCCTCTTTGCAAGCGCGCGCAGCGCCGGCACTACCATCGATTTCATGGGGAAAAAACATACCGTCCGCGAGCTGACCGAAGATGCATTTAAAGATCTTGGCGTAGATATCGCGCTCTTTTCCGCCGGCGCGGGCACCTCGAAAACGTTTGCCCCCATCGTCGCCGCTTCCGGCGCGGTGGTCATCGACAACTCGAGCTGCTGGCGCATGGATCCGGACGTGCCGCTGGTCGTGCCGGAGGTGAACGCCGCGGACATCCCGCAGTATAAAAGCAAGGGCATCATCGCAAACCCCAACTGCTCGACCATTCAGGCGATGGTCGCGCTCGAGCCGCTGAAAAAATTCGGCCTCAAGCGCGTGATCTACTCGACCTATCAGGCCGTCTCCGGCGCGGGCATGGGCGGCTACAGCGACCTGGAAAACGGACTCAAAGGCGAAGCGCCGAAGAAGTTCCAATATCCCATCGCGGGCAACGTTTTGCCGCAGATCGACGTTTTCCTCGAAAACGGCTACACCAAGGAAGAGCAGAAGATGGTCGACGAAACGCGCAAAATCCTCGGCCTGCCGAATCTTCGCGTCACCGCGACGACCGTCCGCGTACCGGTGTTCCACGGCCACAGCGAGAGCATCAACGTAGAGTTTGAAAAAGCCTTTGAGCTTTCGGACGTCCGCGCGCTCTGGGAAGCGACCGAGGGCCTCGTCGTTCAGGACGACACGACAAAGAACCTCTACCCCATGCCGATCTATGCCGCGGACACGGATCCCGTCTATGTCGGGCGTCTGCGCCGCGACTTCTCCGTTGATAACGGAATCAACTTCTGGTGCGTTGCGGACAACATCCGCAAAGGCGCGGCGACCAACGCCGTGCAGATTGCGCAGGAACTCATTCGTCAGTGGGAGGCGTAAGCACATGTCAATTTTTCGCGGCAGCGGCGTAGCGATCGTCACACCGTTTCAAAACGGCGCGATCGACTTTACCGCTTATACGAGGCTCATTGAGCTTCAGATTGCAAACCATACGGACGCGATCGTCTGCGTCGCTACAACCGGCGAGAGCGCGACGCTCTCGCTCGACGAGCGGCTGAGCATCATCCAGTTCGTCGTGGAGCGCGTCAATGGACGCGTGCCGGTCATCGCCAGCACCGGCGGCAACAACACCGAAGAGGTCATCATCAACAGCAAGTCCGCCGAAGCAATCGGCGTGGACGGGCTGCTCGTCGTGACCCCCTACTACAACAAGACCACGCAGCAGGGGCTCGTTCGCCACTACTTTACGGTTGCGGACGCGGTGGAAACGCCGATCATCGTCTACAACGTGCCCTCGCGCACGGGGCTGAACATCCAGCCGCAGACCATGGCGGAGCTCTGCACGCACGAGAACATCGTCGGCACCAAAGAGGCCAGCGGCAACATCGAGCAGATCGTCAATATCGCCGCGCTCTGCCCGCAGTGCGACATCTATTCCGGCAACGACGACCATGTGCTGCCCGTGCTCAGCGTCGGCGGCAAGGGCGTCATCTCCACCATCGCCAACATCGTCCCGGGCGAGATGCACGCGCTCTGCGACGCGTTCTTTAAAGGCGATCTTCAGCTTGCGCGCGAGCTTCAGCTCCAGCTCATCCCGATCTGGAAGGCCGCGTTCTGCGAGGTCAACCCGATCCCGCTCAAGGCCATGATGGGGCTCATGCAGCTCTGCGAACCGGACGTGCGGCTCCCGCTCGTTCCGCCCTCCGCCGCGAGCATGCGTCTGATCGAGGATACGTTAAAAAGCTACCAGCTTATTTAACCCGCAGGCAGCTGCACTTTTGCAGCCCTCAGTCAAGAGCCGACGGCTCATTCAGCATTCAATCTGTTCTGGAGGACTTATGATCTCTGTTCTGATCAACGGAATCTGCGGTCAGATGGGACGCGCCGTGTATGCAGCTATCCAAGCGCAGAGCGGCGCTTTTTCCGCCGTTGCGGGCGTGGATCCCTTCGGCTGCGATTCTTCCTATGGCTGCCCCGTATACAAAACGCTCGACGACGTGAAAGAGTCGGCGGACGTCATCATAGACTTTTCCGTCCCCGCGATCACGCCGGACATCCTTCGTTACGCGCTGGAAAAGAAGCTCCCCGTCGTCATCGGCACGACCGGCCTCGGCGAGCGCGAGCTCAAGCTCATCCGCTCCGCCTCGGACGTGATTCCGGTGTTTCAAACGGGCAATATGTCCCTCGGCGTCAACCTCCAGCTCGAGCTTGTGCAGCTCGCGGCGGCGACGCTCGGCGGCGCGTTCGACGTGGAGATCATCGAAACCCATCACCGCAAAAAGGTGGACAGCCCCAGCGGCACCGCGCTGATGCTGGCCAACGCCGTCGCCTCCATCTCGCCCGAGGACGAGGAGTTTGTGTTCGGGCGGCATGAGAAGAACAAGCGCCGCACCGACCACGAGATCGGCATCCATTCCGTTCGCGGCGGCACGGTGGTCGGCGAGCATCAGGTGCAGTTCATCGGCAGCGATGAGATCATCGAGGTGAACCACAGGGCGTTCAGCAAAACCGTCTTTGCGCAGGGCGCGCTCCGCGCGGCGAAGTTCCTCGTCGCCAAGCAAACAGGCCTTTATAACATGAAAAACGTCGTGACCGAGCACGACGCGGCGTCCCGCCTCTTCTCGCGCGACGAGCAGGCGGTCGTCATCATCCGTTCGTTTGCCAAGGAGGACGCGTTTGCCTCCCGCGTGTTTGACGTCATCGCCGAGCACGGGGTGTTTGTGGACATGATCGCCTGCTCCGAACCGGACGAACAAAGCCTGAGCATCGGTTTTTCACTGAACGAGTCGGAGCTTTCCGAGGCGCTCAACGCCATCAACGAGCTGACGCGAAACGGCTATGGCTGCACGATCCGCACCCGCGGAGATCTGACCAAGTTTACGCTCGAGGGCACGGGCATGGCGCTCCAGCACGGCGTCGCCGCCCAGCTCTTCTCCGCGCTGCGGCAGGAAAACATCCACATCTGGCTGATCACGACCAGCGAAACGCGCATCGAGTTCTGCGTGGACACGCTCTACGCCGTCCGCGCGGCGGACGCGGTTCGCCAGCGGTTCCAGATCGGCTGACCGGCGGATTGATCGATTCAACGCAAAAAACGCGCTTCCGAACAGAAGCGCGTTTTATGTTGCAATGTCTTTTACAGCCCTTCTTTATGCAAGCGCTGCTCCTCGCCGTGGATCAGGCGGCGGATGTTGTCGCTGTGCCGCACAAACACGATGAGCGCGAGCGCACCAGCGAGCACGACCAGCGGAACGTTGCTCAGCCGAAACACGAGCGCTGCGATGAAAAAGAGCAGCATCGCCGCGAGCGACATGATGGACATCTTTTTGTTGATCAGCAGGATCGCGCCGCCGATGGCGATTGCGCCGAGCGCGCCGAGCGGAAATGTCAGAATCGCGACGCTGTAGGAAGACGCGACGCCCTTGCCGCCGCGAAACCCGTCGAACACCGGCCAGCAGTGGCCGACGACGACGAACAGCCCCGCGAGATATCCGCCGATTTCGCCGCAGATCAGCTGCCCCGCCAACACGCTGAGCAGCGCCTTGAGCGAATCGCCCGCAAACGTGATCGCGCCCGGGCCGTAGCCATAGACGCGCACCATATTTGTGCTGCCCGCGTTGCCGCTGCCGTGGTTTCTTACGTCGTCGTGATAATACGCGCGGCTGACGATGATCGCCGTCTGAATATTGCCCAGTAGATAGCCGATGAGCACACAGATAAGCCCCGTCCAGAGACGGAGCGCAAAGATACCGTTGAAAAATGTCATGTTCCGGACTCCCTCATAATACCGCGAAAGAAGATCCGAATCGGAGTTCCTTCGTTCTTACTCTGCATCAGCAGTCGATCTTACTCTGCAAAAGCAATCGTTAAAAAATAAAGATGGATCAGGATTCCGCTTCCTTGTTTTTGCTGCGGAAGAAAATCCGGATCGGCGTGCCTTCAAACCCGAACGTCTTTCTGAAGAAGTTTTCCAGATAGCGTTCGTAGGAAAAATGCACGATCTCCGTGTCGTTGACGAATATGATGAACGTCGGCGGCTGCACGGTCGCCTGCGTGGCGTAATAGATCTTCAGCGTGCGGCCCTTGTCGGTCGGCGGTTCGTTCATCATGACCGCCTCGCTGACCGTGTCGTTGAGCTGCCCGGTCGTCACACGGCGGCGACTCTGCGCAAACGCGCTGTCCACGGCCTCGAGCACCTTATTGACGCGCTGTCCGTTCTTTGCGGAGATGAAGAGCATCTGCACATAGCTCATGAACGCGAGATCCGCGCCGAGGTCCTTTTTGAACGCGTTCATCGTGTGGGTGTCTTTTTCGATCAAATCCCATTTGTTCACGACGAGCACGCTGGCCTTGCCCTCCTCGTGCGCGTAGCCCGCGATGCGCACGTCCTGCTCGCTCAGGCCCTGGCTCGCGTCGCAGACGATGAGCACGACGTCCGCCCGGCGAATCGCCGCAAGCGAGCGAATGACGCTGTAGCGTTCGATGCTTTCGTCCTCCACGCTGCGCTTTCTGCGGATGCCCGCAGTGTCAACAAGCGTATATTCCCGCCCGTTTCTCGAAAACTGCGTGTCGACGGAATCCCGCGTCGTACCCGGGATATCGCTGACGATGGTGCGCTCCTCGCCCAGCAGCGCGTTGACGAGGCTGGACTTGCCGACGTTCGGCTTGCCGACGACCGCGATGTTGACGCGCTCCGTGTCCTCGTCCTCCAGATCCTTAGGAAAGTCCTTGACGACCGCGTCCAGCAAATCGCCGAGGCCCAGCCCCTGCGAAGAGGAGATCGTATACGGATCGCCCAGCCCGAGCGAATAAAACTCGTACATCGCGTCCTCAAATTTCGGCGCGTCGATCTTGTTGACCGCGAGCACGACGGGCTTGCTGGAGCGGCGGAGCATCTCCGCAACGTCCATGTCCGCGCTGGTCATGCCCTCCCTGCCGTCCACGAGGAATACGATCACATCCGCCGTCTCAATGGCAAGCTCCGCCTGCCGCCGCATCTGCTGGGCGATGACGTCCTCGCTCGCGGGCTCGATGCCGCCCGTGTCGATGAGCGTAAAGGCGTAGTTGAGCCACTCCGCGTCCTGATAGATGCGGTCCCGCGTTACGCCCGGCGTATCTTCCACAATCGCAACGCGCCGCCCGACCAGGCGGTTGAAGAGCGTCGATTTTCCGACGTTCGGGCGTCCAACGATCGCCACCAAAGGTTTTTTCATGTTCTCTCCCGCTGCCGCTGCCGCGGCATACTATACTATCGTTATTCGCGCAACCTCGCAAGCTCGCGCGGCAAATTCACTCCGAAAATACGATCTCGATCAGGTCTTCCCCCGTCGAAACGGGCAGGATGCGCGTCTTAAGCGCGGCCTCCGCTTCGGCCTTCGTCACGCCGTCTAAGAATACTTCCTCATCCGCCTTGAGCATCGCGCGCGGAATCAGCAGCGCGCGGCCGAAGTCCTCGCCTTTGAGCTGCTCGATCAGATCGCCGCCCGTGACCAGTCCGCCGACGGTGACGCTCTCGCCAAAGAAGCGGTTTTTGATCGCGCGTGTGTCAATCGTAACGCCGTACGGCAAAAGCCGCTTGTACGCCTCGCGAAAGAACGGCTCCGCGGACACGCCGCCCGCCATGAGAAAGCGTTTTGTCTCATTCAACGGCTCGCGCCCTGTCAGCGCGTCGATCATATCGCCCTCAAACAGCCGAAGCAGGCCGACGCCGTTTTCAATCTGCGGGAAATCCTCATAGTCGTCGTAAGCGGGCAGCTGCCTGCCGGCGAGCGTATACCACTCGTCCGCGAGAAACACAAAGCGCGTTCCGTGCTCCGTCAGAATCTTTTGCTGCCGCGCCTCGATCTCATCGATCAGCGCTTCCGCCTCGTTTGGCGTGTAGCAGCGAAGCGGCGTCAGCCCGTCGCGATGCCGCGTCAGCCCGACGGGCACGATGGCAAGCGACTGTGCGTTCGGATAGAGTTTGAGCATGTCGTCGATGGAGCGGCGCAGCACGTCCTTGTCGTTGAGTCCCGGGCAGAGCACGATCTGCAGGTGAAACTGCAGCCCCGCGTCGGCCAATCGCTTGAGCTGCGGAACGATGTCACCCGCGCGCGGGTTTTTCATCATCGCGCGGCGAACGTCCGGATCGCTGGCGTGCAGGGAGACAAACAGCGGGCTCACCCTGCGGCGGATCACGCGATCCAGCTCTTTTTCGTCGAGGTTGGTCAGGGTTACATAGTTGCCCATGATGAACGACATCCGCCAGTCGTCGTCCTTGACGTGCAGGCTGCTGCGACCGCCTTTGGGCATCTGATCGATGAAGCAGAACACGCAGTGGTTTTTGCAGGTACGCATGGCGTCCATGAGGCTCGTTGCAAACGACAGCCCCAGCGGTTCGTAATCCTCTTTTTCCAGTTCAATCGTTTCGCGCGCGCCGTTTTTCTTGAGTAGTTCCAGTGTGAGCCGTTCGTTTGCGCTGAGGTGTTCGTAGTCCACCAGATCGACCACCGGCTCGCCGTCGATGGAGAGCAGCGTATCTCCGACGCGTATGCCCGCGCGCTCCGCGGGCGAACCGGGGAGCACGTCGCTGACGATCTGTTGATGGCTACGCATATTTTCCATTTTGACATTATACCATCGACAGCGCAAAATGCCAAAGTCAACATTGTGAAATGTTCGGAGCTTTTATCCGCGCGTCACAAGCTCTTTTTCTTTTGTTCCCGTAAACAGGCGTGCTATAATCGCCTTATGATCTTTCTGCGCGCAATTAGACAAATCGAACACGAACCGGCAAGCAGCTACCCGCTGAACCTGCCGCAGATTGCGGCCATCGGGCGGTTGGAATTTCCCGCGCCGGTAACGCTGATTGCGGGCGACAACGGCAGCGGCAAGACCACGCTCGTGGAGCTCGTCGCCTCGCTGACCGGCGCCGTTCGCATCGGCGACGCACGCGCCGACCGCCGCTCCCAAAGCAGCTTTGCCGCCGCGTCCCGCGCGTTTCGCGCGGAGTTTGTCCACAAGCCCAAGCGCAGTTTCTTCTTTCTGGCGGAGGATTTCACGCGCTATATCGACGCGCGGGAGGATATGATGCGCGAGGAACGCGCCGAGATGGAGCGCATCGACCGCGAGTACGTAAACCGCTCCGGCTACGCAAAGAGCCTCGCTTCCCTGCCGCACGCTTCCGGACTGCATGAGATGAAAAACATGTATTCCGACGAGTTGGCCGAGCAGTCTCACGGCGAAGGGTATATCGATTTCTTCGGCTCGCGGCTGAATCCGCAGGGGCTGTATCTGATGGACGAACCCGAGGGCGCGCTGTCCTATTATAACCAGTATGTGCTGATGAACATGATTGCCGATGCGGTCAAACGTGACTGCCAGTTCATCGTCTCCACGCACTCCCCCGTGCTGCTGGCGTATCCAGGCGCGACGCTGTATGCCTTCGACGACGGCGCGCTGAAAGAAAGCAGCTTTGAGCAGCTGGAAAACGTCAGTTTTTTACGTGATTTTCTCGCCGAACCGGGTCGGTATTTAAGGCGGCTGGGAGAAGACGAAGACGAATAAAACGAGCACCGATGCCTCGGCGTTCGTTTTTATATTGTTTGGCTTAATACATGCCGCCATATCCCGATACTTTTTGTTGAGAAAAATATTAAAAGAAAAAGAGAGCGCGGATTTCTCCGCGCTCTCTTTGTGTCGCATAGGCTTAGTACATGCCGCCATATCCCGATACTTTTTCTAAAAAAAGTATTTAACAGAAAATAAGAGAGCGCAAATTCCTCCGCGCTCTCTTTGTGTCGCTTAGGCTTAGTACATACCGCCCATATCCGGGCCGGGTGCCGCAACGGGCGCCGGAGGCGTCGGAATGTCGGTCACGAGGCTCTCGGTGGTGAGAACCATCGCCGCGACGGACGCCGCGTTCTGCAGCGCGCTGCGGGTGACCTTGGTCGGGTCGATGATGCCCTCGTCCGCCATGACGCCATAGGTGTCGCTTGCGGCGTTGTAGCCGTAGCCGGGCTTGTTCTCGCGGCGGATGTTCTCGACGACGACCGCGCCGTCCACGCCCGCGTTGATCGCGATCTGGCGGAGCGGTTCCTCCAGCGCGCGAAGCACGATGTTGACGCCGGTCTTGTAATCGCCGCTCGACTTCTCGGCGAGCTTCTTGACGCGATCGGACACGTTCAGCAGCGCGACGCCGCCGCCGGGCACGATGCCCTCCTCCACAGCCGCGCGGGTTGCGGAGAGCGCGTCCTCAATGCGGAGCTTGAACTCCTTCATCTCGACTTCGGTCGCTGCGCCGACCGCGATGACGGCTACGCCGCCCGCGAGCTTGGCAAGGCGCTCCTGAAGTTTTTCCTTGTCGTAATCGGATGTGGTTTCACCGATCTGCACCTTGATGGCCGCGACGCGCGCCTGAATCTCTTCTGCGTTGCCCGCGCCCTCGACGATGATGGTGTTATCCTTGTCAACCTTGACCTGGCGCGCGGTGCCGAGCTGGGTCAGCTGCGTTTCCTTCAGGTCGAGGCCGATCTCGGAGGAGATCACTTCGCCGCCGGTGAGAACCGCGATGTCCTGCAGCATGGCCTTACGGCGATCGCCAAAGCCAGGAGCCTTGACGGCGATGCAGTTAAACGTTCCGCGGAGCTTGTTGAGCACTAGCGTGGTGAGCGCTTCGCCCTCGACGTCCTCGGCGATGATGAGCAGCGAACGGCTCTGCTGCGCAATCTGCTGGAGAATCGGAAGAATCTCCTGCACGTTGCCGATCTTTTTGTCGGTGATCAGGATGTAGGGGTTATCCAGAACGCCCTCCATCTTCTCGGTATCGGTGACCATGTACGCGGAAGCGTAGCCGCGGTCAAACTGCATACCTTCGACGATGTTAAGCTCGGTCTTCATGGTCTTGCTCTCTTCAACGGTGATGACGCCATCGTTGCCGACCTTCTCCATCGCGTCCGAGATGAGCTTACCGACGGTTTCGTCGCCCGCGGAGATCGAGGCGACCTGCGCGATGGCGTTCTTGCTGCCGACGGGCTTGCTCAGATCCTTGAGGCCTTCCACCGCTTCCGTAACGGCGGCTTCGATGCCGCGGCGGACAACCATCGGGTTTGCGCCCGCGGCGACGTTTTTCATGCCCTCGCGGACAATCGCCTGCGCAAGCAGGGTCGCCGTGGTGGTGCCGTCTCCCGCGACGTCGTTCGTCTTGGTTGCGACTTCCTTGACCAGCTGCGCGCCCATGTTTTCAAATGGGTCTTCCAGCTCGATTTCCTTGGCGATGGTCACGCCGTCGTTGGTGATCAGCGGCGCACCATATTTCTTGTCCAGAACGACGTTGCGACCCTTGGGTCCGAGCGTGATCTTGACGGTGTTGGCCAGCTTGTCCAGGCCGGTCTGGAGCGCTCTGCGCGCTTCTTCGCTATACTTCAACTGTTTAGCCATAGTTCATTTCCTCCTGATTATTCCACAACCGCGAGAATGTCGTTCTGGCGGACGATGAGGTATTCCTTGTCGTCGAGCTTGACTTCGGTGCCTGCATACTTGGAGCAGATCACTTTGTCGCCGGGCTTGACATACATGACGACTTCCTTGCCGTCCACAACGCCGCCGGGGCCGACAGAGACCACTTCCGCCATCTGCGGTTTTTCCTTCGCGGCGGTCGGCAGTACGATGCCGCCCTTGACAACCTCTTCGTTCTCGATGCTGAACACAACAACGCGATCGGCCAAAGGTTTCAGTTTCATACGGGTTACGCCTCCTATGTATTCAAATGCTTTTCAATTTATTAGCACTCTTTTTTGTCGAGTGCTAATCACGAAATTTATTATACCACGTATGCCGCGCGCGTCAACTTTGAAAATGCAACGAAAATGTGAAATGTCCCGTCCATGCCGCGTTCGAGCGGAACATAGTCACGCTTCAAGCCAAATATAATATGAAATGATTCGTTTGCCGCGCCGAAAGGCCGGGCTACGCAAACAATCAATATTTTTCTTGCATTCTCACGCCACGTATGCTAGACTATCTTCTGTTCGAGTGAAATTCGAGACTGATACAGGGGGTGAATACTTTGGCAAATATCAAGTCCGCCATCAAGCGTGTTAAAATCGCCGAGAAGCAGACCCTTCGCAACCGCGCGGCCAAGTCTGAAATGAAGACGACCATCCGCCGTTTTGACGAAGCTATGCAGGCCGGGGACGCTGCCGCAACGGATAAAGCGTATTTGACGGCTGTCAGCACGGTCGACCATGCCGCCGCAAAGGGCATGATCCACAAGAATGCTGCCAACCGCAAAAAGGCGCAGCTGGCCAAGAAGCGCGCCGCGGCGCAATAACTTCCCTGCTCGGTTTTCAGCTTTGGGCATGCCTGTTCGGGTATGCCCCTTTTTTGTTTCAAAATTCGGCGCCAAGTGTCCGCATTTCTTGCTTTACAGTGCGAAAGCGAATAGAATAAAATCTGACCGGTTCTGCCGGTCGAATCAAAAAAAGCGAAAGGTGCGCTGCGTATGGACGCTTACGAATCCCGCCTGAAATCCCCCGAGCTGGACGATGTGTTCCGCGCGATTCTGTCCCTGCGCGATCTGTCGGAATGCTACCGGATGTTTGACGATCTTTGTACCATCAACGAGCTGCAGGCGATGGCGCAGCGCTGGCAGGTTGCGCGAGAGCTCGACACGGGCGGCACCTATCATGACATCTCGCGGCGGTATAACGCGTCCACGGCGACCATCAGCCGCGTGAACCGCTGCCTCGAATACGGCGCAGGCGGATACCGTCTGGCGCTGGATCGCATGAAGGACGAAACACACACAAAAGAAACGGAGTAACCCCTGCCCTATGGCCATGGACGGCATCGCGCTTGGCGCGGTCATATCCGAATGTCAGCCGCTCGTCGGCGGCAAGATCGACAAGGTGCAGCAGCCCGAAAAGGACTTGCTGCTCTTTACTGTACGCGCAAACGGCGCAAACTATCGTCTGCTGGTGTGTACGCACGCCGAAAATGGACGGATGCAGCTGACCAGCCGCTCCTTCGACAACCCGCTGAACGCGCCCGCGTTTTGCATGCTGCTGCGCCGCCGCCTCGTCGGCGGGCGCATCTGTTCCATCCGCCAGCTGGGCGCGGACCGCGTCTGCGAGCTGATCGTGCTCGCGCGAAACGAGTTTTTCGACGAGGTCGCCCTGCGGCTGATCGTTGAACTCACGGGCAAGCATGCGAATCTGCTTCTGCTCGAGCCGTCCGGCGCGATCATCGACTGCATCCGCCGCGTCTCCGGCTCCAACGACGGCGCGCGCATCCTGCTGCCGGGCTTTCCCTATGAACCCATCCCGCCGCAGGGCAAGCTGGATCCTTTTTCCGCCGCGCCCGACGCGCTGGAGGACGTATACCGTTCGCCCGATCCCGCGCGCGCGCTGACCGCCGCGTTCGACGGCGTCTCCCGCCAGAGCGCGGCCGCGCTTGTTTCCGCAGCGCCGACGGCGGACGCGCTGTACGCGCTGCTTCAGTCGATGAAGCGCGGCTCCTACGCGCCGTGCCTCGCGTTCGGCGAAAGCGGCGAACCCGCCGCCGCGCTGCCGTTTTTGCCGGTCGGATTGTATGCGCGCATCGAGCCCGCGTCCGGCATGAGCGAGGCGCTGGATCGCTATTACGCCAACCGTGACCAGATCGTGCGCATCCGCCGCCACGGCGCGGCGCTTCGGCACACGGTGTCCACCGCGTTGAGCCGCGCGCAGAATAAATACGCCGCGTTTTTACAGACCATATTGAGCGAAAACGAGCACGAGTCCGCCCGCATCAGCGGCGAGCTTATCCTCGCTAACCTGCATCTGGCTAAGCCCGGGCAAAGCGAGCTGATCGTTGACGACTATTTTGCCGACCCGCCGGTCAAGCGCGCCGTCCCCCTCGACCCCGCCTACACCGCGCAGGAAAACGCGCGCCGCTATTTTAAGCAGTACCGCAAGGGCAAGCTCGGCAAGGCGTATGCGGAAGGCCAGGTGGACGGACTCGCAGCGGAAATCGCCTATCTCGAGGGTCAGCTGGAAAACATCGACAAATGCGACACGCTCTACGAGCTGGACGAAATCCGCGAGGAGCTCGTCCGGGAACGCTATCTCCGCGCGGAAAAGGCGAAGGCCGCGAAACCCGCAAGCAAAGCCTCCGCGCCGATGCGCTTTGTCTCCAGCGACGGCATAGCGATTTTCGTCGGCAAAAACAACCGCCAGAACGACGCCCTGACGCTCCAGACCGCGCGGGCGGAAAACCTCTGGCTGCACGCGAAAAACATCCCCGGCTCGCACGTGATCGTGGACTTTGAGGGCGAGCCGCCGGAAAGCACGCTCCGCGAGGCGGCGCAGCTCGCCGCCTATTATTCGCAGGCGGGCGCGTCCTCCGGCGTTCCGGTGGACTACACGCCGCGCAGATTTGTCAAAAAGCCGTCCGGCGCGCGCCCTGGCATGGTGATTTACACAACGAACCGCACGCTCTATGTCACGCCGGACGCGGCGCTCGTGCAGGCGCTGCGCGACGATACGGCCCGGCGCTGAAGCTGTGTCAAACCGCGCAAGTTCGCCTCGGAATTTGTGAACACTCTGTGGAGAATCCGGCGGGTGTATCCGGCTTGATTGCGTTCGGCGGCGCGTTCCAGTATAATTGTGTCAGCGTTAAACAGGAAGGAAGACATCGAACTTGTCACGCATTCAATATTTCTTACAAAACCCGCTGCAGCTTCTGTATGTGCTGCCCGCGATTCTTATCGGCCTGACCGTGCACGAATGGGCGCACGCATACGCGGCATATCGCCTCGGCGATCCGACCGCGCGCAATCTCGGCCGCATGACGCTCAACCCACTCGCGCATATCGACCCAATCGGCTTCATCATGCTGCTGCTCGTCGGCTTTGGATGGGCGCGGCCCGTGCCGGTCAACCCGCGCAATTTTAAAAACTACAAACGCGACGACATCATTGTCTCCCTCGCCGGCATCGGCATGAACTTCGTCACCGCGTTTCTCTTTTCGTTTGTCTATGTCGCGGGCATCCTCAAATGGGGACTTGGCACCAACGCGGCGTTTACGGGCATCTTCGGCTCCATCATCACGATCAATCTCGCGCTGGCGATTTTCAACCTGATCCCAATCTATCCGCTGGACGGTTCGCATGTGCTCGAGAGCCTGCTGGTTCGCCGGTTCCCCCGCTTTTTCATGTTTCTGCGCCAGTACGGCCAGTGGATTTTGCTGGGGCTTCTGATCTTCGGCGCGTTTTCAACGATGCTCAGCTTTCTCATCAGCGGCATTTCCAGCGGCTTCTTCTCGGTTGCCGCGTGGTTTGTCAATCTGTTTTAAGGGTGATCCATGGCGTATACGGTTCAGCTCCAGCAATTTGAAGGGCCGCTCGACCTGCTGCTGCACCTGATCGAAGAAGCCGAGGTGGACGTTAAGGACATCTTCGTCTCCGAAATCACCGCGCAGTATCTTTCCTATATGGATCAGCTCGACGAGCTGGACATGGACACCGCAAGCGAATTTCTGACCATGGCGGCGACGCTTCTTTACATCAAGTCCCGCCAGCTCCTGCCCCGCCCGCCGAAGGAAGACGACGGTGAGGAGGATCCCGAGACGCTGCTGATTCGCCAGCTGCGCGACTACAAGGCGTTCAAGGAGGCGAGCGAGCAGCTACAGTCGCTCTTTGAAAGCGCGCGCGAAAGCTGCACGCGCCTGCCGGAGGACGTTCCCCTGCCGCCCAAGGAGGTCGAGCTCGACGGCGCGACCATGGACGGGCTGTTCGCCGCGTTTCTCGAGCTGCTGGAGCGAGAGCAGGACGCCCCGGAGGTCATCCGCTCCCAGCACGTCAACCCGGACCGCTATACCGTCCGCTCCCAGACCGGGCGCATCCGCGCGGTGCTGCAGGACAAGAGCGCCGTCACGTTTGAGGAGTTGTTTTCCGCAAACGCAGAGCGCATGGAGATCATCGTCACGTTTATGGCGCTGCTTGAGATGATCGCGCGCGGAGAGATACTGCTTCGCCAGAAAGCGCCGTTTACGCCGATTCGCATCAGCGCGGACAAGCTGCTGCTTGACGACGACAACTATGAGTTTATGGACGAAACGGAAGATTGATCTTTTCCGGCCGAACACTGTAATCGATTCAGAGGTGCTATGGAAGACAACGCGCTGTATCACAAGATTGAATGTATGCTCTTCGTCGCGGGCGATCCCGTCGCGCTGACGGAGCTGGCACGCGTGCTGGACTGCCCGCTCGCCGCCGCGCGCGAAACACTTGGCGGCATGGAGCGGCTCTACCGCGAACAGGGCCGCGGCATCCAGCTGCTCGTTACAAAAGACACCGCGCAGCTCGTGAGTAACCGCGACTATATCGAAGACGTCAAGCGCCTCGTCAACCCAGATGAAACGAAGAACGTCTCCCAGTCGCTGCTTGAAACCCTCGCCATCATCGCCTACCGCCAGCCCGTGACCCGCGCGGACATCGAGCGCGTGCGCGGCGTCCGCTGCGACTATGCGGTGACGCAGCTCGTCAAGCTCGGGCTGATTACGGACGTTGGGCGCAAGGACGTCGTCGGGCATCCGACGCTGTTTGGCACCACCGATAAATTCCTGCACCAGTTCGGGATCCACAGTGTGGACGAGATGCCGGATTTCTCGCACTATTCGCAGGAGGTCATCGAGGATTCCTCAGAAGAGATTCCTGCTGTGTAATGAACAAAACGCAACCAAAATGCCCCGCGGCACCAGCCGCGGGGCATTTTTCGCGCCGTTTGCTACAGCGAAATCATCTGTACGTTGACGTCTTTGCCGTCCACCTCGAGCAGCGCGCAGGAGGGCTTGCCTCCACGCCGCGGCAGCGAGAGACTGCCGGGATTGACAATGAGCAGCTCGCCGTCCGCCTGCAGCAGCGGCACGTGCGTGTGTCCAAACAGCACCGCAGCGCAGCGCTGCTCCCGCGCGGCGTTGACCAGCTGATAGAGATTATAGTACGCGTCCCCATGCACGAGCATGATCCATACGTCCTCGACGCGCTCGATCCTGCTCCTGGGATAGACGCTGCCGACGTCGTTGTTGCCGCGCACGGCGAAAAACGGCACATCCCCCAGCGCGGCGGAGATTTTCTCCGCGTCTATGGCGTAGTCTCCGAGGTGAAAGAGCATGTCCACGCTGCCGAGGCGTTCGACGGCGAGCGGCAGGCGCGAAAACATATTGTGCGTGTCCGCAAACACCGCGACGCGCTTCACGCCTGCTCCCTGCGCAGGATCTCCTGCAACGCCTCCAGCGCGCGCTTTCGGTGGCTGACCGAATTCTTCTCCTCCGCGCTGAGCTCGGCAAAGGACTTGTCAAACGGCGGATAATAAAAATACGGGTCGTATCCAAATCCGTTCGAGCCACGGGCTTCGGTCAGGAGGATTCCCTCCACCGTGCCGAGCACGCAAATCGTCTCTTTGCCTTCCCGCGCGAGCGCGACAGCGGAGGCAAACCGACAGGTGCGTTTTTCCCATGGCACGCCCTGCATGTCGCGCATGAGCTTTGCGTTGTTCTCGGCGTCGTCGTGTCCCTCGCCCGCGTAGCGCGCGCTGTAAACGCCCGGCGCGCCGCCAAGCGCGTCCACAATCAGCCCGCTGTCGTCCGCCAGTGCGGCGGGATAGCCGGATTCACGGAGCACAGTTTCGGCTTTTTTGATCGCGTTTACCTGAAAGGTGTCCCCGTCCTCGACGACGTCGATGTCCAGCCCCGCTTGTTTGAGCGTGGTCATGTCCGGAAATTCGCCGCCCAGAATTTCAAAAATTTCGCGCATCTTGTGCGCATTATTCGTCGCTAAAATCAATTTCATGCGCCGATTATAGCAGAGTTCGCCACGCGCGTAAAGGCGAATACAGAACAAACGTTTGTTCTTTTTTGTGTTTTCGGCAGGTTACGGGTTCAATCTGCCCCCGCCGCATGATATAATGCCTTGAACAGTTTCAGGGGGAAGAACATGGACCTAAGCACACTCAACGACAGACAGCGCGAGGCGGTCGAGACGACCGAGGGGCCGCTTCTGGTTCTCGCGGGCGCGGGCAGCGGCAAAACGCGCGTGCTCACGCACCGCATTGCGTATCTGATTCAGGAAAAAGGCGTCGCGCCTTGGAACATCCTCGCGCTGACGTTTACGAATAAAGCCGCGGGCGAGATGCGCGAGCGCGTCGGCACGCTCCTCGGCGCGGGCGTCAACGACATGTGGGTCATGACGTTCCATTCCTGCTGCGCGCGCATTCTGCGCAGCGAGATCGAACAGCTCGGCTACGAGCGCACGTTCGTCATCTATGACGACGCGGATCAGCAGTCCCTGCTCAAAAAGATCATCCGCGAGCTGAACCTCAACGAAAAGGTGTTCACCCCGCGGGAGCTTTCCAGCCGCGTCTCCGAGGCGAAAAATCAGAGTCTCGACGCGCTGAGTTACCTGCATGACGGCTACGCGCCAAAGGAGATCGTCGCAGCGTACCAGCTCTATCAAAAACAGCTCAAGCAGTGCAACGCGCTGGATTTCGACGATTTGCTGCTTCTCGTACTGCGCCTCTTTACGCAGTTTCCCGAGACGCTGGAAAAATACAGAAAGAAATTCCGCTATATCCTCGTGGACGAATATCAGGACACGAACCTTATCCAGTATCACATTGTCCGCCAACTCGCCAGCGAGCATAGAAACCTCTGCGTCGTCGGCGACGACGACCAGAGCATCTACGGCTGGCGCGGCGCGGACATCCGAAACATCCTCGAGTTTGAGAAGGACTTTCCCGGCGCGGCGGTCATCCGCCTCGAGCAGAACTACCGCTCGACCGAGGTAATCCTCAACGCAGCGAACATCGTCATCTCCAACAACCGTTCCCGCAAGAAAAAGGAGCTCTGGACGCAGCAAAAGGGCGGCGAGCCCATCGACGTTTACGAGGCGATGGATGAGCGCGACGAAGCCAACCGCATCGCCAACCGCATCCTCGAGGGTGCGCGCTACGGCGACAGGCGCTACGACGATTATGCGATTCTCTACCGCACGCACGCCCAGAGCCGCGTGATTGAGATGTATCTGCAGAGCTACGACATCCCCTACCGCGTCTATGGCGGCACGTCGTTCTTCCAGCGCGCGGAGGTCAAGGATATCGTTGCCTACCTGCGGCTTTTGCAGAATTCCGCGGACGACATCGCGTTTCTGCGCGTGGTCAACGTGCCGCGCCGCGGCATCGGCAACACCTCCGTCGAGGCGCTGCAGGCGTTTGCGAGCTCGCGCACGCAGCCGCTTCTGCACGCCGTGATGCAGCTGCAGGAGGGCGATCTGCCGAAATCTTCGCGTGAAAAATTCACGGCGTTTGCCGAAACGCTTTCGGATGTTTACATGCAGTTTGGCGTACGCTCGTTTCCGGACGTGGTGGAGTATCTGCTCGAGGTGATCGGTTACGACGCGTATCTGCAGGCCGACCGCAAGGAAAACTACGAATCCCGCGCGGACATCGTAAAAGAATTCGTCGGCTACATCCGCGAGTTTACGGATTCGATGGACGAGACGAAGACGGACGTGCTCTCCGCGTTTCTCGAAAACGTCGCGCTGTTTTCCGCGGCGGACGACGTGGACGAGCAGAACGGCCGCGTGTCCATGATGACGCTGCACAGCGCAAAGGGGCTGGAGTTTCCGGTCGTGTTCCTCTGCGGCATGGAGGACGGGTTGTTTCCGTCCATGCAGAGCATCTATGAGCCGGAGAAGCTCGAGGAGGAGCGGCGGCTCTGCTACGTCGGCATCACGCGTGCGCGGCAGAAGCTCTATCTCTCCAGCGCGAAGCAGCGCATGCTCTACGGCAAGATTTCCCCCGCCCTGCCCTCGCGGTTTCTAACCGAGCTGGAGGAGGCGCTGCCCGCCTCCGCAAAGCCCGCGCCAAAGCCCGCGCAGCTCAAAAGCGCCCCACCGCAGCAGGCGTTCGGCATCTCCGTCCACGCGCTGAAAAGCAGCGGCGCGCAGAGCGCAATTCGCCGCGAGCAGGCGCAGCCGGAGCCGAGGCCTGTCGAACAGGACGTGAGCTATTCGCCCGGCCAGCGCGTGCGGCACAAGGCGTTCGGCGACGGCACCGTGCTCGCCGTCAACGGCGGCGGCGCGTCGTCTATCGTAGAAATTGCGTTTGACAACGGGACGAACAAAAAATTTGCCGCGGCGTTTGCGCCGATAGAAATATTATAAAATTATGTTCTATAAAATAGTTGGAGGCGGATTGCCATGACCCGTCAGGAGGAACTGACCCAGCAGCTCGTGCGCTATGCCGAGGCATATTACGACGTGGACACCCCGCTGATTTCGGACGCGGAGTACGACGCGCTCTACGACGAGCTCGCCGCGCTGGAGCGCGAAAGCGGCGTCACGCTGCCCGGCTCGCCGACACGACGCGTCGGCGCAAACGCGGGCGCGTTTTTGCCGCACACGCACATCCGCCGCCTCTACAGCCTCGATAAAGTGCGCACCGAGGAAGGCATCGCGGACTGGGCAAACCGCGCGATCAAAGCCGCCGACAACAAGGAAGTCGAATTCGCTCTTGAATACAAGTTCGACGGGCTCACCGTCTGCCTCACCTATGAAAACGGCGTCTTCTCGCAGGGCGCGACGCGCGGCAACGGCGTCACAGGCGACGGCGTATACGACCAGCTGCTGACCATCCGCTCCATCCCCAAGACGATCCCGTTCAAGGGAAAGATGGAGGTGCAGGGCGAGTGCATCATGCGCCTCTCCGTGCTGGAGGAGTTTAATAAAACCGCCGACGAACCGCTGAAAAACGCGCGAAACGCGGCGGCGGGCGCGCTGAGAAACATCGACCCCAGGGTGACCGCGAGCCGGAAGCTCGACATCTTCTGCTACAACGTCGGCTACATCGAAGGTGAAACGCTCACAAACCAGCGCGATATGCTCGCGTTTCTGGATCAAAACGGCTTCCCCGTCAGCCCGTACATCCGCTACTGCCGCACCGCGGACGAGCTCAAACGTGAGATCGACCTTGCGGAACAGACGCGCGGCAAGCTGGATTTTCTGATCGACGGCATGGTCATCAAGGTGACGGACTTTTCCCTGCGCGAAGCGCTCGGCGAGACGGAGAAGTTTCCGCGCTGGGCGATGGCGTATAAATTCGCCGCCGAGGAGACGACCTCGATCGTCGAGGAGGTCACCTGGGAAGTCGGACGCACCGGCAAGCTCACGCCGCTGGCGCACCTGTCCCCCGTTGAGCTCGCGGGCGCGACCATCCGCCGCGCAACGCTGAACAATTACGACGACATCCAGCGCAAGCGCGTCAAGATCGGCTCCAAGGTGTTCATCCGCCGCAGCAACGACGTTATCCCCGAAATCCTCGGCGCGGTGCCGGACGACACGGCGACAGAGGTGATTCAAAAGCCCACGCGCTGCCCCGTCTGCGGCGCGCACGTCGAGGAAAACGGCGCGCACCTGTTCTGCACCAACTCGCTTTCCTGCAAGGCGCAGATCACGCTGCGCATTGCACACTACGCCTCGCGGGACGCGATGGACATCGAAAGCCTCAGCGACAAGATCGCCGCGCAGCTCATCGAGGAGCTAAACATTACGTCGATTCCGGAGCTCTACGCGCTGACGCACGAGCAGCTCGTCGCGCTCGACCGCTTCGGCGCAAAAAAGGCGCAAAACCTGCTGGACGCGATTGAAAAGAGCAAAACCCGGCCGCTCGACGCGTTTCTCTTCGCGCTGGGCATCCCGAACGTCGGCAGCAAGACCGCAAAGGATCTCGCCCGACGGTTCGGCACGTTTGACGCGGTGCGGGCGGCAACGCGCGAGGAACTCCTCGCGATTCCCGACGTCGGTGGCATCGTGGCGGAGAGCATCCTCTCGTTTTTCGGGGACGCGAACATCGCCGCGCAGATCGACCAGCTGCTTGCCCACGGCGTCTCGCCGCAGAGCGGACAGGCGGCCAACACCCTCTCGCCCATCGCGGGCAAAACCATCGTCGTCACCGGCACGCTTCCGTCGCTCGGACGGCGCGAGGCCGAGGCGCTCATCGAGCAAAACGGCGCGAAGGCCGCGGGCAGCGTCAGCAAAAAGACGGACTATGTGCTCTACGGCGAGAGCGCGGGCAGCAAGCTGGACAAAGCGCGGGAGCTGAGCATTCCCCTGCTCACCGAAGCGGCGTTTCTGGAACTGATCGGCGAGCCTGCACGCATTGACTCGGACGGCACCCCCGTTCAATTATTTGAATAACCGGAGCGTATCATCAGGATGTTAAGACTTGGCAAACTGGACAACGACGAGCTGGACCGGCTCGTACTCAAAAAATTCCGCCGCGTGCGTCCGGAGTCGCTTTCCTCGCCCACCATCGGGCAGGACTGCGCCATGCTGGATTTCGGCGGCGACCTCATCGCGCTCAGCAGCGACCCCATCACCTCCGCGGGCGTTTCGCATCTCGGTCGGCTGACCGTACACGTCAGCTGCAACGACGCGGCTGCGGCCGGCGCGGAGCCGGTCGGCCTGCTCGTTACGCTGCTGATGCCGCCGGGCGGGACCATGGAGGAGATTTCGCGCATCGCGGACGACCTTTCTTCCGCCGCGCAGCTGGCAAACGTGGACATCCTCGGCGGACACACCGAGGTGACGGACGCCGTCACCCGCGCGGTCACGAGCGCGACGGTGGTCGCCCGCCAGCCGCGCGACAAGGCGCTGCGCGGCATGCGCCCCGGCGACGACATCGTCATGACGAAATGGGCCGCTGTAGAAGGCACGACCATACTCGCAGAGGACTTTTCGGATCGTCTCACCGGCGTTCCGGATGCGCTGCTCGACTCGGCGCGCGCGCTCTGCGGGCAGCTGAGCATCGTGCCGGAGGGCAGAATCGCCATGCACTTCGGCGTAAGCGCCATGCACGACGTAACCGAAGGAGGCGTACTCGGCGCGGCCTGGGAGCTCGGCGTCGCCAGCGCCTGCGCCGTGGAGATCGACCCCGACCGTATTCCCGTTCGCGAAGATACGCGCGCGCTCTGCGACGCGCTCTCGCTCGATCCGCTGCGCCTGATCGGCAGCGGCAGCCTGCTCATCGCCGCAAAAGACGGCGCGGGACTGGTCTCGGCGCTCCGCGCGGCGGGCATTCCCGCCGCGATCATCGGCCGCGCGATCATGGGCGGCGCGAGCTTTTCCGGCGGCGAACCGCTGGAGGAACCGCACGCGGACGAGCTGTATCGGCTCTACGATCGGAAATAACATCGTCGTGTTCAATTTGAACGCTTGAATGATGCCGCTTCCCATGCTATAATTTGTAATTGCGACCTGGGGGTAAATTTTTTATGTACAGCATGACCGGCTATGGAAAAGGCAGCGCGTCCTCGGACGGACGGGAACTGACGGTGGAGCTCAAGAGTGTTAACCACCGCTATCTCGACGTCGGCATGCGCCTGCCCCGGCATCTGTCCTTTTTGGAGGATCCGATCCGCTCCGCGCTCTCCGCGCGGCTCTCGCGCGGGCATGTGGACGTGTTTGTCAACTATCGCAATCTGCGCAGCGACGCAAGGAACGTAGAGATCGATCTTCCGCTTTTGACGGCGTTTGTCGCCGCCGCGCGCAAGGCAAACGAAACGCTCGCCCTGCAGGACGACCTCTCCCTCACCGCCGCGCTGCGCCTGCCGGACGTTTCGAACGTTCGCGAGGCGGACGAAGACACGGACGCGGTGGCCGCGCTTCTCAACGCCGCCATCAACGGCGCGATCGACGCGCTGCTCGTCATGCGCGAGCAGGAAGGCGGCCGCCTCTGCGACTATCTCGGCCGCTGCAACGACACGATTGAATCGCTCACCGGCCAGATTGCCGAGCGCGCGCCCGTGGTCGTGAGCGAATATCGCGCAAAGCTGGACGAGCGCATCGCCGCGCTGCTTGGCAATGTCGAGGTCGACCGCGCGCGGCTGGCCACAGAGGTTGCGCTCTTTGCGGACAAGGCGAGCATCGACGAGGAGATCTCCCGCCTGCACAGCCACATTGCGCAGATGCGCGCGCTCTTTGCGGACACGGAGCCCGCGGGCAGAAAGCTCGACTTCGTGGTCCAGGAGATGAACCGGGAGTTCAACACCATCGGCTCCAAGGCCAACGACGGCGAGCTGACCAGGCTCGTTCTCACCGGCAAGGCGGAGATTGAGAAGATCCGCGAACAGGTGCAAAACATCGAATAGACGACCGTTCGGCACACTCCCTTCGGGGACGGCCAACAGATATTTTTAGGAGCAACTGACCATGATGAACCTGCGGCTAGTGAACATCGGCTTTGGCAATATCGTTTCAGCGGACCGCCTGATCGCGATTGTCAGCCCGGAATCCGCGCCCATCAAGCGCATCGTGCAGGAGGCGCGCGAAAGCGGCCGCCTGATCGACGCGACCTGCGGCAGGCGCACGCGCGCGGTCGTCATTACGGACAGCGACCATGTGATACTCTCCGCCATTCAGCCGGAGACCATTGCAAACCGGCTCGACACCAAGTCCGACGAAGCCGACGACTGACGACGACGAGAGGAGTCCCCATCTATGAAACAGAACAGAAAAGGCCTGCTGCTGGTCGTATCCGGCCCCGCCGGCGTCGGCAAAGGCACCGTCAATAACGCGCTGATCGAGCGCAGCAGCGATATTCGCATGTCCGTCTCCGCAACGACGCGCCAGGCGCGCCCCGGCGAGATCGACGGCGTGCACTACTTCTTTAAATCGGAACAGGAGTTCCAGAAGATGATTGACGAGGGCGCGTTCCTCGAGTATATGCGCGTGTTTGACACGCACTATTACGGAACGCCGAAGAACTTCGTCGTTCAGGAACTCGCCGAGGGGCGCAGCGTCATCCTCGAGATCGACGTTCAGGGCGCCATGCGTGTCAAAGCCGCTTATCCAGACGCGGTGCTCATCTTCATCGCGCCACCGTCCATGAGCGAGCTGAAATCCCGCCTCATCCATCGCGGAACAGAGTCTTCGGAAGCCATCGAGCGCCGTTTTCAGACGGCCTACCAGGAGATGGACTATATAGACAAATACGATTATGTCGTCGTTAACGATATCCTCGATCAAGCCGTCGCACGTGCGGAGGATATCATCGTCGCGGAACGCTGCAAGGTTTCACGCAACGGCGAACTGATCGGGAAGTTAAAAGGAGGCAGGAGCGCATTATGATGAATTTACCGTTAAACGAACTGATCGAGAAGGCGGGGTGCCGCTATATGCTGGTGACCGCCGTTGCGCAGAGAGCGCGCCAATTGCAGTCGGAACCGGATCAGCTTGACGGCCGCAAACCTGTTTCCGTGGCGGTCGACCAGCTCTACCACGACGAGCTGAACCTGGAATATCCGAAGGAATTCTATCAGGACTGACAAGCCCGCTTTTTTCACGGGATCGTCATTCCCGTTTTGATACGATATGATATGAATTCTTGCCGAACCCGCACTCCGGCCTTGTTCCGGCGCGGCTTTGGTATGCACTGGCCCGCTTGCGGGCTGTTTGCGGTTTTGGCGAATTTTCCCGCAACAGAACAATTTCTTTCTCAACCGACGCAAAACAACGCGCAATGAAAAAGGAGGTGAACGGCATGGAACAAACCTGCGAGGTCATCGTTGACATCGCGCACGCAAACGTGGACCGGCTCTACAGCTACATCGTGCTCGACGGGATGCAAATCTTCCCCGGCAGTCATGTGCTCGTGCCGTTCGGCTCCGGCAACCGCCAGCGCGAGGGATTCGTCATTCGCGTTTCGGACGCGGAGGAAGCGCCCGCGGCGACGCAAGGAGATGCTGCGCCGTCCCCCGTCCCGCTCAAGCCGCTGCTGCGCGTCATCGAACCATACCCGATTCTCACGCCGGAGCAGATCGATCTGGCGTACTGGATTCAGAAGAGCTACTATTGCCTGCTGGTGGACGCGCTGCGGCTCATGATCCCCGCGCAGATGCGCGGTGCGCGCGTGCATGAAAAGATCGAGCGCACCGTCCGTCTGGCGGATCCCGATTCGGTCGACGATCAGCTCCTCTCCCTGCTCGACAAAAGCGGCAAACCCCGCGCGCCGAAGCAGTATGAAGTGCTCGAAACGCTGAAAACCCACAACGTAGAGCTGTCCGTTTCGGATGTACTCGCGTTTGTGCCGGACGCGCGAAGCGCGATTACGGCGCTGGTCAAGCGCGGTTATGTCGTCGAGGACGGGCACGTCACCTTCCGCCGCCCGAACATCGGCGCGCTGCAAAGCGACAAGCGGGTCACCCTCAACCCCGCGCAGGAAAGCGCGGTGGTGGCGATCGCCCGCGCGATGGATCGAAAGAGCGGCACGCTGCTGCTGCACGGCGTGACCGGCAGCGGCAAGACCGAGGTGTATATGCACGCCATCGAGCGCTGCCTCGCCCTTGGCAGGCAGGCGATCATGCTCGTGCCGGAGATCTCGCTCACGCCGCAGACCGTCGGTTTGTTTCAGGAGCGATTTTCGGACGGCATCGCCGTTTTGCACAGCCGCCTCTCCGCGGGCGAGCGCTTCGACGAGTGGCGCAGAATCCGCCTCGGCAAGGCGCGCGTCGCCGTCGGTGCCCGCAGCGCCGTGTTTGCGCCGATGCAGAACGTCGGCCTCATCATCGTGGACGAGGAGCACGAGGGCAGCTATCAGAGCGAGACCATCCCGCGCTACGGCGCGCTGGAAGTCGCCGCCTACCGTTCGCGCCAGTTCGGCTGTCCGCTGCTGTTAGGCAGCGCGACGCCGTCGCTTCTGACCTACTATCGGGCGCTGTCCGGCCGCTATACGTTACTCGAGCTGCCGCAACGCGTCCAGAACCGTCCCCTGCCCCAGGTGGAGATCATCGACATGCGGCAGGAGTTTCAGGCGGGCAACAACGGCATCTTCAGCGGCAGGCTCACGCAGTATCTCGAGGAGTGTCTCAACAAGGGCCAGCAGGCGATGCTGTTTATCAACCGGCGCGGGTATTCCACCTTCGTCTCCTGCCGAAACTGCGGGCACGTCGTGCTCTGCGACGATTGCGACATCTCCATGACCTACCACAAGGGCGAAAACCGGCTGCGCTGCCATTTCTGCGGCTCGGTCAAGCCCCTGCCGCATGTCTGCCCCGCCTGCGGGAAGCCGTTTATCAAGTATTTCGGCGTCGGCACCGAGCAGGTGGAGGAACAGCTGCATAAGCTCTTTCCGGAGGCCGTTACCCTCCGCATGGACACGGACACCGTCCGCACCAAGGACGCGATGCAGCTCATGCTCGGCGCGTTTGCGCGCGGCGAGGCGCAGTTCCTCGTCGGCACGCAGATGATCGCCAAGGGGCACGACTTTCCGAATGTGACGCTCGTCGGCGTGGTCGCCGCGGACGCGACGCTGCTCATCCCCGACTATCGCAGCACGGAGCGCACCTTTCAGCTACTCACGCAGGTGGCGGGCCGCGCGGGCCGGGACGAAACCCCGGGCAAGGTGGTCGTTCAGACCTATACGCCCGCGCATCCGGCCATCCGCTACGCAAAGGGCCACGACTACAGGAGCTTCTACGCCTATGAACTCGAACAGCGAAAGAAAGCCGTCTTTCCGCCGTTTTCGCTGTTTATCCGCATTCTGTTTTCCTCGGACGACGAGTCCGCGCTGTCCGCCGGCGTCTCGGCCTATGCCGAAGAACTCCGCGCCGCGCTCTGCGAGCGCCTCGGCGAAGCGGGCGAGCGGGATATCCTGCTCTACAGCGCGTCCCCCGCGCCCATCAAGCGAAAACAGCGTGCCTATCGCTATCAAATACTGATCAAGTTGCTGCGCACGGCGCGATTGAGCGACGCGATCCAAACGATTTATACGTTTGCCGCCGACCACAGAAGCGAGCTCTTCGCCATGGTCGAGGTAAACCCACAGGATATGTTATGAAGAAAAAATCAAACAAGACTGCAAAGGAGCAGACCGAACACAAAAAGACGAACTGGACGCTCGTCGGAGAAATCCTGCGCGGCTATCGCCGGTACATCGTCTTTGCGGTGGTCAGCGTCCTGCTTGCCACGGCGTTTCAATACGCCATTCCGTATGTCACGAGCTTTACGCTCGACTATGTCATCCAGGGCGTCACATCCTCTACCCCCGCGTTCATCCTGCGCCTGGCGGATTCGCTCGGCGGGCGGGCGTATTTTGTGCGCAGCCTGCTCGTCTGCGGCGCGGCGCTCGTGTTCTTCACGGGCATGAACAGCCTCTTTACCTACACGCGCAGAAGGAACATCGCGCTCGCGGCGGAGGGCATGACGAAAGGCCTTCGCGACCGGCTCTACCGCCACCTCGAGGACGTGCCGTACGACTATCACAAGCACGCGGCAACGGGCGATCTCGTGCAGCGCTGCACCTCGGACGTGGACACCGTGCGCCGCTTCGTCCAGCTCCAGCTGATGGAGATTGTGCGAACGCTCGTCATGTTCGGCGTCGCCGCCGCGGTCATGTTCTCCGTCAGCGTAAAGATGACGCTCATCTCCATGGCGTTTCTGCCACTTTTGACCGTGAGCTCGTTTGTCTATTTCCGGTATGTGAGAAAGTACTTCACCGACTCGGACGAGGCGGAGGGCGCGCTGTCTACCATGCTGCAGGAAAACCTGACCGGCATGCGGGTTGTGCGCGCGTTTGGCCAGCAGAAGAGCGAGATCGAAAAGTTCACGCGCCTGAACGCGGACTACCGCGCCAAGACCTACAAGCTCATCCGCCTGCTCGGCGTCTACTGGGGCATGTCGGACAGCGTCGGATACCTGCAGATTGCGCTCTCGCTCTGCATGGGCGTGCTCGCGGTCTACCGCGGCACGTTCACGCTCGGCAACGTCGCGCTGTTTACGACCTATGTCGCCATGCTCACCTGGCCGGTGCGCCAGCTCGGCCGCATCCTTGCGGACATGGGCAAGGCCGCCGTATCCCTTGGCAGGCTGGACGAAATCCTCTCCGCCCCCGTTGAAAAGGAGCGCGGCCGCGCGCTCACGCCGGATCTGACCGGAGACATCGTCTTCGACGGCGTATGCTTTGGCTACGATCGCTTCAACGACGTGCTCGACGGCGTGTCGTTTACCGCGAAGCCTGGCCAGACCGTCGCCATCCTCGGCGCGACCGGCTCGGGTAAGACGAGCCTTGTGCAGCTGCTCCAGCGGCTCTATCTGCGCACGGCGGGCAGCATCACCATCGCGGGCACGGACGTGAACGACATTGAGCACGGGCACTTAAGGCGCAACATCGGCATCGTGCTGCAGGAACCGTTTCTCTATTCGCGCACGATCATGGAGAATATCCGCATCTGCGCGCCCTGCTCCACGGAGGACGACGTGTTCGACGCCGCGCGCACCGCAAGCGTGCACGAGGTGATCGAGTCGTTTGAAAAAGGCTACGACACGCTCGTCGGCGAGCGCGGAGTCACGCTCTCCGGCGGACAGCAGCAGCGCGTCGCCATCGCGCGGACGCTGATGCAGAACGCGCCGATTCTGATCTTCGACGACTCCATGAGCGCCGTGGACTCCGAGACCGACGCGGCCATCCGCCGCTCGCTTCTCGCGCTGAACCAGAGCGGGATCACGTTCCTCATTTCACACCGCATCACAACGCTGCGCGAGGCAGACAACATCCTCGTGCTCGAGGACGGGCGCATCACCCAGCAGGGCACGCACGCGCAGTTGATCCATCAGGAGGGCCTGTATCGGCGCATCGCCGAAATTCAGGACGCCGTCTCGGAAGGAGGCGAATAATCATGTATATAGAAGAACAGGACTTCGCGGCAAAAAAGATCGACTGGAACGTCTGGAAGCGGCTCTATCGTTATGCGCTTCAACATAAAAAGATGTTCTTTACGGTCATAGGGGCGCTCGTCGCCGTCGCGCTGTTCGACATCGCATACCCGCTGTTTACCAGCTACGCCATCGACCACTTCGTCGTGCCGAAATCGCTCGCGGGGCTCGGCCGCTTTGCCGCGCTCTACGCGGTCACCATCCTGCTGCAGGGTGCGGGCGTCATCACGTTCATCACCTTCGCCGGAAAGCTCGAAATGGCGATTGCCTACCATGTCCGGCAGGACGCGTTTGAGCGCCTGCAGGAGCTGTCGTTTTCGTTTTACGACCGCACGGCGGTTGGCTATATCATGGCGCGCATGATGTCGGACATCTCGCGTCTTTCGGACATGATCGCCTGGAGCCTTGTGGACGTGCTCTGGTCGTTGCTGTTTGCACTCGGCTGTATCGTCACGATGCTCACGCTCTCTTGGAAGCTCGCGCTTGTCTCGCTTGCCGTTCTGCCCCTGCTGGCGTTTATCAGCATCCGGCTGCAAAAGCTCATGCTCAAGCATCAGCGCGAGGCGCGAAAGCTCAACTCCCGCATCACGGGCGCGTTCAACGAAGGCATCATGGGCGCGGTGACGACCAAGACGCTTGTGCGCGAGGAAGCCAACGCGAACGAATTCAACGAACTCACGGGCAAGATGAAGCAGGCGAGCATTAAAAGCGCGCTGGTCTCCGCGTCATTTTTCCCGATCATCATGTCGCTCGGCTCCATCGGCACAGGCCTTGCGCTCTCGCTCGGCGGGCAGGGCGTCCTGAATCCGACGGCCGCGTTCGTCGGCGCTGTGTCGGCGGGCACGCTGGTGGCGTTCATCTCCTACAGCACGCAGCTCTTCGACCCGATTCAGCAGCTGGCGAACATCCTCGCCGAAATGCTCGGATCGCAGGCTTCGGCGGAACGCGTGGTTACTCTCATGGACACGCAGCCGGACGTCGTGGACGGCGCGGACATCCTCGCAAAGTACGGCGACATCATGACGCCGCGGCAGGAAAACTGGGAGTCGATTACCGGCGCCGTCGCCTTTGAGCACGTTACGTTCCAATATAAAAACGGCGAACGCGTGCTGGACGACTTCTCGCTGGACGTGCCCGCTGGCAAGACAATCGCGCTTGTCGGCGAAACCGGCGCGGGAAAGAGCACCATCGTCAACCTGCTCTGCCGCTTTTATGAGCCGACCGACGGATCGATCCTGATCGACGGCACGGACTACCGGGAGCGCTCTCAGCTCTGGCTGCAGAGCAATTTGGGCTATGTGCTCCAGACGCCGCACCTCTTCTCCGGCACCATTCGCGACAACATCCGCTTCGGCAAGCCGGACGCGACCGACGAACAAGTCGCCGCCGCCGCGCGGCTCGTCCATGCGGAGCCGTTTATCCTTGCGCAGGAAAAAGGCTACGACACCGAGATCGGCGAAAGCGGCGCGCGTCTCTCCACGGGACAGAAGCAGCTGCTCTCCTTTGCGCGCGTGGTGCTCAAAGACCCGCGCATCTTCGTTCTGGACGAGGCGACGAGCTCCATCGACACCGAAACCGAGCAGCTGATTCAGAACGCGATTACGCACATCCTCAAGGATCGCACGAGCTTCATCGTCGCGCACCGCCTCTCCACGATTCGTACGGCGGATCGCATCCTGGTCATCCGAGGCGGAAAGATTCAGGAGAGCGGCACGCACGAGGAGCTGCTGAACCTGCGCGGCTATTACTATGACCTCTACACCCAGCAGTTCTGCGAGGACCGCACGGCGCAGTCCCTCGGCGGAACGGGAACGGAGAACAGCGAGAAATGACGTTCAGCTGGTGGTCGCTTCTCATCGTCTGTCCGCTCGTGTTCGCGGCGAGCCTTCTCGACGCGGTCGCGGGCGGCGGCGGGCTGATTTCACTGCCCGCGTATCTGCTCGCCGGACTGCCGCCGCACAACGCTATTGCGACAAACAAACTCTCGAGCAGCATCGGCACCGTCGCCTCCACCGCGCGGTTTATCAAAAACAAATGCGTGGACTGGCCGACGGCGATCCCCTCCGCGGCGCTCGCCGTGCTCGGCTCCGTCGCTGGGGCAAACCTTGTGCTCTCCATCGGGGACGACGTCATCCGTCTGATTATGCTCGTGCTGATTCCCCTGCTGGCGTTTGTCGTGCTCAAAAAGCGCGATCTCGAAACGGAGCCGCTCATGCCCGTGAGCAGGCGGCGGCAGTTTCTCGTCGTGTGTGTTGCGGCGCTGGTCGTCGGCATGTACGACGGCTTCTACGGCCCCGGCACAGGTACGTTTCTTCTGCTGGCGTATACGCAGCTTGCGCGGCTTCCGCTTCGTCTCGCGGCGGGCAACGTGAAGATCGCCAATCTTTCCAGCAACATCGGCAGCCTGAGCGTGTTTCTGCTCAACGGGCAGGCGGTCGTCCCGCTCGGACTGATTGCGGCGGCGTTTGCAATCTCCGGCCATTTCCTCGGCGCGGGGCTGCTGCTCAAAAACGGCGGAAAGGTCGTTCGCCCGTTCATCCTCACCGTGCTCGGATTGCTGTTTGTGCGGTTGGTCTACGACCTCGTATTCGCCTGAACGTTACACACAAAAAACACCGCGCGGATTTTTCCGCGCGGTGTTTTTGTCCTTGTTTGTTTTTTAGCGATAGTAGACGTTCATGGCGCCGAACGACACGTCTCCGTTGATAATCAGCGTCTCCGTGGCGTCGCGGTTCGCCTCTCCATGCATCTGGATGGATCCGAACGCTTTGTCCGACTTGACGAAGAGCCTGATGGTCTTTGGCACGATCAGCCCGAATTCCGCAAACGAAACGTCCACGTCCAGCTTCGCGTTTTCGGTAACCCGCTTCACGCCCGTCAGGTCGAGTTCACTCTTGCCAAACGAAATATCCACATCCCCGCCGTTAAACTCCTCAACGACCACCTTGCGGTTTTCTTCGGCAAACGAGCAGTCATAGCTCACAAATCCGTTTTCCTCCGTGTATTCGCTGCGCGTCTTGTGATCGCCCTTGACATTGATTCCGCACCATTTGTGCTTATGCGGAATCAGCGTTTCATAGAGGATCGTCAGCCCGAGCAATACCAAAAGTCCCGGCCAAATGACGCCCCATGTCAGCACAAACTCCGTTGCGCCGATGTCAAAGAGCAAAAAGTAAAAGCCAAGCCCGGCAACCGCAAAACTGAAGATCGAAAATCGCTTTACCATCCAGCTGATGCCGAGGCCCATGATGACCGTCGGCCAGACGATGCCCCAGATGCCGACCGACACGACGCCGATGCGCTGCATCAAAAACGCCAGCCCCAGCACGATGATGAGCACCGCAAACCAGATGCCGTCCTTCTTGACGGTCTTCCCGCCGTCCCACGACACGGAGAATTTCCCGTCGCTTTCCTTTTTATCCTGCGCGTCCACGATGACCACCTTTGGTTCTATGGGCTTGACCCCGAGCAGTTCGTCTGTGGTCACGCCGAGTTTTTCGGACAGCAGCGGCAGAATCGAAATGTCCGGGCAGGACACGTCGTTCTCCCATTTGCTGACCGCCTGCGCCGAAACGCCCATCAGTTCGGCAAGTTGTTCCTGTGTGTATCCTTTTTCTTTTCTAAGCTGCATAATGCGCTTTCCCATAGTTTGCTGTTCCATTTATTTTACCCCCTCGCTTTCATGGCTTCATTATGTCACAATCGAAAAAGCCCGACCATAGCCTATTTTTCTAGTTTTGGATTTTTTATAAACCATTTGTAGAGTCAAGCTCAACTTGATTTTTCGGTATTCAACCTATAGTAGTAATTCGCTCTACTGCGATTATTTCCTTTCAACTGGAAGTAGATTTTTGCTCCACCGCCGGTTTTCTTTACAGCGGCGCGCATATCTAGTACAATACCATTGGTTAAATAAGGAGGGATTCCTATGGCATTGAGAACCATTCGCACGGACGACGAGCCGTGCCTCTATAAAGCCTGCAAGCCGGTCGAAAAATTCGACGCGCGCCTTGCCGAACTCATCGACGATCTGTTTGAAACCATGGACGCGGCCGACGGGGCGGGCCTTGCCGCGCCGCAGGTCGGCGTTTTGCGCCGCGTTGTCGTCGTGGACGCCGGTGAAGGCCGCGTGGAGCTCGTAAACCCCGCCATCACGCTCTCGGAGGGCTGTCAGGGCGGCTATGAGGGCTGCCTCTCGTTCCCCGGGCAGAGCGGCTATGTCGAGCGCGCGGATCATGTCATCGTCGAGGCATTCGACCGCCACGGCAAAAAGCACACCTACGATACCAACGGGTTTTATGCCCGCGCGATGCAGCACGAGCTGGATCACCTCGACGGCGTGGTATATCTGACCAAGAAGACCGACCCGCCGGAAGGATTTGACGAAGCGACCCACGAGCAGGAGAATATGGGATGAAAATCGCCTTTCTCGGCACGCCGGAGTTCGCGCTGCCGTCGCTGGATATGCTCTATCAAGGCGGGCACGAGCTGGCCGTATTCACGCAGCCGGACCGCCCCGTCGGCCGCCACGCGACGCTCACGCCCCCGCCGACCAAGGCATACGCGCTGGAACGCGGCATTCCCGTATATCAATTCGAAAAGATCCGCCGGCCGGAGGGCGTCGCCGCGCTGAAAGCGTTTGCGCCGGAGCTGATGGTGACCGCCGCGTTCGGCCAGCTGCTCTCGGCGGAAAATCTTGCCGTCCCGCGCTATGGATGCATCAACGTACACGGTTCGCTGCTTCCCAAATACCGCGGTGCGGCGCCGATTCAGTGGGCGATTATCGACGGCGAAACCGAAACGGGCATCACGACCATGATGACCGACATCGGCATGGACACGGGAGATATTCTGCTGGTCGATCGCACGCCCATCGGCGAAGACGAGACGGCTGGCGAGCTCTTTTCGCGTCTTGCCGTGCTTGGCGCCGGTACGCTTCGGCGCACCATAGCCGCGCTGGAGGACGGCACGCTAATCCGCACCCCGCAGGACGAATCGCAGGCGACAAAGTGCCCCATGCTGAAAAAAGAACACGGCAGGCTCGACTTTTCGCAGAGCGCAAAAGCCGTTCACGACCGCGTCCGCGGCACGAACCCCTGGCCGGGCGCATACGCCCTTCTCGACGGCGAGCCGCTGAAGATTCACAAAACGCGCCGCACGGACCAACCGCTCGGGACGGAACCGGTCGGCTATCTGGTTGGAAACGCGAAAACCGGGCTGTTCGTTCGCTGCGCGGACGGCTGGCTGGAGATTCTGGAACTGCAGGCCACGGGCGGCAAGCGCCTCGCGGCAAAGAACTATCTGATGGGAAAAACGCTGGAAGGAACGGTGCTCATTTGAACGCACGCAGGCAGGCGCTCGACGCGCTCTGCGACATCACCGACCGCGGGGCATACGCAAACCTCCGCGTCAAACAACTGACTTCGTCCCTGCCGGAGCGCGAGGCCAAGCTGGCCGCCGCGCTCGTTTACCATACGCTCGACCATCTGCTGACCATCGACTACTACCTTTTGTACTATGTCAAAGGCACGCAAAAGCCGGTCATTCGCGGCATCCTGCGCCTCGGCGTGTGCGAACTGCTGTTTCTCTCCACGCCCGCGCACGCGGCGGTGTCCGAGAGCGTCTCGCTCACACGCGAGGTCGGAAAGCCCGCCCTTGCCGGATTCGTCAACGCCGTGCTGCGCAATATCGACCGCGGCAGGAACAGTCTTCCGCCTTTTCCGACCGAACCGGTCAGGCGGCTCTCGATACAGTACAGCTACCCGGAGTGGATCGTGTCCGAGTGGGTTTCGCGCTTTGGCGAAGAGCAGGCGGAGGCAATCCTCTCCCGCCCGGCTTCGGCCATCGAGCTGCGCGCGCAATATCCGTTTACGACGGACGAGCTGCTCGCTTCCCTGCCCGTGACGGCCAGACGCAACCGTTGGGATGAAAACTCGATTTCAATCGAAAGCGGGTTCGACCTCGCGTCCTCCCCGCTCTTTCTGGAAGGAAAGTTTACCGTGATGGGCGAAAGCGCCATGCTCGCCTGCCGCGCCCTCGGGGACATGACGGCAAAGCGCGTGCTGGACGCCTGCGCCGCGCCCGGCGGCAAGAGCGCATATCTGGCGAGCCTGACGAGAAACGACATCCGCCTGACCTGCTTTGAACTGCACGCGCACCGAAAGGAGCTGCTCGACAAGACGCTCTCCCGGCTGCATGTGTCCGCCGAAACGTTCGAGCGCGACGCGGGCGTGTTTGACCCCGCGCTGGAGCGTGCGTTTGACGGCGTGCTGATCGACGCGCCATGCAGCGGGCTCGGGCTTCTCGGCAACAAGCCGGACATCCGCTACAGCAAGATGGACGCGGACGTCTCTGCGCTGGTCGAACTCCAAAAGCGCATTCTCGAAACCTGCGCGCGCTATGTCGCGCCCGGCGGCGTGCTCGTCTACGCGACATGCACGATCTCGCGGCGCGAAAACGAGGAGCAGACGGACGCGTTTTTAAGCGCGCACAAAGAATTTTTGATGGAACAGATTCCAGTTCCAATCGAAAACGACGGACGGATTCAGCTGCTGCCGCATCCGCACGGCACAGACGGCTTTTATATCTGCCGGATGCGACGCATGGATTGATCGAAGGATTTTTATGACGTACTTAATCTGCCGGATGCGGCGCAAGGATTGATCGAAGGATTTTTATGACATACTTATCGGATATGAACAAAGAGCAGGTCGAATCCCTGCTTCAGGAGCTCGGCGAGCCGAAGTACCGCGCGGGACAGGTCTGGGCCTGGCTCAACAAAGGCGCGCGCGTACAGGAGATGACAAACCTCCCCGCCGCGCTTCGCGAAAAGCTCTCCGCCATCCCCTACGGCGGGGTAACGATCGAGCGCAAGCTGCTCTCTGAAAAGGACGGAACGGTGAAATACCTCTTCCGCCTTGAGGACGAAAACCTTGTCGAAGGCGTGCTGATGCGCTATCATTATGGTAATACGCTTTGCCTGTCCACACAGGTCGGCTGCAACATGGGCTGCAAGTTCTGCGCCTCCACGCTCGAAGGCTGCGTGCGCGATCTGCGCGCGGGCGAAATGCTCGGGCAGATCTTCGCCGTGGAGCAGGACGAACCGCCGAAGGAAGCGGGCCACCGAACGGTGACCAATCTTGTGCTCATGGGCAGCGGCGAACCGCTGGACAACTATGATAACGTCGTCGCCTTTCTCAACCGCGTCACGGCGCAGGACGGGCTGCGGATCAGCCCGCGCAACATCTCCGTCTCAACCTGCGGCATCGTGCCGAAGATCGATTCCTTCATCGACGACGCGCCGCATGTAACGCTCTCCATCTCGCTGCACGCGCACGATGACGAAACGCGCTCCTCGCTGATGCCGATCAATAAAGCGTACCCAATCGACAGCGTCATCGCCGCGGCCAAGCGCTATGCGGACAAAACCGGGCGGCGCGTCGTGTTTGAATACGCGCTGATCGGTGGCGTCAACGCCTCGCTTGAGGACGCGGACGCACTGAGCAGGAAACTGCGCGGGATTCTCTGTCATGTCAATCTGATCCCGCTCAACCCCGTTCCCGAGCGCGGGCTTAACGGCGTACCCCGCGCGGAGGCGGAGCGCTTTGCCGCCCGCCTGAACGAACGAAACATCTCCGCAACCGTCCGCCGCGAAATGGGAACGGACATCGAGGGCGCTTGCGGCCAGCTTCGCAGGAGGATACTGCATGAAATACGCAGCGAAAACTGACATCGGAAAGCGCGTCCACAACGAGGACAGCTTTTTATTGTCCCAAAAGAGCGATTACCCGATGTTGTTCGCCGTTGCGGACGGCATGGGCGGCCACGCCGCGGGCGCCGTCGCCAGCGGCACGCTGGTCGAGTCCCTGACCGGCGCGGACGAAAAGATCGAGCCCGACCGCGCGCTTGAGCAGCTTCGCCTCGCCGTGGAGGACGCGAATTTCAGCGTCTACGACAAGGCGAGCGCGGACCGCGCGCTTCGCGGCATGGGCACAACTCTCGTTGCCGCGCTGCTGCTCGGCACGAAATACATCGCCGCGAACGTCGGCGACAGCCGTATGTACTATTTCGACGGCGAAACGCTCGACACCGTCACCACCGACCATTCGCTCGTCGAGCAGCTCGTGCTCGCGGGCGCAATTACAAAAGAAGAAGCGCGCGTCCATCCGCAGCGCAACATCATCACGCGCGCGATGGGCGTCTCCCCCGTCGTGGACGTCGATTTGTTCGAGCGCGACTGGAACGCGGGCGATATCCTCATGCTCTGTTCGGACGGCCTGCACGGCGCCGTCGAGGAGGAGGACATCGTCGGCGTGCTTTCCTCCGCGCGCTCGCTCGAGAGCATGTGCGACATGCTCGTGCAGCTCGCGCTGGACAACGGCGGCACGGACAACATCACGCTCATCCTCATTCGGCTTGAGGAGGGTGACGCGGTATGATACCACAGGGAACCATCGTTGGCCATCGCTATCGAATTGTAGATCTCATCGGCACCGGCGGCATGGCGCATGTCTACCGCGCGGTCAACCTCAGCACCCGCAAGGCCGTCGCCATCAAGGTGCTCAAGGACGAATACCGCAACGACGCGGAGTTTCTGCGCCGCTTTGAGCGCGAGGCGCGCGCGGTGCTGCATCTTTCCCATGAAAACATCGTCCGTGCGTTCGACGTCGGCGAGACGGACGGACTTCCGTATATCGTGCTGGAGTTTGTCGACGGGCGTACGCTGAAAGAGATTCTCGACGAAAACGGGCCGATGCCCGCGCGCATCGCAGTCGCGCTTGTGGTGCAGGTTCTCGACGCGCTCGGCGCCGCGCACGCCGCGGGCATCATCCACCGGGACGTCAAGCCGCAGAACGTCATTGTCATGCAAAACGGCAAGGTCAAGCTCATGGACTTCGGCATCGCGCGCGAGGTGGACGCAAACACCGTCACGTTCGCGGGCAACACCGTGCTCGGCTCCGTGCACTATCTCTCGCCGGAGCAGGCGAAGGGTCTGCCCGTCACCGAAGGAAGCGATTTGTATTCCGCGGGCATCATGCTCTATGAAATGCTCACCGGGCGCGTACCGTTCGACGGGGACACCTCCGTCGCCATCGCGCTCAAGCACATCAACGACGTCCCCCGCCCGCCGATTGAGCTGAGTAACAAGGTCACGCCCGCGCTCAACGACGTGATTCTTCGCGCGCTGAACAAAGACGCAACCCGCCGTTACGGCGCCGCCAGCGAGATGAGCGCGCATTTGCGCCGCGCGCTGAAGGAGCCGACGGGCGATTTTGCGCGCTATATTCCCGCCAGCAAACCGCAGCAGTCGAAGAAACCCGCACCAAAGAAGAAACCGCACGGCGCACTGAAAATCGGCCTTACGGTCGCCGGAGTGATCGCCGCGCTGATCGGCGTGTTCTTCATCCTGCGCGACACGTATCAAACGGAATCCGACGCGTTTGAGGTCGTGCCGACCATCGTCGGCCGTTCCGTGGACGAAGCGAAGCAGAAAGCGGAAAATTTCGGCTTTACGTTCGACATTCAGGACTATGAAAACAACGACACGGTCGCCAGCGGGGACGTCATCTACCAAACCCCCGAGGGCGGCACAAAGGCGAAGCGCGGAACCGTCATCTCCGGCATCGTCAGCCTCGGGCCCGCCGCGCCGAGCGTACCGAATCTGATCGGCCTCTCGCCGGACGAAGCCAAGCGTGAGCTGGAGGCCAGCGGGCTTGTGCTCGGCAGCGTCAGCTACCGCGTCTCCGAAACCGCCATCGGATATGTCTGCGGTCAGTCCATTCCGGCGGACACGGAGACCACAAACGGTCAGGTGATCGACATCGTCATCAGCGCGTCCTCCGAAACGACGTTCGACATGCCGTATGTGATGGATGTCGCGCTCAATCTGACCCTTGACCAGATGCGGCTCGCGTCGTTCAACAATGTTTTCGTTCGCTATGCCGAGTCCAACATCGTGGAAGACGGCGTGGTCTACATGCAAAATCCGCTGCCCGGCACGCAGGTGCTGCCGGAAACACCCGTTACGCTGACCGTGTGCGGCAAACCCGTCTACGACTACGAGGCGGACATCGCGTTTAACCTGAACGTTGACAGCAGCGGCACGCAGGTGTTCGCCGCCGTGGTGGAGACCTTTAACGGGCTTTCGTATTATCGCATCCTCTACGAAACCACGCTGGAAAAAGGCGACATGGTTCCGATTTCGTTTACCGCCACGTCGGACATCGAGGGCACGCGCGAGGTGATCCTCTTCAGCAACGGCGCGCCGGTCAAGCAGCAGGACTATACGTTTACCGTCAAGGGATCGTGATCCAAATGCGCGGAAGGATTATCAAAGGCATCGGTGGATTTTACGACGTACTGCTCGACAGCGGTGAAACGATCACCTGCAAGGCGCGCGGCCGCTTTCGCAACGAACGCATTACGCCTATGGTGGGCGATCTTTGCGACGTATCCATCCCGGAGACGGGCTACGCCGCGCTGGACGAGATATTGCCGCGCACAAACGCGCTGCTGCGCCCACCCGTTGCCAATATCGACCTGCTCGTCGTCGTTCTCTCGGCAAGCGTGCCGAAACCAGACTGGCTGCTGGCGGACAAGCTGCTGATTCAGGCGCATACGCTCGGCATTGAGCCGCTGATCGTGCTCAACAAGATCGATCTGGCAAAATCGGAGATTACCGAACAGTTTCGCGCGGACTACGCGGCCTACCGCACGCTGCTCGCCTCCTCCCGCACGGGCGAGGGAATCGACGCGCTGCAGGAAGCGCTTACGGGACGGATCTCTTGCTTTGCGGGTCAGTCCGCCGTCGGAAAGTCCTCGCTGCTCAACGCGCTTTTCCCGGAGCTCTCGCTCGAGACGGGCGCGCTTTCCAGAAAGACCGACCGCGGGCGCCATACGACAAGACAGGCGGAGCTTTGGCCGTTCTTGGGCGGCGCGGTGCTCGATACGCCGGGATTTTCGCTCTTTGAGCTGAGCGAGCTTTCGCAGGACGCGCTGAATACGTGCTGGCCGGAGTTTGGCGGCGCATATGAACACTGCCGCTTCGCCGGATGCCGGCACATCGCCGAGCCGGACTGCGCGGTCAAGGCGCTGTTGCCGGAAGGCAAACTCACACAGACGCGCTATGCGCGCTACATCGAAATTCAGGCGGAAATCGACGAGATCCGGAAGCACCGGTATGATTAAACCGGTCTTGTAACAATATTGGAATATGATCCAAAGGAGAACACCCGTTATGATTAAAATTGCGCCTTCGATCCTGTCGGCCGATTTTGCCAACCTCGGACGCGACATCGACGCGCTCACCGAATGGAACGCGGACTGGGTCCATTTCGACGTGATGGACGGACACTTCGTGCCCAACCTCTCGTTCGGGCCACCGATCTGCGCCGCAGTGCGCCCGCTGACCAAGCTACCCATCGACGTGCACCTCATGGTGGAGGAACCGACGCGCTTTATCCCATGGTTTCAAAAGGCGGGCGCGGACAGCATCACCATCCATGTTGAGGCGGAAAAGCACCTGCACCGCGCGCTCCAGCAAATCCGCGAGGGCGGCTGCAAAGCGGGCGTGGTGCTCAACCCCGGTACGCCGGCCATCGCCGTCAAGGAGGTGCTCCCCTACTGCGACCTCGTTCTCGTCATGTCGGTCAATCCCGGCTTCGGCGGGCAGACGTTTATTCCGGAATCGCTCGAAAAAATTTCCGAGCTGCGGCACATGATCGACGACCGACGTCTCGCAACCGATATCGAGGTGGACGGCGGCGTCAATCCCGAAACGGCGCAGCTCTGCATCGACGCGGGCGCTACGGTGCTCGTCGCCGGAAGCGCGGTGTTCCATGCAAGCGATCCAAAGGATATGATCCGCCAGCTCCGCTGCGGAAAATGACGCGACAAAAAAAGAGCCTGACGGCTCTTTTTGATTGCGTTATTTTATTCTTCCGATTTCAGCAGCGTCGTAAGCAGGCTTGCGTAGAGTTCTTCGGAGGATTTCTCCCAGTTTGCCCGCATCCGCTGCGCCATGTCCCGCGACGCGACGCGAAGCGTAATCTCCATGACCGCAGAGTTGTTTTCCAGCGCGCGCAGCCGCACGATATAGCCGCCGGAGGGAAGTTCCTCCATGTCGGATACGATCTGCGTCTGAAGCAGCATCTCTTCGCGGTGTTCGCGGTCATATCGCGCGAGCCGCTCCCGCAGCGAGACCGGCAGGCTCTCGACAAACTCCTCCAGAACGTCCGCTCCGCGCACGGAGAGACGGTAAACCTGTCCGAACGCTTTCGGCACGGCGGCGATAAACGCGTCCTCCTCCAGCTCGTGCATGCAGCTCTGATAGTCAAAATAGCTCATCACGTCGTTTTCCACCATGACGCGATAGAGCTGCTCGCGCGTGATGTCGACCTTTTTCGCGTGCAGATAATAGAGAATTGTGAGTTTGTTTTTGGTTACGCCCTGCGCAAAGATCGGCATGACGCGTCCTCCCGTGATCTCTTTGTGTTCACTTGCCCGTGCCTGCTAGCTCTTCGGCGATCAGCCGCGCCGCATCCTCGACATAACAGCCGCAGGGCCGCCGCTCATAATAGCTCCTGGTGCGCTCCTCCGGCTCGTATCCGGGCGTCGTTTCAGTATCCATCAAGAGTTCGCGGCAGATGATGGAGTGGTTCTTTTCGCGAAACCGGTCAGCAAGTCCCCGTACGCGCGCATAGACCGCGCTCTTTTCTTCTTTCGCCTTTGGATCGTCGTAACCTTTCAACAGCCCTTCAATCATCAGCATGGCGCTCACCGCGCCGCAGACTTCGCGCATGCGGCCCATGCCGCCGCCGAACGTGGACGCAAGCCGCGCCGCTTCGCCGTGCGTCAGCCCTGTTTCTTCGCAGAACGCGAGCAGTACGGACTGCGCGCAGTTATATCCCTGTTCAAAATATTCCCTGGCCAGAATGCTTTTCTCGTTCGAATCCATGTTCCGTCACTTCCCAATGCAGTTGCACTCGTAGGATCATACCACATTTGACCACCCGCTGTCCATTTCCGTCGAAGCGTCCCGGGCGCGTTTTGCGGCAAAAAAACGCCGCGGGCGTTCCGCTTTTGCGGCCGGCCCGCGGCGTTTTTCGAGACACCGTTAACGATCAGGAGAGCTGAAACGACATGACTGCCTTCTCAACATACGGGAAGAGCTCGTCCAGTTTATCCGCTTCCGCCGTAAACGTCAGGATATACAGATCGTCGCCGTCCAGAATCAGGAAGTCCATCGTGTACAGCGTGTAATCGCCTTTCGTCCATCCGTAGATCAGTGCGGAAATGTCCTTGCCATTGAGCGTATCCGTGGCCTTGTCGACGAATTGATAGTCCTCCAGATTATCCGCTTCCGTCTCGTCGATCCACTCCTGAAGCACCGTATCCGCCGTATAACCGGCTCCGCTGCCTTTCAGAATAATCAGCAGCAGCGCGTTGATATCGTCCTCGTCTTTCACCGCATACTCTTCCGGGTAAAACCATACGACGCTCTTGTCGTTGGATTCATAAATTGCCCAGTTGCTCGGGTATTCCATGGACAACCCGTTTGCTTTCTGTGAATAGGGCGTATACGCACCCAGATCGGTATCGTTCTCCGACATCAGATCGCTGACCGTAAAGCTAACGGTTGTCGAGGGTGCTGTCGCGTCGTCTAAATAGAGTTCAACGCGATAGTCCCCGGCCGGCGCAATGCTGTTGAGTTCCAGCGACCCGAAGATGTAGATGTCGGTTTTGCCCTGCGGATCGAAATAATATTGGTCGATCACGTCCCCGTTTATGTCATACCAGACAAACTGAACCTTCGTGTCCGCTTTTCCGTTGCGCAGAATCGCGCTGACATACCATGTCCCCGCGGGCAAAACGGTATCGATCGAATCCACGGGCATGCCGCTTTCATCCATATTCGTCGTCATGTGCGCGTCTTCGAGAGATGCGTCGGCGGCAACGATTGTAAAGTTCACAACCGCGTCGGGCACCTCGCGTTTCTCCACAAAGTATTCCACTTTATAATCGCCCGTCGGCAGCTGAACAGATGTATCCAGGCTGGACGAGATATAGCGATCCGATATCGTGCCGCTGTCCAGCTTGACTTCGTATATCTGCTGATCACCGGACACGTAGGTCCATACGATTCGAATCTGTGTATGGTCCGGCGCGTTCCTGATCACCGCCGACGTATACAGCGACATCGTATCCGCGGAATAGGACGTTACCTCGTTCCCCGGCTTTCCTTGGCTGTCGATGCTGTCGGTCATGATTGCACTGTCAATTTTCGCCGTGCTGACGCTGAAACTGCATCCAACCGCAAACACGGCAAGCAGGACGGCGACAGCCACCAGTAATATTTGTTTCTTGGTTTTCATAACGGCTCCTTTTCATCCGTCCTTTTGAACCCACAGCCCATCCAAGTTGGAAGTGGCCCCGGAATCAGACCGGTAACGCTCTCCGTTTCCCCGCAGACGCCGCTGTGATAACGTCTGTGAGATCATCATATGCCAAAGCACATCAGGGTTCCGTGACTTAATCATATCACGCGTCGATTGAATCGCATATATTTTTTGTAATTAAATTGTGCAATTCATTTTAAATTTACGTTCTTTTCCAGAGCATCTGCGCGTTGTCAAACAGGATCTCCATTCGGCCGGCGTTCTTGAGCCAGCTGAGATAGGAACGCACCGTGCTGCCGACGAGCACATACTGCGCGAAGTTCATCGAAAGTCCGTATTGATTGAACAGCCGCTGCAAAATCGTTTCAAATATCGTCGGTTCTCCGCAGAGTTCAAGTATCTTTTCCGCAATTTCGTGCACTTTGTCGATGTTCAGCTGCGCAAGCGGAAGAATGTCCTCCGTCTCCTGCGCGTGCGCGGGTATATACACCTTTGCGTCGAGCGTCTTGACCGTCTCGAGCGTATCGAGGTAGGCGGCAACGTCGTATACGAATGTGATCTGGTATTTTTCAAGTGTTTCCGCGCTTGCCAGGCAGTCTGCCAGATAGGCGGCGCCGTCGCTGCTGATAAACCCGACCATGTCGAAAAAATGTCCGGGCAGAGGCAGCGCCCGCAGCCCGTCCGGCAGCGCTTCCGCGGTGAGCTCCTCCGCCTGGCTTTCCTGCGCCATCAGGAATTTATGCCGAAGATCCGCCGGAGGAAACCCGCCGTAGAGAAACGACGGCTCCAGCAGCGGGTGAACCGTAAAATCCCGCTCGATCCCCGGCGCGAAAATATCGCAGCCGGTCTGCGCCTGCAGATATTGGTTGCCGCCGATGTGGTCGGCGTTGGAGTGCGTGTTGTAGATCGCCTTAAGCCGCCAGCTGTTGGCGTCCAGTATCTGCCTTACTTTCCGGCCCGCCTCCTTGTCGTTTCCGCTGTCGATCAGGCATACGTCCGATTCGCCGAGCTTTACAAGGCCGATCTTCGCGGGGCTTTGGATAAAATAGCAGCTCTGGGTCACCTGGTGCAGTTCATACATGTCCGTTCATCTCCCGTTATCCGCGAATCCGTTTTTGGAAGCGCGGTTATAAATTCAAAGTTCCTTTGACCGAAATCACCGCGCCGCCGCCGATGCGTATGGTTCCGCCGTCGTCGATCCGGCTTTGAATGACGGATGGCTTCCCCATCCCCTCGCCCTGGATAAACGTGTTGACGGCGTCCGGCGAAATCTTCCCGCGAAGGCGGAGGTAATGCGTCAGCGCGGCGTTGGACGTTCCCGTTGCGGATTCCTCGTCGATTCCATACAGCGGCGCGAAGTTCCGGCAATGCGCGCCCGGCCGTCCGTCCGGCGGGCAATAGAACAGGTGCGCGCCGACAACGTCCAGCTCTCTGGAAAGCTCAATCATTAAATCGCGGTTTAGCTTCGCGCCGTCCAGCGACGTTTTGCTGTTCACCGGTAGCAGGATGTCCATAAGCCCGGCTTTCGCGATGCAGGGCGGCATATCGTCCGGCTGTTCCGATGAACTCATACCGAACGCAGCGTAAACGCGCGCGGATTCTTCATGCGCGAGCTGTCTGATCACTTCGGCGCGCGGCATCTCCAGCCAGATTTTGTCCGGTTCGACGGTCACGTTCAAATCGCCCGATCTCGTTTGCGCGGTATAGGTTCCGCTCTTCAGCGCTTTTTCTTCGCATAATACGGTAAACGCCGAAATCGTCGCGTGGCCGCAGAGCGGCACCTCGCCCTCGGGCGTGAAGTAGCGCAGCGTAAACACGCCGTTGCCCGCATCCTGCACAAACGCCGTTTCGGAGTGCTTGAGCTCACGCGCAATTTGCTGCATCACACCATCTTCGGGAAACGCCTGTCCGGCGGGGACAATCACGACCCCGGCCTGGTTTCCCCCGAAGAGTTCGGTTGTAAACGCGTCGACGATGAAGAGTTGCATAAAATCAACCAATCCCTTTGGTGTGCATTTTAGCAATTATAGCAGAAGATTGGATAAAATGAAAATAATTGACTGCGGCAGATGGTTCAAGTCCCATCTACCGTATTAATAAAAACTTCTGCGGCAGATGGGACTTCTTTGCTCGCGATCAGACGCGCCTGCTTCACAGGCGATCTTCGCTCGCAAAGCCTGCCGCTCAAAACGCCGACACCGCGGCGTTTTGTCCGCCGCGAAACGCGGCGGTCGCGGCTTCAAGTCCCTTCTGAAGCATCAAAAAACTTCTGCGGCAGATGGGACTTCTTTGCTCGCGATCAGACACGCCTGTTTCACAGGCGATCTTTGCTCGCAAAGCCTGCCGCTCAAAACGCCGGCACCGCGGCGTTTTGTCCGCCGCGAAGCGCGGCGGTCGCGGCTTCAAGTCCCTTCTGATAGACACAGCAAAAACAAAAACCACCCGGTTGGGTGGTTTTTTGTTTTTGGTGCGGCAGATGGGACTTGAACCCATACGCTCGCGCACACGCCCCTCAAACGTGCCTGTCTGCCAATTCCAGCACTGCCGCGCACCATGTCATTATAGCCGCCGGGGCGGTCATTGTCAATTCCTTTTCTTCAAAATTTTGAGCCCGTTTGACACCGTTTTGTTTCTCCCCGTATTGCGGCTTACCCGCTTTCATTTTACTCCGTTTTTACACTTCCTTCATCGGTTTTGGACACACTTTCTTTCAAAAAACAAAACATACCGTTCTTTTTTATCCGTTCAATTCGCGTTATAATAATGTCAGTCTGTTTTAATTCCATCGCGTCCGCCCGCCCCGAGTCAAAGACGGGCGCGGATTTTGCACAAGGAGGACCCATCCCATGAGAAACCTGACCATGCTGACCGACCTGTATCAGCTCACGATGATGTTCGGATACTTTAAGGAAGGCATGCAAAAGAACGAGGGCGTCTTCGACCTCTTTTTCCGACCCAAGGAGGACGTCGTCTACGCCGTCATGGCTGGCACGGAGAGCGTCGTCGAATACATCAACAACATCCACTTTGCCGAGGAGGATATCGCGTATCTTCGCTCGCTTGGCCTCTTCGACGAGTCGTTTCTGACCTACCTCAAGACCTTCCGCTTCACCGGCGATCTCTACGCCATGCCGGAAGGCACGGTGGTCTTTCCCTATGAGCCGCTCGTGCGCGTGCGCGCGCCGCTCATGGAGGCGCAGCTCATCGAAACGGCGATGCTCACGTTTGTCAACCACCAGACGCTGATTGCCACCAAGGCGAGCCAGATCTGCTATTCCGCGCAGGGGGATTCCGTGCTGGAATTCGGCCTTCGCCGCGCGCAGGGGGCGGACGCGGCCATCTACGGCGCGCGCGCGGCCATCATCGGCGGCTGCAACGCAACGAGCAACGTGCTCACGGGGCAGATGTTCGACATCAAGGTCTCCGGCACGCATGCACACAGCTGGGTGCAGAGCTTTCCGGACGAGGTCAGCGCATTCCGTGCCTACGCCCGCACGTTTCCGGACAGCTGCCTGCTGCTTGTGGACACCTACGACACGCTCCGCAGCGGCGTGCCAAACGCCATCACCGTATTCAAGGAACTCCGCGAAAGCGGCTACGAGCCCGTCGGCATCCGCCTCGACAGCGGAGACCTTGCGTACCTGAGCAAAAAAGCGCGCGCCATGCTGGACGCGGCGGGCTTTGAAAAGACCATCATCGCCGCCAGCAGCGACCTCGACGAATACGTCATCCGCGACCTCAAGCAGCAGGGCTGCCGCATCAACGTCTGGGGCGTCGGCACACGCCTGATCACCAGCGAAAACAATCCCGCGCTCGGCGGCGTATACAAGATGAGCGGCGAGGTGGTCAACGGCGAACTGATCCCGAAGATCAAAATTTCGGACAACCCCGCCAAGTTGACCAACCCCGGCTATAAAAAGGTATTTCGCCTCTACGACAAATCCGGCATGGCGATTGCCGACCTCATCGCGCTCGACGGCGAAACCATCGACACCACAAAGCCGCTGCGCATCTTCGATCCGGTTCAGACCTACAAACGCATGACGCTGACCGACTTCACCGCGCGCGAGCTGCTTGTGCCGATCTTTATCGGCGGAAAGCAGGTTTATAACTGCCCGGACATCCACGAGATCGCCGCGTATGCGCAGCGGGAGCTCGCGTCCATGTGGGATGAATACAAGCGGCTTCTGATGCCGCATACCTATAAGGTCGACCTTTCGGATAAGCTCTATGACCTCAAGCAGAAGCTCCTGCGCGACGCGGTCGGAGACCGCGCATGAGACGCTTCGTTCCGGCGCTCGCGCTCCTGACGGCCGCGCTGATGCTGGCGCTTTCCGGCGGCTGTGTGGACGCGACTCCCGTGCTCGCCGGCACGCCGACGCCCGCGGCGACGCCGACGCCGCTGCCCGATCCGTTCACAGCGGAGATCACCGCCGCGCCGGACGTGACCGACGCGCTGGGAAACGAGATCCGCGGCGACGGACACTACTGGCAGTATCTCTCGTTCGGCGAGCTTCGCGTGTATGAATACGCGGACGGCACATTTCTCGACGGGCTCTGCGTCAACGCCTATCCCCTCCCGCTCGACGGCGAGGTCGATATTGTTTACACAACCGCCGACGGAAAGGTCTGCGGCATCGGCAAGATTCACAACGCGCTCGGCACGACGCTGCTCGAAACCGGCACCAACGCGATCTATGCCGAGATCAGCACGGATATCGACGTAACGAACATGGACTTCCAGCTCGTCGTCAAGACGCCGTTTCAGCCTGTTTCAGATCAGCCAACCCCCACGCCGTGAATGACACATCTTTTGTATGCAAAAGCCCCGCCGGATGGCGGGGCTTTGTGTTGTTTGCTTTGGTTTACAGGTTCTTGAGCAGACCCGTCGCTTCGTTAAACTCGTCGATGAGCGCGTCGATCTGTTCCGCCTGCGCGTGCATGTCGGTCCAATAATTGTCGTCATACCACTGCTGGTTGATCTCTTCGTAGGTCTTGCCCTGCTGTTCAACCCAGGTGTAGTACTTGAGGTTGTGGATGCGCTTGCGCGTTTCGTAGGTAAGCTCTTCCATGACGTCCGTACGGATGCCGTGCAGATGCTCGGCGTAGTCCGCCGCCGCCATCGTCCCGGTGTAGGCGCCGTCCGCCTCTTCGAGCTCTTTGATGCGGCTTGTGTACATCACGGAGGAATCCGTCGCGACCGTCGCGAGCACGTCGTGCTCGGTCAGCTCGTAGTACTTCGCCATCTTGATGCAGCAGAGCAGGTTCGCGATGCCCGAGATGCCGAGCAGCGAGAGCTTCTCGACGAAGTCCGCCGGAACGCCGACCTGTTCGACCAGATATTTCTTGCCTTCCGGATCGTTGAAGAGCCGCAGCAGCTTCTGGCTGTCTTCGTCGTCAATGTCGATCACCATGTCGGTGTTCTTCACATTGTGAATCCACGGCACGTGCTTGTCGCCGATGCCTTCGATGCGGTGGCCGCCGAAGCCGTTGTTGAGCAGCGTCGGGCACTGCAGCGCTTCGCCGACGGCGAGCTTGCTCTTGGGATAGACTTCCTTGAGGTAGTCGCCTGCGGACATGGTGCCCGCGCTGCCGCTCGTGAAGGCCGCGCCCGCAAAGCGGTCGCCCTCGCGGCGGATCTCTTCATACGCGTCCTCGATGGCTTTGCCGGTCACCTGATAGTGCCAGATGCAGTTGCCCATCTCGTCGAACTGGTTGAAGATTACGACGTCGTCGCGGGTTTCGCGCAGTTCCCAGGTCTTGTCGAAAATCTCTTTGACGTTGCTCTCGCAGCCCGGCGTGGCGATGATTTCGCCCGCGACGGTCTTGAGCCACTCGAAGCGCTCCTGACTCATCTCGGCGGGCAGAATCGCTACGGACTCGCAGCCCAGCAGAGAGGAGTTGTACGCGCCGCCGCGGCAGTAGTTGCCGGTGCTCGGCCAGACGGCCTTGTTAAACGTCGGATCGAACTGACCCGTAACCAGACGAGGCACGAGGCAGCCAAACGATGCGCCGACCTTGTGGCAGCCCGTCGGGAACCACTTGCCGATGAGCATGATGATGCGGGCCTTGACGCCGGTGAGTTCAGACGGAACCTCGATGAAGTTCACGTCGCCAAACTTGCCGCCGGATTCCTTCGCTTCATTGCGCCAGGTGATGCGGAACAGGTTCAGGGGGTTGACGTCCCAAAGGCCTACGTCCGCCAGCTTGTCCTTGATCTTCTGGGGGATCAGGTCGGGATTGCGCATCTGTGAAATCTTCGGGATGATGATGCCCTTCTCGCGCGCTCTGTCGATGCTGTGCTGAAGGCCTTCTTTGTTTTTCGTCAGGTCGATCATGTATATCACTCCTAAAAAAATATTAGATAGAACTGCCTTTTTCCGCTATCAGCATACAACATCAAATTGCGTTTGTAAACCCAAAACGACCAAAAAAATGAAATATATTTATGCTTTCTAACTTTTTGTTAGGATTTTTCCAGATTTTCGATTGATCCCGGATGAAACCGGCAAATCACGCCCGTTTACACGCCGTATTTCGCGGCAAACGCGAGCAGAAGATCGACCGACTCGCCGTAGCTTTTGATGCCGCTCGGCTGCGAATTGTGCTTGAGATACGCGTCGTTTCTGCGATCCGCGCTCTCTCGCGCTTCCCCGTCAAACGCGTCCCAATAGGCGTTATAGGCCGATAAATCGCGCCAGATCGCGTCCCCATAGGTCTCTGTCGCCGCAAGATAGCGCTCGCTGTTTGCCGAATACAGCGCGTTGCCGGAGACGATGAGCGCGTAGATCAGGCCAGAGTATCGAATGTTCGGATCGTCCGAATACAGGCAGGCCAGATACGCCGTAAACTCGGCCTCGTTTTCGCTGGCAATGCCGCTTTGGTGCGCCATTTCGTGCGCGGCGGCCTGATACAGCAGCAGCGGCGGCTGGTCCGCGTTCACATTCGGCTCGGCGGTCAGGCCGATGTAGATGCCGGAGATTCCCTGCCGGGAAAGCCCGCGCGACCAGAAAATTTGTTTGGCCCGCGTCGGTTCGGACTGAAACACGGGATAGTCCGCGGCAAGCGCGGCATACGCCGCAGGCAGCTTGTCAAACAGCGCGGCCGTGCTCTCGTCCGGCGCAAACACGCCCGCGTCGTTTTCGCGCAGCGTCTCGCGGAGCGTCTTTGCCTCCGCCGCCGTGCTCAGCACAAACGCCTCCAGCTCGTCGACGGGACGCGCGGTCATCTCGAGTTCCATCCGCCTGGAAAGCGGTTCGCGGAAATAGTTGAATCCCCAGGTAACGTAAAACAGATTCAGTATCACGCCCGCCGTCAAAAGCAGCGACGATACAGAAAATATGAGCCGCCGAAATGGAATCCGGCGCAGGATCAGCTGCAGGGCGCGCATGATCAAAAGCGCCGCCGAACCGATCGCCAGCGCGTAGAGCAGAAATTCCGCAATCGAAAACGGCACGAGGCTCGTCGCCGCCGAGATGGCGCGGCGAATCGTCTGATAGACCGTCTCGCTGTAGTGCGCCTCCAGCCAAGCGCTTTTCCCCGCGAGCAGGCGCGGCCAGCTCAGCCCGAGCAGGATCAGCGCCGCGGCAATCAGAGTTCGTATCATCACGCGCTTCCATCCGTCCGCGCGGTTTATTGTGCCGGTTTTTATCGTCATGGGGCGATTATACCACCGGATTGTGGCCAAATCTACCGCGCGCGTGTGAAGCGTTCGCCGTTTTTTCTGGCGCAATCATCCCCGCCGTGTTACAATATACGGTGAGGTTAACATATGGAGATCGGGCTTTCGACGGCGAGTTATTTTAATAAGATGCAGATCGAGGATACGATTCTCGATATCGGCGCGCATGGCGTGCGGCTCTGCGAGCTGTTTCTCAACACCTATTCGGAATACGAGCCGGAGTTCGTCGATTTGCTCGCGGATCGCCTTGTGCAGGCGAATCTGAGCGTCTTCAGCGTGCACCCGATGAGCATGCAGTTCGAACCACAGCTTTTCTCCGTCCACCCGCGCCAGAGCGGGGACGCGATTCGCGTCTTCCGGCGCGTGCTCGCGGCGGGACAGCGCGTCGGCGCGCGGTATTACGTCATGCACGGCCCGGCGCGGCTCTTCGGCGGCGTGAAAAACATCGAACTGACGCGCGTCGCGCCGATTTTGATGGATCTCACCGCGCTCGCGGCGGAGTATGGCATCCGCCTCACGCTCGAAAACGTCAGCTGGTGCCTCTTCAACGAGCCGGACTTCGGCCTGCGCCTTGCGGACGCGACCGGGGGCGGGATTCTGCACACGCTGGACGTCAAGCAGGCCGTCCGCAGCGGATACGATCCCAAGGACTACATCCGCGCAATCGGCGAACGGATCGTCAACGTGCATCTGTGCGACGCGGCAAAGCTGCCCGGCGGCGGCGTCAGCTACAAAATGCCCGGCTTTGGCGAATACGATTTTACGGGCATGTTCGAGCTGCTGTCCGACAAAGGCTATGGCGGGCCCGCGTTTGTGGAGGTCTACAGCGACATGTATCAAGAGATCCCGACGCTGTATGAAAGCCTCGCGCGCGTTTCCGCGATGGCCGGGGTTTCGTCGCCCGGCGAATCCGCGCCGGAACGCGCATAAACCGATCAACTGCTAATCATTTTCAATATTACTGGGAAACCAACGGGAGGCAACACTTATGACGGAACGATATCTGGACGAATCCTGGCGCCAGTCCATGCGGCTGAAGCTGGACTTTAACAACATGATGTCCGATCAGCTCGGCAACCGCGGTCTCTACCGGCGCGAGCTCGAGACCATGCAGGCTCAGCTGGACGCGGCGGTACTGAGCATGCGCGCGAAGCGCCCGATCATGCGCTGGCGCGAACTGCCGTACAATCAGGACGAGATCGTCAAGTCCATCCTCGCGGACGCGGAACACATCCGCGAAACGTTTGACGACTTTGTCGTGCTCGGCATCGGCGGCAGCGCGCTCGGCCCGATCGCCGTGCAGCAGGCGCTCAACCATCTGCACTACAACGACCTTTCGCGCGAAAAACGCGGCGGCCCGCGTCTGTTTGTCGAAGACAACATCGACCCGGAGCGCATGGCGGCGCTGCTGGACGTTATCGACGTGGAAAAGACCTGCTTCAACGTGGTCAGCAAGTCCGGCGGCACGTCCGAAACCATGAGCCAGCTGCTCATCATCTCCTCGCTGCTGCATGAAAAGCTCGGCGCGGACATCAGCACGCACCTGATTGCCACCACGGACGAGAGCAAGGGCAACCTGATCAAGATCGCCAAGGCCGAACACCTCAAGACCTATTTCATCCCCGAGGGCGTCGGCGGACGTTTCTCCGAGCTCTGCCCCGTCGGCCTGCTTGCCGCGGCGGTCTGCGGCATCGACATCCGCGAGCTGCTCGCGGGCGCGGCGTTCATGGACGCGGTTTGCGACGGCCAGCGGGACGTCTGGAAAAACCCGGCCTACATGCTCGCGTCGCTGCAGATCGCTTCCATCAAACGCGGCTGCAACATCAGCGTTATGATGCCGTATGCGGATTCGCTTCGCTACATGGCGGACTGGTACGCCCAGCTCTGGGCGGAGTCCCTCGGCAAAAAGGTCGACCTGACCGGCGCCGTCGTCAACGCGGGCCAAACCCCGGTCAAGAGCCTCGGCGTGACCGACCAGCACTCGCAGGTGCAGCTCTACACCGAAGGCCCGTTCGACAAGGTGCTCACGTTCCTCGCGGTCGGTAACTATCGCAAGGAGACCATGATCAGTGACGGCTATTTCGACGTGCCGGACGTCTCCTTCCTCTGCGGACACACGCAAAACGAGCTCATCGCCGCCGAGTTCAAGGCGACGGAGTACGCCGTCAGCAAGAGCGGACACCTCAACCATACGATCCTGCTGCCCGAGGTCAACGCGTTTACGGTCGGCGAGCTGCTGTTCCTCTTCGAACTGGCGACGGCGTTTGCGGGCGAACTGCTGAACATCAACACCTTCGACCAGCCCGGCGTGGAGGAAGGCAAGAAGGCGACCTACGCGCTGCTCGGCAAGCCCGGCTTCGACGAAAAGCGCGCGGAGCTTGCGGCCATCCCCGAAAAGAACGAAAAATACATCATCTAAACCGATATGCTTACGATTCGGCCGCTCACGGCGGCGGACAACCGGCAGGCAAGGGACATCTGGGAGTTGCGTTTTCACGACTCCCTTTCCTTTATCGATTGGTTTTTTACCGAGCGGTTCGCGCCGGAAACCTCGTTTTGCGCGGAGGAGGACGGACGCATCGTGAGCATTGCGCACGGCTTTGTCATGCAGCTTCGCTTGCGAAACGCCGTGTTTCCCGCGATGATGATCTCCGGCGTGGCGACGCTGCCCGGCTATGAGGGTCAGGGGTTGATGAAGCGGGTGCTGTTCGCCCTCTTTTCCGAGTGCCGGCGCAGAAACATTCCGCTGGCGTTTCACAAGCCCTCACATTTTTCCATCTACCGCGCCGTCGGCGAGTTCCCCTGCTACGACGCGCTGTTTCATACGCGCGTTCTGCCGCCCGAGCAGCCGGTCGTTTGGGACGCGGTCGCAAGCCCCGCCGTGCTACTTGGCATCTACGAACAGGCGACAAAGAACTATGGCGGCTGCGTGATCCGCTCACTCGGGGATATGGAGCGGCGTGTGCGCGATCTCACCTGTGACGGCGCGCGCTTTTTAGTGCACCAAACGGGCGGCATTCCTGACGCGTATCTGTTCGCCTCCGAGGAGGAGGACGGCTCGCTCTACTGTGAGGAGGCGCTCGCGCTCTCCCGCTCCGCCTATGAATCGCTCGTCTCGCGCCTGCCCGCCGGGTCGGTCGTCAAGCTCCCGCCGGACGCGGGACTGCCGGGAGAGCTATTGCCATGGGGCGTGATGATTCCCGTGGACGTGCCGTATCTGCTGCGCGCGCTCTGCGGCGACGCCGCCGCGTTTCAACTGGGGGTGCTCGACGGCATGATGCCCTGGAACAACGGCGTCTTCGACGGCGCGGGCGCGAGGACAGATCTGCCCGCGACGGACACGCTTTCCGCCGGGCGGCTCATGCAGTTTCTCTGCGGGTATCTGCCGTTTCGGGACGTGTTTCCCAGCCAGATTTGCTACTGCGCGGACGAATACTGACGTTGTTTTGTTATGTACTCCCGTTCCAGTAACACTTATTTTTTTATGCAAAGGATCTGCTTATGTACGACATTGTATCTCTCGGCGAACTGCTGATCGATTTTACCGAAAGCGGCGTTTCCCCCGCGGGCATGCGTCTCTTTGAACAAAACGCGGGCGGCGCGGTGGCAAACCTAATCTGCGCGGCCTCGCAATGCGGCGCGAAGACCGGCTTTATCGGCAAGGTCGGCGCGGATATGCACGGCGCGTTTTTAAAGAGGTCAATGCTGGACGCGGGTGTGGATATGCGCGCGCTCATCGAGGCGGAGGACGTGTTTACGACGCTCGCGTTCGTCGCGCTCAAGCCCGGCGGGGAGCGCGAATTCTCGTTTGCCCGAAAGCCGGGCGCGGACACACAGCTGCGCGTCGACGAGCTGGACTGCGACATGCTGACGCACACGCGCGTGTTCCACACCGGTTCGCTTTCGCTCACACAGGAGCCCGCGCGCTCGGCAACCTACGAGGCAATCGACATCGCAAAATCTGCCGGCGCGGTCATCACCTACGACCCGAACTACCGCGCCTCGCTCTGGCGCGGCCAGGACGAAGCAATCCGCTTCATGCGCTCGCTGATCGTCACGGCGGACATCATGAAGGTGTCCGACGAGGAGCTTCCCCTGCTCACGGGCGAATTTGACCCTGAAAAGGCGGCTGACGCGCTGATCGACCAGGGCGTGAAACTCGTCGCCGTTACGCTCGGCGCAGAGGGAGCTTATGTTCGCGTCGGCGGCGAAAGCAGATTCGTTCCGGGGTTCAAAGCAAAAGCCGTGGACACCACCGGCGCGGGAGATTCCTTCTTCGGCGGGTTCTTATATCGGTTCGTCACCTCCGGCAAATCGATCAAGCAACTGACCGTCGACGATGCGGCGGACTGTGCGCGCTTTGGCAACGCAACCGCCTCGCTCTGCGTAGAGCGTCGCGGCGGCATTCCCGCCATGCCGAAACTTCAAGAAGTGCTCGCAAGGCTCAACGTATAACAGCATGTTTACACGCGCCCTGCCCGACGGCGGGGCATTTTTTTGTTATATTAACGCAAAAACAAAAAGATTTCTTGTTCGTTCTTAACATTGGTGTTATAATCGTGTTATATGGAGGGTGACTCTGATGATGAATGAACGGATTGCAAAAGTGCGCGACTATATCCAGTCCCGCGGCGAGGTCAGCGTTTCCGAGCTGCAGTCGCTCTATGAGGGATATTCTTCCATGACCATCTGGCGCGACCTCAAGCAGCTGGAGGAGCAGGGATACATCCGCCGCGTACACGGCGGCGTTATCTCCATGCAGACCGCCGCGCTGCAGATCGAGGGCGTATACAGCAAGCGCGCGCGCGAAAACACGCGCCAGAAAATCGCGATTGCACAGGCGGCGCTGGCGCTGATCAAGCCCGGCCACGCGGTGTATCTCGACGCGGGAAGCACGCTCATGGCCGTTGCCAACCACCTCGGCAACGAGCGCTACACCATCGTGACCAGCGGCGCGAACATCGCCATTGAGCTCTCCCAGCGGCACACCTGCGACGTGCTGCTCACCGGCGGGCAGATCAGCGAAAACACGCTATCCTGCTCCGGCGCGCAGGCGGAGGCGTTTATTTCGAGCATCAACATCGACCTTGCGCTGATGTCCCCCTCCGGCTTCTCCCTGCGCACGGGCTTTACCAGCGGCTCGCAGAGCGAGAGCATGCTCAAGCGCGCGGTCATCGCCAAGGCGGCCAAGGTCGTCGTGCTGATGGATGCGTCCAAGATCGGCCGCTCGCTGCCGTTTACGTTTGCTACGCTGTCGGATATCGACATGCTCATCTGCGACGAGCCGCTGCCTGCGGACGTCGCCGCGGAGTTGAAGGCGAAAAACGTGGAGTACATCGTCGCCGAAGGATAATTCTTATCTATCGGATATAACCTAAATTTTTTCAGAAAAAACCTCCCGTTGCAGCACAGCTTGTCTGCTTCGGGAGGCTTTTTCATCTTGCGCCGCCTTGATTGCGCCATTTGCGTCAATCGTCGGAAGCCGCCTGCTGTTTGAGCCGTTCAATCCAGCTTTCTCCAACACCGAGAATCAGCGCGTCGATATCCACGCTCGCGGCTTGCAAAAGCGCGGACGCGGGCGTCGAGAGCTTCTCAGTCGTCTTGTCCAGCAGCTTTTGCCGCAACCCGGCAATCTCATCCTGTGTGAGCTTGCCGTTTGCATTCGCCGCCTTGAGGTCGCAAACCAGCGTCTGGCGCAGCTCCTCCACCGTGATCTTCGCCGCGCGGATGAGTTCCTTCTGTGCTTCGCCGATGTTGTTGAGCTTGGTGGTTTTGCCCAGCTGGAGCGTCAGATAGGCGCCCAGCACACCGATGAGCGTGATGAGCAGCGTCGCGGCCACCTGCAGGCCGTAGTCGAGTAACAGTTCCATGCTTTTTTTCTCCTTAATATTTATTTATTTTTCGTTAAATTTCTTCTATCACGCGGATGCGCGTTTCGTGGTTGCAGAGCATTTTATCCTGATCCCGCGTGTGATCCCAGATTCTCCCGTGCGCGCTTTTGTTGTCCGCCGTCAGCTGCTGCACGCTCTTCTCCATGTTTTCCATGGTCGTGGTCAGTTTTGTGATGGCGTGTGTGAGCTTGACAATCGGTTTAACGATCGTTGCAATCAGCGCAATCAGCGCGGCGACGACGCCGACGACGTCCCATTCCTGCATAATTTGTCCCTCCTAATACCAGCTCGGGTGCAGATATCCTGTCCAGTCCCCGAACCGGTCCGTTTTTTGCTTGACAAAGTTCCAGCCGCGCCGCGCCGCGAGCTTTGTCATCTGGCAGCCATACGCCCCGCCCATCCACTCCGCCGCGTAGCCGCCGCCGACATATAGGCCGACGTGCCCGCTCTTATGCAGCAGATCGGCGGGAGCAAGCTCCGCGAACGAAATATGACGGATGTTCGATTTTGCCGCGAACCCGTCCGCCGAAAGATCGAATTTTGCCGAAACCACGCCTGCGCATCGCAGCAGTCCGACCACGCCGCCGGAACAGTCCGCGCCCGTAATAGCTGGGTTTTCCAGCACCGCGCATTCCATCATTTCCCGCCGGCCGCCGTCATAATACTCCGGTTGTCGCTTTGCGCCGCTTGCGATGCGCGCGAGCGTGATGACGTTTTCCGTCAGGTCGGTGTTGTAGAGATTTCCGCCACGGATGTAGAGGCTCAGCGGATAGTCCCGCTCCAAGGCGGAGTCGTAGGCAAACCGCAGCGCGTTGAGCGCGATGGCACGACGCGTTTCGTTCGCCGTTTCCAGCACGGTCAGGATTGCCGCCGCGGCCGCGGCCGAGATGTTCGCGGGGATGTTTTCGCGTTCGAGCGGCGCAGCATCCGCAAGAATCTCCGGAAACAGGGCGACGTAGGTCAGCGGGCCGACAACGCCGTCCGTTTCCAGCCCGTTCTGCGCCTGAAAGGCGCGTACCGCCGCGCGCGTGTCCGCGCCAAACGCGTTCGTTTTGAGCTGCGTAATGCGAGAATCGTAACAGCCGAGTTCAAGCAGCCGCCGCTTCACCGCCAGCACATCCTCCCCCGCGCTGCCGTATCGAAGCAGTCTGGTCAGTCTGGTCGTTTCGTCAGGCATCGTTCCCCTCCTTTGGAGTATCCGATATTAGTTTGCGGCTTTTGGAAACGTCCATTTATCGGAATTGCTTTTATAAAAATGTGTAACGCAAAAAAAAGACGGATTTCTCCGTCCCGAACGAGCAGCCTTTTATTTTAATTCAGGTCAAATCTGAAGATGCAGTGCCGGCCATGCTCGCCTCTTTGATACAGCGCGGTATAGCTCGGCGGTACGCTGGTTTCAAGCAGTGTGCCGCCCAGATTTTCCAGCGTCCTGCGGGAAGGCGCGTTCTCCTCCGAACAGGAGATGAGCACATACGGCATGCGCTGCGCGCGGGCAATTTGAAACACCAGGCGCGCAGCCTTTTGCGCATAGGCGTTTCCGCGGTATTCCTCAAGTACGGTATAGCCGATGTTTCCGCCGTAATACAGGTTTCGCACATACCCCATGCGCAGATCGGTCTTGCCGACAACCGCGCCGTCGCTTGCCCGGACAATTTCAAATGTGTACATTGGCACGAACCCCTTTTGTTCGTCCGCGGGCGATACGGAGAGAACGCGCAGCGCAATCTCCCCGTCCGACGGCATGGGCAGTTGCTCGTTCGGCACGTTGTCGATCGCCGGATCAAAAAGCGGCTCCCAGTCCTTGCAGACGTCCACCCAGTCTTGTGCTTTACTATAGCGAAACAGTTCGTCGTTCGTCAGTTCAATTGCGCTGTTTGTGCTGCCGCAGGCGGGAAATACCGTTGCAAACCGCCGAAGCGACTCGTCGAGATATACTTGTGTTCCCTCCGGCAGGGCAAACGGGCAGACGCCGCCGACCTCGCTGCCGGTGAGCCGTTCCGCCTCGTCCGGCGCAAGCATCTTCGCCTTCATTCCAAACGTATCCTTAAACTTCCGGTTATCCACGCGCGCGTCCCCCGCGGCGACGACCAGCATACAGCCGTCGTCCATCGCAAACGAGAGCGTCTTGGCGATGCGCGCCGGAAGAACGCCAAGCGTCTCGGCCGCGAGCTGCACCGTTGCCGAGCTTGTTTCAAACTCCCAGACGCGTCCTTCCATTCCAAACGCGCGAAAATACTCCCTGACCCGCTGATAAGACATCACCATCGCATCCTTCCGACAAACCGGCCGAACAAAAAACAATCGGCGCTTCCGTCTATCTTAAAGACTTCAGCGCCGAATTGCAAGTCAATCGCCAAATGAACCGGGATTACGCCTGCGGCAATGCAAATTTCTGCGAGTATTCCTTGACATGCTCGTTGAATTCCTGATTGCCGTCCGCCGCCTTGACGGACTGCAGATAGCTGTGCATATCGAAGGTTTCGTTCTTCGTCTGAATCAGCGTCGCGGCGATGTTCGAGCAGTGGTCGGACACGCGCTCCATGTTCGTCAGAAGGTCGGAGAGCACAAACCCGAGCTCGATGGTGCAGGTGCCCTCCTGGAGGCGCTGGACATGCCGCGCGCGGATGTCGGCCTGCAGCGCGTCGATGACTTCTTCGAGCGGTTCGATCAACCGCGCTTCGTCGAGATCCTCGTTTAAAAACGCTTCCACGGAGTTGTTGAGAATCTCCGTCAGCGCCGAGGAGAAGACCTTGATCTCCGCCTTTGCCGCGTCCGAGAAATCAATCTTCTTGTCGTGCATCTCCTGCGCAACCTCGGTGAGGTTGACCGCGTGGTCGCTGATGCGCTCAAAGTCGCCGATCATATGCAGGAACATGCCGATTTCGTTGCTGTCCTCTTCCATGAGCTTGCGGGTGCTGAGCTGTACAAGATAGGTGCCGAGGCGGTCTTCGTAGCGGTCGATCACGTCTTCGTTTTCCACCACCGTTGCGATGACTTTCGCGTCGTAGGTTTCAATGGTACCCAGCGCCATGAGCAGCGTGTCGCGCGAGATCTCCGCCATGCGGGCGATCACGTTTTTGCACTGCTCCAGCGCGAACGCGGGCATATCGAGGAAGCGCGCGTCGAGCGGCCATTCCTCCTCGGCGGCAGCCTTTTCCGGTATGCTGATCTTCGCGAGCGTCACCAGCAGCGACGACGCGGGCAGCAGCACCAGCGTGGTCAGCACGTTAAACGACGTGTGGATAATCGCGATATGCGCGGGATCCAGCACTTCGTCCAGAAACGAAAAGTGAAGAAACGCGTTGAGCGTATAGAACAGCGCCAAAAACAGCACCGTGCCGATAATATTGAAGTAGAGATGCACCATCGCCGTGCGCTTGGCGTTTTTCGAAGCGCCGATGCACGAAAGCAGCGCGGTGACGCAGGTGCCGATGTTCTGGCCCATGATGATGGGAATCGCGATGCCGTAGGTCACGCCGCCCGTTAAGGAAAGCGCCTGAAGAATACCGACGGAAGCGGAAGAGCTCTGAATGATGCCGGTCAGCACCGCGCCGGTGAGCACGCCGAGCACGGGATTGCTGAATTTGGTCATGAAGCTGACAAACTCCGGCATATCCGCCAGCGGCGTGAGCGCGCTGGACATCATGTGCATGCCGTACATGAGCACGGCAAATCCGCAGAGCACCGCGCCGACGGTCTTTTTACGCTCTTTTTTGGAGAACATGACCAGAGCGACGCCAATCGCGGCAAGAATCGGCGTAAAGGACGTCGGTTTAAGCAGCTGGACGATCAGGGAGCTTCCCTGCAGTCCGGTCAGGCTCAAAATCCACGCCGTCGCCGTCGTTCCGATGTTTGCGCCCATAATGATGCCGACCGCCTGGTTCAGCGTCATAATGCCGCCGTTGACAAAGCCGACCGTCATGACCGTCGTTGCGGACGAGCTCTGTATGATCGCCGTGGCCGCCGTGCCAAGCAGCAGCGCCTTAAACTTGCTGCTCGTGGAGCGTTCAAGCGTCCGCTCCAGCACGCCGCCGGACATGCTCTCGAGCGATGTGCTCATCAGGTGCATGCCATAGAGGAACAGCGCCAGTCCGCCGAACATCGTCAGAAAATCAAAAATCGTCATGAAGTTACCCCCTCAACAAAATCCCACAAATATCATAATAACAGGATGTCGAGGGGATTGAAACGCTTTTTGCAAAATATATCTATAGAATTTTAACCTGCATTTGATGTAGTGGCCGAAAGATCAATATTAGGTAAAACATGGTTTTTCTTTTGCGTGCAAAACAAGAGCGGCGCTTTTGCGCCGCTCTTTGAATCAGCCGTTGTTATGCTGCGTCCTTCTTCTTCCTTGGCTTCACTTTCAGAATAAAGAATACCAGCGCGAGCCAGTAGACGGCGACTGCGCCGATGGTGACATAGAGCATCACGTCGTTTTTGGCAGCCATGCCGATGAAGATCAACATCGGTACGCCGAAGAGAATGCCCGTGCTGCTGCCGGTGATGAGATTGTTCGCGGCCGGCGTTTCAAATTCCGGATCGATTTCACGCAGCAGCAGAATGCCGGAGCTGATCGTCCCCGTCAGCATACCGTACATCGAGGTCAGACCCTCGTGATAATAACCCGGATAGAGCTTTTTGCAGAGCCACTGCAGATAGATCAGCGTGACCACGCCGCCGGCAACCGCCATCAGCAAGAACGGAACCCAGAGCCCGCTTAAATCGCCGATGTCGATCGAGGCGATGCCCGCGACGATCATCAGGTCGAACGCGACGCCGGAGATGCGGCTTAATAGATAGTTGTTCTGATACTGCCGCGTCATGATCTTCTTGTTGCGCAGGTTTTTCAGAATCACGCGCAGCAGCATAGCCAGCGCGGAACCGATGATGAAGTTGAATCCCCAAAGAATTGTGGAGAGCGAGCTGGAAAGACCGGGGCTGATTGCGGCGAGGCCGGACGTGATGCCCCAGGTGACCAAATAGGTCGCCAGATACACGATGACCACCAGCGCAATCTGCATGGAAAAGCGATCCACAGACTCGGAAACGGGAATCTCTCCCCTGTCTTCAAACGCATCCACGTTGACGGAGCCGGAAATTTCGCCGTGGGAAACTTTTTTGAGTTTGTGCTTGCGATCCAGAATATTGAGGTAGATAACGCCGACGATACAGGCGCAAAGATACCCTGCGGCAGCCAGCGCAAGCGCGAACGACCGCCCGCCCGTAAAGCCGAGCGCCTCGTAGGTAGTGCCTACGTTGTTCGCCTGCCCAGGCCCTTGACCGTAGCCCATCGGCAGCAGGATGCCCGCCGCCTTGAACAGGCCTGGCATAAACGTATAAGCCAGCGAAAGCACGACGACAAAACCGATCAGCGCCTGCATCAGATAGGTGCTGACGATCAGCGCGCCGGACTTGGATGCGACGAGATTTCCCTTATCCTCCGCGGATGCGGCGGGAATGCGCAGCGACAGCGCGATGAACCCGATTGCGATGCCGTGATAAGTCATCATCTCTAGCAGCTTTGTGTCGAAGTCCAAGAGACCGAGGCTTCGCAGGATGAGCAGTAAAAAGCCCGCGATCACCGCAATCGGCATGAGGCTGTTGCGGATGAACGGGAGTTTCCGGCGCAGCAGCGTCGCGACCAGCACCGCAGCGGCTATGATGCCGAACTGGATCACGACATTCCAAAGTTCCACGTTTTCAGCAGAAAAATTCACGCGTTGTCACCTCTTTTTTATCTAAAATCGTTTGAGCGCACGAGCCGTCGGCCCGTATTTCAACAATTATATCTGAATATGATGATTTTGTCACGAAAGATCGATATTCCGTCCATCGTTTGTTATGCGATGATTTTGTCACGAAAGATCGATGTTCCGTCCACCATCTATTTATAGAAGATCGGATACTGTTGTCAAGACGGATTGCCGCGGTGCTTGATCAGCTCGAAAAACGTGAAATATTTCCGCCCGCAATACGGCGTCTTTGCCGCGCGCAATTCATAGGACTTGCCGTCCACCGAAAACATCATCTTGTATACGCCCATCAGCGCCATGCTACTGATTCTCTGAAGCGGAAATCTGCGCTCGCCGACGGACAGTGTGCTCTTCGAAATCGACAGCCGTCCAATCTGCGCCACGCGGCTCTTGTGCCGTTCGCCGACGGCGATGAGCTTGACGTTTTCATCCGAATACGCGGCTTCATCGTCGCCGAGCGAGTCCGCATACTCGACGATACGCCGGTCCTGCCAGAAGTCCCAGTCCCGCACGGTACGAAACGGCGGTTCGGGATCGTCCGGGGTTACTTTTTCAAAGAATCCGGTCTCCGTAAAGCGAACCTTCAGCCCGCAGTCGCAGCAGAATACGTTCCCTTCGCTTTTCAGCGTGCCCGTCCTGCCACACTTGGGGCAGAAATACAGCGCGTTTTCGAGGCCCTTTGCCAGATCCCTGCCCTTGTAGCGATACGGCATGGTTTTCTGGCGGTCAAACGCGTCCTCCATGATGTCCTCGCGGATGCGGTCGTTAACCTCCTCCGGCGTCATCTGTTTGAGCTGTTCGGGAGAATAGACATTGACGACATAGCCGCGCATACGGCCTTTTCGCGTGGAGTGGCTCCAGCGCGGCGTGGTCAGATAGCCACCCTCAAAGCGATAGGTCACAAGCGACGCGCCCGTCGCCTTGGCAAGCTTGCCCGTCGCCGGAAAAATTGGCCCCGTCACACCGTTGTAGGAGCGGTTTCCTTCCGCAAAGAGGCATACGTTCGCTTTTTTGCGGATCGCGCGGATAATGCTCAGCGCGGCGGTCGCGTCCGTCATGCCCTTCACCCGGGCAATCGGCGCGAAACAATATGTCAAAAGCCAGGATGCGAATCCTTTTCGGAAGATGTGCTCGCTCGCGACAAAATACATATGCTCCGGAAAGCTCAGCGCAATCAGCGCGGGGTCGAGCTCGCCGTTGTGGTTCGCGGTGATCAGAAACGGGCCTTTCCCAAGCTTCGCTTTCTCCGGGTGAAACCCGTAGATACTCTGCAGTATGCCGCCCAGAGTCGCCTTGAGAAACCCGTAAATCCTTCTGTGCCGCACCATCGCCTGTTCCATCGTATCACCTGCTCTCATATATGATTTCATCTTATTATACCGCAGGTTTTTTTCTTCCCGCAAGTCAAGGATGGCTGATTTCGACATGACCGTTCATTTACAGGCGGATATCAGTCCTTTGCCCCATCCTTTGCGGGACTCGCCGCATCGCTCTTCTCCGGCCGTTTTGCGTCCGAAAGCGCCTCGCTGAGCGCGCGCACGCGCACGATGTCCATCTTGACCTCCTCGCGGTCATAGGTGACAAACCCGTTCGTCTCCTGTTCCACATCCGACAACTGCGTATAGACCGCCGCGCTGAGTCCCTTTGCCTTTGCGGGGATTACCTCGCGACGGTAGAGCTTTTCAAAACTCGACATGAGCGATTCAAAGGATTTCAGGCGCTTGTAGCCAAACTCCTTTTCGCTGAACGCATGCTCCTTGAGGTGGTGGCTGTAGCCGCCGAACTCGCTGAGCACGACCGCGCGGCCATATTGATCCGGTTGAAACCGGTAGGGTTTAAAGTATACATGCAGACTCTTTACGTCTCCGCCCTTTTGATCGTGCCAGCCGCTCGCGTGATCGATGGTGCGCGTATTGTCCAGCGCGCGGATGGCGGCAACCACCTTATTCGCGTCGAACTGGCCCCAGCCTTCGTTAAACGGTACCCACATGGCGACGCACGGCGCGTTGTAAAGCAGCTGCACCAATTCATTCAGCTCGCGCAGATACGCCTCCCGCCCGCGCACGTCCTCGCGTGAAAAATATCCGTAGTCGCTGTCCGGGTGCGCGTTTCCAAACACCAGCGGCAGGGATATGGCGCCGCCGCCGTATTTTCCCCCGCCGTTGACCATGTCCTGCCAAACCAGCATCCCAAGCCGGTCGCAGTGGTAATACCAGCGCAGCGGTTCGATCTTGATGTGCTTTCTGAGCATGTTGAAGCCCATGGATTTCATGAGCTCGATGTCGTATACCATCGCTTCGTCGCTCGGCGCGGTATACAGCCCATCCGGCCAGTAGCCTTGGTCGAGCACGCCGTTGTGAAAATACGGCGCGTTGTTGAGAAAGAGGCGCGGCGTTCCCGTTTCGTCTTTTTCAACGGAAAACTTGCGCATGGCGAAGTAGCTCTCCACGCGGTCGCGCTCCATCGAAAACGAAATATCGTACAGCTTCGGCTGCTCCGGACTCCAGGGGGTAAATCCCGCCATTGAGAGCCGGACGGGCACGCCGCTTTCAAACGCCGTTTCATTTCCAAGCAGCTGTATGGCGCCCTCCCCGGCGCAGTTGGTGATTATGACAACCTCCACCTCGCCGCGGTCGAACAGCGGCGTGATGCGGACGTGTTCCATGCGCCGCTTCGGCGCGCGTTCGAGCCAAACCGTCTGCCAGATGCCGCTCTGCGGCGTATACCAGATGCCGCCGGGGCTTCCGCTCTGCTTTCCGCGGGACCAGCAGGCGGTGTCCGTCTCGTCCCGCACGCGAACCAACAGCTCGTTCTTTCCGTCCTGCACAAGCGCTTCACCCAATACAGCGGTAAACGGCAGATACCCGCCCGCATGCTTGGCAATCGTCACGCCGTTGAGCCGCACCTCGGCAAACTGATCCACCGCCCCGAAATGAAGCAGCAGATCCTCCGTGTTTGCGTCGTAACCAAGCGGCGCCTCAATCGCCGTGCGATACCAGAGACACTCGTTCGGTTTGAGCGTGCGTCCCACGCCGGAAAGCTCGCTCTCCGGCGAAAACGGAACGAGGATAGCGCCGTCAAACCGGTCGGGCGGAATCTGCGCGCTGGAGCCGGTGATGGCATATTCCCATTCCCCGTTTAAAATGACGCAGTTGTTCCTTCGAAACTGCGGCCGCGGATACTCCGGCAGAATGTGTCCCCGATCCAGCATTTGTCCCCATTTTGTGCGCATGAAGATTCCTCCGTCGTCAGTTATCCGTTCGGGCGCCGCCCGGTTCATTTTGTCTATGGATCAGCGCGCGTTGAGTTCGTCCGTCAGCACGCTGGGTTTGTCGATTTGTATCACCGCAAAGCAGTTGCCCTCCAGCGCGTGCACGCGCTCGGCAATCGTCTTTTTCACGGCGTCGTCCGGCATCGGAAAATCGAACGGAACGACCACGTCGAACACGAGGTTCGTGTGCGTCGGCCCCGGCACGACACGAAAGTCGTGGAGGTTGAGCCGCTCGTCAAGGCCGGATAAAATCGTCTGCGTTTCCGCGCGGAGCCGGTTCGTCTCCTCGTTGTTCGTCTCTACGGGATCCATGTGGATGACCGCTTCGCAGCCGCATTCCGCGCGGAGCGTTTTTTCCAAATTGTCCACCGCATCGTGCAGCCGGATCATGTCCCCGTCCGCAGGCACCTCCGCGTGCAGCGAAACCATCACGCGGCCCGGGCCGTAGTCGTGCACCACAAGATCGTGCACGCCGATGACGCCATCCTGGCCGAGCACGATGCGCTCAATCTTTTCCACAAATGCGCGCTCCGGCGGCTGCCCCAGCAGCGGGCTGATGGTCTCCCTTGCCGCGCGCACGCCCGTATAGAGAATGAACAGCGCGACGGCGAGGCCCGCGTAACCGTCGATGCTCCAGCCCGTCCATTTGGCAATCAGCATGGATAGCAGCACGACGGACGTCGCCGCGACGTCCGAAAAGCTGTCCATCGCCGTTGCGCGCATGGCGGCGGAGTCGATCTTTTTCGCGATGCCGCGGTTATAGAAGAACATATAGAGCTTGATCAGAATGGAACAGGCCAGCACGCCGAGCGCGAGATAGGAAAACGTGACCGCTTCCGGCGAGAAGATTTTCTGCACGGAGGTCTTGGCAAGCTCGAATCCCATCAAAAGAATCGCCAGCGACACGATGAGTCCGGAGATATACTCGAATCGACCGTGCCCGAAGGGATGCTCTTTGTCCGCCTTTGCGTCCGAAAGGCGGAAGCCTACGAGCGTGATGACGGAGCTGCCCGCGTCCGAAAGGTTGTTGAACGCGTCCGCCGTGATGCCGATGCTGCGCGTGATGCTGCCCGCGATGATCTTTCCGATAAACAGCAGAATGTTGAACGCAATGCCGACCGCGCCGCAAAGCACCCCGTAACGCGTGCGTACGGCGGGATGCGAATAGTTTTGATAGTCCTTGATCAATAGTTTGGATAGAAGAGAGATCATATCCGCCTCCCGTATGGAAAAGCTCATCGCAGCCCGGCTGCGGCAAAACAAATTCAGAAATGCGACGGCATACTGTCTGATATGCCGCCGCATTGATCTTGCGCTTGATGATTGCTTCTTTCGAGCGATTTACTCGATCACGACGTCCGAATCCGCGTTTTTCCTGACGCTCTCGATGCCGCCCAACGCAGAAGCCTTAGCCGAATATCCCTCGGAAGCAAGGATCGGTTCGCCGTTTTTCGCGCGCAGACGGAACCGGAATTCGCCCGCTTTGTCCTTGTAAACTTCGAACACAGGGTTCGTCAGGTTTTTCCAGCCCTCGACGGTCTGGTCTTCAATCTGGGCGACGGGCGCGTTCTTTTTTACGCTCTCAACGCCGTTTTTCGCGGCCGCTTCCGAGGAATACATCTCCGACTTGCCGATCGGCTCGCCGTTGGCTGCCTTCAAAACGAAATACGGTCCGGTTTTGCCTTGTTTGATGACATATTTACCCATAACGCTCTGCCTCCGTTTTTTGTTACCATACCATTTTTACGGGTAAAAATCAAGCGCATGCCAATCTCGACAAGCGCATATCTATATTGTTCACAATCTGATTGCCGCCCCGTATCGCTGCGTATGGCAAGCGTCGGACGGCAGACCTAAATGAATCTACCACGCCGCGTAGCAAAGCGGTTTCCATAGCGTAACGCCCGAATCTATGAACGAATTTTTAACAGAGTATGGATATTCACTGAAAAAATCGAAATATTTGAACAAACTTTGAACAAAATATAGATATTCGCTACGTTGTGTGGTAGAATTCACTTGCGTTTTCCGGCGCCATTGGGTATGATTGCGATATGGCGCACTGCCAATGCGTGTGCCTACCCGCCGGGCGATCAATCTTGCGGAGTGATCCAACTATGACGATGACCGAAAAACTTGACATACTCATGGCTGAGCGCGGCGTCAACAAGTCGCAGCTTTCGCGTCTTTCGGGCATACCTTATATGACCATTGTCAATTTTTATGAAAAAGGCACGGAGAACATCAAGCGTTCCACGCTGATCAAGCTCTCGCGCTTTTTTGACGTGACCGTGGATTTTCTCATCATAGACGAGGAGACGCGCCGCGCGTATCCCAGCGCCTTCCCCAAGTCCGGTCAGATCACCGCGCTGCCAACCTCCGTCATCAAGCCGCGCATCTACCGCGTGCAAAAAGGCCTGCCGCTGCTGGACGAGCAGAACATTGCCTGTTACGACGAAGTGCCGCAGAGCATCCGCTGCGATTTTACCATGCGTTTTTCCGGCGACAGCATGAAAAAGCTCAACATCAACGACGGGGACATCGTCTACGCCAGCCTGATGGAGGACGTTCGCAGCCACGAGGTTGCCGTCGTCGTCGTGGACGGCGCACTCACGCTCCGCCGCGTCTACAAAAACGAAAACCAGATCGTGCTCATGGCGGAAAATCCCGCCTATGCGCCCGTTGTCATGCGCGCCGGTTCGAATGTTCGAATCCTCGGCAAGGCGGTCGCCTTCCTCAACCCGAACGCGACGGAGGGCGTGTCCTGAGCCGCAGTCAAAGCGTATAGCAAAAGCCCGCCGAAGCGGGCCCTGCTCCGCCGAAAGTGGCGGACTTTTTTTATGTTTTGTGTTTCCGGCGTTCAGCTGATCTTGATGCAGACGATCTGCGCGCTCTTGCCGGAGCCGCCCTTGCCGCGCGTGCCGACGACGAGCATATTGTTGAACACCGCAGGCGTGGAGTCGATGCGGCTGCCGACGTCGACAGTGTTGAGCTGCTGCCCGTTCGAAGCGTCGTAGAGCGTGACGATTCCGCCGCGGTCGCACTGGATGAGGTATCCTTTCCCCTGCGCGTCGTACACCACGACGGGACTCGCCCAGTAGTCGTTGGTCTGTTCGATGGACCAGATGATGCTGCCCGTCGCCTTGTCGTAGGCGACGATGCGCCCGCCGAGCGTGTAGCCGCCGTTTGCGTCCGCCTGCGGCAGCACTTCCGTCTGCGCGCTGTCCGTCGCCGTCGCGTCGTCCGGATCCGGCGTTTCGGAGGTCGCCTGCGTTGAGGAATTGCCGGACAGCGCGGCGAGGCTGAAGGAATAGATCACGAGATCGCTGATCTGCCCTCTGCCGACGTGCGGCGTCGCGACGACGCCGCCGCTCGCGCTCGCGTCCCCGGTCGAGCAGATCCAGCGCTTTTCCCAGATGATCGCGCCGGTCAGGCCGTTGATCTTTCTTTGATAGCTATAGCCGAATCCATCTGAAAGGCCGCTGCCCGTCGAGCGCACCTGCGAGCCGGTGTAGAGATAGATCGTGCTGTCGTCGTAGCTCTCCTCCACCACCACGGAGGAATCGCTCTCGTCCGTAACGTCCACGACGTACTTGATGGCCATCTTGTTGAGATCCACGCACAGCAGCCGTCCGCCGTTGTCCGTAAAGAACGCATAGTTTCGAAACGCGGCAACTGAGCTTTCCACGCCGTACCAGCGCGAGCCCGCCGCGTCGTTTTTCGAATATCCAGCGCCTTCATAGCGCATCTTGATCAGCCCGTCGGGGTTGATTGAAACCGTACCCGCCGCCGCGTCGAACGCAGCGTTGAGCTTCACGGTATAGAGAATGCCGTTTTCACCGGCGTAGACGAGCGTATCGTCCGAGATCATCGGGCTGCCGTCGTATGCCTGCCAGATGCGCCGCGCGAACCAGTCGAACCCGCCGAACTGGCCGATCTGCTCCCCGCTGATAAGCGAATATACGCGCACATATGAAGCCGCGTTGCCCTGCTCGTTGTCCACGGGAATCCCCTGGCCGACAAAGAGCAGCGGATAGCCGCGCGGATCGAGGCAGGAGGTGCCTTTCTGCACGATGCCGGTGTTGATCGGGTCGCGCGTGGCGTTGCCTGTCTCGAGATCGAGAAAATAGATGTTGCCGTCCATCGCGGGGTAGATCACTTCGGTCAGCGGCGTGCCCGCGTCCTTATAGGCCTGCTTGACGTTCATGACCGCGACGGTCTCAACAGGCCACTGCACGATCAGCGGCTGTCCCGTCCACCCCGTTCCGCTCCAGTTTCCAAGCGCGCCGATGGTCTTTGTCCATTGCTGGCGAAGACGCTTGTCGCTCAGCGAAACGGAGCCGTATGCAAACGAATTTCGATAGCTGTTTCCGCCGAACGTGGTCACGCCCGGCAGCGCGCTGTAGTCGCTGTCCCGCGGAAAGCTGATGGCGTCGCTGCGCGAAAAGCTGGAGACGTCCTTTCCGTTCGACTTGATGGCTCCGGAGATGCCGTATTGCGACGGATTCGCGCTGTCCGCCCGCGTCACGGCGACGTCGTCCGGAAGCGCGGGTTTCGGCGTGGCGGTGGGCGCCAGCGTCGCCGTCGGAACGGGCGTCGCCTCCAGCACCTGCTGTCCGTCGCTGTTGACTTTTTTCACCAGAAGCAGCACGATGATCACCGTGCCAAGTATTGCGACCAAAATGAGAAAGAACCGCGGCTGCATGCGGATGCGCTTTTTTCTTCTTCTGGCCATCGCTCTCCCTCCCTGTCGTTAAAAAGTTGGTGCCTGCTTTTCTGAATTCACGCTTAGAGTAATTCCCATAGGACGAAGGGTTAGCTTATCCGGATTCCCCATATCTTCATGCCGCGCGTCCCCAGAACGATGGTGTTGCCGTATACCGCGGGCGAGGCTTCAATGTTCTTCCCCGCCTCAAACGTGCTCAAAAGCTTGCCGGTCTTTCCGTCCAGCAAAGCCACCTGTCCGCTGAAGCCTTCACATACGACGATATACGCGTTGCCGCTTGCGTCATATACCGCAACGGGCGAGCTCCAGGTGTAGCTGTCCATGGAGAAGGTCCACACGACGCTGCCCGTGGTCTTGTCCAGCGCAAGCAGCACGCCGCTGTCCTCGCCGGGCGTTCTGGCAAACGGGATGATCACGAGGTTTGAGATGCTCTTCTGCCCGAGCAGGGCGGTCGCCTGAATGCCGCCGGATACGCCGTGCTTTGTGCTGACGTGCTCGCTGTGCTGCCAGACGATTTCACCCGTAATCGCGTTGATCTTGTAGAACGAAACGTCGCCCATCAGATCCGTGTCCGCCGTGAAATGCAGCGAGGAACCGATGTAGATGTATGCCGTCCTGTTGGCAAAATCCGTCTCCAATACGGGCGAACCGTTTGTGTCGTCCTTGATGTCCTGCGCCCAGACCATGGACATCGTATTGAGGTTGATGCACTGCAAAAACCCGTCGTTCGTGCCGAGATAGCCGTATTCGCCGAGCGTCGCGATGCTGGTCTCATACCCGAGCCAATAGAGATTGTTGTCGCTTTCGGGATAGGTCGATCGCGTGCCGACATATCGCATCTTGACCACTTCGCTGGGGTTCATGGTCAGCTCGCCCGTCGTCTCGTCAAACTTGGTATTGAGTTTGATCGTGTAGAGGATGCCGTTTTCGCCGGGATAGATCAGCGTGTCCGTGTCCGCATCCACCAGCGGCGAGCTGTCGTAGGCATGCCAGTCGCGCAACGCAAACTCGTCGTTCTGCTTGCCGAATTCATACAGCCGCGTAAAATCGATCAGCGAATATGCCATCGCGCGGGATTTCTGGCTGTCGTCGGCATACATGTCGCCGGAGCCGAGATACAGAATCGGGTATCCGCGCGGATCCAGCGCGCCCGCTCCCTTAAACGGCATGCCGATGTAGAGCTTTTCGCGCGTTTGCTTACCCGTGTCGAGATCCAGGAAATATACATTGCCGTCCATCGTTGCGAGGATGACCTCAACCAGGCCTTCCTTCTGCTTGGCCCAGTCGTACATGTTCATGAGCTGCTTGATGTTGTCAGGCCACTGCACGATCAAAGGCTGGCCGACCCAGCCGCTGCCCGTCCAGGTGCGCCCCTCTTCATAGCTCAAGCCGCGCTGCAGTTCCCCGGTGTCGATGTTCCAGAGCTCCGAGAGCTTTTTTTCAGTAACGGTCGCGGTGCCGTAGGACGCGCTGTCTCTGTAGTTGTCCCCGCGGAACGTGACGATTCCCGTCGCATTGGTATACGCCTCGTCCGGCAGAAACTCGATTTTGTCGGTGCGCTCGTAGTTGTCCACCTGCGTTCCGTTGACTTCCACCGCCGTCGTCAGGCCGAAGTTGCTCGGCTGCGTGCCGTCTACCGCGTGTGGAATATCATACGGCGGTGTCGGCGTCGGCGTCGGCGTCGGGCTTGGCGTCGGCGTCGGGCTTGGCGTCGGGGTTTTGAATAGTTCTGCAATGATGCCCGGCTTCTTTGTCGTCTCCGCCGACTGCGTCTCGCTGCCTGTCACGCTGATCGCCTTGAGTACGACGGCGATCATCGCGATGACCACCGCGAAGATTGCGACAAGGAAAAAGAACCGCGGCTGTATGCGAAGACGATAGCGCTTTTTCTTCTTTTTCTTTCTCGGGCCGCCGGTATATCCGCCGCCCGACCCGCCGGACGTGCTCCGGCTCGCCGTGGACGCGCTGCGGCTCTGGCCGGAATATGCGCCGTATTGACTGCCGGACGCACTCCGGCTCTGGCCGGATGTGCTGCGGCTCTGGCCGGGCGTACTGCGGCTCTGGCTGGATGCGCTGCGACTCTGGCCGGTATATGTGCCGTTTGCGCCGGATGCGTTGCGGCTGGAGCCGGAGCTGCCGGAGGCAGGATAACTTCGGCCGGACGGCGCTTCGCTTCGCCTCTGCCCGGACGATCCGTAGGAAGAGCCCGCGCCGCTTCTGTCCGCGCCCGCGTTTCTTCCATACGTGTCCGGAACATTCCGGTTCTTCTCGTAATCCATAACTGCTGCCTCCCGGTTGTGAAAGGACGTTTCTTCGCCCTTTGAAAAGTACATATCTGAATCATTATAGCATTCAATGCCGTTGATTTTGTTGTTATATTGTAAACAGTTCACCCTATTGACACAAAATGTAGCGATATTCGACCACTTGGAACGAAAAATACGTCAAAATCCCATCGTCAAAAACCACCGGATCGCTTCGCCCTCCCGGCGAAAAAAGGTACCGGCAAAACGGTACCCTTTCCTTATTAAGCCATCCGGCGCATTCTGTCGTTTACTCGGTCTTTGAGCCGAACACATCGGTAAAGAAGCTGCCGACGGAGGCAAAGAAGCCCTTGACGTCGTCGATCACCTGGCTTGCGACCTCGCTTGCTTTGTTCGCGGTCTGCGCGGCTTTGGCGATGTCCACCAGCTGATTCTGAAGCTGATCCGCGTCCAGTCCCTCGAGCTTGCGCACCAGGGAGAGCACCTGCTCGATCTGCGCGCTGGTCAGCGAGACGTTGTACATGTCCGCCAGATTTTTAATCTCCGCGCGCACCTCGTCGTCCGTCATGTTCTGCGTCTTGTCGAGCATGCTCTTGAGTTCGTTGATCATCTCGGTGGCGTCGTCGCTGCCGATGTATTCGGCAAGCTCGCCGGTGACGACCAGCTCCTCCGCGCCCGCAGCTTTGGCGAGGCTGGAGAGCGAGTTGCCCGTGATGTCCTCATAGGCCTTGTAAGCGCCTGTCAGCGCGCCCGTGCCGGAGACCGGGTACGGCGCGCTCACGATCACCTCCGCGTCGGAGATACCCGCCGTTGTGAGGGCGTTGATATACATGTCCTCCGTGCAGTAGTTGATGTTGTGCAACTCAATGGTCAGGCCGGCGCCCTCCGCGAGCGTCTTGATATAGATACACGAAAGCGCGACGCTGCCGATCTTGCCGTCGGGCACGAGGCCTTCCAGATAGCTGCGCTCTTCGGCGTTTGTAACGGTCAGTTCCGTCACGCTGCCTTCCTCAATGCCAAAGTCGGCATAGACCGCAGCGCGCTGCCGGTCGGTCAGATCCGCGCCCATCGTAACGCGCTCTTCGCCTTCGTCAACGGCCAGGGCAGCCGGTATAAAGAGCGAGAAGCACACCGCAAGGGCAAGCACCGTCGCCGTAAATTTCTTCATGGATATCCCTCCTTCACGTAACGCGGCAAGTATAGCACACCCGGTTTTGCGCGTCGATGCTGTTTTGACAATCTTTTCGGATTCGACATGTTTTGTTTTTAATCTTCACAAATGTACAAAATCGACCGTTTTACTACCTTTTTTGTTTGTTTCGTCAAATATATCGGCTGTGAGTCTCTTTGTCATTTAGCATGCCTTTGAAACAGCCTGTCTATTTTCGCTTTCCAGCCGATTTGTTTTATATTCAAAACAATCCGCCGAAGATTTGCCTTCCGCCCGGTTCTTTCCATATAAATAAACACTATAAATAGGCGCTATAAATAGACAATATAAATAGACGCTATCAGTAGACACTATAAATAGGCACTATAAATGGATGCTATAAATAGACGCCTCCGGCTTTGTTCCGAAAGCGTCTGTTTCGTGCGATCGATTGCTTAAGATTATTCGGAGTCGGCTTGTTCCGGTTTTTCCGGCGGCTTCGCGTCTCGCCGCATATATTTATCCGGCTCCACCTGCACAAACCCAAACCGGCTGTAGAGCCCGTGCGCGTCCCGTGTGGCAAGCAGTCCCCGCACGCCCCGCAGGCTTTCGTGCCCCAAGATAGCCTCCACCATCGCCTTGCCGACGCCCTGTCCGCGAAAGCGCTCGTCCACCGCCACGTCCGCCAGCCAGAAAAGCGTCGCGTAGTCCGTTACGCAGCGCGCAAACGCGATCTGTGTCCCGTCGCGGTATACCCCGACGCAAAGGGAGTTCTCAATGGCGCGCTGTGTGACTTCGCTGCTGCGTTCCGCCGCCCAATAGGTCGCGTGCATCAGCTCGTCTACACGATCCGGCTGCAAAAGCCCCTTGTCGTCGCTGATCAGGAATTCTCCGAATTGGCATTCCATACACATACTCCATCCCGGCCCGGCTTCCATACGCGCCGCGGCCGGAGCATCCAAACACATGATGCGCTGTCAACTATATCCTCAGTTGCAAAGCTGGACGATCTGGTCGATGATGTGCGCCGTGCGCTCGGGGTTCGCGTCGTCCTTCAGGCTGTGGTTCACGCCGTCCACCAGGCAATAGCGGATCTCGCGCTCGTCGCAGAAGTTTGCAAGCGCCTTTCCGGTCAAAAACCGGTCCTGCGTACCGAGCACCATGGAGATAATCCGCGCGTCCGGGCCGATCAGCGAAAGCGTCCTGTGCAGCGGCGTGAGATACAGGTGCCGCGGATGGATGTGATAATCCTGCTCCGCATGCGCCGCAAGGATGGTGCCGAGGCTTTTGGAGATGAAAACAACGTCTTCATACTCCTCAAACCGCGTACCGGAGAGCTGTCGCTTCACCGCGCGCTGCGCGACGGACACCGCCTCGTTGATGGATTCGATCTCCCGAAACGGGATGTGCGAAAAGTCGAGTTTGATCACGTCGTAGTTCTGTTCGGCATATCGCCTGGAAAGCTGTTCAAACAGCATCTCCTTGCAGGTAAATCCCGTGCCGGGAAAACAGACGGCAATCCCCGTTTTCATCTTTCTATCGCTCGCTCCTTTTCTGCTTCGTCCCCTGTTTCCTGTTCTCCTTCTGCCGTTTGTTTATTTATGTTGAGTGTACCATGCCCGCGCGGCGCGCGCAAGCGGGAAGCGGCGGACGGCTGCAATCCCGCTCCGTCTTTCGGCGCCAGAAACCGGGGCGTGCCGGCGTCTGCCCGGACGCGCGCCGCGCGTCCGGCAGAGCGCTCCCGCGGCCGGCGGAAAAAGCGGCCGGCGCAGAGGAAAAATTATCGTAAAATCAATTGACTTTTTTTGCGTGATTTGGTTTAATTTCGTTTAGTGACTGTAAACTTGAAGTTTAGGAACGGTAGACGGAAATGGAGATCGGCGCCAAGATCAAACAGCTGCGACTGCAGCGCGGTTTGACGCAGGAGGAGCTGGCCGCCCGCACCGAGCTGACAAAGGGCTTCATCTCCCAGCTCGAGCGGGATCTGACCTCTCCCTCCATCGCCACGCTCATGGACATCCTCGCGGCGCTGGGCACAGACGTGGCCGGTTTCTTTCGTGAGTCGCCGGAGGAAGCCGTCGCTTACAGCGCGGAGGATATGTTCGTCAAGGAGGAGACGGACGGCTACACGATCCGCTGGCTCGTCACCAACGCGCAGAAGAACGCGCTCGAGCCTATCCTCGTCACCATTCCCGCGGGCGTGAGCGGCGCCGAGGACGGCCCACACGAGGGCGAGGAGTTCGGCTATGTGCTCAGCGGCAGCGTCACGCTCACCGTCGGGGACAAAAAGTACCGCGTGAAAAAGGGCGGCAGCTTCTATTTTCGCCCGTCGCGCACGCATTATCTGACAAACAGCGGAAAAATCGAGGCGCGCGTCCTCTGGGTCAGCACGCCGCCGAGTTTTTAAGGAGACAAGCATGAAGGACAGACATCTGATCGAGCTCATCGACGTTTCGAAGGCATACGGCGGGGACGTCGCGCTTTCGCATGTCGATCTATATATCAAGGACGGAGAGTTTTTAACGCTGCTCGGCCCCTCCGGCTGTGGCAAGACGACCATGCTCCGCCTCATCGCGGGCTTCATCATGCCGGACGAGGGGCGCATCGAGATGGACGGCGTGGACATCGCCAATACGCCGCCGTATCTGCGCAAGGTCAACACGGTGTTTCAAAAGTACGCGCTCTTTCCGCACCTGAACGTGTTTGACAATATCGCCTTCGGGCTAAAAATCCACGGCGCGGACAAGGCCGTCATCAAAGAAAAAGTCGAAGCGATGCTGGAGCTCGTCAATCTCAAAGGCTACGGCGCGCGCTCTGTCGAGCAACTCTCCGGCGGTCAGCAGCAGCGCGTGGCCATCGCCCGCGCGCTGGTCAACGAGCCGCAGGTGCTGTTGCTGGATGAGCCCCTCGGCGCGCTCGACCTCAAACTGCGCAAGGAGATGCAGGTGGAGCTGAAGAACATGCAGCAGCGCCTCGGCATCACGTTTATCTACGTTACCCACGATCAGGAGGAAGCGCTCACCATGAGCGACACCATCGTGGTGCTCAAGGACGGCGTGATCCAGCAGATCGGCACCCCGACGGACGTCTACAACGAGCCGAAGAACCCGTTTGTCGCGGATTTCATCGGAGAGAGCAACATCATCCCCGGCATCATGCTGCAGGACTACAAGGTTCGCATGAACGGCGTGGTCTACGACTGCGTGGACAAGGGCTTTGGCAAAAACACGGAGGTGGACGTCGTCGTCCGCCCCGAGGACATCGACATCGTGCCCGCGGAAAACGCGCGTGTCTCCGGCAAGGCCGTCTCCGTCGTGTTCATGGGCGTGCATTACGAGGTGGACGTGGACTGCGGCGGCTACGAGTGGGTCATCCAGACCACGGACTATGTCGAGCGCGGGCAGGCGGTCGGCATCTCCATCCCGCCGGATGCCATCCATATTATGAAAAAGACCAAGCAGACCAACCTCTTCGACGCGGTCGCCTACCCCGACGACGGCGAGGTGCTGTTCTGCGGACAGCGGTTTGCCTGCGAAGGGCTCGACGCGTTTGAAACGAGGGACGACGTGCTCGTCGCCATCGCCCCAGCGGACGTGCAGCTCATTCCGCCCGAGGAGAGCGAGCTGACCGGCGTTGTGCGCGCCTGCATGTTCCTCGGCACGCATTACGAGGTTACGATCACCTGCGACGAGGAGGACTGGATCGCCTACTCGCAGGAATACATGGAATCCGGCGAAGAGATCGGCATTCTGGTGCCCGCGGATAAAATCTCGGTGAGCGCAAATGAAGCGAACTGACGCAAAAAAAGCCAGAAAAGCGGGCGGCGCGCACGTTCGCAGAAGCGTGTTCGCCTATCCATACGTCGTATGGATGGCGGCGTTTATCGTCGCGCCCATGCTGCTCATTCTCTACTATGCCTTCACGGGCGAAGGCGGGCTGACGCTGCAAAACATCTTGCAGGCGGCGGACTGGGACAACATGCGCGTGCTGCTGGACAGCGTGCGCTTTGCGCTGTATACCACCATCCTCTGCCTTTTGCTCGGGTATCCCGTGGCCTATCTGCTCTCGCAGATGAAGAAAGCCACGGCAGCGCTGGTGTCTGTGTTTTTCATCGTGCCGATGTGGATGAACTTCCTTTTGCGCACCTATGCCTGGAAGGTGCTGCTCGGCGCGTTTTCGCATATGCTCTACACGGAGTCCGCGGTGCTGCTCGGCATGGTGTATAACTTTCTGCCGTTTATGATTCTGCCGATCTATACCACGTTGATCAAGCTCGACCGCAGCTACATCGAGGCGGCGGCGGATCTCGGCGCAAACCCGGCCAAGACGTTCCTCAAGGTGGTGCTCCCGCTCTCCATGCCCGGCATCATATCGGGCGTCACGATGGTGTTCATCCCGAGCACCACGACGTTCGCCATCTCGCAGCTGCTCGGCGGCGGCAAGACCATGCTTTACGGCGATTTGATCTACATGAAATTCATCACGGAGCAGTCCTGGAACGCGGGCAGCGCGCTCTCCGTCATCCTGCTGGTGTTCGTGCTCATCTCCATGACGTTTATGAAAAAGGCCGAGCGCACGACCAGCGACGAAGGAGGCGGAAGACTATGGTAACCCGCCTGAAAAAGTTTTTCTCCGGCACATACCTCGGGCTGATGCTCGTGTTTCTGTACGCGCCGATTCTGATTTTGATCGTCTACTCCTTCAACCAGAGCAAGACGCTCGGCAACTGGACGGGCTTTACGTTCAGCTGGTATGCCCAGTTGTTCTCCACGCCGGAGATTACGGACGCACTGGTGGTAACGCTCTCCGTCGCGGCGATTTCGTCCATCGTGGCAACCGTGCTCGGCACGCTCGCGGCCATCGGCCTGCACGCCATGAAGAGGCGCGACAAGCTGCTGCTGGAAAACATCTCCCAGCTGCCGATGGTCAACCCGGACCTCGTAACCGGCATCTCGCTGATGCTGCTCTTCCTCTTTGTCGGGCTCAAGAGCGGATATACGCGCCTGCTGATCGCGCATATCACGTTCAACCTGCCGTATGTGATCTTCTCCGTTCTGCCGAAGCTTCGGCAGAGTTCGGACATGCTCTATGAAGCGGCGCTGGACCTTGGCTGCACGCCCATGCAGGCGATTCAGAAGGTGGTCATTCCGGACATCATGCCCGGCATCGTCTCGGGGCTCATCATGGCGTTCACGCTCTCGCTGGACGATTTCGTGATCAGCTTCTTTGCTGGAAACGGCGTGGACAACCTTTCGATGTATATCTACGCCTCCGCGCGCCGCGGCGTAAACCCCGCGCTCTCCACCATCATATTCGTGCCGGTGGTCACGCTGCTTCTCATCGTCAACCTCAAGGGCATCCGCGAGGAGCGCAACGCCGAGCTGCAGAGCAGCAAGGTCGGCATGAAGCGGTAATTCCCCGCTGCCTTGTTTAACCGGATGCGAAGCGCCTATGCCCCGCGTCCCGAAGATATCCCGTACCCAATATAAATGGAGGAAACCAACCGATGAAACCACTGAAACGAATCGTATGCATCGCGCTCGCCCTCGCGCTGTCGCTGCCGCTTCTGGCCTGCGGCGGAGCGAAGACGACGCTCAACGTGCTCAACTGGGGCGACTACATCGACCCCGAACTGCTGCGCCAGTTTGAGGACGAAACCGGCATCAAGGTCAAGTATACGACCATGACCAGCAACGAGGAGATGCTCGTCAAGCTCGCCTCCGCGGACAACATCTACGACGTTTGCTTCCCCTCGGACTATATCATTGAAAAGCTCATTGCGGACGATCTGCTGTATGCCATCGATAAGAACAACATCCCGAACCTGAGCAACATCGACCCGCGCTTTCTGGATCTCTCGTTCGATCCCGGCAACACCTACAGCGTGCCGTATATGTGGGGAACGGTCGGCATTCTCTACAACACCACCATGGTCAGCGGCCCCGTCGACAGCTGGAGCATCCTCTGGGACGAGCAATACGCCGGGCAGATTCTGATGTACGACAGCATGCGCGACACCATCGGCATCACGCTCAAGATGCTGGGTTACGACATCAACACCCGTAACGAAGCGGATATCCTCGCCGCGCAGGAGGCGCTGATCGCCCAGAAGCCGCTCGTGCGCGCCTACCTGACGGACGACATCAAGATGGAGCTCATCAACGGCAGCGCGGCCATGGGCGTGGTTTACTCCGGCGACGCGGTCTACTGCATCGGCGAAAACCCGGATCTTGCCTACGTCGTGCCCAAGGAGGGCAGCAACGTCTGGTTTGACAACATCATCATCCCCAAGACCTCGAAGCATACCGCGGAGGCGGAGGCGTTCATCAACTTCCTCTGCGACGCGGACGTCGCCGCGCAAAACTCCGACTACATCGGCTACTCCACGCCAAACGCCGCCGCGCTTGCGATCATGGGGCCGGACTACACGGACGACCCGACCTACAATCCTCCGCAGGACGTGCTCGACCGCTGCCAGATCTTCGAAGACCTCGGCGATTTTGTCAAGGTGTTCTCGGACGCCTGGACAAAGGTCAAAGCCGCGTAACCTCTCAGGCAACGCGTAAAAAACGGGCTGTCACCGACAGCCCGTTTTTTCATTCGCTGATATCGTTATTTTGTTATTTCTCTTCCCTGCCCAGCTCGTCCACGGCGATTGCCTCGAGCTCCGCGTTGCTCATGACGGTCGTGCGGCAGGCCTCGTAGAGCGTGTCGATGCGATCCTTGATCGCGGACACGACGGGGCTGCGCTTGTCGATGTCCACGCCCATGTGCGAGTTGAGCCAGTAAGCGATGCCTGCGGCGCCGCTGTGCGCGTCCACCATGACCTCGGAGGGACGGTTGAGGATCGCGCCGGTGTCGAAGATGCTGTAGATGCGCTCGTCCTTCAGCAGCCCGTCCGCATGGATGCCCGCGCGGGTGGAGTTGAAGTTTTTGCCCGCAAACGGCGTCATCGGCGGAATCTCATAGCCGATTTCCTTCTCAAAATAGTCGGCGATCTCGGTGATGGCCGAAAGGTTCATGCCGTCCGTCGTGCCGCGCAGGGAACAGTATTCCATAACCATCCCCTCGAGCGGGCAGTTGCCCGTGCGCTCGCCGATGCCGAGCAGCGAGCAGTTTGCTGCGGACGCGCCGTAGAGCCAGGCAGCGGCGGCGTTGGAGACGGCTTTGTAAAAGTCGTTATGGCCGTGCCATTCCAGCAGGGAGCTCGGCACGTTGCCGTAATGCCGCAGGCCGTAGATGATGCCCGGGACGCTGCGCGGGAGGCTCGCGCCGGGATACGCCACGCCGAGGCCGAGCGTATCGCAGCAGCGGATCTTGATCGGAATGCCCGCCTCTTCGGAAAGCTGCGCAAGCGCGTGCGCAAAGGGCACGACAAAGCCGTAGAAATCCGCGCGGGTGATGTCCTCAAAGTGGCAGCGGGGCACGATGCCGCGATCCAGCGCCATCTTGACCACGCTGAGGTATTTGTCCATCGCCTGTTTGCGCGTCATGTTCATCTTGTGGAAGATGTGGTAGTCCGAGCAGGAGACGAGGATGCCCGTCTCGCGCACGCCGAGTTCTTTCACGAGGTTAAAGTCGTTTTCGGAAGCGCGGATCCACGTCGTAATCTCCGGGAAACGGTATCCGCGGTCGCGGCAGAGCTCCAGCGCCTCGCGGTCCTGCTGGCTGTATACAAAAAACTCGCTCTGGCGGATCAGTCCGTTCGGGCCGCCGAGATCGTGCATCAGGTCGAACAAACGGACGATCTGCTCGCTCGTAAACGGCGCGCGGGATTGCTGCCCGTCGCGGAAGGTCGTGTCGGTGATCCAGATGTCCTTTGGCATGCGCATGGGCACGAGCCGCTGGTTAAACGCCACCTTCGGAATTTCGTCGAAGGTGAAGATCTCCGGGAACAGGTTCGCCTCCGGCACATCCTGCACATCGTACTCATAATAGTTCTCGCGCAGTAAATTCGTGTGGTCGTCAAATACGATCTTGCTCATCGTTCCCTCCCTCGCAGCATGCTTGCATGCTTGTATACAATATTTTGTGGTTTATTATATCAGCGCGATTCTGCCTCGTCAAGGCAAATTTGCTTGATTTCGGGGAATATGCTTATTTTTTGCATATTGATGCATCGGGTGGATGATCCCTCCCTGTTTCGGCGCGCAATCGTGACGCATAAGAAAACGATCTGTTGAAATTCTCCCCCGCGCGTTGACACGCGGCTTTGCTGTTTTTTATACTAGTAGACAGACAGACGCAGACAGATACAGGATTTCATCAGCCGAGAGGGGGAATGCCGCATGTCCGAATCCAAACGCCCGAATGCCGAACAGCTCCGCGACGAGGCGCGTTCCGCAGCCGTACGCGCGGAGGCCGCCCAAAAGAGCCGCCGCCGCGAGCGCGAGAACGCCGCCGAACAAACCGAACGCGAGCCGCGCCGCCGCTTTCATTTTTATCATCTGAAGTGGTTCTTTCGCGGCATTGTATTTGCGGCCGTTCTCATCGCCGTGCTGTTTCTCTATCCCCGCGTAAAAAGCCTGGTCTCGCCGGAGGTAAACATCGATCTTCCGGACTCGTTTTCCGATCTGCTGCCGGACGAGGAGCTTGGCTACAGCAAGATCGACTTTTCAGGCGCAATCCTCGGCGAATCTCGCGAAAAGAGCGATTTCGTCGTGCTGGAACAGGACATTACCGTCACCACGCGCGTGTCCCAGGCGCTGGCAAACCTCGCGCTGTTTGAAAAGTCCCAGTTGATTCGTTCATTTGGCACGGGCGTATATACCGTCGACCTCTCAAAACTGACGGACGCGGATATCACGCTTGACGCGCAGACAAAGCTTCTGACGATATTCATCCCCCGCGCCTCGCTTTCCTACGTCACCGTGGACGTGGAAAAGACCGAATTCGAGGAGACGCAAAAAGCGCTCTTCGCCTTCGGCGAGATCAAGCTCACCAACGAGCAGCTCAACCTGCTCGAGCAAACCATTCAGGACGCGATGACGGAGCAGCTCTCCGGCGCGGATATGCTCGCAAAGGCGGACACAGCCGCACTCGAACAGGTGCGGCAGCTCTTTGCCCCGATCGTGCGCTCCGTGGCGTCGGATTACTCCGTCGCGATTGAATTCAACTCCTAAGCGCATTGCGCCGCAAAAGAGCGCTCCCGTGCAGGGAGCGCTCTTTGATGTCTCTCGGTATTCAGTTCAGTCCACGATCTTTTCAAACGCGCTTTCCGCGTCCGCCTGTTCCTGTTCGTCCGGCAAGGCGTGGGATTTTCTCCTTGCGCTTCGTCCGGGCTGGCGCGGCGCGCGTTCCGCCTGCTGTTCAGGCTGCGCTTCCGGTTCGCTCTGCGCTTCTTCGGTCTCCGGCGCGGGTTCAGGCTCCCTCTGTTTTCTGCTTCTGCGGCGCTGTCTGGGTTCTTCAGGTTCAGGTTCCGGCGTTGTTTCGTCCGGCAGCAGGTTTATTTCCTCCGGCGCTTCCAGACGTGTCGACTCGTCCTCGTCTTCTTCCTCGAGGGTAATCACCGAATCGAGCCGCAGCAGATACGCCGCAATGCCGCAGATGAGCACGCAGACCAGCGACACGCCAAGCGCAAGGATCGCGGCGTTGCGCACGGCGTATACCTCGGACGTCGGACGCGCGGCAATCAGCGTCACGCCGTTTTCCGTCATTCTCAGGCAATAGTTGTTGGACTCGTAAAAGAATCCGTCCGTCCCGCCGGTCTCCGCGCGAAACAGCAAATCTTTGCCGTAAGCCAGGTCGGCAATCAGATTCTCCGCATTTGCGTTGGAGATGGCCTGCGCAACGTTCGCGTCGTCGTGCGTCAGCAGCACGAAGCCTTCGATGTCCGTCCGCCCGACGCAGGCATAGAGTCTGCCTGTCGTCGTTTCGTCCTCCATCGTCAGCGCGGCGGTTTCGTCGTCGACTGCGGGCATCGCCCAGGCGAACGCCTCGTCGCCGGCAAGCGCCAGCCCAACGCGCGCGTTGTCCGAGGACGCAATCAGCGTTCCCTCCGCGTCCGCAACGTCGATGCGGTCTATGGTGAGCTGCGTGCAGAGCGCCTGCAGCGCGTCGGTTGCAAGCAGCGCGTCGTCATGCGCAAGAAAGCGGGCGACGGCGGTCGCCTTGCTCAAAAGGCTCTCCAACCCGTCGTTCAGCGCCGGTTCGGCCAGATACGCTCCCTTGTCTATGCGGGAAAACGCGCGGTTGACCAGCACCGTCAGCTCCGCATCCGCGCGCGCCTGCGCCTGCTGCGTCAGCGGCACAAACGAAACCGCAATGCCGATGATCATCAGTGCCGCCAGTATGGGTACCAGCCAGGTCCGCAAAAAACGCATTTTCTATCCCCCGCCTTTCATGCCGTCGTGTCACTCGTCGCGTCCGGCGTTTCACAAAAGCCGGAAAGCGATTCTATAAAAATCAATCCGCCCCGCGTTATGTGGACGGAATGATCGAGAGCAGAAAATTCGCCTTGTAGAAAAATTCGCCGAAAAACGACTCGCTCAAAAACTCATAGAGTTTCGGCAGCACGGTCAGCATGACCGGCACGATCAGAAAGATCACGAACACCAGCAGCACGCCGTGGATCAGTCCAAGCCCGGCGCCGATGATCCCGTCCCCGTGCGAAAGCACCGGAAATCCGCCGCGTCCGTATTCCGCCCCGCGAATGAGAAATCCGAACAGAAGGCGGAGCGCCGTAAAGAGCAGAAGCAGCGCGAGGATGTTGATGACCACGCAGACGATCGTCTGGTTAAAATAGTCGCCGAGCGTGGTCACGCCGCTGCCGCTGAACGCCTCGGTTGCGATGTTCTTCAGCACGCAGCGATCCATGGGAATCGGCATGTCCGCGTTGTTCAGCACCACATGCAGCTGCTCGGAAGAGATGCTCGCAATCGGCGCGCGCGTGAGCTCTACATCCGTAATGGCGACGTATTCCGACCCCTCCGTGTAGTAGAGCAGCATGTTAAACAGATCCGCGCTGCCCTTGACGATGCCGGAGACCAACGGGATTAAAATCCGGCCGAGCAGCAGCGAGCCGAGCGTCGCGCCGATATTCAGCGCAGTACTCACAAACCCGCGGTACAGTCCCCCGAGAATCGTAATTGCCAGTATCAGCAGTATCGCAATGTCGATAAAGTTCATGCCCGCTTCGTCCTCTTTTGCACGCCCGTATCAGCTCGCGTTTGCGATATAGTACATGCCGTTGCTCGAAAGCAGCAGCTTCGCGTCGTTGAGCTTGACCGCCGCGTCGATCGGCTGTTCAAAGGTCGCCGTCGCGGAGAGCTTGCCTTTGATCGTGTAGACAAAGCGCTGCTCGCGGGAGGCGACAATCAGCCTGCCGTCCATGATGAAGGCGCTGACGCCCTCGGTCGGCAGCTGGAGCGTGGTTTCAACCGGTGCAGGCGCCGCGTCCTCCTGCAGCGTCAGAATGCGCACGGTGTGAAAATCGCCGCCGCGCGTCGTCAGAAGAAACGTCGGTGTGCCGGATGCGTTCGAAAAGTCGACCGCCTTGTAGCCGTAGATCGTCGTGCGGTAGATCTCCTTGTTGCCCTCGTGGATATAGCGGATGATCTGGTTGGTGCACACGACAAACATGCTCTTCGACGTGATGTAGATCTGGTCGACCAGCTGGTTTTGCACGTGGATCATGCCCGTGGTCTCCCGCTTGCCGAGGTCGTAGGTGGAGATCGTCGTCATGGGCGAGCCGGTGTTGACGTTCAGCGTCTCGATCCAGAGCATTTCGTTGCCCGTCGTGTAGAAGCCGAAGTCGATCACGCACTGACCCGAAAACGCCAAATCGTCGATCTGCTCGCCGCTTTTTGTAATGACCAGCACGCTCTCCGCGCCGTCGTCCCCGCTGCGCAGCACGGCGAGGTAGTCCGTGCCGCACTCGACCTCCTCGATGGAGCCGGTGAACGTCAGCGGCGTTTTTTCGCCGACCACCTGCAGCTGCGCTTCGTTGAACACAACCGTCATGACTTCGCTGCCGGACATGCGGATATTCGAGGCGCCCGTGCCGTAGGTGTAGTTCTTCTTGCTGTCCGTCAGGTGATAAAAGTGTATCTGCCCATCGGTCTGGTATAAAAGTCCGTCGCCGGTGTTGATGTAGGTGGACGCCGTGGAGATGGGCGTGATGTCCATCGAAACGGTGGCCGCCTGTTTGTTGAATATCGTCTGGAAAATCACAAGCCCGATGCCGAGCAGGCCGAGCATGATCACCGAAAAGATTAGCGTGTTGTTTCGTTTCTTTTTCTTTTTCCGGCGGTATGTCCCCGTCGTCCCCGCGTTGGGTGCGTACGGTCTCGCCCCGCCCTGCTGTATTGCCATCGATTCACTTTCCCCTATGCTGCGTTTCAGGGCGCGCCCCGCTGCCGCGGCGGCCAGGCCCTGCCTGCCGGTGCCGTTTTGAGAAGCTGCCCCGCGGAAACGAAAGCGGATATCCGGCTTCGCCGTTTGTTTTCGGCGAAATCCGGCGCCCCGCATCGCTCCATCGTGCTCTGTAAAACATAAAATAGTCTATCAGCCCGGGCGGATGGTGTAAAGCAAACTTTCTGTGTCCCCGACGGCGTCAGGCGTCCCGTTTAGGCACGTTTACCCAGAGTGCCTGCGGCAGTATCTTAAACGTAACGGGCGTTCCGGGCAGCACGTCGCCGTCCACATCCAGCAGCGAAGCCGGTTCGCAGACCGCCGTCAGCTCCGTCGTCGTGAAATAGGTGACGCACTTTTCCGCCAGATGCTCGCCCTTTAAAAACTTCGGCAAAATCAGATAGGCGCTGAATTTGGAGATGTTGTGGATCACGCAGATATCCAGCAGGCCGTCGAACGGGTCGGCTTTCGGGGTCACCATCATGCCGCCGCCGAAGTGCGTGCCGTTTCCCGCGGCGATGATGAGCACGTTTGCCTCCATGGAGCCGTCCGGCCATGTGATCTTCGTCTTTCTGGAATACAGATGCAGCAGCGCGGTCAAAAGTCCGCGCAGATAGGCCAGAGAGCCGTTTTTCATGCGCTTTTTGTAGATCTCCACATAGTGCAGCACGTCAACGTCAAATCCAAACCCCGCAACGTTAAAATAGAGCAGGTCGTTTGCCATCGCCGCGTCCATATGCCGCGCCTCGCCGCCGAGCACGATCTCCAGCGCCGCGAGCGGATCTCTGGGGATCTTCAGCGGACGAATGATGTCGTTTCCCGTCCCGCAGGAGATGATGCCGAGATGCGCGTCTGTGTTCATCAGCGCGCAGGCCACCTCGCGGATCGTACCGTCCCCGCCGAGGACGACGATCTCGCGCTCGCCGCGCTCGACTGCCGCCTTCGCAAGTTCCGTCGCGTGGCCGGCATACTCGGTTTTTTCCGCGGTAAACGGAATCCCCCGTTCCGCAAGCGCGTCCGTCACCAGCGTATACGCGCCGACGGCGGCGCCGTTTCCCGCAACGGGATTCCAGATCAAATGCAGTTGAGACGCCATAAAAGATACCCCTCCCGATCGATTTGAACTATCATTCGATTTTTAGAAATGTCCATCGTCAGTATAAAACATTTACCGGATCGTATCAAGCCCGCGCCGCGTGCGGGTGCCGTTCGGTGCGCGCAAAAAATCCGGCGGTCCCCCGCCGGATTTTCAGCTTTTTACCCGCTGTGTTCAAGGCGTGCTGGGGTACATCCCCATCAGTTCAATGTATCCGAGCGTGCCTACCGAGGCGATCAGCTCCGCGCGGTATACCGCTCCTTCCGAGGTCGTCGCTTCGTAAACCTCCCTGCGTTCCTCGCCGGAAAGCAGGCCGAGAAACGTTTCGCAGTTCTCGCGGGACGTCGCGACAACGTCCGGTTCCGTGCTCACCGTGCCGCCGGAGCGCTTCACCTGCTTTTTATATTGCGCAAAGAGCTCCAGCGCCGCGTCGTACGCCAGATCATAGGCATTCTGCCGCTGCTCGGCATTGAAGGTTTCGACCTCGATTCTGCGGCCTTCCTCGCTGTCCGCCCCCTCCGAAACATACTTTGCCAGCGCGCTGCCATAGTCCGCCTCCAGCGCGGCGATATCGCTCGCCTCGGCGTTCTGCTGCCGGTTCTTTACGTCGGTGACATAGGTGCTCGCGCCCATGCCGCGCGCAATCGCATCCGCGTCCAGATTCGCCTTGTTGGTCTGCGTCTGTGTCTGCCGGTTGGCGATGGCCTGGTCGTAACCCGGCCTGAGCCAGGCGGCGACGGATTCGCGGATCTGTTCCTCGCTTTTGGCTTCGTAGGCGACTTCGTCCGGCGCAAACTGACCATACATCTCGTCGATAAACGCTTCCAGCACTTCCGTGTCGCTCGGCAGCGTCGTTGCGGCCGCGCGCTGCCCCCCGCTCTTTGGGGTGCCAAAGTCCAGATCGGCCAGGTTTAAATCGGTGTCCTTGAGCCATCCGGTGGTCGCCTGACCCACACCTGTATTATAGATTCCCATTCGTGCTCCTTTCTTCCCCGCCTCATTCGGACGCGGACAGATACTCTTCAATTTCCGTTAGCTTCCTGTAAAGCGTCTCGAGGTTTTGGTTGAGATTGCTTTCGTTCTGCGCGCTGGCGATGTCGTAGTCCTCCCGGGACGCGCCTTTCTCCGCCATGCGGGAAAAGTAAACCGGGAAAAGCGCCTGCATTCCCGTCTTTTCAAACGCCATATCGCTTCCCCTTTATCAAAGCACGCGCCGCTGCATGTCCATGATGAGCTCCACGCCGCCGTCGATCGTAAAATGCGAGCCGTTGACGTTTCGAAACGCCAGCTGAAACGCGCGTCCCTCGCCGGTGAGTCCAAGTTCGAGGATTCGCTCGCCTTCGCCGGGCATAAGCCGCTCGTTGTAGACCGTTCCGCTTTCGGTAATCGCCTCCACCGAGATGATGCCGCCGCTTCCGCGCAGATAGAGCTCCTCAAGCCGCTTGACGACGGCTTTGCCGTCCAGGTCCGTCATCGGCGTTTTCCAGTAGGCGTCTATGCGCGCCCCGTCGTAGGTATCGCCTTCGTCAAAGCGGCAGACATAGCCGTTTCCGTCCATCAGATACGGTGTGCCGCCCGCCGCGCAAAGTCCCGCCGCGACAAACCCGCGCCGCACCATATAGGTGCTCCGCGTCAGGTCGCAGACGAGAATCGCATCGTTCGCGCCGCCGTCTCCCTCGCGAAAGGCAAAATACAGCCGTTCGCCGCAGGCCGCCGCGGAGCACGCGGTCAGATCCGCATTTGCCAACAACTCGCGCACCTTGTCCGCGTCCGCCTTTTTGCGCACCGTCTGCCCGTCGAAATAGTACAGCCCGTCCCCGGTGAGAAAGAAGAGCACGTCGCCAACGCGCGCAGCGCCGGTATGCACGGGCTGCCGCATCGCGCCGTTGACGGGCTGAATACGGTAGTTGCCCGGCCGGTCGCCGAGCAGGCGGTAGAGCGAGTCCCGCTTGAAGATCAAAAGCTGGTTGCTCAGCGCAAACAGCCCCGTGACGGGGTCGGAATCGGTACCGACATCCACGAACCCGCCGCCGACGTTTTCGCTCTCCTCCGCGCTCGTCCAGTTTTCAATGCTGCGCTCGTCGCCCGGTGCCTGGCTGTAATAGAGCCTGCTCGGGTGCTCCGCGTCCCCCGCGGCAAAGAGCCGTGAATAATAGAGCTCACATAGTTCACCGCGATGTCGGAGAGCCCCTCCGCGCTGCCGAACGCTTCCGCTTCCTCGCTCACGCCGTCCCATTTCGCCATCCGGGAAACGCCGCTTGCCACAAGCAGATATTCCGTGCTGGCAATCTTGACGGTCTGAACATCGTACTGCGCGGCTTCGGCTTCTTCGGCGAACGTATAGATCAGCCGCCACTGTCCCGCCGTTTCGTCCAGCGTGTAGAGGCGCTTCGCCGTCGCGGCGAGCAGGTGCCTGCCGCCCGCGCGGTTCCATACAAAGAGCCGCAGAACGTCCGCCGGCGCGGGAAACGCTGCGTCGTGCTCCCGCACATATCCGCTGGCCACGCTCAGCCTCCCGCCGCGCGTGTCCATGTTGCAGGCGTCCGGGCTATCGCCGTCGTTCAGGCGGTTCTCCGTCTCGCCCTGCGCAAGGCCGTAAAACACCGGAATCCGATATTGCCTCAGCGCCATGTCGCATGCCCCCTTTCAGCGGTTTTCAATCGTATACGCGTCCAGCTCGCCGCGGTGCGCGCGCATCATTTTCTTGGCCGCGTTGTAGAGCTCGAAGCAGGCGCGCGCGGCGGCGATGCTCGCGGCGTCCCCGCTTGAGCGCTCCCGCCCGACCGCATAGCCGATCATCGCGCCGTGGCACCACGTCGGCAGGTCGGGCACATCGGTGTCCACCTTCATCGGCTCCGGCATGTAGCGGTAGGTCACGAGTACATCCCCGTCCGAAACGGCGGGCACGCGCAGTTGATCGGTTCCGACCCCGTAATAAAACGGCAGCCGCGTGCCGTCGCGAGACAGTGCGATCACCTTCACCACGCTCCTCGGCAGTTGACCCAGTTCGAATATGCCGCCCGTCAGCGTCAGCGTGTCGCTGCGCCGCGGCTGGAGCTCGCCGGTGAGGTCGATCATCGCGTCGTTGAGATACCGCGTGAGCTTGTCGCGCCAGCTCTCCAGCGTCTGCGCGTCGGTTCCGCGGTCGAGCTGCAGCAGCGCGCCCGTGAGCAGTTCCTTGAGCGTCATGCATGCGCCCTCCCTTACGAAACCTTTTTGCCGCCGCTCTTGCGGTAGGCGCGAACGCGCGCTTCGCTTTCATAGCGCACCTGCGCGCTCTGCGCAATCAGCGTCGCGAGGCTTTTCGGAACGGATACCGGCTCGCCCGTGCGGATGCGGAAGAAGTGGCCGTTCACGCCGCCCTCCCAGTGTGTCTCGCCGCCCTCGGCGCGGATGGTAATCGTCACCTTGGACTCCTTTGCCAGCGCCTTGCCCGTTTGAGACGCGATGGAGTCGATTTCGGCTTCTGTCATATACTGCATTGTGTCATCCTCCTGTTGATATTTTTAGGTTCGGGGGGAGCGCGTTTCCGCCCTCCCCCGTAAACGCGCGGCTTACAGGCTTACGCCGTGTTCAACGCGCACGATCCAGAGATTGTTCAGAATCTTCGCCGTGTAGGCGGCGACCTTCGCGCCGACCGTCGCGCGCTGATCGAGCGGATCGCTCGCACCGCCGCTGCCGACGGGCTTGACGATGGTCTGCAGGCAGCCCTCGCCGTCCACGTCGATGATGCCGTAGGCGTCCGCGCCGAAGACGAGCGTTGCGTGGATGTCCGTGCCCTTCTTCGTCTCGACGTCCAGCGCGCCGGCGTCCTCGCTGTAGACGATCGTGCCCGTGGCAATCTCACCCGCAACGGCCTCGCTCAGCGTCACCGTCTTGTTTTCCGCGTTCGCGGAGGCAACGGTGCATTCCGACGCGCCGATCTTGAGCTTCGCCCCGGCGACAAGGTACAGAATCGCGCTCTCCGGCATGTCGCCAAGCGTGACGACCACGCTGCCCGCTTCGTGCGCGGCTACGCTGGTCAGAATGCTCTGGCTGAACACCTTCGCCTCGGTGCTCTCGACGAAGACCACGCCGAAGAGACGGCCGATCTCGCCGGAATAGATCTGCTCCGCGTCCGAATACTTCGAAACGTCCTGCCAGAGCGCATCGCTCTGCAGGTCGTAGGTCGCGTCCGGCGAGCAGATGCACACGAAGTGCGGCTTGCGGCTCTTTCCGTCGCCCGTGGTGTTAAACATGCGCGCCTTCGCCTTTTTGAGCGAGCGGACGGCCTTGCGGATCTCCGTAACCGTCAGCTTGTCCCCCGCTTCGAGGGCGAGGCGGTTTGTTTTACCGCCCGCGTACTGCACGTTGGTGCCCGCGCACATCGCGTCCCGCGTGACCCATTCCACGACGGTGCCGAGCTGTTCGCCGAGCAGCTCCGTGCTCTCGGCCAGAACGGGGTCGTAGCTCGTCAGATCGAGCAGGTCGCTGACCTCGACATACGCGCCATACTACTTGACCTCGGCCTCGATTTTGCTCTGCGCGAGGCTCTGGCCCGCGGGCGTAACGCCCTCCTCGAGAACCAGCGCGTTTGCGTCCGGCGTAAAGAGCTCATAGCGGCGGAATTCCACGCGTTTGCCGCTGTTTCTGGGGATGCTGCGCTTCTGGCCGTAGCTCGCGTGCACGAGGCGCGTCTTGGCGATCTCGAGCAGCGTCCGGTCGTAAAACGTCTTGTTGCTGAATGTGGTGCCCGCTGTGGATACCGTGGTGTTGCTGTTGCTCATATGGTTTCCTCCTGTGCCTTAAAGTCGGGTTTTGCCGCCGTCGCGGGCGGTCTTCTTCATCTGCTGAACGAGCTCGCGAAAGGAGTCGCTGCTCATGCCGCGGTAGTTCGTCGCGGCGGGCGCCGCGCTTCCCCCGCGCGTGCTCTTCGGCAGCGCGCCGCGCTGGCGCATGCGGACGCTGACGCGCTCCATGGCGCTGTTTTCCGCCTCCTCCGCGCGCTGTTCGGCGGCGTAGATGCGGATGCCCGCGCCCGCGCCGTATTCGCGCATCAGCGAAACAAGCGCGGGGTCCTTTGCCGCCTCCTTGAGGTCGACCCCCTCGGGCAGCTTCCCTTCGGAAATCAGCGCGGAGAGCTCGTCCACAAGCGTCTCAAACTCCGGGTCGTTCCCCGCCGCGCCCTTTGCGGGGGCGTCGTCTGTGGCGCCGAGCCGCTGGTCAATCGTGTTTTTCATCGGTTTCATGCGTTCCTCCCTTTCGTTCCCGCGCCCTGCGGGAGCGTCTGTTGTTGTGTTGCGAGCGCCTCGGCCTTTTCGGCCTGCTCCTTCATCTGTTTGAGCAGCTGTTCCTTGCCCTCGAACACCATGAGCTCGACCGCCTGCGCGGGCGTCGCCATGCCGCTCTGGAGCATCTTGAGCGCAAGCTCGTTCTGGCTCATCGCGGAATACTTTGTCTCCTGCTGCGCTTTGATGGAGATGTGGAATTCAATCGGCAGCATGACGTTGCCCGGTGCGCGCCGGACGAGCATCGCGCTTTCAAACGTGCGCTCGCGCGTCTCTCCGCCGTCGGTAACGTTTACCCTGCGCGTAAAGAAGTTGAACTCCCGCTCCACCTCTATTTCGAGGCGCACCGCGTCCCGAAAGCTCTCGTGCAGCATCCGCGCAACCATCCGCGCGCGCTTGTTGCTCATCTCCTGCATCGCGGAAATCGCCGAGGCGGCGGTCACGCCGCCGGTTACCATCCCGCGCGAAAAGTCGTTCGCACCGCTCTCCTGCTTGATGCTCTCGCGAATGCTGTCGATGTAGCCGATGATGTAGGCGGGCAGCGGCGGCGTGGAAAACCAGGTAACCCCGCTGAGGCTTTCGCCTCTGTGCACTTCCTTGCTCCAGTCGCGCAGATCCTCCGTGTCAAAGCCGCTTGCCTCGGTCACGAGCAGCTTGTTGTGGCTCGCCATCAGCGCGTTTTTCAGCACGATCTGGTCGAGCTTGTCCGCGTAGCGCTGCTGCGTTTCAAACATATCCACAATGCTAAGGCCGAGGCAGGAGCCCTTTCGCACAAACATCGGCGTAATCAGAAACGGATACGTCCCGTGCTCAAACAGCCCGTCGGGCTTGACGTCCCTGCTGTCCGTGAGCACCTGATTGCCCGCAATCTGCGCCATATGCACGCTTGCGCGCTCCGTCTCCGCGTCGTATTCGCGCCACCAGTATTCCAGAAAGAGCATCGCTCCGGCGCGGTCGCCGTGCAGGATGCCGTCCTCCACCGCGTCCGGCGTGCCGAACGCGTCCGCCGTGAGAAACGACGCGCTCTTGGGAAAGCGGGACTCGATGTATTCGCGCGTCTTGAGCGAAATCTTGAACACCGCCCTGCTTTCCTGCGCGTCCGTCACCAGCGGGTCGAAGAGGATGCTCCTCGCGTCCACCTGCCGGATAAACGCGCCGCCAAGCCCGCCGTTGAGCGCGTTGTCGTAGCCGACCTCCTGCACACAATAGCCGCCGACGAGCAGGTCGTGCACGAGCTTTCGGTATTCCTTAACGTAACCATCCGCGTCGTGGTTTTGCTTGACAATCGCCTCCACCACGCGCGCAATGTCCCGATCCGGCGGGCTCTCCGGCAGGATCACCGCCTCCGGCACGCGGTCCATGAGCTCGGCCTTGACGTTTTCCACCGTGCTCTGGATAATCGGCGTCACGGGGCGCGGCTCGCTGCGGTCCGTCTGCGGCACGTCGTGCCAGTGGTCGCCGCGATACATGCGCTCGCAGTTTTCAAGGCGCTGCCATTCGGAGACATACGCCCCGCGAAACTCGCGAAACAGGGCGTAGGCTTTTTCGCTCAGTTCTCGCCGCTGCTGCGTCTGTTCTGTTCCTTTCATATTTGTCGTCCTCCTTGGGATAAACCCCGTCTACAGTCCGGTAAATCCGTCCGCACGCGGCTTTTCGGTTGCAAACGGGTCGTATACGCGCGCTTTCGGCTTCTTCTGTTCGCCTGCGGGGGCCGGCCTCGACATCAGCCCGTAGCGCAGCGCCTCCGGCGCGTGATCCTCGCAGCGCGCGCCGACGTCCTCAACAAAGTGCTCGTCAAATGTCAGCGCGGGCAGCGTCCGGATCAGATTTTCGCAGCAGCGGAAGATCAGTAGCCCCGGCAGAGCGTCGTCCGCCTCCGCCAGATATTCCCGCACGCGCTGCCAGCCGGGGATGCGCGCGTTGTCCGCCTTAATCAGCGACACGCCCCCGCAGGCGAACACCTCCGCGATGCTCATGCCCGAAAGATCGCCGCTTGCGTTCATGCCGCGGCTCTGCCAGGCGTCGGGCGAGGCGACGGTGTATGCAATCGCTTCATCTCCCGTCAGGTGACGGATGCGCCTTGCCGTCTCGCTGGACAGCACGCGGCGTTCGTAATATTCGCGGTATGCATACACGCGTCCGCCCGGCGCAACGGCGAACCACAGCACGGCGCAGGGGTCGTTGTAGCCCCAGTCCATCGCGCGGAATCTCCGCCACGATTTGGGGAGCTCAAACGGCTCCACGACGTGCCTGTCCCTCGAAAACTCGCCGAAGTACTGCCCCGCCAGCACGTCCCAGTCCCCGTCGAGATGGGCGCGCCTCAGCGGCTCCGGCAGGTTTTCGAGTGTAATGAGATAGGATCTGTCCCGCATCAGAACCGGATTGTCCGTCACGCGCGCCGGAATAAAGACGTAATCCTCCGCCCGCTCGCTCGAGCGGTATCGCCGGTCGATGAAGAGTCGCTTGACCCAGCCGTGCCCGACGCCGCCGGGATTGCACGTGTAGTACATGCGCGGCGAAAAGTCCGTGCGCACCGAGCGGTTGCAGGTCGTGATGAACTGCATCTGGCTCTCGGTGAACTGGGTGGCTTCCTCCAGTCCGATCACGTCGTATTCCTGCCCCTGATAGCGGAACACGTCCTGTTCGTTGTCGCAATAGCCGAGCTTGATGCGGCTGCCGTTCGGAAACGTAAATACGCGCTGCGTTTGGTTGTAGTCGACAAACCCTGATAATTCCGTCTGCAGATTCCGCACGTGGTTCTCGTTCAGCTCCGAGAGCGTCCTTCGGAGCAGCAGGAGTTGAAGGCCGGGATAGCGGAGGGCGAGGAGTACGAGCTTTCTTCGCATGGCCCAGCTCTTGCCGCCGCCGCGCGCGCCGCCGTAGGCGGTGTGCCGCGCCCTGCTTGCGAAGAATTCCCGCTGACGTGGATTTGGATACCCCTTTAATAAGATTTCCATGTCACTCGCCCCAGCCTTCCCGATCCTCCAGCACGATGACGATGCTTCTCACCTCCTCGTCCGGCGGCAGTTTTTCGCCGGTGCCGAGTTCTTCGAGCAGCTTCGCGGCAACGCTGTACTGGAGTTCGCCCAGCAGCGCGTGCTCAACGATGTAGCGCCCAATGCGGCGGAACGCGTCGGCGTAATGCCTGCTCTCCGTTCCGTCTCCCCCTTTTCGGCCTTTTGCGAGGATCTCGCCCTGCGGTGTGCCGAGGTGCTCGCTCAGGCCCGCAAGCGTATACGGCGTCTGCCGGATCGTCACGCTCCCGTTTTTGAGGGTGACGCGCTCCGCCGTCGCATCGCATGCGGCAAAATACGCTTCGATCTTGCTCTTGAGGTTTCTTGTTTTGGCCGTTTCCATTCGTTCGTGCTCCTTTCTTGCGAGGCGGCGAGGAAGTTCGAGGCCGTTTCCCCGCCGCCGAGCCCATCGTAACGCCTGCGAAAGCCGCAAAATTATCGGAATTTCATTTCCGCGCGAGTTATCGGAATGATGCGCGCCAAAAAAGAACGGCGCGCCATTTTTCACGCGCGCGTGCGTTTATCACTTTCTCTGTTCATATTTGTGTGGTATGATGACTTCAATTTTCAGGAGCGTCCCGCGCCGCATACGGATTTGCGATCACGGCACGCGCACGAAAGGACTGATTTTATGCAGCAGCATTCGATTCCCGAACATCATTCTTCTTCCGAGTATCGTTCTTCCAGCGCGGCGTCCCATACGTCTGCTACCAAAAAAGTGCTGTCCATCGCGATTGCGCTTGTGTTGATATTCGTATTCGGCTCCTGTGTGCGCTCCGATCATGCGACGCAGACCGGCTCAAGCGCGACTCCGACCCCGACCGCGACGCCGAAACCCGCGGCCGAGCTGCCGAATCCTGTTGTCGAGGTGGACGGCGCGGCGGACTTTGCCGACCTCGGATTCATCATCACGCCGCACCAGCAGGCGGACAGCGTGAGCTACAGCATCATCGACAATACCATCGCGCAGATCATCTTCACGCTGGACGGAGATACGTTTACCTACCGCGCGGCGCGCACAACCGACGATATTTCGGGCGTATACGAAACCTTTGACGCACTGCCGCAGTCGCTGGAACTGGACGGCGCGGACGTGCATATCTCCGTGCGCGTGCGGACCATTGATGGCGGCGAACACGGCGCCCTTGCGGACTGGTCCTACGACGGCATTCGATATTCGTTCTATACGCCGGACAAATCGGACTACGACGCGCTGACGGACGTGCTGCTGCCGATCATCTATATGGATCTGCCGTTCGCAGCCTGCTGCGGCTGACGCGGCATCGTCTCTTCCGATCGCCCAAAAATGCAAAAAAGTCCGGACGAACATTCGTCCGGACTTTTTTAGAGTTGTCGTTATTCGGGCTTCGGCGCGCCAACCGGGCAAACGTCCGCACAGTTGCCGCAGTCGATGCACTTGTCTGCGTCGATCACGTAGATGCTCGAGCCTTCGCTGATTGCCTCGGTGGGGCACTCTGCCGCGCATGCGCCGCAGCTGATGCATTCGTCCGAAATCTTATATGCCATGATCCGTTCCTCCGTATCAAAATTTCTTAAACATTATAACACAGTGCGGCCAAACGTCAACACAACGACGCGTAAAATCAGCATTGCGCCATAATTTTCCGCTTTTTTGCGGTTATTCCTGCTTCTGCGCCGCGCCGTCCGCCGGTTTCGGGCGGTTGGATCCGCCGCGCCTGTGCCTGCTGGAGCTTTTCTGGCCTTCCTGCGCGCCCTGCTGGCGCTGCTCCTGCTGGCCCTGCTGCGCGTTTGCGCCGCTGTTTTGACGGGGCGGTCTCGGCTTGTTCTGCTGCCCCTGCTGTCCCTGCTGACCGTCCGAACGCGGCTTTTGTTGCTGCGGCGGTCTTTGCTGCTGGGGTTGCCGCTGCTGCTGTTGCTGGGGAGTTTGCTGCTGCGCGGCGCCGTCCTGCGCCGGCGCTGTGCCGTTTGGGCGGTTGCCGCTCTTGCCGCGTCCTCCGCGGCGGCGGCGCTTGTGATCCGGGTTGCGCTCCTGTGCGGGCGCGCCCTCCGTCGAAGCCGCCGGAACGTCCGTCTGTTCCGCCTCCGCCCTGCCTGCGCCGGGTGCTGCGACGGGTACGGGCAGCGGTTCGCCGGGCTTTGCAAGCATCGTATAGTGAAACTCCCGCATGTCGATCGTTCCGTCCGGCATGGTCAGGCGAACCTTTGTCTTTTCGGTAATAACGTTGTTGTCAACCACGATGCCCGCGCCGTCGGGCGTGTTGATCTCGCGGTTCACGTGCGGCATCTTCCGCTTCATCTCCTCATAGCAGGACTGCTCGTACTGCAGGCAGCACATCAGCCTGCCGCAAAGCCCGCTGATCTTGGTCGGGCTGAGAGAGAGGTTCTGTTCCTTTGCCATCTTAATGGACACGGGGTGGAAATCGTCCAGAAACTGCTTGCAGCAGACGACGCGCCCGCAGGAGCCGAGCCCGCCGAGCATCTTTGCCTCGTCGCGCACGCCGATCTGCCTTAGCTCGATGCGCGTGCGGAACTGGGACGCAAGGTCTTTGACCAGGTCGCGAAAATCCACGCGCTCGTCCGCCGTGAAGTAAAACACGAGCTTGCTGCCGTTAAACGAGTATTCCGCGCTGACAAGGTGCATGTCGAGCTTGTGCTGCTCAATCTTCTGCTGGCAGATGCGAAACGCGTCTCCCTCTTTTGCGCAGTTCTGCTCGCGCATGTTCGTGTCCTGCTCGCTTGCGGGGCGCACGACGGGCTTGAGCGGCGAGACGATCATCGTCTCCTCCACCTCCATGGCAACCTGCGCAACCTCGCCGTACTCCTGTCCGCGCGCGGTTTCAACGATCACGCCGTCGCCTTCGCAAAACTCGAATTCCAACGGATCGAAATAATAGATGCGTCCGCTCGATTTGAACCGTACGCCGATAACCTTCATTTGTTTTCTGCTCCTTCTATGCGTCTGTGCGCCGCGCCGGTTTTTCCGCGCCGCGCGTTAAGTCGTTTTTTTATCAGGACAGCCCGCGCCTGTCCGGCGCATACAGCTTTGCCAGCACGACGTCGAGCGTGAGATACACGTTCGCGCCGCCGCTCAGCCTCAGCTGCGCGCTGCCTAACATTTCTATGATACCCTGTATCTGCGCGGTTGTAAAGCACGACGCAATGCGGCCTAGCAGCGCTTCCCGGTCGCTGTTCAGCGCTTCCCGCCCGCCGAGCGTCCTGCCGAGCGCATCACGGAAGATGCTGATATAGATTTCCAGCAGCGACGAGGCCAGCTGCGCGTCTCCGCGCTTCTTCTTTTTCCCGCCCTTGGCCTTCGCTTCGCCGTCTTGTTCGCCGTCGTCGTCAGGCTCCGTGCCGACGCTTGTCGCGAGATTCGCCGCGTCCGCAAACGGCGCGTATTCAAAGATCGCGCGTTCGAGGATGGACAGCGCCTCCGCCCGAAACGCGCGCGCCTCGTCGGACGCATAAGCCCGCGCGCGGCTGACGATGCCGTCCGCAAGCCCCGCAAAAAAGCGCGCCTCGCGTTCGTCCATGCCCTCCCGCGTCAGCTCCGCTGCGGCCTGTTCCAGGCTCTGCGCGCCGAGGCGTTCGATCACGCAGCGCGAGCGGATGGTCGGCAGCAGGCCGAACTCGTTTCCGGTCAGGATCAGCATCGTGTCCGCGTGCGGCTCTTCCAGCGTCTTGAGCAGCGTGTTTTGAATCTGTACGCTCATGTTCTGCGCGTTGAGGAATACAAACGCGCGCCGTCCGCCGTTGAATCCCTGCATGGCGGCGGAGGACAGCAGCGTTCGGATGTCGTCCACTTTGACCGTCCCGTCGCCGGTTTCATAGTAGTTTGGGCAGCCTGCGAGCCGCTTCGGCGCGTCCTCGCCGAGGCAGTAGAGCGCGGCGCATCTGCGCGCAAACTCCCGCCGTCCGCTCCCCTCCGGGCCGGACACGATGAGCGCGTGCGACGCCTTGTCGTTTTTGATTGCTTCAAGCAGTCGTTCCTGCATGTGATTCTCCCGTGTTGATCATGACAAATACGCGCCCGTCCCGAACGCCGAAGAGCGCGCCGCCGCCGGTTTGCTGCGCGAGCAGATAATCGATGGCACTGCGCTCGATCGTTTCGCCCGGCATGACGATCGCGATGCCCGGCGGATACACGCCGACGGACTCCGCGGCAATGCGTCCCTCCGCGTCCGAAAGGGCGATGGATTCCGTCCCGGAAAACGTCGCCTCCCGAATGCTCGCCCGCTGCCGTCCCGGCGCAATACGAATCGCTTCCCCAGCAGGCTTCGGTTGAATCGGTTTTTTCTTCGGTAGGGCGTCCAGCGTCTCGAGCAGGCGCTCGTACCAGACCGGCTCGTCGTTCGGCGTCGTGATGAGCACGAGCCGCCGCACGTCCGCCATTTCCAGGTAGATGCCGTTTTCTTCCAAAATCGTCTGCGCCGCATACCCCGTCAGCCCGCGCCCGGTGACGTCGATCACCAGCCGCGTCCGGTCGCGCTCGTATACCCCGATGCCGACAGGGTCGTGAAACACGCTAAGCCCGGCAATCGCTTCAATCTTTTCTTCCAGTTCGATGCAGCGCTGCACCTGTTTTGTCCAGTCCCGCCGCTGCGCCATGTAGACCGACCAGTCGAGCGATGCCATGATCAGGTAGGACGGGCTCGTCGTCTCCGTCAGTGCGAGCGCGCGGCGCACCTGCTGTTCGGAAATCCGGCATTCGCCCAGATGCAGGCTCGCCGCCTGCGTCAGCGCGTCCATGGTCTTGTGCTGAGAGTGCGCAAACAGGTCGGCAATTCCGCCGAGCGGCTGCGGCAGCGCCTCCGAAAACGGATAATGCGCCCCGTGCGCGCTGTCGACGAGCAGTAGCGCGCCGTGCCTGTGCGCCGCGTCCGCAAGGCCCTTCACGTCCGCGCAGAGGCCGTATGCGTTCGGGGATGTGACGAGCGCGGCAGTCGCGCCCGTCTCTTCCAGCGCGCGGTCGAGATCCTCCGGCGTCACCATGCCAAGCAAGCCCCGCGTATCGTCGTACCGCGGCGAAAGATAGCAGGTTTCAATGCCGCGCAGCGCCGCGCCGGACACCGCCGAACAGTGGCAGTCCCGCGCGAGCAGCAGCTTGTCGCGTTCGCCGAGCGCGAGGATCATTGCCTGCACCGCGTTCGTCGAGCCGTTGACCACAAAAAAAGAAGCCTTTGCGCCGTAGGCCTTCGCCATGTTCCGCTGTGCCGCCGCGATCGCGCCGTCCGGCGCGTGCAGATTGTCGGTGTTGCTCAGTTCGGTCACGTCCCAGAGCTGCAGTTCATCCCGCCAGAAACCGGAGAGACCGCGTCCCTTGTGGCCGGGCATGTGAAAGCGCGCGCAGTTCTCGCGCTCGTACGCGCCGAGCGCTTCCTGCAGGGATTCACTTGTTGTCATCCGGTGTTTATCCATCAGATCGGCAGATCGTCTTTCCGCGGGTGGTGCAGCCGCCATTGCGCGGTCAGTTTCATCAGAAACGCCTCGCCGGGGCTGATGCAGTATGCCCTCTCCCGCCCGTTTTCTTCCTTTATTATAACCATAGTCGATTTTCGCCGCGGCAGAACCGATGCGCTTATCATGCCTTTTCGGCGTATATCGTACCTGTATGGGACAATATCCGCAATTTCATCCAGCGTCGCCGCGGCGATCGTCCGCTCTCCGCCGCCCGCGATCCGCTCGATGGCAAACATCCGATCCGTCAGCGTATATCGGTAAGAAAGATAGTGCCAGCGGTATGCGTATACGCCAAAGATTGCGGTCAGCGCGTAGATCGGCGGCTGTACCGCATAGCGCGGTATCTGCCAGCGCGTATAAAGGAGATTTGCCAGCGCAATCGTGCCTACAATCAGCGCGATGAGGACGACATATACGGCCCCGGCGGAGCGATTCAGCTTCCGTTTCGGTTCCGCTGTCTCCATTGCGATCAAGGTCAGAACGTCGCTCTCCTCCATACGACCATTATAGTGAGCGGGATATAAAACGTCAATCAAAGACGAGCAATTCGAAGATATAGCGAGAATACGAACCATATTTCGTTCTATTTGCCGCTCATCGCCTCCGCCGTTCATTGCAAGTGGTGTTGAATTCATGTAAAATCTCCGAGTAACGTTCCTCCTTAGCTCAGTCGGTAGAGCATGCGGCTGTTAACCGCAGTGTCGTTGGTTCGAGTCCAACAGGGGGAGCCAGCTAAGTACTCACGAAATGATACAATTCGTGGGTACTTTTTTTATGCAAAAAGCCCCAACTTAGGGCTTTTTTGAGTTCGCGGTCTTCTGTTCGCTTGCTGCAAATATTTAAAACTGGGTTAGTTTTGATGTTTTGTACCAATTCTGCACCCACCTAGGAGTTACGCGCGAGAGTATAGCAGAAACGCGCAAGAGTATAGAAATGAGACTGATATCCATAAAAATGCTTATTATTCAAGTAAATCGTACTTCAAAGCCGAATATTTAAAATATTACCGTTTTTTGCGGTATCTCTAATACGGTTTTTGCCTATCCTGCTCCATGTATGATGGTTGCATTTTAGAATAGGCTATTTTTGTTTCATTTCTACTTTCTTCGAGCTATACCGGGTAGATTTTCTGTTGTTTCCCGTTTCGGATTTAATTACATTGCTTCGCCGATTTCTCTCTTCGTTTGCTGCTTTAAATGTTTCCTTTGATATAATCATTGGATTATTTGATATTGATATATACTGCTCATGTTTCCCATCTGTATTTGTTTTTCGCTTTGATTCAGGAAAGCCTTCACAATATGTCTTGAATACTAAAACATCCCCTGAATATTTTTCATTAGCCAATATGTTTTCTATACTTCGTTTACACCATATGCTATTACCCGTCGGTGACAATATGCTGCTTCTTTCAAGTTCCCGTTTGATACCGATAATACTCTTTCCTGCTAAATACATAGGCGTTGACCTCCTTAAAAATAGATTTACTCCCACGGAAAAAAGTGAGAGTATGTAATGCCGCCAATCCCACACAAATAAAAAACAGATTTCTTTTTCGGGCGGTGTCGGTCACGGTTGGAGATATTTCTTCAATTTCCGCCTTTACTTTCTCCTTTGCAATCGCAACAGATTTCTGTATTGCCGAAGCGGTGCAATGCTCCATAGCGGCGATTTGGTAAAAATTGAACTCATACTCGTAGTAGAGCAGGAAACGCCGCCTTTGTATCTCTGGAAGGCTCCCAACCGCCTTATAGAGCGTTTCATTCCGTTCTTCCTCAACCATGCGTTCATCAAGGCTCTTAGGCACACGCAACGCCCGTCTGTAAAGGGTTTCGTCCCATACCTCGTTAAACTCCCTGTGCCGCTCGTCCCATTAGAAAAGATTCCTGTTCCTGCGCTCCATCTGCCGAAACTCCATAAAGAACTGTTCCGACACTTCCAACTCGTGGGATTTGCCCTGCCCGTCCTTAAAGCTGATAAAATACCTTGTGCCGCTTTCCGTGGATTCCTCCCGAAGCGTGTATGCCTTAACCCTGTATGCCATCCTGTTGTCCTCCTGCAAAAAATGAGTGAGGGGATTTCCATCCCTCACCCAGTAGCCCGCAGGATGGCAGGCTGTTTTAGAAGCTATAAAATTTTCCGCAGCTTCTTCCGCAGATGGTCTAACCTCGCATAGATGGCACCAGTCGTCAAATGCACAAGCGGGGCAATCTCCTTTGTGGAATACCCCTGCATTTTCAGCAGGACGATTTTCAAGGTACGCCCGTCCACCGTGACTAATACTTGATAGAGATTTTCGCTCTCAATCTCTTCCAGTAACTCCGCAACCGTACCCACTTCCGCCTGCCGCTCCCTGCCTGCCATGTCCTCAAGATATTCCGCAACGTCATTCGTCCATCGGTAAAACCGCCTGTTGGAATTGAAGTCTGCCCTGTCCGCCATGCGTATCTGCTCAATGGTCGCTTCATCAACGCCGCACTCACGCAGCAGCTTTTCCTCCGCTTCTTTCCAGATACGCCATTTCCTGTCCTCCCGTCCGTGGTTGTATGCCATTCTTACTTCCTCCAATCAGAATTGATTGAGAGGGCAGAGAAAAGCCCCCTCATCTTCCCAAAGGAAAAAACAAGGGGGCTGAACGCCTTAAATTTTAATTTTCTATTATCTTTCTTAGTTTTATTAGGATTCTGGCTTTGCGTTTGTTTACAACGCTCTGGGTTATGCCCAACCTCGCCCCGACTTCACGCTCGGAAAGTCCGTCAAAAAAGATTGCCTGTATCAGCTCCTGTTCACTATCCGACAGCAAAGGCAGGGCGGCTTTCAGCCTGTCCACCATGACCGCATTGACAACGGTTTCTGCAATGTCCACCGCTTCATCAGTGATAAAGTCCAGAGGATTCCCCTCGCTGTCCGTAAATCCGTCGAGAGATAGCAGTCTATTCTTTGTATCTAATTTTTGCAGATAACGCCACCGTTCCTTGTCACGGTAGAAGTCTGTGTATTGCTCCCTCACGACTTCAAGCAGACAGCCTTGAATGGGGATAAACAGCTTGTCCATATAGGTCTGGTCGGATTCCCTGCAACGGCAGAACTCCGTGTAGGATAATTCCACATAGCCGCCACTTTCTCTGATATATACCTTTCTTGGTGCATATTTCACCATAAATACCTCCCATCTGAATTTTTGAAATGTAAAAAATCCAGATGGAGAGGCGGAGAACGACACCGCATATCAGAAACAGCCCTACGGCACTTTCCAACAAAAATCGACAAAAGAAAAACCGCAAAGGCTCTGTGACCTTTACGGTTATAGGAAATAGTAATTCTATTGTATGGAGATTGTACTTCTACTTTCAAGGTGAGAAGTACCGTTGCACTGGCAGAAATTTTTTTAACTGGTTTCCTGCCGTTCTCTGATATGCTATGTATTGATAAATTTTGCTTCGTATGAGCAGATAGATAACTGCCCGAAAAAAGGACATAAAAAAATCCCTCCAAATTTAAAAACAAATTCAGAGGGTAATTTAGGGTATAACAAAATAACCCACCCGAATATCGTTTTTTTTATTTGGTGAGTTTGTTCTTTCAAATACGAAACAAAAAGAGCCGATGATTCGTGAATTGTTCCACAATTTCATCGGCTCTGCGTCTTAAGCGTCTGGCTCTTTGATGACAGTTATCTTCAAGTTGTCAACTTTAATCAATCTTTCTTGTCTGCATTTTGGACAATAAAGGGGATAATTCTCCAAAACAGTGTCCTTCCTAATTTTATTACGGGTTTTGCTCCCACAAACAGGACACAATATCCATTCGCATTTCATCATAATTAGTCTCTAATCCTTTCAAATCTCATTTTATATGACTTTTGCAAGCTGTTAAGCTAACTTGTGGAACATATGCCGAACCTTATCTATACGGCTATTCGGGCGGCGGGGTTGGCAAATAAATTTACCAATAGCTGGCTGGTATCCTTTTAACTCTGTCAAGCAGACTCCCTGCCCATTTGTGAAATAAGTTAAATCGTTCCTGTATTCTTGAATACATCTAGCAGGGATTTCTCCTTTCAGAATGACCTCGTCATTCTTTATCTGAGTACTTACAATATCTGCACAATACCTTGGAGCATCATGATACGCCCGTGAGAGATATTCCTGCGGTGCATAAATTTCAAAGTGGAGATATGGCTCTAATAGTTCTGTCCCTGCTTTTTTTAAAGCCTGCTCCAATACGATAGGGGAAAGCAGCCGAAAGTCTGCGGGGGTACTTACAGGACTATAATACAATCCATATTCAAAACAGATTTTACAGTCTGTCACTTTCCATCCATACAGCCCCTGCTCGCAGCCATAAAGAACCCCCTCCATAACCGCATTTTGGAACGATTGATTTAAATATCCAAGTGAAACTCTGCTTTCATACTGCACTCCGCTTCCAATAGGGAGCGGCTCTATGGACAACCCGACAGAAGCCCAGAAAGGATTTGGCGGGACTTCTATGTGGATGGTATATTCTGCTTTTCTAAGCGGTCTTTCCATATATATAACAGTAGGCTCTTTTATTTCTGCCTCCACATGATATTTTTCCTCAAGGATGGCACAAATGACTTCCATCTGCACATTCCCCAAAAAAGAAAGTATAATCTCATGCGTTGTAGTATCCACATAATATTTTAAAAGAGGGTCGCCATCTGAAATTTCTGTAAGTGCCCCAAGCAATATTTCCCGCTGTTCAGATTTCTTTACTGCAATCGTTGTTTGGAGCATAGGGAGAGGATTTTCAATAAATTTTCTCTGCGGCAACAGTATTTCGTTCCCCAAAATACTGTTTAGCTGCAAAACATCATTTGGTAAAATTACAATATCACCAGAGCAGGCTGTATCGGATGAATATAATTCACCGTTTGTCGGAACACACATCTCTGTGATTTTTATTTTCTCTTTTTCAGATATTCTAATAACATCCCTCAAATGCAATGTTCCGCTATATATACGCACATAAACAAAACGCCGCCTTTTCTCTGAATATTCAATCTTAAAAACCTGCCCGCATAGTTCAGATTGACCTTCAGGCGTTGATGAATAAAATTTACTGGCAATTACTTCTATAAGCTGCCGAATCCCCAGATTGTTTTTAGCGCTTCCGTGATAAACGGGAAATAACGTTCCGTTTTGGAATCTCCTGTTTTCTTCCTGTTCCAGTTCTGACATTTTAAACGGTTTCCCTGACATATATTTCTCTAATAGTTCATCGTTTCCCATAATTACCGCATCCCACTGTTCCATATCGTCATTGTCCGTTACATTTATATGGGGATGCTGCCCAACCTTTTGCTTCACTATAATTTCCGAAGAAAGCTTTGCTTTCATTTCCCGATATACCATTGGCAAATCAATCCCCTCTTGGTCAATTTTATTGATGAAAAAAATTGTCGGAATCTTCATTATCTGTAGTGCATGAAACAGTATACGGGTCTGTGCCTGTATGCCATCCTTTGCAGAAACTAATAATACTGCTCCGTCTAATACGGATAAAGAACGGTATACTTCCGCCAAAAAATCCATATGGCCTGGCGTATCTATAATGTTGACTTTTACATCCTCCCACTGAAAAGATGTCACTGCTGTCTGGATAGTGATTCCCCTTTGACGCTCCAAATTCATTGTATCTGTCCTTGTTGTGCCTTCATCTACGCTCCCTAGTTCTGCAATTGCACCACTGGTATACAATAAACTTTCCGTTAATGTTGTCTTTCCTGCGTCAACGTGAGCCAGAATGCCTAAGTTAATTATTTTCATGTGATTTTCCTCCTATCAACACCCAAAAAAGGGCATAAAAATACCCAGTGATAAATACTCCTATCACTGGGTAAATAACTCCAATAGCCCCAAAACACTTATATGTTTTCGGGCATATAAAATTACATGATAAAAGTATTCTTAAACTGGGTACAAAAAACTAAGCCCCATATTAAAAGTGAAACGGGACTGCTACTTTTTGTTCCCACTATCAAATTGACAGTTTATTTAAGAATACCTTGCCGCATATTTATCAACTCCTTGTATAATACTGAATCTAATTATATTCCTTAACCCTTTATTTGTCAAGCTGACAAACTAAAGCAGAAAAAGCGGCAGGATTTCCCCCTGCCACTAATCATCTGTTTATGCAAAAATAATTTCCTTTTCCACAATCTCCCTCGCACAAGCCCTTATGTTATTGAGGCATCCTGTCCATTCTAAGGCGTTTTCTGCCTTTAGCTGTTCCGTTATGCCCTGTGCCTGTTTCATACCCTCTATGAGCCTTTCAAAGCGTTCCTGTGCCTGTCTGTTGATGTCGGCAAGGTAGGCGTTTAGCCTGCCGCTTGTAAGAAGATTGGTGTATGTAACTTTACGGTACTGTTTTAGATAATCTAAATGCCGTTGCCCCCAGATGCCTATTGCCTGTTCTTCTTCGGCGGGTACAGTTAAGCACGGTATCAAATAATCCCCTTGCCTTTCGTATTTGCCGCCCAGTTCCTCAAATAATGATTTTGCCATTGTCTGTTACCTCCACATTCTTTTTTATTTTGAATGTCCGCAAAATCCGTCCTACATCAGTCGGAATCTTAGTATGCTTTAATATCCCTTCCAAAACCGGAATAGTAAGGTTTAGACCGTCATAATCGTTATATTTTTTCTCAAGAAATTTTAATATTTTAACACTTTGAATGTTGTGTTTAAAAGTCTTTTCCCCTTCTTTTTTCAGTAATTCATTTAGTTTTCTTTCGCCGGCATGTCCAAATGGAGTATGTCCAACATCATGACCTAACGCTATAGCCTCAACTAAATCGCAGTTTAATCCAAGTTGTAATGCAATTGTTTCCGACAATTGCGATACTTCTAGTGTATGAGTTAGTCGTGTTCGCAAATGATCTCCATGTTGTGTTAAAAAAACCTGGGTCTTGTATTCTAATCTTCTAAAAGCTTTTGAATGAATAATTCTATCTCGATCTCTTTGAAATTCGGTCCTAAATGGATGCTTTGAAATGCTTTTTGTTTTTCCATTAGACTCATAAGTCCTGCAATTAACTGAATTAGCAAAACAGGCATAAGGTTTAAGTTGTTCATGTTCAAGTCTTTCCAATTCTTCGGTATTCAACTCTCTCACCTCATATTAATCAATTTTTAACTTTCGACCACGCTACAACGCCGAGTTCGATTTCTAATTTGATTACCACTCTTAATTACCTGCCATATATGATATAACTTATCGCTGCATATAAAACAGCCGGACATCTCCACTTTACTTACCCGGCATTCACCTAACTTACCCTGAAAGGGACAGTGATCTGCAGCAACCATTAAATTGTATCAAGTTCTGTTGGATTATATCATACACGCGCCCGTTGAACGGCTCCAGAACCTCAACCAGCGTGCGTACCAAGCAACCGGGCGTATAGAACTCGCCCGCGAGCTTATCGTCATGCTCGACAAATTTCGAGAGGCAGTATTCATACGCACGGCCGAGGATGTCCTTTTCCGCGCCGCGATTCATCATGCGGATGTTAGTGAAGATGTCGACGATGTCGCCGAGACGCCGCTTATACAGCTCGGGACGCGTGAAGTTCTTCGGCAGAATATCCTTGAACCTTCGGTTAGCCTTCTCAATGGAGCGCATGGCGTTGTCAATCGTCGTGCCAACTTCCTCAGTATGTGCCGCCCGTGCGATCATATCCCAGCGCGCATCCGCAGGAACGAAGAATATGTTCTGCGCAGTGTATTCATCGATATCCTCTTCGAAGCCCTCACCCTCATCCTTCAGCTCATGATATCGGGCGTCGAACCGATCTGAAATGTACTTTAAAAAAATCAGGCCGAGAACGCCCCGCTTGTATTCCGAGGCCACGAGATTCCAGTACAGCATGCAGTCGATGTCCCAAATTTGCTTTCAAACCCGATATTGGCGGAGTTGTTCGGCCTTGTGATTTTCCTTTTGACGGTTTCATACCAGAAATAGCAGTATCGCAACAATAATCTGATTATAAAGAATCCCACTGGAATGTGCAATGCAGCAATAGAAAACACTCGGGAAATTAATCCCTCGTGCTATTTGTCATAATGCGATTATATAATAATCAGATTGAAACTGTTCTTAATGCGAATGTAATTTGACCGTCGACATGAACAGCCAGTTTCTCCACCGCAAAACTCCACATCTCTTTGTCAAACTCTGTTATCGGTCCCGTCGCCTTCAGTACCTTATAGAGCGCATCCAACTCGCGTTTCCTCGTCTTCCGTTGCTCACGCTGCTCCCCGATCTCCGAAATTCTTGCTTCGATCCCCCGGCTCTGAGCCAGAAGCTCCGCGTATCGATCGTCATACTCGGCCTGTTCGATCAACACCCGTGCGTAATCGTCCGTTAGCTTTCGCATCGATTCGGACACCGCTTCCAGTTTCTTCACCGCAGCAGTTTCCCTTTCTTCAAGCTCACGCGTGTCGGTTAGCGTCGAAATTAGCGACCTGATATCAGAAAGAACCTGATCCTTATTCGCAATCACGCGGTTCATCTCTTCTAAAAACGCCTCCTTGATCTGATTCTCGGTCAAGTGCGGCGTTTTGCATGTTTCGTCGTTATCGTATTTGTGCTGACAGCGCCAGATCACGGTTCGGTATTTGTCGTTGCTATGCCACACCTTCCTTCCGTAGTAGCTGCCGCATTCACCGCAGATAATCTTGCTGGAAAAGCAACCGCTCCTGCCGACATATCGGGCTTCGCGGCGGCGCTTCAACACTTGCTGAACCTCGTCGAAAACCTCCGACGAAACGATCGCTGGATGGCTCTGCTCCACGTAGTATTGCGGTAATTCGCCTTCGTTTCGTTTCATCTTCTTGGTCAGAAAGTCAACGCAAAAGGTCTTCTGTAATAGCGCGTCACCCTTATATTTCTCGTTCCGCAGGATGCTTTCCACCGTGCTGGTTTGCCAGCGCTGCTTCCCAGCCGGGGATAAGGTCCCCATGGCTTCCAGCCGTTTTGCGATACCGGAGGGCATATGCGATTGCCTTAAGTTCGCCGGGTAAGTATATGACTCTTTGAAAAACCGCTTTACACTCCTTTACGCTTCGTTTCCCGAGTTTTCGGTCGTTATGATATAGCTCCACTGTTTTGCCAGTCGAGTAGACTGTCACAGTCGTGCTTAACCCCTCGTATCCGCTCCACGACCAGCTATGTCTCGTATCGCTATTACGCCACATTGACGGAAAAGCTTTTTCTCCCGCATGTGTTAAAGGCGCCACTGCCAGATACGGCGCATGCCGCAACCCCCAGATTTGTTGCGCCCAATAAACCTCAGGCTTGAATTCCCCTGTTATCTCAATAATCCCACATCCGGATAGAAGCGTCGGATATGCTCTTGCTGATCTCTTATCATTGCTATAACCGATCAAACCGAGACCGGCCTCTCCTAAATAATCCCACGCTGTCCACATGAAATCCCCGATTAAATTCGGATGTTTTTTCACCGCGCTCCAGTTTTTATACAGGGTTGGTGGGAATGTTTCGCTGCCAATCGTGACTCTTTGGGGGTATTTTTTCGGATCAACATCATATCTTCCGGACCCGTAGTTGTAACCGGCTACATCAAGGATTTCGAACACATCTTTTGTCGCTTGATCGAATTTTTTAAGTCGACCGACAAAATTCAATACCCCTCCCAACTTGCCCATTACGCTGTTGACAAACGTACTGCCCGATTCATCTTTTTTGTTATTTGTTTTCTGATCCTTTTCAAGAACCATACCGTCGCCTTGATACAGTCCTTTCCCCATCGAAACAAGCCCATTCAACAGCAAATTGATACCGCATGTGACGGGACGGCTTCTGTCAAGCGCATGAACCAAGTCTGTCAATTTTCGAGCATACTCCAGCCCTTCCGGCAATGCACTCTCGCCTACCTCGTTACCGATGGAGTATAGAATAACGCTTGGGTGATTATAATCTTTTCGAATCATTGAGCTCAGATCGCGTTCATACCAATCCACAAATTGCGTTGCGTAATCATACTTGTGTTTATGTTGAATCCACATGTCCGCAAATTCATCCATAACATACAATCCGAAAAAATCACATGCATCCAGAATTGCTTTGCTGCACATATTATGGGCCGAACGAATCGCGTTAAATCCCGCTTCTTTCAGTTTTTTTACTTTTCTGAATTCCACGTCAGTAAATGCGGCAGCACCAAGCAGTCCATTGTCGTGGTGAATGCATCCGCCGCGTAATAAAACTGCTTGGCCGTTTATTCTTAAGCCTGATTCCGCACAACAATCAACCATTCGAATGCCGAATTTTTCCTCTGCAAAATCAACCACCTCGCCTGCATGGAGTAACCGAACGCGAATTGTATATAAGTTGGGGTGTTCTGCGCTCCAAAGCAAGGCATTCGGTATTTCTACCTCGGAATAAAAATCGGTTACTTTCATCTTTTCTTCCGATCCAAAGTAGATCTCTGCATCGATTTCACTATCGGTTTTATCGCTGACATCAATTGATATTGAAATTCGGGGCGGATCATAGGACAAGGTGTTGACCTTGATCCCGTAAGGCAGAATGTGTTTTTCTGACCCTAAATATAACTCTACATTTCGATAAATTCCTGCACCCGTATACCAACGAGAATTGGGGAATTGGCTGTTATCAGCGATCACAGTTATTTCATTCAATTTCCCCGGGACAAGATACTCTCCTGCTAAAACAACGAAGTTCGTGTACCCATATGGTTGATAGCATGCCTGCTTACCGTTTACAAGCACCTCGGCATGCATATAAACGCCATCAAACTCAAGGAACACCATCTCATTTTTTTCGCTTACTGGGAGAAAAAACTCTTTTCGATACACATATTTTCCGCCAGGGTAATAGCCGCTGTCGGAAGGGTAATCATCTCCGCGCGTTTCCAATATTTGCGCATCATGTGGTAAATCTACTTTTATTGAGTGTTCTTCATCGCCAAACTTGTGGAATGCCCAATTATCATTAAAGTCAAATTTCTGCATACTGATTCTCCTGAATAAATGATATAGTTAGATTTGCACAGATCAATATTAAAAAAAATTCAACGCTACCACAATTACGCAATCTGTTTTAAATCCAAAAACAATTTACCTAATTCGATATCAAGTTTCATTTGTGTTATGATTACAAAAAGAGAAGGTGGAAAGTAGTGGATATTGTTGAACTTATCAAAGATTTTGCATTAAAACACAATATGCATCCCGTTGTTCCGATACTATCTTATCCGGAATACATAGCAGCGGAATTAGGGCCGCTTTCCACGGCTTCGAACGAATGTTATGATGCAGAAGATCAAATATCCATATTAGGATGGGTAACTACTCAACTTGGAACACAGTATCTTGCGTACTCAACGTTAAGATTCAACATGGTCCATGGCGCCCTCATATCATTTGAAAACGGTACGCTTACAAAGCAACACACGCATAACTATATAGAATTAGCATATATCGTCGAAGGCCACCTTACGCAACACATTTTAGGCACAGCGGAGCTGTTTAAAAAAGGCGAGATTTGCTTGATTGGAAAAAATAGCGAACATACCGATTCTCTTTTTTGGGAGAACTCAGCTGTTGTTTTCTTAGGAATTGATTCTGAATTTTTTAACCAGTATTTACAGTCCGGCAAATTTAATTCTGATGCAGATTACTTCGTTCGCCAACTGATCGCTCGGAAAAGAGATAAATTCGATTTCGTACGCTTTTCTCCAAAAGAGAACGCTATCCAAACCAAACGTACATTCGAATCGATACTCGACGAGTTTTTTGATGTACGCCCATATAGAGTATCTATTATCAGAAGTTACGTCGAACGTTTATTACTGCTCATTTCGGATGAATACAATTTCGTATTAACTGCGAATGAAAAGCAGGAGTTTGAGAGTATCTTGTTCAAAGACATCGATCGTTATGTTATCACTAACTTTCGAACGGTATCTGTGAATGAGTTGGCAAGTTACTTTCGCTATAGCTCGGACTATTTAAGCAAGCTTTGCTTCCAGCAAACTGGCCTGCCATTATCGAAGTATATAATTTCAATTCGTATGAAAGAAGCACTCGAATTGATTTTATCGACCAATAACCCAATTGAAGAAATTGCTGATGCTGTCGGATACAACAATCTAGGTTTTTTCTACAAGAAATTTAAGGAAATATACCATACAACGCCTCACAAGCTGCGCTCACAGAAAGTTTAGCGATGGAACATGGTAGACATCTGTACCCCCTTATACAAATCTGCTATTTTTCATATCTAAGAACCCAGATTTCATGCCGTTTGTGAGACCCTTACGATGTTTATTGTATAGTTTTGATTCTAAAAACTTTGAACGACGGTAGATATCTGAACCCCCAATGAGCAATATCTACCGTTTTTATATGAAAAAGGTTAGATATCATGTGGTTTTTTTAATATCCGAACTCACCCCCTTGTTCAAATTTGATTGTTCATAACTTCATGAACGACGGTAGATATCTGAACTCCCCATGTTCAATACCTACCGTTTTCATATGAAAAAAGCTAGATATCATGCGGTTTTTTAATACCCAAACTTATCCCTTTGTTCAATTTTGATTGCTCAAAACTTCAAAAATCTTTCATCAAAACTCTAGTAATGCCACTTTCGAACTCCCCATGTGCAGTTTTCCCCAGATATTCCCAGGAAGTATTGATCCTCAAATTGCACTGGCGTCTTGTAAGACAAAGCTGTGTGCATATTCGTATAAGCTTAATTGCCCTACTTATTTAACTCTTATATATCTTTTATAACGTATCATGTTGTTGTTCACGCTCGGCTTGCACCCAGCCCGGCACTTTTGCACCCACCCTCTTTGATTCGCGCGATTGTATCACTTCGTGAGGGTTTAGCCAGCTAAGTACTCACGAAATGATACAATTCGTGGGTACTTTTTCTATACAAAAAGCCCAGACTTTCTGGGCTTTTTCGTTTTTGGAGAGCTTGATTGTTGATGCGAGAATCAGTCGAAGATACCTCTCATCATAAACTGAAAGAGAATTTGCACCCACCTCGGGGTTACGCGCGAGAGTATTGAGGAATCGCGCAAAAGTATAAAATCTACCTATCTGAATATTAAATATGAAAAACCCCATCAAATATTGTTCTGTGATCTTGTCCATCACAACTGAAAAAAGTATAATAAATGCAATTGAGCCGGGTGAAAGGCCATTCTATGACACCGGAAGCACAAGCTCGCGAGGTTATTGATCAAAAGCTGCGTGATGCAGGATGGATGATTCAGGATCTGAAACAGTTCAACCCGTTGGCTTCGTGCGGCATTGCGGTACGCGAATTCCCAACAACGACTGGCCCAGTCGAATATCCGGAAGGCCGCTTCCGCCGCTATGGCATTGACGAAATCCTGTCCCGCGATAAGACGAGCCTCGACATTTTCTGGATCAAGGACAAATCCCTTGCCGACCTGGACAATCTGCCCGATCCGGACGTGCTTGCCGCGGAGATCCTTGAAAACCTTGAGGAAGCAATGGAGAGCTTTCGGGGGATCGTTGAGAAGTTGGGGTAATAATGGCGATAATTTTCTTTGCAATACAGGGAATTCAAATGGAGGTATTCAATGCCGAAAAGTCAGATTATAAAAGATGTTGTTGAATCCCTTGTGAGCCTAGAGCAATCGCTTACTCGTTTATACGTGATTGCAGGCGACTTAAATAATACTCAGTTGGCTCAATGGGCTACCCAAGAGTTAAACGGTTATAGAAAAGATGCAACTGTGCCAGAGTACAGAAAAGCAAGGTGTTATTTACTGTATTATAGTGGTATTAACGGACAATTTCAGGTGACAAACGCCCCATTGCCCAAGGGATGGTTAAGACCTGAAATTGCCGAATTTGTATCAAACGTTATGATACTTGATGGAATTCGTTCTGTAGAAGGATTCGCATCATCAGAGAAGGGAGCAACTACATATCGTTCTGAACTTGCAGGCGACGTCTCAGCCGCGACACAAGGCGAAGTTATGTGTTCTTCAATCACACAGATTATTCCAGCATCGATTTTTCAAGCAGTTTGTTCGGAGGTTAGGCTCAAAATTGTAACAGCACTCACAGAACTTGAGAAGCAATACGGATGTCTTGACGATTTGGGTATTGATATTTCAGATAAAAAACCACAACAAATTCAAGCGCAAAATGATAAGTTGAATCAAATCATTTTTAACGTGAACTTACCTGCTCCTTATGATCAAAAAACACCTTGGTATTCAAAGATTGCATGGAGTGACCTGCTCCCTAAAAAAGTAGTCCACTCAAAAAGAGAGAAAGATAGTAAAAT
>CAYLIG010000004.1:227830-240605 GCA_964383635.1 uncultured Christensenella sp. | reverse complement strand
AGTTATGCGATTCGCAACGGCGCGCAGAACTGGAACGATCCGGAATTTCTCCTTATGATCGGCGCGCTGGTGCTCGACGCAATCTTCTGCATCGTCGCGGCGCAGCTCTGGAAGAAATCCAACCGCATCCGTCCCTGCCTTTCGAACAGCAAGCTCGTGCGTACGCTCTGGCATCAGCTCGGCGTCATCATGGTGCTTGTGTGCTTCCTGCCCATCGGCATCTTCCTGCTCGCCAAGTCCGACAAGCTCAACAAGAAGACCAAGACGATCCTCATCGCGCTGCTGGCCGTGCTGCTCGTCGGCGCGGGTGCAGCGTCCACGGATTTCCAACAGCCAAACGACGCGGAAGTTGCCCAGCTTCAGGAAGCGGCAGCGATGGCGGACGACTATACCGGCACCGTTTACTGGACGCGTTACGGCAAGAGCTATCACTTCGATCCGGAGTGCCAGGCGCTCTCCCGCACCAGCCCCGAAAACCTCTTCAGCGGTACGCTGCAAGATGCATTTGACGCCAACCGCTGGGATCCCTGCGATTTCTGCGCAGGCGGTGCGGAGGCCAAGGCGGCCGAAGATGCGGCGGATACCACGACCACCGACACCACGGCGGCAGAGCCCGCGGGCTGATTTCACGAAAGCAACTCAAAAAGGAACTGCGTGTGCAGTTCCTTTTTTTGTGCGAAAGCGTCTTATAAATCCTCCAGCGTGATGATATTGCATCCTTTGCTCTTGTAGTAGCGCAGCATTTCCTCGATCTTGCTCTTATCATAGCTGGTAATGCAATCCGCCAGGACATTCACGTTCTTGTTCGCTAAGCGCAGGTTGTAGCAGGTGGATTTTACGCAGGCAACGGCGTCCGCTCCGGCAATGTAGAATTCATTGATTTCGTTTTGCCGGATAAATTCCGCGAACGCTTCGCTGGTCAGCGCGTTCCCTTTGCTTTTTGTAAACACGTGATTGGATGCGATCTTCATGTCCGAAACGAGCTTCGCTCCATGCGTGTTTGGCTGAAACGTCCTCGTACCGGTCGACAGGTTTTCATGCCGGATATAGACGACATGGACATCATGGTCAACCGCCCAGTCGATCGCCTGATTGATATTGCCAATCACATCCCTGTAATTTTTTGTGATGTCATTTTGAATATCGATGATCACCAGAGCTTTTTTCTGCATGATACTTCCTCCCAACCAGCGGATCGGCTTTTTATCTACACTATACAAGTTCATTCCTGACATCCTTATGGCAACAATCCGTGTTAAAATAAAGGAAAATTTGAAAGAAGGCCACAGATGAAAATCGACCGGCTGGTCAGCATAATACTGCTGCTCTTGGAGAAAGAGCGAGTCGGCGCGCAGGAGCTGGCAGATATGTTCGAGGTTTCACCCCGCACGATCTACCGCGACATCGACGCCATCAATCTGGCGGGGATTCCCGTCCGCTCCATACCAGGCGCAGGCGGCGGTTTTGAAATCATGCCGGCATACAAAATCGACAAAAAGGTGTTTTCGACCGCCGACCTTTCCGTTATCCTGATGGGGCTTTCCAGCCTTTCCGGTATGCTGCGGGGCGACGAACTGGTAAACGCCTTTGCGAAAGTCCGCAGTTTTATTCCCGCCGAAAAAGCGGAAGACATCGAATTCAAATCAAATCAGATATTCGTCGATATCAGTCCATGGATGGGCAACCGAACCATACAACCCAATTTGGAAACGATCCAGACGGCTCTTCAGAAAAGCAAGCTGCTCTCGTTTGAATATACGGACCGCCATGGCAACAAAACCGCGCGGACAGCCGAGCCGTATCGGCTTGTACTAAAAGGCGGTCATTGGTACTGGCAGGGGTACTGCCGCACAAGAGATGATTTTCGCCTGTTCAAGCTAACCCGCATATCAAACCTGCAGATGCAGGACGAGGGTTTTTTGCCGCGGGAATGTCCAAACCCGCAGTTGGATGCTTCCGATATTTGCGCCGCTTTACAAACGCGAATCAAAATCCGCATCCACAAATCCGTTCTGGACAGGATACTCGACTATTGCAACGAAGAAGATATCTCGCCGGACGGCGACGAGCACTACTTTGTAAACTATCCGTTCATTGAGAACGCTTATTACTACGATATCCTGCTGAGTCTCGGGGATCAATGCGAGTGTTTGGAGCCGGAACACGTTCGCGCGGAGATGAAGCGCAGAGCAAGCGCCATCGCTGCCTTATATGAAGATCACTAAGAAATTAAAGCTGGAGTAGACAGCGAAAAAGGAACTGCGCGCAGTTCCTTTTCTATGAATGAATCCTGATTCCAAAGAAGAATCCTTTGCTTCTCTCTTTCCCATAAAGAAGCAACCCCTTTATCGAATCTCCGTCTTGTTCCGAAAATACGGGCGCAGCGCAGCCGGAATCGCGACGCTGCTGTCCGCGCGGAGGTTGTTTTCCAAAAACGCGATGAGCATACGCGGCGGAGCGACGACGGTGTTATTGAGCGTGTGCGGGAAATAGTTGCCCGTCTCCTTGTTTTTTATGCGGATGCCGAGCCTGCGCGCCTGCGCGTCGCCAAGGTTCGAGCAGCTGCCGACTTCAAAATACTTCTGCTGACGCGGAGACCACGCCTCGACGTCCATGCTCTTGACTTTGAGGTCGGCCAGATCGCCCGAACAGCACTCCAGCGAGCGCACGGGGATATCCAGCGTACGGAAAAAGTCGATGGTATTCTGCAGCAGTTTGGAAAACCAGTCCATGCTCTCCTCGGGCTTACAGACCACGATCATCTCCTGCTTTTCAAACTGATGGATGCGATAGACCCCGCGCTCCTCAATGCCATGCGCGCCGACTTCCTTTCGAAAGCACGGCGAATAGCTCGTCAGCGTCTGCGGCAGCTCGCTCTCTTCCAGAAAGGTGTCGATGAACTTGCCGATCATGGAATGCTCGCTGGTGCCGATAAGGTAGAGATCCTCGCCCTCGATCTTATACATCATGCCTTCCATCTCGGAGAAGCTCATCACGCCGTCCACCACGCCGCTGCGGATCATGAACGGCGGAATGTAGTAGGTAAACCCGCGGTCGACCATGAAATCCCGCGCATAGGCAAGAATGGCGGACTGCAGCAGCGCGATATCGCCGCAGAGATAGTAAAACCCGTTTCCGCTGGTCTTGCGCGCGGCGTCGAGGTCGATACCTTTGAATTTTTCCATGATATCCACATGGTAGGGAATCTCAAAGTCCGGCACGACCGGTTCGCCGTAGCGCTGCACCTCGACGTTTTCCGAATCGTCCTTGCCGATGGGTACGCTCGCGTCGATGATGTTTGGAATCACGAGCATGCGCTTGCGAATCTCGGCGGAGAGCTCGTCTTCGCGCACGCTCAGGCGCGCCATCTCGTCCGCCATGTCGCTCACCTGCGACTTCGCGGCCTCGGCTTCATCCCGCTGCCCTTTTGCCATCAGCGCGCCGATGGACTTGCTGATGGCGTTGCGCTGGGAGCGCAGGTAGTCCGCGCGCGTATGCGCCTCGCGGTACTCCTTGTCCAGCGCGAGCACTTCGTCTACCAGCGCGAGCTTGTCGAATTGAAACTTCTTTTCGATGTTTTCCTTCACGAGCTCCGGCTGCGTGCGGATCAACTTAATATCCAGCATACGATCCCCCTGTATGTCGTTTCGTTTCTTTTTTACATGCGCTCCGGCGCGGCGACACCGATGAGCCCGAGGCCGATTGCCACGACCCGGCGCGTCGCGTCCGTCAAGGCAAGCCGCGCGCCGCGGACGGCCGCGTCGTCCGCCATGATGCGCTGTTCATAGTAAAACTTATTGAACGCGGCGCAGACGGCCATCACCGCACGGGTGACGAAATACGGCTCGTTCTTCTCCATCGCCTCGACGACGGCGTCCGGAAACGCGCCGATGGCGGAAATCACCACCGCGGACTCCGTGTCCGTCAGCAGGGAATAGTCCACCGCGCCGGGCACATCATCCGCTTTTCGGAGCACCGAGCAGGCGCGCGCGTGCGTATACTGCGCATAGGGGCCGGTTTCACCGTCGAAATTGAGCACGGCATCCCAGTCGAACACAACGTCCTTGATGCGGCCGTTGTAGAGGCTGTTCCAAACCAGCGCGCCGACGCCGACCTGCCTTGCGACCGTTTCCTTGTCCTCAAGATCCGGGCTCTTCTGGCAGATGATGTCGTAGGTCTTTTCGCAGGCGGCGGAGAGCACGTCCCGCAGCTTGACCATGTTGCCCTTGCGCGTGGAAAACGCGCCTTCCGTGCCGGACACCATGCCGAAGGAAACGTGCACGAGATCTTTCGCCCAATCGTACCCCATCAGCTCGACAACCTTGAACCACTGCCGGAAATGCAGATCCTGCTGATAGGCGACCACATACAGGCACTTGGCAAAATCATAGGTATCCTTGCGATACAGCGCGGCGGCGATGTCGCGCGTTGCATACAGCGTCGCCCCGTCAGAGCGCAGGATGATGCACGGCGGCATCTTATACTCGCTCAGATCGACGATCTGCGCGCCCTGATCGAGCTTGAGCAGGCCTTTTTCGCGCAGTTCATCCACCACGCGGCCCATCTTGTCGTTATAAAAACTCTCACCGGCGTAGCTGTCGAATCGGATCCCGAGGATGTCGTAGACCTGTTCCACCTCCGCCAGCGTGATCGTTTTAAACCTGTCGAACAACTCCAGCGCTTCGGCGTCGCCGTCCTCGATGCGCTTGAACCAAGCGCGCGCCTGATCGTCCAGCGTCGGGTCGTTTTCGACCTCCTGATGATAGCGCACATAGAGTTTGACGAGCTCGTCCACGCCGCCTTTGTCGATCGTCTCCTGATCACCCCAGAGCTTGTAGGCAACGATCATTTTCCCAAACTGCGTGCCCCAGTCCCCGAGGTGGTTGATCCCCACGGAGCGGAACCCGAGATGGTTATAGATGCGATACAGCGCGCTGCCGATCACCGTCGTCGGTAAATGGCCGATGTGAAACGGCTTTGCGATGTTGACCGAAGAATAGTCGATGCAGACGTTGCGGTTGCCGCCCATGTCCGAGCCGCCGTAGCGATCGCCCTCGGCAAACACGCGCTCGAGCACGGCCTTTGCCTGCGCCGCTTTGTCCAGCATAAAGTTGACGTATCCGCCGGCTGCCTGCGCTTTTGCAACGCCTTGCGGCAGAACGAGCGCGGCCGTCAGTTCCTGCGCGATGACCGGCGGCGCTTTTCTAAGCGTCTTTGCCAGCTTGAAGCAGGGGAACGCATAGTCCCCCAGTTCCGGCGACGGCGGCGTTTCGAGCCAGCCGATCAGTTCTTCCGCGCCGACGCCCGTCTGTGCCGAAAGCGCAGCGGCGATTGTCTCTTTAAAATCCATGCGTACTGTCCTTAGTCTTCCCGTTTTCATTTCTCAGCCGGTCCGCGCTGTCGCAGGGATCGGCCGTCTGGTCATCTTTCGTTTCGTAAGTTGTAATTATATCAAAGAATCCCGTCCGTGTTAAGTGGAAAAGCGCGCGTAAAAAGCGCATCCTCTTTACAAATAAGAAAAAAACCGCTATACTGCTAACGTTACAGCGTTGATCGGGACAGTCCGTGTTCCAACGAAGTCCGCACAGAGCGAGCCGCGAACGGTGCAAGGCGGCGGCGGACGGGAAGCACGGCATCACCCGGGAGCGCGCGCGCCAAAGGCTATTGCCGAGTAACGCGCGACGTATCCCCGCGTTAAGGGGGTCTTGAGCGGGCGGCTACGATTTGGCCGCCAAGCAGGGTGGTACCGCGCAAAGCAGGCAGACTTGCTTTTCGTCCCTATTTTCTTCGGGGCGGAAGGCTATTTTTTTACCGAAAGCAAGGAGTAATGTCATGTACAAAAAAGTATCGAGCGAGCTGAATTTTGTGCCGCGCGAAAAAGAGATCCTCGCGTTTTGGAAGGAGCATCAGATCTTCCAAAAGAGCGTGCGCCTGCGGCAGGGCGCAAAGCCCTATACCTTCTTCGACGGGCCGCCGACAGCCAACGGCAAGCCGCACATCGGCCATGTGCTCACGCGCTCGATCAAGGATATCATCCCGCGCTACAAGACCATGAAGGGATACGACGTTCTGCGCAAGGCGGGCTGGGATACGCACGGCCTGCCGGTGGAGATCGAGGTTGAAAAACAACTCGGCCTCGACGGCAAGGAGCAGATTGAAGCCTACGGCATCGAGCCGTTTATCAAGGAATGCAAAAAATCGGTCTGGAAATACAAGACCGAATGGGAGCATATGTCCGACCGGGTCGGCTTCTGGGCGGATATGGACGATCCCTACATCACCTACGACAACAACTACATCGAGAGCATCTGGTGGGCGCTTAAGACCATACACGAAAAGGGTCTTCTCTACAAAGGCCACAAGATCGTTCCCTACTGTCCGCGCTGCGGCACGGCGCTGTCGAGCCACGAGGTTGCGCAGGGCTACAAGGATGTCAAGGAGACCTCCGCCATCGCGAAGTTCTTCCTTAAAGACGATCCCCAGGTTGCCATCCTCGCCTGGACGACCACGCCCTGGACGCTGCCGAGCAACGTCGCCCTCTGCGTCAACGCCAAGGAGACCTACGCCACCGTTAAGCGCGGCGACGAAACGTATATCCTCGCCGAAGCGCTGGTCAACAGCGTACTCGGCGAAACCGCGGAAATCGTCTCCACCTGCAAGGGCAAGGATCTCGTCGGAACACAGTACGAGCCGCTCTTTACGCTGCCCGTCGAGTTCGGCGGCAAGTCCGGCTACCGCGTGGTGTCGGACGACTATGTCTCGCTCGAAGACGGCACCGGCGTGGTGCATATCGCGCCGGCGTTCGGCGAAGACGACGCGCGCGTCGGCCGCAAGTGGGATCTTCCTTTCCTGCAGCTGGTGAACGCCAGCGGTCATATGGTCGGCGGCACGCCCTGGGACGGCCTCTTCGTCAAGGAAGCGGACAAGCCCATCCTCAAGGCGCTCGAAACCTCCGGCAAGCTCTTTGCCGCGCTGCCGTTTGAGCACAGCTATCCCTTCTGCTGGCGCTGCGACACGCCGCTGATCTACTACGCCAGAGAGAGCTGGTTTATCAAGATGACCGCGGTCAAGGAAAAGCTCATCGCCTTCAACCGCAGCGTCAACTGGATCCCCGAAACGATCAAGGAAGGCCGCATGGGCAACTTCGTTGAAAACGTGATCGACTGGGGCGTCTCGCGCGAGCGATACTGGGGCACGCCGCTGCCGGTCTGGATGTGCGAGTGCGGACATGTGCACGTGGTCGGCTCCCGGGAGGAGCTCATGCAGCTCAACCCGAACGTTTCCCCGGACATCGAGCTGCACAAGCCCTATATCGACGAAGTGACATTCCCCTGCCCCAAGTGCGGCAAGACGATGAAGCGCGAACCGGTGGTCATCGACTGCTGGTTTGACAGCGGCGCCATGCCGTTTGCGCAGTGGCACTATCCATTTGAAAACAAAGAGGAGTTTGAAAAGCGCTATCCCGCGCAGTTCATCAGCGAAGCCATCGACCAGACGCGCGGATGGTTCTATTCGCTGCTCGCCATCTCCACCTGCCTCTTCGACGAGGCCGCATTCCAGAACTGCATCGTCATGGGACACGTGCAGGACATGGAAGGCCGCAAGATGAGCAAGCACCTCGGCAACGTGGTCGATCCCTGGACGGTGCTCGACGCGCAGGGCGCGGACGCCGTTCGCTGGTATTTCTACATCGGCTCCATGCCATGGCTGCCCAGCCGCTTCTCGGCGGATGCCGTCAGCGAGGCGCAGCGAAAGTTCATCGGCACGTTCTGGAACACCTATGCGTTCTATGTGCTGTATGCGGACATCGACCAGTTCGATCCGACGCAGTACCGTCTGGAAGACTGCGTGCTTTCGGAGATGGATCGCTGGGTGCTGTCGCGGCTTAACACACTGGTCAAAACCGTGGACGGGCATCTCGACAAGCTGCGCATCACCGAAGGCGGACGCGCGCTGCAGGCGTTTTCGGACGAACTCTCCAACTGGTACGTCCGCCGCTGCCGCGAACGTTTCTGGGGCAGCGAGATGACCGAGGACAAGAAAGCCGCGTACATGACGCTCTATACCACGCTGTATACGCTGACGCTGCTCACCGCGCCGTTTCTGCCGTTTATGACGGAGGAAATCTACCAAAACATCGTTCGAAGCGTGGATTCCGCCGCGCCGGAGAGCGTACACTTCTGCAACTACCCCGCGTCAGACGCCGGCCGCATCGACACGGATCTGGAAGCGAATATGGCGCGCGTGCTCGATATCGTGACGCTCGGCCGCGCCGCGCGAAACGACGGAAACGTCAAAACTCGCCAGCCGCTTGCACTGATGTACATCCAGGGCGAGCCGATGAACGAGCACTATGTCCGCATCATCACCGAAGAGCTCAATGTGAAAAAAGCGGAGTTCGTCGTGGACGCGTCCGGTTTCCTCAGCTACGTGGTCAAACCGCAGCTCAAGACCCTCGGACCGCGCTATGGCAAAATCCTTCCGAAGATCGGCGCGCATCTGAGCGGACAGGGCGTCGGCAACGCGGTCGTCAAGGCGCACGCCGCGGGCAGGAACTACGAGGTAACCATCGAGGAAGTATACGTCGTACTCGGGCCGGAGGACGTTCTCGTCTCCACCGGTAAGACGGACGGATTCGTCGCCGCGACGGACAACGACACCATCGTGGTGCTGGACACCAAGCTCACGCCGGAGCTCATTGACGAAGGCTTCGTCCGCGAGCTCATCAGCAAGGTGCAGACCATGCGCAAGGAGGCGGGCTTCGAGGTCAGCGACCATATCGTCCTCTCCTACGAGGGCAGCGCAAAGATCGAGGAGATCTTCGCCCGCTTCGGAAGCGATATCCTCTCCGAAACGCTGGGGAACAAACTCCTGCACGGCGCGCAGGGCTACAGCAAGCTCTGGGACGTCAACAAGGAATCCGTCACCCTCGGCGTGGAGCGCGTATAACACAACCCCGGACAAAAAGGCGGACGGGCATCCCTGTCCGCCTTTTGAATACCCGACGGAGCTTTGAATTGCCCTGCATGAATTCGCAGCTCCTGCGTTGATTTTATTACGGATGTGTACGCGCTGTTTCGCTTTCTTTTTCCCGATCAATGGCGTATACTGATACGCAATATTGTGCATGATCAATCGTTATGCCTTACCGGCATCAATGGAAAGGAACTCCCCTGAATGCTTGGAACCATCGTTAACGCCGCCGCCATTCTCATCGGCGGCACGCTCGGCCTTCTGCTGAGAAAAGGTCTGCCGGAGCGCGTCTCCGGGGGCATTATGCAGGGCATCGGCCTTGTCGTCATCTACATCGGCATCAGCGGCATGCTCAAAGGCTCCAACGTGCTGATCGCGACGATCTCCGTCGTCCTCGGCGGCGTCATCGGCATGATCTTTGATTTTGACGGGCACTTCAACCGTTTTGCCGCCAGACTTGAGCAAAAGCTGACGCCAAAGGACCAGGGCGGTTCCAAAATTGCCGAAGCGTTCATCACCACGACGCTGCTGTACTGCGTCGGCGCGATGGCGGTCGTGGGCTCGCTCAACAGCGGGCTGACCGGCAATCACGAGGTGCTCTTTACCAAGAGCATTCTCGACGGCGTCAGCGCGGTCATCTTTGCCAGCACGCTCGGCGCGGGCGTTCTGCTCTCGGCGATTCCGCTGTTTCTCTATCAGGGAGCGATCACGCTGCTGGCGCAATTTCTCGCGCCCGTGCTCAGCGACGCGGCAGTGGCGGAGATGACGTGCGTGGGATCGCTGTTGATTCTCGCCATCGGCCTGAACCTGCTCAAGCTGACGAAGATCAAGGTCATGGATTTCATTCTGGCAATCTTCATCCCGATCGGGCTGGTTCTGTTTATGTAACGAGCCTCCCCCGCTTTAAAAAAACATTTTAGGTGATTTAACATCTGCGCACGCAAAAGGGACTCAATCATGCGAGTCCCTTTGCTATTGCTTCTGTTTTTACAGATCAGTTATCTTATTTCTCTTCCAGCCGTTTTGCGCGGTTGATTGCGGAAAGGATACCGCGCAGCGGCGCGAGGCTGATGTTGTGCGAAATGCCGACGCCGAACACGTCCTTTCCGTCCAGCCCACGCAGATGGATATACGCCACCGCCATGGAGTCCGACCCGCTCCGGATGGCGTGCTCTTTGTAGTCCACAAAGGTGAACCGATCCATCTTCTGCCCGCGGATTGCGTTGAAAAACGCGTCGATGGGGCCGTTGCCCTCGCCCGATACTTCGAACACCGTTTCTTTATGCGACAGCGTGCCGGTAAACGATACGTGCGAATTGCCCTCCGCGTCGGTCGTCTCTGAAAACGCGTGGCGAACCAGGCGATACGGCGCGTCGATATCCACATATTCCGACTGGAACAGCTCGTAGATGCGCTCCGGCTTGAGCTCCTTGCCTACCCGGTCGGTCTCTTTTTGCACCACCGCACCAAACTCGGGGTGCATGGCCTTCGGCAGATCGAACCCGAAGTTCTGCTGCATGATAAATGCGGAGCCGCCCTTGCCGGACTGGCTGTTGATGCGGATGATCGGCTCATACTGCCGTCCGACGTCCGCGGGATCGATGGGCAGATACGGCACCTCCCAAAGATCGCTCTCTGTCTCCTGCATGTATTTGAAGCCTTTGTTGATGGCGTCCTGATGAGAGCCGGAGAACGCGGTGAACACGAGCTCTCCTACATACGGCTGCCGTTCTCCAATCTTCATCTTGGTCACGCGTTCGTAGACTTCGCGGACTTTGTTGATGTCTGAAAAGTCCAGCCGCGGATCGATCCGCTGGGTATACATATTCATAGCCAGCGTAACCAAATCCACGTTGCCGGTGCGCTCCCCGTTGCCAAAGAGCGTGCCTTCGATGCGCTCCGCCCCGGCAAGGAGCCCCATCTCGGCGGTGGCAACCCCGCATCCCCGGTCGTTGTGCGGGTGCAGGGAGATGATTGCGCTCTCGCGATTTTGCAGCTTTGAAATAAAATATTCGATCTCGTCCGCAAAATAGTTCGGCATGCAGTTTTCCACTGTGGACGGAAGATTGAGGATAACGCGCTTTTCCGGCGTTGCCCGCAGCTCTTCCATCACCCGCTGACAGATGCTTACGGCGTTGTCCATCTCGGTTCCCATAAAGGATTCGGGCGAATATTCATAGCGAAGGTTGGTGCCCGCGGCGATCACGGGCGCGGAGAGCTCGCGAATAAGTTTTGCCGCCTCCACAGCGATGCTGATGATGCCGTCCATATCCATCCGAAACACGACCTTGCGCTGCAGGGTCGATGTGGAGTTATAGAAATGCAGAATCACGTTCTCTGCGCCGCGAATGGCCTCGAACGTCCGCTTGATCAAATGCGGGCGTGCCTGCACCAGCACCTGAATCGTCACGTCTGACGGGATATGTCCGCCCTCGATCAGCGCGCGAATGAACTCAAACTCGGTTTCCGACGCGGACGGAAAGCCGACTTCTATTTCCTTCAGTCCGATATCGACAAGCGTATGAAACAGCTCCAGCTTTTCTGAAACGTTCATCGGGTCGATCAGCGCCTGGTTGCCGTCCCGCAGGTCGACGGAGCACCAGACGGGCGCCTGGGTGATCTGCCTTCCGGGCCATGTTCTGTTTGGCAGGTCGATCGGTACAAACGGGACGTATTTTTCGATTGTGCTGTTCATTGGCTTTTTCCTCCTTCGCCTTGGCGGTCGGGGACAACAAAAAACCCCCGACCAAATGATCTTGGTCAGGGGCGTAATATTCTACGCGGTACCACCCTGGTTCGACCGCCGGTTTTCCGGACAGTCCTCATAGGCCTCCAGCAAGGCCGCGACCGGTAACGGGGTCAGACGTTTCACCCTAACGCTGTCGTGTTCAGGCGGAAAGCTCCGGGATGAGCCATGCACATGGATCGCCGCACCGACTCGCACCAAACGCCGGTTCTCTGAGCGGAAGAGGCCATGTCTTGTTCCCTTCGTCGCTTTTGGGGAAAGTTTAAGTTTGGTTGCTATTCTATTCGATAACACCCCCGTTTGTCAAGGGGCAAAAAATGCGTATTTCGCTGATCCCGCGTGGAAAACATACACGAAATACGATAGTTCTTGCTTTGCATTTTACAAACGGATAAAATAACTATGTATGGCCATGATCGACGAAATACGGCGCGCAACAAAGGCGGACGCCTGTTCCAACCCGCGGCAGCTTGCTCCGTTGGCGCTGGCGCAGATTGGAGACACTGTCTGCGATCTCTACGCGCGCATCTACCTCAACGACCAGTTCGCGCGCTCGCCGCACGAGCTGCACCTTGCCGCGAGCCGGTTTGTCTGCGCGGCGGGTCAATCCGCGGCCTATCGCAGGATAGAGCCGCATCTGACCGACGAAGAAGCAGCCGTATTCCGGCGCGGACGCAACGCCCACAGCGGCACCATGCCAAAGAACGCCTCCGCCGCGGACTACCACACGGCGACGGGATTTGAGGCGCTGGTCGGCTGGTTGTTTCTCAGCGGCGCGGACGCGCGGCTGAACGAGCTGATGACGCTGTATTTTCAACCGGAGTCGGCGCAGGTTTGACGCCAATCAACAAACAAAACCAATACCATTTTTGAAATGAAACGAGGAACGATTCCCATGCCGCAGAAACAGTACGGCTCCGGTCAGGACGGCCGGAACAAAGGCTCTTATTCCCGCTCCGGCGGCGAACAGAAGAGCGGATATAAAAAGCCCTATGGCAGCAAGACCGAGGGCGGCTACAAAAAGCCCTACGGTGATAAGCCCGAGGGCGGCTACAA
>CAYLIG010000004.1:189279-227730 GCA_964383635.1 uncultured Christensenella sp. | reverse complement strand
GCGGCTACAAAAAGTCCTACGGCGACAAGCCCGAGGGCGGCTACAAAAAGTCCTACGGCGACAAGCCCGAGGGCGGCTACAAAAAGTCCTATGGCGACAAACCCGAGGGCGGCTACAAAAAGTCCTACGGCGACAAGCCATATGAACCCAAGCCGTATGAGAAAAAACCGTATGGCAAAAAGCCTTACGAAAAGAAGCCCTACGACAAAAAGTCGTCCTATTCCGATCGCCGTTCGGAGGAATTCAAGCTGCGCGACCGCATGATCGAGGAGGACGCGCCCGCCGTCGAACCGGACGAGCTGCCGTTCCTCATCCTCGGCCGCAACTCCGTCAAGGAAGCCGTCAAGAGCGGGCGCAGCATCGACCGCGTCGAAGTCGTCGGCGAGCCGGACGGGTCGCTGCGCGAAATTCTCGCGCTCGCGCGGGAGAGAAAGCTCGTCATCCGCGAGGTGGAGAAAAAGCATCTGGACGAAATCTGCCTGCCCTTTGGCCACGGCGGCAAACCCGGCAATCATCAGGGCATCGTGGCATATGCCGCGGGCGTGGAATACTGCACCGTTGCGGACATTCTGGCTCTGGCGCGGGAAAAGAACGAAGACCCGTTTGTGATTGTGCTCGACGGGATCCTCGATCCGCACAATCTTGGCTCCATCATCCGCAGCGCGGAGTGCGCGGGCGCGCACGGCGTCGTGATCGGCAAGCGCAGGAGCGCCTCCGTCACCGCCGCGACGGTCAAGGCCAGCGCGGGCGCGACGGAGCACGTGAAGATTGCGCGCGTTGTCAATATCCCCGCCGCGCTGGACGAGCTCAAGCGCGCCAAGCTCTGGGTTGCGGGCGCGGACATGTCCGGCAGGCCGATGGATCAGCAGGGGCTCAACGGCCCGCTGGCGCTGGTCATCGGCGGCGAAGGCTCGGGGTTGAGCAAACTCGTCTCGGAAAAATGCGACTTCCTCGTCTCCATCCCGCAGTTCGGCAAGATCGGCTCGCTCAACGCGGGCGTTGCCGCGGGCATCCTGATGTTCGAAAAAAAGCGGCAGGATAAAGCCGAATGACCAACTACGATTCCCTTGCCGACGAGGAACTGCTCCGCCTGCTCCGCGCGGGCGACGCGCGCGCCGAGGAAGCGCTCTACGCGCGCTATAAGCAGATTGTTCGCAGCAAGGCGCGCACGTATTTCCTCATCGGCGCGGATCGCGAGGACATCATTCAGGAGGGCATGATCGGACTGTATAAGGCGGTCATGGACTACCAGTTTGACCGGCAGGCATCGTTTCGCGCGTTTGCGGAGCTCTGCATCACGCGGCAGATCATCTCCGCCATCAAGGGCGCTACGCGCAAGAAGCATATTCCGCTGAACACCTATATCTCCTTTAACCGCTCCGTGTTTGAAGGCGAAAACGAGCGTCCGCTGATCGACGTGCTCACCAGCACGCGCATCAGCGACCCGGAGGAGGTGCTCATCGGCCGCGAAAACTACGCGGCGGTTGCGGACAGCATCGAACATTCGCTGAGCAAGCTCGAACGCGGCACGCTGGGGCTCTACCTCTACGGGTATTCCTATCAGCAGATCGCCGACGCGCTGCAAGTTACGACCAAGAGCGTGGACAACGCCATCCAGCGAGTGAAGAAGAAGCTGGAGGCAAGGCTGAGCGAAGTAAAATAAACATAAAAGCAGGATGGCATTCGCCATCCTGCTTTTATATTGACTTGTTAATCGATGTAAAACAGCGGGTTATACGGGATGCCGTCGACGATTACCTCATAATGGAGCACAGGCTTTCCGCCGTCCTCGTCCGCGGCGAGCACACCGATCTTGTCGCCGATGAACACGCGCTGGTTGAGCTCCACCTGGACGTCGCTTAGATGCGTCAAGCGCGATACAAACCCGTTGCCGTGGTCGATATCAACCACAAACCCATACGCGCCGCGTTCGCCGCAGTACACCACGACGCCCTCGCCGGGGGCGACAATATTCGTGCCCGCGCTGTTGCTGATCTCCAGCCCGTAGTTCATCTTTCCGTTCACAAAGCCGAAATAGTGCACAACCTGCCCGCGCATGGGGTAGCCGAGCTTCAGGTCTCCCTTGCTCTTTCCCTCCGCGCCTTCCAGCCGATCCGGCGTTCCGCTCGTGTCTTTTTTGGTGTATGTGCCGATTCGCAGAATCGTCGCGCGCGCTGCGCGCTGCGTCTGCGTCACGGGCGCGCCCGTCTCAATCAGTTCGCCGGCGCGGTAAACCGCCTGCACGGTGGTTTCCGTTGTCGAACCGGCGCCAAGCTGCGTGATCATGCGCGTCCCCTTGGGCAGCGCCGCCTCGTCGGACTGCGTCACCTCCGGGCTGGTTTCTCCGCTTTCCGAACGCAGCGTCGTCACGCGGATGGGAACAAGCGCGGGATCCCGGGCGAGCAGCTGCAGCGCTTCCCCGGACTCCAACGGCTTTACATACGGATCCCCCGGCGTTAAAATCAGCTCGCAGTCAAACCGCGCCGAAAGAAACCTTTCCCCTGTCGGCGCAACCGCGCAGCTGCTTAAATATTCCCAGAGCATCTGCTTTGCCGCAAGCTCCGATCCAAGCGTCATGACCGGCACCCGATCGACCATCAGCGTCACTGTGTTTTCATATGCAATCGGAACCACCGTCGGTGCCGGAGTAGACTGTACCTGTTCCATGCTGACCGTCTCCGGCTGCGTCTGCTCCATCACTACCGTACCAGACTGCTCCTCCGGCTGGGCGGCGCGCAGCGCGCCGACGACGCCGAGCGCAAGAAGCACAACCGCCGCCGTGGTGAAAAAGATACGGTTGAGGAGTTTTTTATCCACGACTATCCGTTCTGTCCTTTCCTCTGCCGCTCCGGTTCGGTCAGCCGATCTTTACGTAGGACGCATAGCAATAGCCCTTTGTCCCGTTGTAGTCGACATAACACCAGCCGTTCGAGACGGAATACACCGTCAGAATCGCCCCGCGGTCCATGGTAAGCAGCACCCTTGCGCTTGAACTCGTCGAAGGCTGTTCGCGAAGGTTCAGCCGCGCGGTCACAACGCCCGTCTTTTCCGTCACCTTGACCGTTTCAGCCAGCGTCACGTATTTGGCAAAAATATACCCCGTCAGATCCGCCGATGGAATTTCGACCTGATACCAGCTTCCGGAGGATCCGATCACCTTGACGCTTGTGTTGCGCGCCAGTTTTCCAAGGCTCTTGTAGCGTGTGCTCGCGCCGGCGCGCAGATACACGCCCGAAGCGTTGATATAGCCCGCGCTGGAGGAAACGCCGGAGCTCGATGTGGAACTCGTCTGCGTAATGGAGACGTATTTTGCGTATACATACCCGTCCAGTCCGGTGGACAGCACGCGCACGCGATACCACGACCCGACCTTTTCATACAGCCCCAGAGACGTATTTTTTAACAGTCTCGTATAGCTCTTTGTGGTCGTGCTTGCGCCCGCGCGGATGTTTACGCCGTTGGCGTTGATCACGCCCGCCGCCGCATAGGACGGCGCGAGCGTCGGCGTCGGCAGCGGTGTCGCGCTCGGGGTCGGCGTCGGGGTTGGCGTAGCGTCGGCTGTCGGCGCCGCGGTTGTTATGGTGACCGCGCCCGGCGTCGGCGTAACCGCCGAATCCGTGTTCTCCGCCGTCGGCACAGGGGTTACACCGCCGTACGTCGGCGTCGGCGTGGCGGCAGCGGACGTCCCCGTATTCTGCGCCATATCCTGCGTAACGATCACATAATCCTTGCTGACGAACCCGTCCAGCCCCGTGGTCATCGCCTTGACCTTGTACCAGCCGTTGACCATGCCATAGATGCCAAGGCCGGTATCCTGCGAAAGCTGGCCGACCGCCGCGTAACTTGTGCCAGGCCCGCTGCGGTAGTTCACCGCGCTTGCGGAGATTTTGCCCTGCGCAATCATGCTCGTCCCTGTCAGCAGGATATAGTCATGGCGAATATAGCCCGTCGTGCCGCTCGGTGCGGAGACATAATACCAGTCCCCTTTCATGCCGAGCAGCGTCACCTGCGTGTCGACGGCAAGCGTTTCGAGCACGCTGCCGCTTGTGGACGCGCTGGAGCGAACGTTGACGGAACCGCCCTGCACCCTGCCGCTTGAGGCGGCCGTTGCCGCCGCGTTCGGTTCCGTCGAACTGACCGTCTCGGGGAACACATAGCCCATCGTTCCCAGCGTGGCGCCGGGATAATAGAACCCGAGAATGTCACGGTAGGTTTTGCCGATATTCGCCATATACTGCGCGCCGCGCTGGCTCATGCCAACGCCGTGGCCATACCGGGCATGATAGAGCGTCCAGCCGCCGTTCGTCTGCGCGGCGTAGTAGATCTTCAGGTTGGTCGCCTGATACAGTCCCGCGGCGACCATATCCGCAAACGTAAAGCTCACGCTCACCTGGCTTGTGCGAACGGACTCAATCTCCGGCGTCGGCGACGGTGTGGGCGCGAACGTCGGCGTAGGAGACGGCGTCGATTCAAACGTCGGCGTTGGGCTCGGCGTTGCCTCCGCCTCCGGCGTCGGGCTCGGCGTCACGCCCTCCGGCAGCTGGGTCGGCGAAGGCGAGGGCGTCATGCCCGCCGGTGTCGCGCTTGGCGTCGGCGAGGGGGACATGGTAGGCGTCGGGCTCGGCGTCGGCGCAAATGTCGGCGTCGGGGACGGCGTCGGTTCAAACGTCGGCGTCGGGCTCGGAATCAGCTCTTCCTTTAGGTTAGAGCGAACGGTCGCGGTTACAGTTACGGTGGTGTGGTTCAAATCGTCCGCATATCCGGCCGTGCCGGAGGATACGACGCTGTCGATGGACTGAATGCCGCCAAAGTAGAAATCCTTTGGAACGATGCCGCGCTCTGCGGCAACCGCCATGAGCCGCGCATCCAGAAACGCAAACGCCGCGGTCCCCATCTCCTGTTCGCTGTAGTTCGCCGGAATATAGATCTTTTCCACAGGCGTGGACGGATTCTGAAGATCGTAGGGATCAGTGCCGTAATTATATGCGCCGTCGTAAATCGGGCTTGTCCAGCGATCCGAGGGCAATATCATCCAGCCGCCGTTGCTCGCGGCATAATAGCAAAGCAGCGGCACGTTGTTGTAATACAGCACATCGCTCATGGTTGCGTCCACGGCGTTGATGACGTTTTGATACGACGGATCGTATCCTTTGTAAACCTGATCGTCCGCCGTGTCGCCGATGTCGTAGGTGCCGCTCTGTCGAATCCGGAGCAGTGCATAGCCCTTTGCGGCAATCGCCTGCGCCTTCAGCGCCTCAAGTGGAAAAGCATTGCTCATTTCATATCCGACAACGCCGTAAAGATAATGCGAAAGCGGGACGCGGTTGATCAGCGTCAGCACGCCGTTGTATGCCGAAAGCGCGAGGTTGCCGAGATAGTTTCTCGTCCCCGCCGCTGTTTTGATCGTAAGATACCCCGCCTCTTTGGAAAGATTGACGCGCTCAATTGTCGCGCCGGTGCCCTTGTAGAGCTGTCCCTCCGTGGAGTGCGTCACCGTAACCACGCTGCCGCTGGCGGAGATGGTCAGCGTGCCGTCCGTAAACGTGCGCTGGGTCTGGGCGAGCGTATATACGCCCTTGACGGGAATGGACATGGACTGCGCCGACTGCGTGGAAAGCAGCACGCGAATATACTGCACGCCGGAATCCGCCGGCGCGGAGGATAACGGCACCGCAACCAGAAGCAGCGCCAATACGACGGCAAATGCAATTCCTCTATGCGTGCGGTTCAAGCGTTTCGTCATATGCCCCCCGAAACAGAAAAATGAAAAACGAATATGTAACAGATATTCCGTGATGTGATTGTACCGAATCCCGCGAAAGAATTGTATCCGTTTGCCCAATTCTTCTCGGATTGTTCACTTTGCGGCAACAGCGCCGCTACACATGCGCCGCAGTTGTCCTTTGCGCCGTTCAAACGCTCTGACACACGCGCGCAAACGGCAGATCCGCAAGCAAAGGCAGCGCGGCCTCCGCCGCGGCTTTGTCGGAAAACACGCCGAATACGGCGCTGCCGCTGCCGGTCATGCAGGCGGCCTTTGCGCCCGCGTCCAGCAACCGCCGCCTGATCTGCCCGATCTCGGGCACAAGCTCGGTTGCCGGCCCCTCCAGCGCGTTGGTCAGCAGCGGGCAGAGCGCGTCGAGATCGCCGGCAGAAAGCGCCCTGAGCACGCCCGCGGTATCCGGCATTTCGCGCGGCAGCTTCAGCAGCGAAAAGAGTTTTCTGGTGGAAACGCCTTGCGCCGGTTTTGCAACGACGAAATGCAGCTTCATGCCGCGCACGGGCGTGAGCACCTCGCCGATGCCCTCGGCCCGCTGCGTGCCGCCGCGCAGGCAAAAGGGTACGTCCGCCCCGATTTTTGTCCCGATTTCGATCAGCGTCGGCTCGTCAACCTCGCCGTAGAGCTGCTGCAGGCCGTTGAGAACCGCCGCCGCGTCCGCGCTCCCGCCGCCCATTCCCGCCTCGGCGGGAATGCGCTTGACAGCGCGGATATGCGCGCCGCGCCCCGTCAGCGCGCGGTATTGCTCCGCAGCGCGGCGGATGGTGTTGTCGTATGGAAGCAGCATGCCTGTGCTCGTAACGACGATATCCCGCGCGCGCTCAATCGTGATCGAATCGCATAGATCGATGGTCTGCATGACGGAGTCGAGCGCGTGGTACCCGTCGGCGCGCTTATAGAGCACGCCGAGCGTGAGGTTGAGTTTTGCATAGGCGCGTTGTGTCGTTCTGTCCATGGCACACAGTATAGCAAAAACGCGCGGTTTCTGCCAGATGGCCGCGCTCATGCTGGTGCGGTCACTGTCGTTTTCCTATGCCTTGTGCTATACTATTGTGTGTTTGAATTCTGAAGGAGTACCATATATGCTGTTTTCACCGTTGTGCAGCGGTTCCTCTGGCAACGCTTCCTATCTGGAGGCGGGCGGCGTGCGCCTGCTTGTGGACGCGGGCGTGACCGCCAAGCGTCTGCTTGAGCTCATGACCATGATCGACCTTTCGCCCGAGGGGCTCGACGCCATATTGGTGACGCACGAGCACAGCGACCACGTTTCGGGCATCGGCGTGTTATCCCGAAAATACGACATCCCCGTCTATGCCGCGGCGGAGTGCTGGGAAAGCATGCCCGCGAGCATCGGCGCAATCGCGCAGAAAAACATCCGCGTATTCGAGCCGGACCGCGATTTTTATCTCAGGCAGCTTTGCGTGCATCCGTTCACCACGCCGCACGACGCGGCGCACGCCGTCGGATATTCGTTTGTCCACGACGGAAAGAAGCTCTCCATCATGACGGATATCGGACATGTGTCAAACCGCATGCTCGACGCGGTTGCAAACTCCAACCTGATCCTGCTCGAAGCCAATCACGACGTGGATATGCTCAAGGCGGGCAGCTATCCCTATTCTCTCAAGATGCGCATCCTTTCCTCCAACGGGCATCTCTGCAATGAGGACGCCGGGCTCGTGCTGCAAAAGCTGCATGCCCGCGGCGTGAATAACGCCATACTCGGCCACCTCTCGCAGGACAACAACACGCCGGAACTCGCGCTGATCACCGTGCAGTCCATGCTGGAGGAAGCGGGCCTGCTGGAGAGCATGTTTATCACCGTTGCGGATCGTTTCCGCCCCTGCGGACTGTTTGAACTGTAACATACGAATAGATTGCTGATGGATCCGTTATGAAAGTCAAGATTGCCTGCGTCGGAAAGCTGAAGGACAAGTTCATACGAGAAGCCGTTGCGGAATACGCAAAACGCCTCTCGCGGTTCTGTGCGTTTGAAATCGCCGAAGTTTCCGACGAGCGCGCGCCGGAATCGCTCTCCGCCGCCGAAGAAGCGCAGGTGCTCGAGCGGGAAGGCGAACGACTGCTTGGGCGCATCGCTTCTAGCGAGTATGTCGTCTGCCTTGCAATCGAAGGCAGGCGCATGCGTTCGGAAGCGTTCGCCGAAATACTGCAGTCCGTCTTTGACCACGGAATCTCCTGCGTCACGTTCGTCATCGGCGGTTCGCTGGGGCTGGGTTCCCGTGTGCTGGAGCGTGCGGATCTTCTGCTTTCGCTTTCCGATATGACGCTGCCGCACGGGCTCTGCCGCGCGGTGCTTGCCGAGCAGATCTATCGCGCGTTTAAAATCAACGCGCACGAACCCTATCATAAATAACGAATTGTCGCCGAATTGCCACGGATTGTTTGCAATATTTAACATCGCCGGGCGCCCGGATCGTTTGACAGGCTCCTTTTTGCAATATATAATAGAAACTAATTAAATAGCTGAATCTTTCGTGTCGCGCACGAAAGAGCGGGAGAACCAATTTTTGGGGTGAATCCGGCGGTTTCGCCGGTAGGACAGCTTTCAGTCCGAATCCGTCAGCTAATCTCGCAAGCGTGGAAAGCAGAGCTTTATTTGACGTCTATTCTTTCATGCGCTTGCAATTGTGTGGGCGCATGTTTTTTTGTCTTGCATCACGTCCGCGCATAGCCGAAGAATCCTTATCATCGGTCAGAAAGGAGAAGTGCGTATGATCAGAACAGCCGTATGCGGCGTCGGTCGCACAGGGAGCGAAGTGCTCCGTGCGATTCTCGAGAGCGAAAACTTTCAGCTCACCGCCGCATTTTGCAGTCCCGAGAGTGAAAAAGCCGGTCTGGATGTTGGCAAACTGCTCAACCGAAACGACACAGGCATCCTCATTCGGGAAATTACACAGATTGAACAGACCCTCGGCGAAACGCCGACCGACGTGGTGATCGATTTTTCCAGCCCCTCCTCGACGCGTGCGCTTCTGCGCGCGTGTAAAAAGCATCACACGGCAACCGTCCTCTGCACAACCGGTTACACGGAAGCCGAGCAGCTCTGGATGGCGGAATTTGTAAAACACAACAAGTCCGGCGTGGTATTTGCGCCGAATGTGACGCTCGGCGTCAACGTCCTGCTCGCGGCGATCAAGCTCGTCGCCCGCGCGCTGCCGTCGTTTGACTATCACATCACCGAAACGCATCATAATAAAAAGCGCGACATCCCCTCCGGCACGGCGAAAAAAATCGCCGCAGCCATCGAACAGGAGCTTCCCGAGGGAGCGGAGGTGCCAATCGACGCGATTCGCGCGGGCGGATACGTCGGATTGCACACCGTCATGCTCGCAAGCGATTACGAACGTCTCTCCCTCACGCACGAATCGTTCAGCCGCCGGGCGTTTGTCGAAGGCGCGCTGGTCGCGGCCCGGTTCATCCTGGGCAAAATCGGCTGGTACAGCATGGAGGACGTGCTGGGCATGCATATGTCGCCGCAGGCACAGCCGGAAGCGGACGCGGTATGACGCGGCATGCCGGCAATTGACAATTTAAAAAACCGGGCGTATACTAAAAGATACTTTCGGGGAGACCCGGGAAGCAGTAGCGCCCAGCAGAGCGCATCCACCCAAGAGAGCCGCGCGTTTGCTGCGAGCGCGGCGATGGATGACGGCGCGAAGACCGCCCGACGACCGAATACGGGTGCCGCCCGATACAGCGGACCAGAGCGCGCGAAACTTGTTTTCGCGAATACGGGTGGAACCACGGTAGCGACACTATCGTCCCGAAGCTGATCACCAGCTCCGGGGCGTTTTTTATTTGTTCCGGACGCGGACGAAGGAACGACAATTATTTGATACCGAAACAGGAGGAGAATGGTACTATGATCATCACATTTCCCGACGGGAGCAAACGCGAATTTGCCGACGGGCTGACGGGCCTCGACATCGCGAACGAAATCAGCCCGCGTCTGGCAAAGGCCACGCTGTCCTGCGCCGTCGACGGCGCGCACACGGACGCATTCCGTCCCATCAACGGCGACCACGAGATCAGGTTTTTCACATTTGCGGACGAAAACGGACGCTGGGCATATCGCCACACGGCGAGCCACGTGCTCGCGCAGGCTGTCAAGCGCCTCTGGCCTGAGACGCAGCTTGCCATCGGCCCCGCGATTGAAAACGGATTTTACTACGACTTCGACACGCCGGAAACCTTCTCGCCCGAAGACCTTGCAAAGATCGAAGCCGAGATGGTAAAAATTGAAAAGGAAGACCAGCAGATCGAGCGCTTTGAGCTGCCGCGCGCGGAAGCCATCGCGTATATGGACAAGCTCGGCGAACCCTACAAGGTCGAACTCATCCGCGACCTGCCGGAGGACGCCGTCATCAGCTTTTACCGCCAGGGCGATTTTGTCGACCTCTGCGCGGGCCCGCATGTGAAGAGCACCGGCATCGTGAAAAATATCAAGCTGCTCAACGTCGCCGGCGCATACTGGCGCGGCAGCGAGAAAAACAAGATGCTGCAGCGCATCTACGGCACGGCGTTTGAAAAGAAGGCCGATCTCGAAGCGTACGTTACCGCGCTGGAAGAGGCAAAAAAGCGCGACCACAACAAGCTCGGCCGCGAGCTGGAGCTGTTCACGACCGTAGACATCATCGGTCAGGGCCTGCCGATTCTGCTGCCCAAAGGCGCGCGGGTGATCCAGCTGCTGCAGCGCTTCGTCGAGGACGAGGAGCAGCGGCGCGGCTACATGCTCACCAAGACGCCGTTTATGGCCAAGCGGGAGCTGTATAAGATCTCCGGGCACTGGGATCATTACCGCGAGGGCATGTTTATCATGAGCGACACGCCTGACATCGAGGACGAAAACGCGGAGGTCTTCGCGCTGCGCCCCATGACCTGCCCGTTCCAGTTTATGGCGTATCTCAACCGTTCGCGCTCCTATCGCGACCTGCCGCTTCGATACAACGAAACGAGCACGCTGTTTCGCAACGAGAGCAGCGGGGAAATGCACGGCCTGATCCGGCTTCGTCAGTTTACGATTTCGGAAGGGCACCTTGCCTGCCGTCCCGATCAGGTGGCGGAAGAGTTCAAGGGCTGTCTCGATCTTGCGACATTCATGATCGACACGCTGGGCTTTACGGACGACGTGAGCTATCGCTTCAGCAAGTGGGACGAGAACGACACGGATAAATACATCGGCGACAAAGAGGACTGGGAATGCACGCAGAACATGATGCGCGATATCCTCAACGACCTCGGCGTGCCGTATCACGAGGCCGACGGTGAGGCCGCCTTCTACGGACCGAAGCTGGACATCCAGATTCGCAACGTATACGGCAAGGAAGACACGCTGATTACGATTCAGATCGACTTCCAGCTTGCCGAACGCTTCGGCATGCAGTATATGGACAGCGACGGGCAGAAGAAATACCCGGTCGTCATCCACCGCACGTCCATCGGCTGCTATGAGCGCACGCTCGCGCTGCTGATCGAAAAATACGCTGGCGCGCTGCCGACATGGATGGCGCCCGTGCAGGTGAAGGTGCTGCCGATTACCGACCGCACGGCGGATGCGTCCGTGGAGATTCAGAAGTCGCTGGAGCAGTACGGCGTCCGCGTCGAAACCGATCTGCGCAACGAAAAAATCGGCTTCAAAATCCGCGAGGCGCAGATGCAGAAAACGCCTTATATGCTCGTCATCGGCGACAAGGAAGTGGAGCAGGGATTGGTTGCGGTTCGCTCCCGCAAGGACGGCGACCTCGGCACCATGACGCTTGCGGACTTCCGCGCAAAGCTGCTGGAGGAAATCGCCACCAAGGCAAAATCGTAAAAACAGGAGACGCAACAAGAGGGCGCGAAAGCGCCCTCTTTGTTACTCTATCTTTTTTTGCGTACTATTCTTCCGACCACATCTTTACAACCTGAGCGTCATGCCTGCTGATTGCGATATTGACGCCCCCGCCTGCAACGACCGTATCCGCATCGTCACTTCTAAGCGAATAACTAACAATCCAAACGCCACGTGCATCGTCTTCCCACACGTTCGCAAGAGTTAACTGCTCCCATTCCTGATCGCCGACGGCGTTTTTTACAATCGCGTTCGCAATCGCAATAACGCACTCCTCCGTCTGCACCAGATCGTTCTGCAGAAAATCGGACGGCTGATCCTTCTGCCAATCCGCAACGGAGTCGTGCGTAATCACATACTCCTGCGGCTCTTTCTCGGATAGCCCTGCGGAAGACACGGAGGAGTTCCCCGCATCTTGAGATGGAACGCAAGCACACCCCGAAAACAGGCAAACGAAAGCAATGATAACAATGATGCTTTTTCTCATGGTTCACTCCAACGAAAAAAATTTTATTTGATGCTTCTTTAGGGGATCTAAGAACAAGTCGACAATCACTCCCACAAAATTTCAGATATCCGCATCCTCAAGCGATTGTTGATTTTATCCACTACACCTCAAACAAACTCATCTGTTTTTCTTTCGACTCAAACGTCCAGAGATATTCGAACACGTCGTTCGTTTTGTAGAGAATTCCGTGCTGTTTGCATGTTTGCGTAAATAGTTCCATCAGCTTTTTATTGTTCGGACTGCCGCACTCATACGCGTTGCCAAATGCGCGGATATACCGTTGCTTCACGCCGGGAAAGTCCCGATCCAGCGCGGCGTAGAAGTATTCCCGGTCGCCTTCGCGCAGCGTCACCCCGAAGCCGAAGCACAGGATGCCCTTGACCCCCGCGCGCACGCAGTAGTCGAGCAGGCCGCGCACGTTTTCCTCCGTGTCGTTGATAAACGGTAGAATCGGCGTCATCCAAACCACCGTCGGAATGCCCGCTTCCCGCATACGCAGCAGCATCTCGAAGCGTTCCCGCGTGCCGGACACATGCGGTTCGATCTTTTTGCAGAGCGCCTCGTCATAGGTGGTCAGCGTGGTCTGCACAACGCACTTCGTTCGGCTATTGATTTTGGCAAGCAAGTCGATATCTCTTAGGATTCGCGCGGACTTGGTCAAGATCGCAAGTCCGAACCCATACCGCTCGATCACTTCGATGCAGCTTCGTGTAAGCGCCAGCTCCGACTCCAGCGGAATGTATGGATCGCACATTGACCCCGTGCCGATCATGCCGGGTTTGCGCTTCTTTTTCAGCTGCGCCTCAAGGATCCTCACCGCATCCCGCTTGATCTCGATGTCCTCAAAGTCATGATCGAACTGGTAGCATTTGCTCCGGCTGTCGCAGTAGATGCAGCCATGCGTGCAGCCGCGGTAGAGATTCATGCCGTTTTGCGGCGAGAGGATGGTCTTGTAGTCTGCATAGTGCACAAGATATCCCCCCTCTGCCGTCGTTGTGATCAGCATATCAAATGAACACGGACAAATATATGTCAGGGTTTTCGTATGCATTGACCGCATCATCGGAACCCCGGGTGTTGCGGCAGGGTTAACAGATTGTTTCTGGATTTTCCGCATTCGCTCCACAAGGCACGCGTATACTCTCCGCATGAAGCAAACACACTCGAATGGCGCCCGAAAAAAGAAGCATATCGTGCGGGCGGTCTTACTTGCGCTCGCGCTGGTGTTGCTGCTGCCAATCGGCGTAAGCTGCTATGTAGTCGCATCCTCGGCGGATCAAATCATCACCCTCGACGAGGCGGCGAATTGCAACGCGGACGCGATTCTCGTGCTCGGCGCGCGCGTTTGGGATAACGGCAATCCAAGCGGCATCCTGGAGGATCGGCTCATCACCGGCATTGATGCTTATCAGGCCGGCGCATCCGATCGCCTGCTCATGAGCGGAGATCACGGGCGCGACGACTACGACGAGGTCGGCGCAATGAAAGACTACGCGCTGGATCAGGGAATTCCCTCCGAAGCGGTGTTCATGGATCACGCCGGATTCTCCACCTACGAAAGCCTCTACCGCGCGCGGGATATCTTTCAAGTGAAAACCGTCGTCATTGTGACACAGCGCTATCACCTTTTCCGCGCGCTGTACATTGCCCGGCAATTGGGGTTAAACGCATACGGCGTCGCCGCCGATCTGCGCACGTATCCGGGCATGCCCCGCTTTGAGGCGCGGGCAATCCTCGCGCGAACCAAGGATTTTATCTACACAATCTTTTTGCCCCAGCCGACGTATCTGGGGGACGTCATCCCGATTCCGGGCGACGGAAACCTGACAAACGGTTGACTTCGCGCCGACTAACTCCTGCAAAAAAGCGCCGCAGATTATGCGGCGCTTTGCTGTAAGCTGTTAACTCAATGGGTCAGCGATTGCGAAGAAACGCGGGAACGTCCAGTTTGCTCTTGGGCTTTTCCTGATAATCCCGGCGAATGTCGTTTTCGCTGAAGACCGGCTCCTGCCGCTGCTGCGGCACCGGCGCGGCGACCGGCTCGTCCGTCATGATCGGGCGGCGCGGCGCATAGGAAGCCGACGCATACTGCTGTTGGTTCGGGTTCTGGCGCATCGGCGGCTGATACTGCGGCTGCGTGGGATACGGCTGGGGCTGCGGCTGCTGCATCATCGGCTGCGGCTGCATCTGCGGCTGCTGGCTTGCGTTCATGTTGCCATACGGCGAACGGAACGTGCTGTACGCGCCAAATCCCGAAACGCCCGGCACGACTGCCGTGCGATCGGAGCGGTCGAACCCGGTCGCGATGACCGTAATGCGCAGCGCGTCGCCCATCGCTTCGTCGATATCCGCGCCGAAGATGATGTTCGCTTCGGGATCGACGTTTTCGCCGATCAGCTCCGCCGCTTCGTTAACCTCGAGCAGGCTCAGATCCGGGCCGCCCGTAATATTCATCAGCACGCCGCGCGCGCCGTTGATGCTGGTTTCGAGCAGCGGGCTCTCGATGGCCTGACGGGCCGCTTCCGCCGCGCGCTTTTCGCCGCTGGCGTTGCCGATGCCCATGTGCGCAAGGCCTTTTTCCCGCATGATGGTCTTTACATCCGCAAAGTCAAGGTTGATCATGGCCGGCACGGCGATGAGGTCCGAAATGCCCTGAATGCCCTGACGCAGCACGTCGTCCGCAACGCGCAGCGCGTCCGGCAGGCTTGCGCGGCCGACGAGGTCGATGAGCTTGTCGTTCGGGATGGTGATGAGCGTATCCACGGCGGGTTTGAGCGCGGCGATGCCGATTTCGGCGTTGCGCATGCGCACCTTGCCCTCAAACGTAAACGGCTTTGTCACCACCGCGATGGTGAGAATGCCCAGCTCCCTCGCGCATTCGGCGACGATGGACGTCGCGCCCGTGCCGGTGCCGCCGCCCATGCCCGCGGTGATGAACACCATGTCGGTGTCACGCATCGCCTCGGTGATGAGCTCGCGGCTTTCGTCCGCGGCCTTGCGCCCGACCTCCGGATCGGCGCCCGCGCCGAGACCCTTTGTCAGCTTTTCGCCAATCTGGATTTTGGTGGGAGCCTTCGCCAGATAGAGCGCCTGTTTGTCGGTGTTGATGGCGATAAAGTCCACGCCGCGCAGGCCGTATTGCACCATGCGGTTGATGGCGTTGCAGCCCGCGCCGCCGACGCCGATGACCTTGATCTGCGCAAATGATGTGTTTTCGAAATCCGGTTCAAACATAGTTTGTCCCCCTTATTTGGTAAAAAGGTTGCGAAGCCTGTCCACGAGCGAACCGGGCGACGTATCTGTAACGACATCGTCGCTCGTGGCGCGCAGAACAAAATCCAAAGCGGCAAACGCGCTCGTATAGTTTGGTGTATCCATATCGGCGACCCAAGGCGTGTCCCGCTGAATATTCAGCTGCAGTCCGCGGTTGAGATAGTCGATGCCGCCTTTCATCATGGCGATCCCGCCGCCGGTGAGATAGGTGACCGGACTTGCTTCCGGCGAAATCCCCATTTCCCTGAGCGCGGCGCGAATCATGGAAACCAGCTCACCCGCGCGCGCTTCGATGATCAGTTCAATCGCCGCGTGATCAACGCGCTTGGCGCCTTTCGGCGTACGCACGATCTCCGTGCTGCTCAGCGGTTCCTGCAAAAAGACGAATCTCCGCTTGACCTGCTCCGCCGTTTCGAGCGGGATGTCCAGCCCGAACGCAAGATCCGAGGCGATTTGCTTTCCGCCGATCTCAATGCTGCGCATGTCGGTCAAGGCTGCATTTTCCACGATGGAAACATCCGTATGCGTATACCCGATGTCGATCAGCACCGCGGGACGCACGCGCTCTTTTTCAGGAATGACCGCCAGCGCGGCGCAGAGCTGCGTGGAGACGCTCATGGAAATCTCGATGTCGAGCGGGGAGAGCGCCTGCTCCATGGCACGGATGAACTCTTCCTGCACATACATGTGTGAAACGAGCGCGCCGAGCTCCTCGGTTTTCGCCCCTGTCGGAAGTGCGGAGGATACCACGCCGCCGACCGTGAACGAGACGGGCGTACTGTGCATGAGCACATAACCCCCGAGCTTGATCTTCTTGAGCGAGAGGGAGATGACGTCGTCGATGTCTTCCGCCACCACGCGCTTGCCGCGGCTGCCGATAGGCAGCACCGCCTCGGAAAGCACGATTTTACAAAACGGGGCCGGAACGCTGACCGCCGCCTCGCGGATGCGCATGCGCGCCTCCTGCTCGGCTTTGGAAACGGCTTCGACAATCGCGCTGTGCAGCGAGCGGTGATCCGAAAACGAGCCGGCCTGATAGCCGTTGTAAGGGCATACCGAAACGCCGTGCACCGTAATGCCATCGCGATTGACAAAACTGCCGCACAGACAGACAATCTTGGAACTACCGATGTCCAGCACCGCAGCCGGTTTCAACGCGACCTCCCCTGCTTACTTTGCAACATACACTGCGATATTATATCACAGCACGTGAAAACGGCGCAATATCAGAGGATTGTTTCATAATTGTTTGTATTTTTGTCATGGTTGCCTTTCAGCGCCAAACACCTCGTTCATCACGCGTTTTGCAAGCGCCGCATAGGACAGGTTTTTTTCGCCATACTGCCTTGCGCGAACGCCCATTTCCAGCAGCAACGGTTCGTTTTTTATCAGATGCGACAGCAATGCGCTGAGCTCGTCCGCGTCGCCCGTTTTTAAGAATTCAGCGTTCGGTCCGGCGGGATCGCTCAGATGCGCCGCATCGCCCGGCTCCTGCTCATAAAATACACCCGGTATTCCCAGGCAAACCGTCTGCTCCCAGAGCACAGAATGCGCGCCGGGGTACACCGCAAGGTCGCTGGCCGCGATATGCTCCAGAACGGCCTCGCCGGACAAAAACCCGGTATACAGCACGCGCCCCGTGCCGCCTGCCGCGCGATCGATACGCGCCCGGACAGGCTCTTCCACACTGCCGACATAGAGAAGCCACCAGCCTGGATCGTTCAGGCGCAAAAACGCCTCCGCCAATTCGACCGGCCGCTTTTTCTCATCCAGCTTTCCCGCCAAGATCATAATATGCGCGTTTTGCGGCAGTCCAAGACGCGCGCGCAGATCCCGCCGCAGCTCGTCTTTTCTGTCGTACGGCAGCGTTTCAAAGTCCGCGCCAAGCCAGAGGGGACTGAGCCGATCCTGCGCAATTTTCAGTTCCCGAACGGCAAATGTTTTCCGCGGCGGCGCAACATAAAAAATCTTTCGGTATCGCCGCTGCATCCAGCGGCTCCAGAGGCGATAGACAATGCGAAAATAAATCGTCCGCCGTATTCTGTCCCTGACCGAGCCGCTGAAGCAGGCGTTGTACGCCAGCAGATATGTTTCATGGGTGTCCGCGCAAAACACGCACTCCGGAAATCTTTTCGCATATCCGGCGAGGCCGAAACTCCGCGCAAGCACGAACCCGTGCACAAAAACCAGATCCGGTTTTTCCCGCGCGAGCAAGTCGAATATTCCCTCAATCGGCGTATGAAACCGAAGGTATCTAATTTTAACATACCGGACGATCACGCCCTGATCTTCGATTGTATCGCCCGGCGTGTGCGGCGTTTCGGTGAAAAACTCCGGATTGTCCACACCGGCAATGATGGTTACCTCATGGCCGAGCTTCGCCATCGCGGCAGGCAGATAGTTTTCCTGATACGTGTGTCCGACCATATAATGCTGAACGATGTGTACGATCTTCAATTCAAGCCCTCATCCGTATTGCAGCCGCTTTGGTTGAATTTTTACGCCTGTTATTTCGCTTTGTGACTGCTTCGGTATTCTCGCGCATAGGCCGCCAGCGTCCCAAACGACTCGAAATACAGCGCAACGAACGGACGCGTGCTCCTGAGCGCAAGCGCCGCGCCGAAGGAAGAAACAAGAAATCCGCCGACGCAGGCAATCGCCGCGCCGTTTAAGCCATACAACGGAATCAGCACGACGCTCAGCAGAATGCTGGCCGCGGCTGTGATAAACGTAATGTACTTCACCGCGCTTTGCTTTCCTTCCGCCTGAATCCAGATGTTCCGCGCGGAACCAATGTTCGAAAAGATGCCGATCCACGCGATGATACGCAGCACGACCGCCGCAGGCGCATAGTCCGCCCCGTAGAGCAAATTGACGATCCACGGCGCCAGCAGGTTCAATCCTGCCCCCGCCGCGATACCGATGCCGAGAATCGCCATCAGCAGCAATTGATAGCGCGGCGCAAACGCTTCCGGTTTGGTCTTTTTCGTTTGCAGCAGCACCGGCAAAGCAGAATCGATCATCGCATGCGGCACAAACAGCCACACAGTCGCAATCATATATGCCGCGTTATAGAAGCCAAGCACCGTGTCGCCAAGCGAACCGCCCAGATAAAGGCGGGAAAAGTGTGCTGCAACGGCGGTTGTCAGTCCCGCAAGAATAAAATGCCAGCTTCGCGAAAGCAGTCGTTTGGCGATTGCGAATGAAAATCCGAGCTTCAGCTTTGCCTTAGTGAAGAAAAACGGTACGACAACGAGATAGTTCGCAAACATCTGAATCACGCTGGTCAGCGCAAACCACTCGACCGACGCGCCGCGTATCAGCAGCACGATCCGCCAGACGCTGCATATGATGTTGCCGACGATGGAGCCAATGGCGGTATATTTGCTGAGCAGCTCCTTCTGGAACCAGAGGCGCATCGCATCGATCGACTGAAAGATGAGCTGCAGGCTTTGCAACAGCGTTACGATAAAAAGCAGATGTTCGCCCGGGCGCGTAAGCCATGCGCTCAGCGCGATGGCGCCGATGGAAAGCGTTGAAGAAACCAGCCGCAGAAGCAACGCCGTACCGATGATGCCGCCCTCGTCTTCGGGCGTCTCCACCATGCTGGTAATCTGAATGTCGTTGAGTCCCAGTGTACCGATCGTACTGAATATCGCCATCAACGAAACACCGTAGCCGAGAATTCCATAGTTGGTCGGGCCCAGAAAACGCGCGGCAATGATCCCGATGACCGCCGTTACGGCATACTGGAATATACTCTGGGCGATCAGCCAGCCTGTGTTTGCCGCAAAGCGCTTACGCAATGGATTGTTAAGATTTAAAAACGCCATCCTGCCTATCGTTCTTTCCGCTTTGCCAGCTGTAAGTAGATTTCACGCAAACGCGCATCGTTTTTCTCCACGTCGTGCCGCCGCAGCGCCGTTTCCCGGCCTTCCGCCGAGAGGCGCTTTGCCAGCGCGTCGCTTTCGAAGATCCGCAGCACAGCATCCGCAAGCTGCTCCGGCTCGCCAAACGGATACAGAATTCCTTCAACGCCGTCCTGTACGATGTCCGGCGTGCCGCCGACGCGGCTGGCAACGACCGGCGTTCCGAGCAGCATCGCTTCGCCAATGGCGTTGCTGCTGTTTTCGATGGCGGACGGGTTCAGCGCGACATGCGCGCGCAGATATTGATCCCTCATCTCCTCCGCCGAAAGCATGCCAAGGAACGAGACGTGTTCGTCCAAACCCAAAGAGCGTATGCTTTTCGCGATATACCGCGCGTAGCTTGAGCGGCGAAGCCGCGAACGAAGCGTTCCGTTTCGCGGATCCTCGCCTGTGGTTCGGAGCATTACGCCCGGAACTTTCTGTTTCAGGATCGCCAGCGCTTTCAGCGCCTGATGCAGGCCTTTGATCGGATAATTTCCCTGTGCAACAAATATGCTGTGCCGATCGCAGACGTCAAGTCGCCATGCGCCTTCATAAAACTCGGGTCGCAGCGTCTCGTTGCAAACATGATAAGCAGCGTCCGGGTTGATTTGGCGCACTCCCGCTTTGTCCCATTCCGTGCGCCCAATCACATGGCGCGTCTTTTTCAGCGCGGCAATTTCGAATTCTCCGCGCAGCGCAAATTTTTGCTGCTGTCGCCGGATGTTGTCCCACCGCAGCATATCCCGAAACGTAGTCTGATCCACAATGCGTTCAGGAAGTCCCGCCTCATAGTGCAGCGCATAGATGGAAATCAAGCCCTGTATACTGACGACCGTTCGCTCCAGCATACCCTCCCGCTCGGCGGCGTTGAGCATGGCAAGCGTAAACGGAAACTCCGTCCCCCAGATATGGATCACATCCGGCTGTTCTTCTCGCAGAAGCGACCGAAATGCCCGCTCCAGCTTCGGCGAATAGCACAGCGGATCCTGCTGAAACGACCAGCAGCTAAACCGGTCGGCCGCCGCCTGCACATGCTCGCCCGTCATGCGGCAGCAGAACGTAAGTCTATTTTCCGGATCGCGCAGCAATACGTCGCAGACGCTGACGAGCCAGCCGCCCGCATACGACGGCGTACGTCCGGTCATCTGCGCCACACGCGGCAAAACAGGCTCCGCCACCCATAAGATCTTCATGATTCGCCCCTTTGCCGAAGCGCGCGCAGCACCATGAGCCGCCGCGACTCGTCGCCAAGCAAAGCAATCATTTTTTCATCTTCTTCCCGCCGCGCGGCGTCGTTTTTTGCCGACAGCAACGTCTGAAAAATGCCATGCTTTTTCGGTTGTTCCTGCTCTTCATATAAACGCAGGCATAGTTCGTCCGCTTCGCGCAGATATGCCGAATCATGCAAATAAAGCTCGTTTTGCCTGTCTATTTCCGTTTTGAACGCATGATTTTTTGAAAGTTTCACTTCGCCGGAGACGCACTCCAGCGCACGCGCCTCGTAGTCCATCCTGCCGTTTTGTCCAAGCGTGAGCGAAAGCAGCAGCGAATCGTTCCCCGTCGGCGCGCCGAGGCCATAGAACACCAGCCCGTTTTTATAGGCTTCCCAGCCCTTGGCCGCGCCCGTGTCGGCAACGACGCTTGCGCCCGCGTCGATAAACCTGCGATACCGCTCCCGCCATTCCGGCAGCGGCAGCCGCGCGCCGGGCAGTCCCGCGCGCAGCAGAACGATCACATGGTCGCATTGGCTCAGCAGCATGCGAACCTGATCATACGCCATCAGCCCAAGGATATCCGCGCGTTGGTCAAATCCGCCCGCGCGGCGCTCGCTATAGGATAAAACTCCAATTCGTATGCCATTGACGCAGCTTACAAACGGACGATTCGCCATCGCTTGCGTCGCTCCCGCGCCGATGGTTTGCACGTCGCTTCGCGCGGCAATCGCTTCTCCGGGCCGGTCGCCGTCCATTCCTGCAAGGCAGACCACGTCCGGATTGTTTTGCAAAAGCCATGCGGCGGCGGATTCATCCGCCGTATGCAGCGCAAATATGCGCAGATCGTATGCCGCAATTTCGCTTTCCAGCGCCGGTTCGATATGCGGCGCGCCGCCGTTCAGCGCCGCGACCCCTCCGAGCAGCAGCGCCCGCGCCGCGGGGGCTTGTTCGGTCGGAATAGGTATGCCCGGCAGATTCGTTTCGGTTACCGTAAGTTCCTTTTTCATGATTCCGCCTCGCCTCCGGCGCGGTCCAACGCGTTAAGAAACCGCAGAACGCGCCCGGCCTGCGCCGTGTTCGATTTGTTTTCGAGCACAAACGCTTTTGCGCGAAGCCCTGTTTCATGGAGGGATTCGCGCGGGAGGGAAAGCGTCCGCGCGAGCGTGTCCGCCATTCCCTCGACCGACTCGTCGGCAAAGAGATAGGCGTACGCATCGTATTCCCGCGGCATGCCGGTCAGTTTCGTCGTCAGCACCGGCGTACCGGAGACCATATATTCAAGATTTTTTGAGGGAAAGGAATAGGCGGTGAATGCCTCCGCGGACGGACGCGGATTGACCAGCAGTGTCGCTTTACATTCTTCTTCCACCACGGCGGCGTTGTCCGCCATGCCGCGACACTCAATCCGCGCGTCCTCCAGCGCGAGCGCGCGGATGGTTTGCGCCGCGTCGCCGTCGCCATAGAACACGAGCCGCGCGTTCGGGTCATTGACGCGCAAAAACGCGCGCGCCAGCTGAACGACGCCATATTTTTCATGCAGCGCGCCCGCATAGAGGCAGACCTTTCCCGGGTGCTTGTCCTCCAGCCGGTTTTCATGCGCGGCCATCGACGCGTCCACCTGTCCTTCTGCGACGATATACGGTTTCCCTCTCGGGTTGACCAGCGCGTCCATCGCTTCGGTCAGCAGCACATATCCGTCGAATCGCGCAAGCTGCCGCATGTTGAAGGCGGCGGTGCGCGTTTTTCCAAAGAGGATCTCCGGCACGTCCGTAACGATTGCCACGCACGGGCGGCGGCGAAGCCGCGCGGCTGCGCGCACGCCGCTGCAAAGCGCGATATTCAGCCCGTCGCAGACCGCGTACCCATCCCGGCGCAAAAATCGCAGCGCCCGGAAAAACGCGCCGGCGGAAGTGATCAGATGCTTAACAAGCGGAATCTGGAGCACCGGCAAATACCGAAACGAAACGCCACCTTGTTCCCCGGACGGGAGGCAGACAAACAGCCTGCCGCTGGTCAGCCGCGAAACCGGTGGCGCGGTAAGCGCGACGACCTCGGCTCCGTTTTGCGAGAGCCCGCGCGTCATGAGCGAATGGTATTTTTGCGCCGCCGGACTGGGTTTTGTGCCCGCGCGAAAAAACAGCGCGGAGTACGCCTCCGCACTCACAAGCGTAGATGCATACAGCACGCGAAGGCGCGCATGTTCCCCGCTCTTTTCTGGCATTACTTCCTGCCCCAGGTTGTTCGCATGATGATATCCGTATAACTTTCGATGATTTTTACCACCTTGACGCTCACGTTTTCATCCGCGTAATCGTCCGGCATCGCGACAGGCTCGCCGTGTTCGGCCATGGAGACCGCAAGCGCCATCGCCTGTTCGATGCTCTTCGTCGTGACGCCGCCGAGCACAATGGTGCCCGCGTCCAGCGCCTCCGGCCGCTCGGTGGACGTTCGGATCAATACGGCGGGAAAGCCGAGCATGGCGCTCTCCTCGGAGAGCGTGCCGCTGTCCGAAAGCACGCAATAAGCCGAAAGCTGCAGCCGGTTGTAGTCGAAGAACCCAAACGGTTTGAGCGAGCGTACATTCGGATGAAACGCAAAGCCGCGCGCTTCTATAAACTTCCTGCTGCGCGGATGCGTCGAGTAGATCACCGGCATATGATATGTTTCGGCGATGTCGTTGACCGCGGTCATGAGCGAAAAAAACGTCTGCTCATCGTCGATGTTCTCCTCGCGGTGCGCCGAGAGCAGGATATAGCGTTTTTCAGTCAGTCCGAGCCGCTTTAGCACATCGCTGTTTTGAATCTTTTGCTTTTGTTTTTCGAGCACCTCGCGCATGGGCGAGCCGGTGACAAACAAAAACTTCCCGTCGAATCCTTCGGAGAGCAGATATCTGCGCGAATGCTCCGTATACGGCAGATTTACGTCGCTGATGCGGTCCACGATCACGCGGTTGACCATCTCCGGCACGTTCCAGTCCCAGCAACGGTTGCCCGCCTCCATGTGAAAAATCGGAATCTTCAGGCGCTTGGCCGCGATTGCGCAGAGCGCGGAGTTTGTGTCCCCGAGCACAAGCAGCGCGTCCGGTCGCTCGCTGAGCATGACGGCGTAGCTTTTTGCGATGATGGCGCCCATCGTTTCGCCAAGATTGCCGCCCACGCTCTCAAGATAATAATCCGGCGCGCGCAGGCCCAGATCGTCAAAAAAGATTTTGTTGAGCGTATAGTCATAGTTTTGCCCCGTATGCACGAGAACATGATCGAAGTACCGGTCGGCGCAGGGGATGACCGCCGAGAGGCGGATGATCTCCGGCCGCGTGCCGAGCACGGTCATGAGTTTCAGCTTGGTCATAGTTCCCTCTCTACCGCCAGAGCGACGGTGTCCGGATGCTCCGGGTCGAAGCACTCGCTCGACCACATGAGCGTCACCAGATCGGTTTTTCCGGTGTTTTCGATGCTGTGCGTATAGCCGACGGGAATGTCGACGACGACGAGTTTTTTGCCGCTGACCGGATATTCGAGCACGTCGTCCATGTCGATCCTGCGAAATTTAATAACGCCCGAACCGCTGACCACCAGGAATTTCTCGGCCTTTGTGTGATGCCAGTGGTTCCCTTTAACGATACCTGGTTTGCTGACATTGACGGAGATCTGTCCTCCCGCGCCGGAACGCAGAAATTCCGTAAAGCTGCCGCGCGCGTCTTCGTGCATCACCAGCGGATAGGCAAACTCCATGACCGGTAAAAAGCTCAGGTAGGTCGCGTAGAGCTTTTGCGAAAGCGAGTCGCTCAGATCCGGAACCGTGTTGGTCGCGCGGATGGCATGAAACGAGCGAATGCGGTTGGCAACGTCGCCAAGCGTCGCGGTGTGAATGACGGGCACAACGCAGTAAGGTCCTTCCATGGTCGCTTTATCGTCCAGTAGGTCGCAAAGCGCCTCCGCCACGTCGTCGATATAGGCAAGATGCAGCACGGTCGATTCGTCGTTGACCACGATCGGCAGATCGTGCGAAATATTGTAGCAAAATGTTGCGATGGCGCTGTTATAGTTCGGTCTGGACCATTTACCGAACACATTTGGAAAGCGGAAGATGTATACCGTCGCGCCTGTTTCGCGGGCGTATTGATCCATGAGCTCTTCGCCGGCTTTTTTACTGCGCCCGTACAAATTGGGCAGCGCCGCCTGTGTGGAGCTTGCAAACATCACGGGGCAGCTGTTCCGGTGCTTGATGAGCTGCCGAAGCAGTGTGTCGGTGAAGCCAAAGTTGCCCTGCATGAACTCTTCCTGCTGCTTCGGGCGGTTGACCCCCGCGAGATGATAGACAAACTCACATTCCGCACAGTAGCGCTCCAGCAGCTCCGCGGGCGTGTTTGCGTCGTACTCCAGCAGATCGTGCCCGCCGCGGCTGCGCAGCGCGGAGATCAGGTTTTTCCCGATGAATCCCTCGGCTCCCGTAATCAGTATTTTCATATGCGCAAGTCCCCCGTGAACCCTTCCCGTGTGTTCATTCTTCTCCCAGTCGTTCGTTCCAATCCTAATCTGTCCTGAACCGCGCTTTTTTTATTTGACTTATTCTCCCGAATAGTTTGTCAATTCGTGCTGAATGTACGGAATCATGAGAAGCCGCTGCTTCACCTGTTCAACTTCAAGTAATTCCGTGTTGTTGGAATTAAACTCCGTAATGCTGCTGCGTTCCGCATTGCCCTGTTCAAAATATTTTTCATAATTCAGGTCGCGCGCGTCCGCCGGCACGCGGTAATAACCGCCCAGATCCTCCGCCCGCGCGCATTCTTCGTTCGTCAGGAGCGTTTCGAACATCTTTTCCCCATGACGGATACCGATGGTATGCACGGGATTTTTCGCTTCAAAGAGCTGCTTGACCGCATCCGCCAGCACGCCAACCGTACACGCCGGGGCTTTTTGTACCATAATATCGCCCGTGTTTCCATTCTCGAAGGTATAGGCCACAAGTTCGACCGCTTCCTCAAGGCTCATGATGAATCGCGTCATATCGGGGTTTGTCACCGTCAGCGGCGTGCCCGCTTTGATCTGCTCGACAAACAGCGGGATCACGCTGCCGCGCGAGCACATGACATTGCCGTACCGCGTGCAGCAGATGGTGGTCTGCTCCGGCGAGACGGTGCGCGAGCGGGCAACGGCAACCTTCTCCATCATCGCTTTGCTTGTACCCATGGCATTGATGGGATACGCAGCCTTGTCCGTAGAAAGGCAGATCACGCGGCGCACGCCCTGCGCAATTGCGGCGGCGAGCACATTGTCCGTCCCGATAACGTTCGTTTTGACCGCTTCCATCGGAAAGAACTCGCAGGAAGGCACCTGCTTGAGCGCGGCCGCATGAAACACATAGTCCACGTCGTAAATCGCGCTTTGGATACTTGCAAGATCCCGCACGTCCCCGACGAAAAAGCGGATCTTGTCGCTTTGATATCGCCTGCGCATGTCGTCCTGCTTCTTCTCGTCCCGCGAGAAGATGCGAATTTCTTTTACACCCGAATGTAAAAACCGATCCAAAACAGCGTTGCCGAAACTTCCGGTTCCGCCGGTGATCAAAAGCGTTTTTCCGTCAAACAAATACGTTCACCCCATCTTCCCGGTATCGAAAACACCCAAATATGATCCGATTTTTTATCTACTGCAGCCAGTCATAGTAGGCGCGCGTCGCCTGCGCGCGCGATGCGTGTTCGCAGGCATAGCTGCGCGCGCGCGCGCCGAGCTCCTCCAGCGGTACGGTGCTCGCGTGCAGGCGAAGGATCGCATCCGCCATCTCCCCGGCTTCCCCCGGCGTCACGCAGACGCCATAGCTTTCGTGCTCAATGGAACGCGCCCACTCGCTGCCGGCCTCGGCGCAGACGATAACCGGGCAGCCCGCCGCAAGCGCCGACCAGGTCTTGCTTGGCATGGCGTAGCGCGTCGCTCCTTTTTTCAGCGGGACAAGCGCCGCATCCCCGAGGGAGTATACCTGCGCCACGCGCTCCGAAGGATACAGCGGAAAGAGCAGTACATTTTCAATTCGCTCGCGTTCAATGCGTTTCTTGATATGATCGAGCATGGCGCCGTCGCCAAAGATGAGGATGCGGATGTCCTTGGTTTCAAGCAGCAGCTTCGCCGCGTCCAGAATGACGTCCGGCTCCTGCAGAATCCCGAGCGTACCCGCATAGACGGCATAAAACCCTTCCCGCGAAAGGTTCAGTTCATCAAAGAGCGGGTTGTCTTTTCGCGCGATCGGGCGAATGGATTCCGTATCCGCCCAGTTGGGAATTACGGCAATCCTCTCCGGTTCGATGCCGCGCGCGACCAGTGTTCGCTTCATATCCTCCGAAAGCGTAATAAACGAAGTGTTTTTGCGGTAGATGCGCTGCTCCATACGGCGGGACGCGCGCACGACGGGATGCCACTCGGTAAACTTTCCCATGGCGACCATGCTGTCTGGAAAGATATCCTGAAGAATATAGACCGTTCTCGCGCGGCGGCTTAACTCCGCACCGACCAATCCTAGAAACGGCGGCATACTGCCAAGCAGATATACATCCGCATGAAGCTTTTTCGCCGCGCGGCGAAGCGCACGCGTATTGATTGCAAAATGCAGCGCGCGCAGAACGAAGTTTTTCTTCTCGCGCGCTTTGGTTCCAACGCGGAATACGCGATACCCTTCGGGCGTCACCTCTTCCGTCCGGTCAAGATAGTCGGCGCGCTCCTCTTCGTTCATCCCGCGGTTTGGCATGTTTGTCACGACGCTGACATCCGCGCCGTAACGGCACAGATCCTCCGCCAGATCGGTGTAAAGATGCGTAATCGGCGTAATCTCCGGCGTAAAATACGCCGTGACCAGCGCGATATGCAGTCTGTCTTTCATGCTCCTTACTCCCTCGCACACACCCCGGCGGCACAGCACGCTGCCGATCGTTTTGAAAAAGCAGCGGACGTCCATCCCAAATCCGAACCGCTTGACATATTCTCCGTCATAGGCGGCTTTGACCGGGATCGGCAATTCGTCCCGCCCGTTAATCTGCGCCCAGCCGGTCAGTCCGGGGCGGACGGTATTCGGCGTCAGCCCATGTTTGCCCGTGTATTTATCCCGTTCCTCAATCAGGTCATATTGATTCCAAAGCGCGGGTCGCGGCCCTACGACGGACATATCGCCGACAAGGATATTCCAAAGCTGCGGCAGTTCGTCCAGGCTGGTTTTTCTTAAAAACCGTCCTACCCGCGTGATCCATTCTTCCGGATCCCGCATCAGATGCGTCGGCACGTCGCGCGGGGTATCCACGCGCATGGTTCGAAATTTCAAGATCGAAAAATGCGTCTTGTCCTTACCCACGCGTTTCTGCCGAAACAGCACGGGGCCGCGCGAGTCCGCTTTAACAGCGATCACCAGTATCAGCAGCAAAGGCGAGAGCAATACCCCGCCTATCAGGGAAAGCATCACATCCAACAAACGCTTGATGCGTATATACATGCAAATCCTTCTTCGAGAGCAGAACGTTCTTCTCCCGATCTTCCAGTACGTCCGCATCCAGCGGCATTTTACTCTTTATTCTGCGGGGTTTCCGGCTTGTACGGCGTGTTTTTATCGCACAGATCGATAAAAATCGTATTTTCAGCCTATACAAAGCAAACGGGCCTATTCCCCCGCTTATAGCAAAAATTCTACCATGCAAGGCGGTAGGTGTCAATCGAACCGCATGTTACGCGCGCTGTATGCGCAGCAGAAAAAGGTGGAGGCGATCATTCCCCCACCCAAAAGGCATATTCGTTAACATGCGTTTGTTTTATTCGTCGTCTTTTGCGTCGCTGTAGCGTTTTTGCGTGGTCGTGTCGTATTTATTGATGCAAAGCGGCCGCAGCTTATAGGTGAGCACCACGCTGGACTTGACGTATTCGTTGTAAAACGCTTTTTTAATACGATCCATAACGAGGCGGCCCGTCTCATACGTGACGGACGGAAGCAGTACGACGTATTGCATGACGCTGTAGCGCGAGATCGTGTCGCCGCGCCGCAGGTTTGTCTGCGCAACGTGCAGAAGCTGCTTCATGATGTTGTCGAGCACAAGATTGTCAAAGCGCTGCTCATAGGTGTTGCTGATGGTCAGAAGCGCGAGGAACATCGTTCCGTTGTAGCGCTCGAGCATGCGCCGCTGGAGCTGATAGATCTCCTTGAAGATCTCATATTCGCAAACGAACGCGCCGTGCCCTTCCGTGTCTTCCTCGAGCATGTTCTGCACTTTTTCGATGTCCGCTTCCATCTCCTGATCCGCCTGCACAATGAGCTTGTACACCGCGCGGATTTCGCCGGAGGGCTGGATGCCGAGCTGCTTATAGTGCAGGTCGGTCGCAAAATAATACTGCGAGAGCGCTTCCCGCTTCTTGCCGGTCTTGACCAACGCCATCATGAGCTCCAGATGCAGCCGCTCGTCGAACATGTCCACATCCATCGCTTTGCGGCAGACCTGGACAATCACGTCGTACTCCTCCTCCACCTTTAAAAGGTCGAGGAGTGTAAACACGCTCTCCAGGAAGAGATCGTGGTAATACACGCTCTTGGGAACAACCCACATCTCTTCGGCGGAGTTGGTGAGCAGCGGGCCCGTATAAATCTGCAGCATCTGCAGATAGCGTTCGATGCACTCGCGATTGCTCATGCCGGGCGTGCGCGCCTCCTGACAGAGCCGCTCAAACTCGAACACGTCGATCTCGCAATCCAGATTGGAGTTCCATTGGTACGCGCCGCGCGCGGTGAGAATGGAGTCCGTCAATTCAGGAAGATCGCTCGAATCCACCAGCGCGCGGTAGCGGTGCAGCAGCGTGCGCAGCGCCGTGGCCGGATTTCTGTTTTCCTTGTCGGACCAGAGCATCTCCAGCAGCTCCTCGTGCGGAACCGCCCGGTCCTTCTTCAAAATCAGATATTCGAGAAACTGGCTCGTTTTTTTTGCCTGGCGAAGCTGCGTGAGCACAACGTTTCCGTTGACTACGATCTCAAAGTTGCCAAACATTTTGATTTTGATTTTTGCGTTGGACATGCCGACTCCTCCTTGCATGTTTGGATCAATTGGCGGAACGTGGAGCGCGCCGCCCGTACTCATTGGTTGCGAGAATACTATTCCTATTTACCGGGTCCGGGTTGTTCGTGACAAAATCCAGTCCTCGCATCATACTGTCCGGATACAAATCGTTTTTTCAGGCGCTATCCGCCGACCAGCTTTTTTCGCATCTGCTCAGGGTTCGCGGCGAACATCAGCGCCGTCTGTCTGGCGATGCGCTTTTCGTTGTAAAGGCGCTGAATATCGCCGTCCATCGTGCGCATCCCTTCCTCCGCGCCGGAGAAAATGACGTTATCCATCTGATGCGCCTTGCCATCGCGAATCATGTTTTGAATCGCGCTGTTGACCAGCATGATTTCAAACGCGGGTTCAAGTCCGCCGTCCAGCGTCGGCAGCAACTGCTGACTGACCACGGCGCGCAGCACCATGGAAAGCTGAACGCGGATCTGCTGCTGCTGGTTTGCGGGAAACACATCGATAATCCGGTCTATGGTCTTCGCCGCGCCGACGGTATGCAGCGTGCTGAGCACAAGCTGTCCCGTTTCGGCCGCGGTCAGCGCTGTCTGGATCGTATCAAAGTCCCGCATTTCGCCGAGGAGGATGACATCCGGCGCCTGTCGCAGCGCCGCGCGCAGAGCGGTTTTATAACTCGCCGTGTCGTGCTCCACCTCGCGCTGGCTCAATACGCTCGCCTTATGCGCGTGGATAAACTCGATGGGATCCTCGATCGTGATAATGTGCCCGCGCCGGTTTGTGTTGATGCGATCGATAATGCAGGCCAGCGTGGTGGATTTTCCGCTTGCGGCCGGTCCCGTGACGAGCACCAGCCCTTTTTTCACATCCGCCAGACGCAAAATCTCATCCGGAATATGCATTTGAACCGGGTCCGGCAGCGCAAGCGACACGACGCGCAGCACCATGGCAAGCGAGTTGCGCTGCTGATAAGCATTGCAGCGGAACCGTCCCACGCCGCTGATGGAGAACGAAAAGTCGTCGTCTCCCAGCTCCAGCAGACGATCCATCTCGCGGTTATCCAGCTCGTACACCTGTCGAATCAGCCGTTTCGTGTCGTCCGGGCGGAGCACCGCATCCAGCAGCGGCTGCACCTCGCCGGAAACCTTAAGGCGCACGCAGGAACCCGGAACGATGAATACGTCCGACCCACCGCGCTCGATGGCGGCGCGCAGGATATCATGAACTTCCGCCATACGCTCAGCCTCCCTGCCAGAGCGTCCCCGCGCTCTGCCCTGTCCATTCTTCCGTGCTTTCATATCGATAGTTCAGCACGCTGCAGCTTCCGCCGGAAACGTCCACGGATACGTTCAGCACATGCCCATCGCCGGAATCGACCGAAAACGCATACGTCCCGTCCGCCTGCAAAATGACGCCGTCGACGCCTTCAAGAGGCGTTTTTTTTGCCAGCGCGTCGTCCAGCGCCGCGATGATCGCTTGCGCGCGCGCGTCCGCGTCGTAATATGCAGCGATGCCGGCGGCTGTTTTTTTCGTGAGCGCCGCATCCGAACGCGCCTGTATCAGCGCGAGCGAAGCAAACAGCGTCAGGCTCAGCACCACGAGGATGAGAAGAATGCTCGAGGCGCCGACGCCCATGCGCGAAGATCGGTTCTTCACGGGCTCACCTCCGCATCCGCAATATACCGCGCGGCATCCAGCCAGTATACGTCCCCTCCGGGCGAGGTGACGCTCAGTTCAATTTCATACAACGTGCCCTGCAGCGGCGTGGTGTCGCCCGTGACCAGACATTCCACCGTCAGATCGGAGGCAATCTCCACCGAGAACACGCGCGCGCCGCATTCGTTGCAATACCCGTCGCCGACTGGATCCGCCTTGATCTGCTCCGCGACGCTCTCCATTGCAAGGATTGCCCGCGCCTGGTAATCGCTCTGCTGTGCGGTTGAACTTGCCGCCGCAATCAGCCGGACAACGACGCTTGTCGAAAGCGCAAAAAACAGGATGACGATGATCAGTTCGATGAGCACCGGACTGAACACGCCGCGCTGCTTTGGCGGACGAAGGGATTGTTCCATCATGCGCCTCCCTCCCCGGCCGCCTGCAGGCAGAGCGAAACGGTATGCGTTTCAGCGCCTTCGTCCACAAGCTCTATGCTCAGCAGCGCGCCGTCCAGCGAAAACCGCAGCGACGTCGCTTGAAAGATTGCGTCGCCATACTCCGGCGAAAACGGGAGATCCGCCTTTGCAAAATATTCGCGCACCTGCGTCCCGTCGCAATAGATATAGGTATTATACCGTTCGCCGCCGTAGAGAGCGCCAAGGGCGAGCACATCCATGCCCCCCTCGCTGCGAAGCGCCAGCATGTCCGCCTCATCCGCGGCGCGCACCTTGCCAACGAGATAGCTCAGCCCCGTGCGCGAAACATACGCGTGCTCCGCCGTGGCGTTGATCATGCGATAGGATCGCGCGCCGATCACCACGACGATGAGCGAGAGCACCGCAAACGCAGCAAGCAGCGCAAAGATGAACACCCCGCGCACCTCGCCGCGCCCGCGCGTTCCGGACGGCGCGCTCACGAGCCGCCTCCGATCTGCGTCACCTGCACGCTTGGCATCACGTTTGCCGCTATCACATCATAAAATATGGCATAACGACTTTCGTCCACCCGGACACCGTAATTTTCATAGATATACTCCAGATTCGGCGGATATTTTCCCTCGACCGCATAGCAGGTCACAATCGCCCGCTGCAGCGCGCTTGCCACCACCTGCTGTTCCTGCGCGTCGCTGCGCCGGGCTGTGGACAGGAGCGAAACGAGGAACAGCACGATCAGCAGCGTAAACACGGCAATGGCAAAAAACAGACTTTTGTTTTGTCCGCGGGGCCGCTCATACAGATGCACGCCGAATCCTCCTTTCGGGAACACTATCATATCAGCCAACAGGCGATTTTCATGTCGCAATGTAACGAAACGGTCAAAATCCGTTGCGTATTTTCGATTTACTCAGCCGACGGCCGACAGCACGGACAGCAGCGGCAGCATAACCGAAAGCAGAATGCCGCCGATGACGACGGATAGCACCGCAACCAGCGTTGGCTCTATCATGGCGATAACGCCGTGGATCGAATCGTCCGCTTCTTCCATATAAATACCACTGAGTTTTTCCATCACGGCGTCCAGCTTTCCCGCAGCGGCGCCGAAACGGATCATTTTTTCATGCATGGGATCAAATAGTCCGCTTTGCTCCACCGCCTCGGCAATGCCCGCGCCTGCAAGCAGTTTTTGTGCGGCGAGCTCCGCCTGCTGTTTATGTCTTGCGTTGGTCACAACCGAAGGCGCAAGCTGAATCGCATCCTCCAGCGGATATCCGGCCGAAAACATCATGGAAAGCGCCGAAGCATACCGCGCCGTGGATAGCCGCGCATCGACGCGCCGTACGGACGGGATCACGCGCGAGAGCAGCGAGAGCACGGATTCCCGCCGACTCGTGCGCAGCAGAATACCGAGCGTGATCAAAAGCACCGCAAACACGCCGACGACCACCAGCATCCCCTTGCCAACGCCGGTGCCGACGCGCATCGCCGCGGCCGCGGGGCTGGCGGACGAGAGCCCGAGGCTGTCGAACACGCGCTGGAACACCGGCATCACGCTGATGACCAATATCGCGATGACCACCGCAAGCATCATAATCAGCACGCTCGGGTACAGGATCGCGTTTTTCACGGATGTTTTAATCTGCGCCTCCCATTGATAATAATTTGCCAGAGACGCCATCACTTCGTCCAGTTTGCCGGCGCGTTCACCGATTCGCGTGATCGCAACCATATACTTTGGAAAGACTCCCGCATCTTCAATCGCTGCAGAAAGTGTTCCCCGGCGGTTCACCGCATCTCGAAGCGCGACAAAGCGCGCGCCGTAGCGGCTGCCTTCATAGCTCTTTGCCAGCGTTTCAATTCCGTCGCCAAGCGGAATACCGGCCTTGAGCACCATAGCAACCTGCTCACAAAAGAGCGCGGTCTCTTCCGGAGGAAGCGTTTTTTGCGTCGTTTGTTCCTGCATTCCGGTTCCCTTTCTGTGATAATTCCTCGAAAAATTCTATTCTCGCTTGTTTTCTGCCGGTTTCGAAGCCGGCGCAAACTTAGAATCAACGCTGCTCTAGCTGCTCTAATAGATGCGCTCCGTGATATAGTCGCTCTCCCGGTGTCCGGTTCCGTCCAGCGTGGCATCCATCCAGACCCACTCGCCGTCGATATACACGCTGTTCCAGGAATGATAGAGGTTTTCCGGCGTTACGGTTCCGATGAGCATTTTTGTCGGGATGCCCTCCGCACGGAGCATGACGGCGAGCAGCTCCGCATAATCGAAGCAAATGCCTTTCCCCGATTCCAGCGACTGGTCTGCGTCCGGCAAATACCCCTTCTGCACCGTTTTCGCCTTTTCCGTATCATAAGTCATGCTTTTCACAACAAATCGGTAAAGACTTTCGGCAATATCCCGCTCGCTTGTCAATCCGCCTGCAAGTTCCCAGGCTTTTTGCACGGCTTCCGAATTTTCATCATACCACACATATTGGTTTGGATACAAAAAAGGCATCGTTTGATCCGCCAGCAGAACATCCAGTTCGATACCATACATAACGGCGTAAAGATCGTTTTCAACATGCTCCATCACGCGAATCGTATAGGTTCCGTCGCCCATCTGCAGCGGAAAGACACTGTATGTCCCCCCGCTTGGCAGATCGTAATAATACGTTTGCCCCGCGCTCGCGATGCGCGCCTTCAACCGCTTTTCGTTCGGTTCGGAGCGAATCATGATATACCCCTGATCGGTGTGCGATGCGTCTATTGTAATGCCGCCGTCTTTAAAGACCACGAGCCCGGATGCTTCGGGCAGCAAAAGCTGCTCTTCAAGCCTCTGTCTGTCGGCTTCGGCGGAGGCAGACTCCGGGCTGTATTTCGCCGCAGCCTGCGACACAGCAGAGTTCCCCGCGCAGGCCGCCAGGCAAAAGAAGCTGAAAAGAAGCAGCCATGCAACCTCTTTTTGCAGCCGTCCGGCCACCGACCATTTTTTCATAGACTGATTATACAGCGTCAAATCACGCGAATGCAACAAATTGTTACTTTGCCATTTTTGTCTCTGCCGAAAAGTCCTGAATTTATGGCGATGTTCTGTTACATTCCGTTCACAAATCGCTCGCCCGCATGCGATTGTTACAGGATTTTCGCTACTTTACTCTTATATTATATATGCCGGATTTTTAAAGTAACCATCCCGAGCGCCATGCCTGCCATTCTTGCCGCCCGGCCGGAGGGAAAATCAACCATGCGCGTACCCGCCAAAAATACAAATCCGGCATTCCTCGTCGGGGAATGCCGGATTTGTTATGTCGATTGTACTTGTCGTTATTCAGCCTGAAGCGTCGAAGGCGCGTCGGTTATCTCGTCGTCCGGCTTCTTTTTCTTCTTTGCGCCGAACAGAACCAGAATCAGCTGCACCAGCGCGATGATGATCATGAGCAGCGTCCAGCGGTCCACAATCGCCATCGGGTTCTTCATGTTCTCCGTCAGGATGAACGCGATAATTCCGCCGATGCCCGGCAGCAGCGTGAGCACACGCGCCACAGGATGCTTCTTCGTTTCGCGAACCGTAACACCGTCTTCCTCTTCCTTCTTCTTTCCCGCGAGGCCAAGCAGCATCAGAATCGATGCCAGCGCCGTCACGATTGCGAGAATCAAGTTCAGAAGCGCCCAGATCGGGCCGGCCAGCGGTGTGTCCTCATCCGGAATCGGTTCAGGCGTAGGCGCAGGCGTCGGGGACACTTCCGGCTGCGTCTTGATCAGCGTCATCGTGCCGTAGATCACAAGATCGCCGTCTGGCACGGTCGCCGGAATCACCGTCGTCCAACCATCGAACGTGTACCCGTCAAGCGTGGGATTCGCGGGCACCGGCATCGCGTCTCCATAGAGCAGACCGCTGTAGCTTGCATACGTCTTCGTTCCATCGAATTCTCCCGTCCCGCCGGAAACGATATACGTTACGGTATACTCCTGCTGCTCCCACTGTGCGTAGAAGTTCAGCTGCCTCGGCGGCATGGTGAACGTATCTCCCGGCTGGTGTTCAATTGCGCCGGTTGCGCTCATGCTCCATCCGATGAAGCGGTATCCGGGTCTCGAGAAGAGGTTGCCGGAAACCGTCACGTCCGAATCGGTCGGGTAGCGGCCTTCTTCAATGGTTCCGCCCGAAGCGCCGTTCGGATGGTAGTAGATCGGGGACGTCCGCACTTCCCAGACCGCCGTCAGCGTTACGTTGTTGTCCGGCATGGTGAAGGTATCGCCCGGATCAAAGTGTGTCTCCGTGCCGTCGATGTCCGTCGTCATCCAGTACAGGAATCCATAGCCGGAGTAATACGGCTTGCGCTCAGCGATGGTGATTTGCGTGTCGTACTGCTTATCCAGAATATTGCTCGGCATATACAGTACGTTTGCCATCGTCCCCGACTCGAACGTCGTATCATACAGGGCGATTTCCCACACGGCGTTGAGCGAGTAGTTCCGGTCGATCGCCGGAATCGTTCCGCCAAGCGAGATCTGTTCGCCCGTCTGAGTATCCTCCCAGCCAACCAGCCGGAAGCCGACGCGCTTCACGCCATCCGACGTTGCAAGCGCTGCGTCCGAATCGTAGTCAAACCACTCCGTCGCCGGGAAGCCCGTCACCGGGTCCGTGGTGTTGAGGTTGTAGACTACCTGCGGATTGATCGTGAAGTCCGCCGTCGCCGTGCTGAATGCATAGTTCTTCAGCACTGCCTGCGTCGCATTTACGCCCGGCACCAGCACATCCGCATACTCGCCGACAGCGCTGTCGCTGCCGCTGCGGGTTACATTGACTGTAATGCCCGCAATGTCCGCCGCCAGAGGCGCATAGTAGATAACGCCGTTCACCGTTCCGGTTGTGAACTCATAGCCAAACGCCGGATCGGTGGAGCCGTAGTTTTTGTCCGCGTTGAGCGCGGAAACCAGCACCATACGCGGGGTCACCGTCAGCACGCCGGGCGTTACCGAAATGGCATAGTCCGCAGCTTCCGTCGCGGTCCTGAGCGTGTAGTCAAAGCCGTTCTGCGCCGTGCCGACCTCGGTGATCGTGCCCGTCGTCGCGGTGGTCGCAAATCCGTCGCTGCCGACAAAACCGCTGCTCGCAGCGTCATAGCTCCATCCTGTTGCGGTAAGCGGCGTTGCATCGTACGGTTTTGTCGCGCCGTACGTGTTAACCACCACATCGCGCGGCGTGATCGTTACCTTCGCGCTTCCGAACGCCGGGTCGTAGTTGTCGTTCACCGCCATGAAGTAGACCGTCGTGCTCTCGCTTACGTGCGTCGCCGTTGGGCTCGTCAGCGACGTGTAGTCCGCCGCGTTATGGCTGTTTGTCAGGCCGTAGTAGATCGTTGTCCCGGCCGGGAAATTCGCTCCCGCCGTCACGCCGTACGCGTTGCCGTCGTACATCTTCGTCACGTCCGCAGCGCTCACCGTCAGGTCCGGCGACGGCGTCACCCGCAGCGTGCCTTCCGTCACGTCGATCGTGTAGTTCGTCGCCTTCGTGCCGCTAAGCAGCGTGTAATAGAACGTGTTCGCCGTGCTTCCCACATCCGTGATCGTGCCCGTCGTATACGCCTCGTCGAAGCCTTCGCCGTCCACGAATCCGTCGCCGCCCGGCGTCACATCGCCGTTCGTCAGCGCGTCTCCGTCATATGTCTTGCTGTCGCTGCCCGTCTGCACCGTGACCGTTCGCTTGTCGATCTCGATCGTCTTATTGCCGAGCACCGGCTGGTAGTTCGGATTCGTCACGCGGTAGTACACCGTCGTACCCGCCGTGTAGTCCGTCGCCGTCGGGTTCGTCGCCGTGTAGTTCGTGCCGTCCGTGCTGTATTCGATTGTCGTGCCGTCCGTCACCGCCGGCGTCACCGTGATCGAGTGCGGATCCCCGTCGTACTTGTCGGAGTATCCCGTTGCCGTCACGTTCATTGTCGCCGGATTGATCGTCAGGGTCGCTTCGTCTTCCGCCGGTCCGTAGCCCGGACGCGTCACGACCACCTTCACGCTCAGCGGGCCGTCCGCGACATCCGTCACCGTCGGCGGCGTCGTGCCTGTGCTGACCCAGCCGCCGTCTTGATAGATGAAGTATTCGATGGTGTCGCCGTCCTGCGTTCCCGTCACCGTCGTCCCGTGCGGGTCGCCGTTGTAGGTCCAGCTCCCGTCCGGCAGGTCCACGCTGAATTCGCCGTTGACCACCTTCAGGTCGCCCGGCTCCACCACCAGATCGTAGTTCGCCGCCACGAATCCGTTCGTGCCGTTTCTCAGTTCCAGTCCGCCCGCTACGATCGCATCCGCGTACGTACCCGGCATGTACGGCTCCGTCGCCGGCAGCACGGTTGAATCATACCCCAGCGCGCCGGCGTAGGCGGGCGTTTCGCTCCCGACCAGCCCGCTCACGTACGTATACGTCAGCGTACTCTCCGCCGGGCGGTTATTCGGATACGTGATCTGCTTATCGTCCGCTTTCACGGTCAGCGTCGCTTTCGTTACCTCCAGCGTGCCCGGAACCTTCGTGATCGTATAGTCGCTCGCCTGCGTGTCGTCATTCAGCGCGCCGCCGCTCACCGGGTTCGACGCCGTCCCGACGACCGTGATCGTACCCGTCGCCGTGGGCATTGTCGCATATCCTTCGGCTGCGTTCAGGAAGCCGTTGCCGCCGATCGTCACGTCGCTGTTCGTCAGCGCCGTCCCGTCGTAGACCTGGCTGTCCGTCGCGCCGGTGAGTATGATCGTGCGCGGCGTGATCGTCACCTTCGCGCTTCCGAACGCCGGGTCGTAGTTGTCGTTCACCGCCATGAAGTAGA